>NZ_JBFFMS010000095.1:0-1022 GCF_041554015.1 Psychrobacter sp. | reverse complement strand
TGTAGAGAATATGTTCGCGAGACTGAAGCATTTCCGCAGCATAGCCACTCGCTATGAGAAGTTGGCTCGTAACTTTAAGTCAATGCTTTACTTGGCCTGCACTATCATTCATTGCAAGATGAATTGAGGACACACCCTAGTAAAAAAGACCGCTACTATTAGCGGTCTTTTTTTGGCTTAGTTACTGTTTTAGTAGCTGTTTTAGTCATTATTTTAGTCACTAATTATGGTAAGTAGCCTTTGATAGGGCTGATATCAGCTGGCAAATCAGTTTCACCTAATGCCTCTAACAAGTTGACTTCAATCGTGCGCGATAAAGCGGTTAATGGCAGCTGATTGTCCGCCAAGCCAAATGGTGATTCTAACTCTTCACTTAGCGCATCCAGTCCAAAAAAAGTATAGGCAATCACGCCGCAGATGAAGGGTGTTGCCCAGCCCAAAGAAGATACCAAACCAAATGGCAGCATAAAGCAATAAAGATAAGTCGTACGATGTACAAGCAGAGTATAAGCAAATGGCAGCGGCGTATTATGAATACGCTCACACGCCGCCAGCACCACCGTCATAGAGTTTAGGCGCTCATCCATATTTTGCACCATCTGCTCTGATAGCAGGTGCTGCTGCCGACAGTATCCAAGCTCTTTACCCATCAAGCGCATCAGATAATCAGGCAGATTTTTTGCCTGCCGCATCTTGCTATGATGTAGCGGTTCAACAAAACGCTCGATATCCTCCCAAGGCGATGACTCTCGCAGTCGATGACGCACCGCATGAGTAAAAGCAATACTCAGATGAATTAGGCGACGCTGGGTGTCTTGCCCTACCGGATTGCCTTCATCAATATAAGAGAGCGCTTGACGGCACAGGCTGCGCGCATCATAAACCAACTGCCCCCATAGCCCCCTTGCTTCCCACCACCTTTGATAGCTGGCATTATTACGAAAGCCCAAAAACAACGACAAGGCTATCCCAAGTAAGGTAAAAGGCGCGACGCTATAAGAAGAAAAAGAGCTTGGAAAGCC
>NZ_JBFFMS010000094.1:0-1324 GCF_041554015.1 Psychrobacter sp. | reverse complement strand
TATCAGCCAGTCAAGGCATTAGCATCCAGCGCAACGCTCAATCATTCTTTGCCAATGAATCGCGGCCATCTGGAATATTAACCGCACCTGGCTCTATAAGTGAAAGCAATAGTAAAGAGCTCAAAGAGAATTGGGAAAAAAATTATTCCAAGGGCGGTAGAGGTGGCACAGCTGTACTGAGCGACGGTATGACTTACGTCCCTATGTCCGTCGCTGCACATGATGCCCAGCTCGTTGAGCAACTGAAAATGTCTGGTGAAATCATCTGTACAGCGTTTAGTGTACCTGCTTTTAAGGTAGGGCTTGCGCCAATACCGGCGGGCAAAGTAAGTGATCATAACGATATCTATTATAGCGACTGCTTGCAGCACTATATTGAGAGCATTGAAAACCTACTCAATCAGCATTTGCAATTAGAAGACGGTGTCGAAGTTGAATTTTGTCTTGATGCTCTATTACGAATGGATGCTAGTAGTCAGATGGACTATTTAGACAAAGGCGTCAAAGGCGCAATCATGTCGCCTAATGAGGCACGCGCTAAGGTTGGCTTGCGGCCTGTACCTGGTGGTGAAAGTCCAATGATACAGCAGCAAAACTTTAGCCTTGCTGCCATTGCTAAGCGTGACAGTAGCCCTGACCCATTTGCCAAGGCTCCCGCGCCTACTCCAACTGATGACCAACCAAAAGGAGATGATGATGGATTGGGTAACGCTTGAACAAGTCAAACATCATCTACGCTATGACGATGACTCTAACGACTTAAATCTAACGATGTATATCAAAGCTGCTGAGTCAGCAATAAAGCGTTATATAACCGAAGAGATACCAGCAACCGGCACTGATGATATCAAGGTCGCTACGCTGATGATGGTCGGTTATTTTGACGAGAATCGCAGCCCAGACAAAGACACACCGACCAATGGAAACTACTTACCACAGCCGGTCGTGTCGATGCTCTATCCATACCGTAAACCTACCGTGACATAAGGACGATTATGAAAGCCAGCTCCTTACGCAATCGCATTACTGTGCATGAATCTGTTAGCACAGCGTCACCAATGGGCGGTAGTGGTAACACAACATGGACGCCCACTCACACACTATCAGCGAACTTCACACCGCTATCGGTCAAAGATGTTATCAACGCTCAAGCCGCTGATAGCGAAACACGTGCTCGTTGCGTGTTGCGCTATCGCACTGACATCACTAGCAAGATGCGCATAGAACATCGCGGGAAAATGTATGCCATCGATGGCGATCCCTTACCTGACGACCACAGCGGTCTTGAGTACATCACATTGATGTTAAAGAGTGTCAAATGAGC
>NZ_JBFFMS010000093.1:0-1985 GCF_041554015.1 Psychrobacter sp. | reverse complement strand
GGCTGGCTTACAAAAAGATTGCCTTTGGGTGTCATCAAAATAGCGGTAGTATAATATAAGTTATATTAAGTACTACTGAACTAAGGCGGATGCTATCCGCACTTAGGAATAAAAAAATACACAACCCTATGAATATATGTAGCACCCATTCAACTTTATATTCATAGGAAAGCAAGCCATGATCTACTCACCTGTTAATCACTCACAGCTTATCTCTAACGTCGACAGACTGGTTAGAGATGTATTATTTGGTACCATCAATTTCCAACAAATCAAAAGTCAATTGAACGAGTTCTATTACTCGTTCATGATTAGCCTTGATTCTGAATTCAGATACTCAAAACCTATCCAGGCATTTATAGAAAGCACCAATATGATTATTGGTGACGCTTACGCTTATAACGTATTTTGGAACGATGAAAAGACGGTGCAGTTTATTCAGTTACTGTCAGGTTATGAGAAGGCGATTAAAAAAGACTACAGTGCGTGGCGTTATCAGAGTAATCAAAATGGCAAAAACTTAGAGCTTAATATCAGAACCCTCATATCAGACCATTCAAGATTGTTGTTTGTTCGAGTGGATTTAAAATACATACAAGAGATCAGTCATCACATTACCATTCGTGATTTTGACTTTCATATGAAAAAATTAAGAGACGCCATTCATAATGGCGATACTTGTTTTACGCATTTACTTAGCTATGCTTGGTCATTAGAACATGGTGGAAAAAATGGTGGCTTTCATTGTCATCTGCTGCTGATCTTTGATGGCGCAAAACATTACAAGGACAACTATTTGGCTGATCAAGTGGGACAAAAATGGCGAGATATTACTGAAGGCGTTGGCTATTGCTTTATCTTAAATACTAAAAAGCATAAAGAAGGTCTTGCACGCCGCGGCATACTTGGTATTGGAATGATTCATCGTAATAACTTACAAGAAGTCGAGAATGCGGTTAATGCTGCTTTGTATTTAACCCGTCCTGATAAGCCTGATGGTAGCTATCAACGTCTTAAAGTGTCTTTACCGAATATGAATACCTTTGGGCAAAGCATGACTCACTAGCTCGGTAAGAGGGGTGTTTAATAAAGCCACAGCATAGATATCCCTTAATATCAAAATAATTTCAGATATACAGTATCCCCACGAGATGAGATAAGGAGCCATCGCGATCTTATCCGTCTATCCCTCAACGCCTAATTAAGGTCTGCTTTTAGCAGGCCTTTTTTATGCGCCATTATCAAGGAGATTCTATGAAACCTATCTGTCCCCATTGTCATTCAGCACACGTTTTAGAGAATACGGATACCAGTATGCAAAGCATGTCAGAGCATCTGTGCTCACCCAAGCTCTTAGTCAGTCTTGGGGTGAGCGTCTGTAAGTATTACAAGATTAATCCGATGATCGGGATGGTTGCAGGTGGCGCTATTGCCACCGTAATTAATCTGGCACAGCAACGGCTGATGCAGCCGCCATTACTAAGAGCGACTATCATGCCGCGCTATCTATGCAGTACCTGTCAGCATACCTTTAGTATCTGACGTCCTCATTTATTTACTCAATCAATTATCAAAGCGTTTAAATAATCAATCTTAAAAGGAGTATCAACATGGCACATTTAATTGAAAGCATGGCATACGTTGGCGAAACCCCTTGGCATGGTCTTGGCAACGAGCTATCCCCCAAACAGCCGATTGAGGTCTGGGCACGCGAGGCTGGGATGGATTGGCGTATCGAATCCTCAGATGTCAGCTACATGGCAACCAACGATAAAGGGCAAAACCTGATCATGCCTTATGACAACAATAAGGTACTGTATCGCTCAGACACGCTTGAGCCGTTATCAGTGGTGAGTCAGCGCTACCAAGAAGTACAACCAAGTGAGATTTTAGAGTTTTATCGTGATCTGACTGAACAAGCTGACTTTGAATTAGAGACCGCAGGGGTGTTAAAAGGAGGTCGCAAGTTCTGGGCACTCGCTCGT
>NZ_JBFFMS010000092.1:0-2053 GCF_041554015.1 Psychrobacter sp. | reverse complement strand
GTTATCAAGCGCTTTCATTCTATCGGCTGTCATAACCTCGATACCGAACTTAGTTTCTTTGGCGCCTTGGTAAAGCATTTTAGCTTCTGGTGATAGTTTGCTAGTGTCGGCAATATAAACGAATGGCGAACCCTCACCCCTGCAAAACTGACAATCAATATCAGGCTCTTTGCTTGGATCAATGACTGGCTCGCCGCCCTCATCCATACTTACGCCGCCATGACAATAACCACAAGCAACACGACGCACGCTAGACAGCTCGTTATAGTCTGCATTGGCAATCTGCCACCACTTCCATAAAACCGTGTCAGCGTCAATCCTAAGCCGTCTGCGTCTATCTGCAATGGCTTTATTAACTGCCTTATCGATATTAGGTTTTGTTAGGTTTTCGCTACCAATAGAAGCTGCGCTAGTTTCACTGTAACCTGCTGCCTTTGCTGCCCTAGTAGCATTAAAATCAATGATGTACTCATCAACAAATACCTGCTGCCTTGGCTCAAGTGGTAAATCTTCTTCACTCACTACGCTGTTAGGCGTTTCGTCTGTCATACGCCCTCCAGCGTTAATATAAAAAATGCCCATCAGATCAATGTGGGCGAAAGGGGTTATTTATTACCTAGTAACTCAGCAAGCATATCTTCGTCTTCTTGGCTTGCTCGTCTAACATATCGCTCGTCTGCGCCATACTTAGGCTCTACGTCTTTACCGTATTCATCAACCGACCACTCCCAGTTATGAGCATCGGCTTCTATGTGATCGGCAATCTCTGCACTACTCATCTTTGAATAATCAATCATATCTCACCTCACGCCTTACGCAATGATTGCTCTATCAAGCTAACGTACTCAGCCGCTTTCTTACTGCCATTGTTGGCACGACGTTTAAGTATGTCTAAGTAAGACCGCTTAGTGACGACGTTATCTGTCTTGTGGTATTCGTTATAAACCCACTCATGTGATTGTGCGTAGTTGCTCATAGCATCCCTGCTAAATTTTAGACATAAAAAAGCCCGTTGCGGGAATATCCGTAACGGGCAAAAAGGTTAGCTATCAACTCGCATTGTCATCACATGCAAATCTAATACGCTTTGATAGCTCATCATGTTTAGCAGTCGTCATCTGCAAGTGTATCGCTGTGGCATGTGCTAGTCGGTGACTAAATTGACTAGGTACAAAAAAGCCCTATCAAATTAATGATAGGACTTGGTATAGGTTTGAACGCTTACGGACTCGAACCGCACTCTACTTGTATCACCACAGTTAACGGCATCGAACCGAATACAAAGTAAGTCACCACGTTTCACGTTCAGAATAGCCGTAAAGGTTGCGCTTCTTTGATAGGCGTTACGGCTGTATTATTACATCGCTTTACACTATTCTGTTCAGCGTATATCAATACTATATCATAGCTCGGTCAGTGTCAACAGTAGATTGATTTTCATAGCATTTTAATAAATGCTCAACTCGGCTCTCAGCGTTATCTACCAATTTCTTACAGTGCTTATCGCACATTTTCATTCCATCTTTAATACCGCCCTTTTGATAATCCTTCATCTTTTTGGTTAGGTGTTGAGCCAAACGCTGGTAGCTATACCCGTATAGGTACTTGAGCTTGATAAGCCTATAGTTTTGATTGTCGTATGCCTTCAAGTAAGCAACTGCCTTCTCAATCTGTAGCATAGTGTCATCATCACCGATACTGATACCGCCGCCGCCACTTGGTAGTATTGTTGACCATATTGATTGATGCCCTAACTGCGCATTACTAGACGAACCTTTGCACCATCTACCCCACATTACCAAATGCTCTTTTATTCCTAGCTCATCGTTATCAATATTTAGTTCGCTCATTTCTTCACCTCAATTAATCCGCTATCTATCCAAATCTGCAATGTTTCCATGTGCGCTCTTAGTATGTCTTTGTACGTGCTATCACTCTTTACTCGTCCATCTATCGTGTCGTGACAGATACTACACGCGAAACAAGCCATATAATCAGGCGGCTTAATCCCGATACCACAAAACCTGTTATTTCTAATATGAGCCAGTACCAC
>NZ_JBFFMS010000091.1:0-2109 GCF_041554015.1 Psychrobacter sp. | reverse complement strand
CCGATGCCTTGGGCGGCACCAGTAACGATACATACTTTATTATCAAATCTTTTACTCATGACAGTCTCCTAAAAATCTTGCTCATGCTTTGCTAGTAGAGTAATACGGCTAGGCTACGTTATTGTTCACTGGGCGTGAATTTTTCATAGTAAAAATTACTCGGTTTTAGATTGCTGCTGTCTAACCAGTTACTCACCGCATCCACCATCCCTAACGGACCACACAAGTAGACATCGACGTCACCATCGTTCAGCCACTCATTATCAACATGACCGGTAACATAGCCTTTACGCTCATGCTGGCTGTCTTCAGTGGCGACACAGGTGCGGTAGTCAAACCAAGGGTGGTTTTGTTTGACTTCTTCTAGTTTCTCAACTTCTATAAGATCAAAGTCGTTGGTGACGCCGTAGACCATCCTGACAGGATGATGGGCACCAGACACATCTAAACTTTTTAGCATCGATAAAAAAGGCGCGATACCGGTACCGCCTGCTAAAAACAAGGTGGGACGTACAAGGGGACGCAAATAAAAACTGCCAAATGGTCCTTCAAATTCGATCTCTTGACCTATAGTCGCAGTATTAGATAAAAAGGTACTCATTTTGCCGTTAGGAATATTACGAACGACAAATTCTGCCTGCTTGGCACTAGGCATTGAACTAAACGAATACGAGCGTGTCTCGTTAGAATCAGGAATACGGACATTGACGTATTGACCCGGAAGAAATACCAAAGCGTCTGAGTTGTCAACATCAATGCCAAAGTGAATAGTAGACTCAGACAAAACATTAAGTTGTTGTAATTTACCTTTAAAAGTAGATTTACCAACTTTGCAGGCTTCAGAAGAGCTTGGCACCTTGATCACGCAATCGCTTTCTGGAATCATCTGACAGGTGAGTACATACCCTTCAGCAGCTTCAGCTTCTGTCAGAGCATCTTCGATATACATATCAGGTTGCATGTCGTAGCTGCCAGACTCACATTGGCAACGGCAAGTACCGCAAGCACCATCAAGGCAATCTACAGGGATATTAAATTTTTGACGATAAGCGGCTTCGGCAACCGTTTCATCGGCTTCACATTTAATAAAACCTGTGACACCGTCTTCGAACTGTAGAGCAATATTATATTCCATGAGAAATATCCCTTTTCAACACGTATTAATGAAAAGCTAGTGGCTAAATAATGAGTGAATAATTAGACGTGATAGACGTCCATGATTTGATGCACATAGTCGTCTTTTAAGACCACATATTTATCCAAAATTTTTGGTTGGTCTTGAGTCATGTCTATTTTGTACTGAGAGTAACCCCAATAGGTATTGGTCTCGTGATAGCGAAAGGACTTATTGATCCAGTTAAAACGCACCGTCACAATACCGTCATTGTCTTCGAGTAGTTCAATATTCGATAAATTGTGCGTGGTACGCGTATCAGGAATGGTCGCTGATGAGCGCTCAGTTTCGATTCGGAAGATACGATCTTCAAGACCACGACGATCCGGATAATAAATCAGCGAGATTTCTCGTTGTGGGTCGCTGATGAGCTGACCATCATCATCCCAACTTGGCATCCAAAATGGGCAGTCTTCATGGTAATAAGTGAGCCATTCTTCCCATTTTTTCTCATCCAATAAACGCGCTTCACGATATAAAAACTGTCGAATGTCTTCAATGTTAACCGTTGCATTTTTCATGATTGATATCCTTATGTGTTTGTTAGTCCTGCCATGATCAGCAAGTTACTGGCTCTTAAGTTACCCTTCGCCATGTAATTTCTTTTCTTGCTCTAGAGCTTTTTTCATCTCTTCATGCCAGTAGCGATGTTGGACGGTATATAGTCCTTCATCTTCAGTCTTAACACCACTCATTAAAGGTTTGAGGTCAATAGCAGCCGCGCCTTCATCTGCACCTTGAATCCAATGCTCAGAGCCTCGGCACATATCATTCCATTCAAGCTTGATACCGTTATAGCCTTCTTGGCATGAGCGGAACTCTTCTAAGTCATCAGGTGTTGCCATACCAGTAACGTTAAAGAAATCTTCATATTGACGGATACGGCGTGCACGTGACTCATCGCTTTCGCCTTTTGGTGCGATACACCAGATGCT
>NZ_JBFFMS010000090.1:0-2321 GCF_041554015.1 Psychrobacter sp. | reverse complement strand
ATGGCGTTGATATCATAGTCTGTCATATATTGCGTGCTGTGCTCGACCACTTCGGCCATGGCGCCAAAGGCAGCCGTGGTGTCAGTACGACCGGTTTTAAAGAAGTCATTCAGTTCTGCGACCGTCCACGTACCCAAACCGCGATGTTCACCGCGAATACTTTTGGCGCGCCAGCCATCGATAACCGCACCGCTCAAATATTCTTCTGAGTCAGCATTATTTAAAGCGACTTCTTGGAAACCGATACCGCGCCCAGTATGACAAGAGCCGCAGTGACCAGGACCTTCGACTAAGTATTGTCCACGAGCCAACACGGCATCATCACTTTCAGCGACAAAATCACGTTTTGGGTCAAACAGTGCTTGCCAGTATGCTAAGGGCCAGCGCCAATTTGTCACCGGTGGTAGCTCGCTTTTCAAGTTGGCTTGCTTGACAGGTTTGACGTCAGACATAAAAAAGGCGTACATCGCGGCCAAATCTTCATCTGGCATGAGCTGATAAGAGGGATATGGCATCGCAGGGTAAAGGGCTTTATTATCACGGCGCACGCCATGCTTGACGGCATTTTTAAAGTCAGTAAAAGTATACTGACCAATACCGGTTTCTTTATCAGGGGTAATGTTGGTTGAATAAATCGCACCCAATGGGGTGAGCATAGGCAGGCCGCCTGCATAAGTCTCGCCATCTAACGTGGTATGACAAGCGACACAGTCAGCGGTACGCGCGACGTATTCCCCTTGTTTAATAAGTGCAGGGTCGGTGATATTGACCTCGATGTCACTGCTACTCGTGCGCATATTAGGCAGTATTTGCCCAATGATAAACGCCAAAATCATCCCGATAATGGCTGCCATAATAATGATTAATGGCCACTTTTTCATAAGCCTGCCCTCCATAAAAATAGTCTATAAAAATATTGCTGTACTTATTTTACTTACTTTACTTACTTTACTTACTTTACTTACTGTGCCTACTGTCGCCATCTATGTTGTAAGGCTTATTGGTAATGCCTGATTTTTATATTCGATAGCAATCATTAAGCTCAGCCAATTAAAGATAGAATCTTGCTATGTAGTATAGAATATGGCGTAATATGCTGATATTGTGGAAAACCACATTAATCATATGGTTTTAATAAATTTTACAAACTTGGACGTCTTAAGTCGCAAATAATGCCTATAAATACCATTGATTTTTTATCGAAAATTGCGCTTAGAACCATAACCTTGAGGGTGTGGAAAGCGTTGATAGCTCTGATGGCATTAAATGCTTGCTTGGTTATGTCTATGGCAAACGCCCAGACGTATTATTTAGGCGTGCTGGCGCCGCAAGGCGAAACGGTTGCGCAAGAACGCTGGCAACCTTGGCTCAATCAGCTTAATGAGCAGTTGCAAGAGGACACAGTAGTCTTAGTGCCGCTGGCGTTAGAGAATTGGCAGCAGGAAATTGAGGCGCAGCAGTTTGCCTTGGTGCTTGGACCACAAGTGCAACTGATTAAAATGAATACCACCCATTGGCGCTGGCTTGCGACCTTGCAAGCCGATACGGCGCCAACTAAATTGACTGCGCCTGCGGATATCAATGGTAAAAACTTTAATGAAAAAGGTTTCAGTAAAACCGCTGATAAGCAGTTTTCCGCAACGGTTAGCTTAGCCAATGAATTTAATAAGCTCAGTCAGGGTAGTCCGTTAAAAGAACCTAGCGCCATGGAAGAAGTGGCCAGTGCACTTTGGGTAAAGGCGGACAGCGGCATTTATCAGCTGCAAGATTTGCAGCAGCGTAAAGTTGCTGCCGTCGATGCCGAGGCTTTTGGTGGTTATCTATTGGTCGCGCATTTATTACAACAAAACGGCGTGCCGTCCAACCGTTATCAGACCCAGTTCGTCGGCTATCCTATTGAGCGCACGTTAAATGCACTAGCGAATGGCAGTGTAGACGCAGCAATAGCGCCGCTTTGCTTGATGGAAGAGATGGCCCGGCAAGGAAAGATTAGTGAGAAGCAATACCGTCTTATTCACCCTGTTGCGACCGCTTCTAACTGTCAATCTTCAACGCCGATATATCCCAATTGGACATTGGCGGCGACCGAGCAAGCGCCAAATGCTTTGGTGCGACAGATTAATCAAAATCTATTTGGTACAAGTCAATCAGAGCAAGCGTTGTTAGGAATAAATCAGGGCTGGCTACCACCCGAATCGAGTAGTAATGCTGAGCGTATCCTCTATGATATGAACCGTCATCCCGCCCAAAAGCAGCTGGGCGCGCATATGGTTGAATGGGTAAAGGCGCATCGATTGTGGATGGCGGTTATTGTTTTAATT
>NZ_JBFFMS010000089.1:0-2367 GCF_041554015.1 Psychrobacter sp. | reverse complement strand
GTTTGCCAAGCTTTGCACTGTGTTGGGCGTTGATTGGCATAGCGACAGCCGTTTTGCGACCAATCCTACCCGGGTTGCCAATCGTGAGCTACTTTGTGATGAGTTAGCTAAGAAGTTTGCCGAGCAACCTCGCAGCTATTGGTTAGAGGTGTTGGATCAAGCAGGTATTCCTTGTGGCGCGATTCATAATATCTCTGAGGCATTGGCCATGCCGCAAGCGCTAGCACGTGAGATGGTGGTTGATTTTGCCAAACAAGGCAGCCCTGTTCGTGCCCTTGGGAATCCGATTAAATTATCCGCCTCACCGGTTACTTATCGTACGCCGCCACCGCAATTGAGCGAGCATACCGATAGTACGCTTGCTGATTTGGGCTATGACAGCGACATGATAGCAAAGCTGAAAGCCGATGGGATTGTTTAGTTAAGCATCATCAGAAAAAAGCGCCATTGGAAAAAATGTTCAACAAAGGAATGTTAAGCATGAAGATATATAGCCATGAAAACCTCAGTTTGCATAGACCGTTACCTTATTTTTCTTATGGCAAGATGCATGAGCCGTTAGAGATACCAGAGCGCATGGTCGAGTTGTTAAAGGCGCCAGTGGCACTAGGTTTAGAGGTAACCACTGCCACCGATGTTGGAATGGGGCCAATATTAGCAGTTCATGATTTCGGTTACGTGGATTTTCTCAAGCATGGCTATGATGAATGGATGGCGGTTGAGGAAGATTTGGGCGCACAGGTACAGACAGGGGTTTTTGTGCCGTATGACAATTCTGGTATCGGCATTATGGCAAAGGCTGCTAAATATCAGGCCGATGATAGTGCGCCCATCAGTGAGCATTCTTGGACATCTATTTATTGGTCGGCACAAACGGCGCTAAATGCTGCTGAGGCCTTATTAAATGAAGATGCATCAAGTGCTGAGCGTGGGCAACATAATATCCAGCTTTGCTTTTCACGGCCGCCTGGTCACCATGCGCGCAAGAGCGCGGCGGGCGGATTTTGCTACCTTAATAACGCCGCCATCATCGCCGAGCATCTGCGGCAAAAATACGCAAAAATCGCCATTATAGACACCGATATGCACCACGGTCAGGGCATCCAAGAGATATTTTACGAGCGCAGTGATGTGCTCTATACCTCGGTTCATGGTGATCCGGTTAACTTTTATCCAGCCGTCACTGGTCATGAGTTTGAAAGGGGTTCAGGCGCGGGCGAAGGCTATAACGTCAACTTCCCGATGCCACATGGCACCGATGAAGCTGGGTTTTTTAACTATGTTGATAAATCTATCGAGGCGATGACGCTATTTGACCCTGATGTCATCGTTCATGTGTTGGGTTTTGATGTGTATAAAGACGACCCAGAAGCCAGATGTGCGGTCACTACTGAAGGATTTACCATATTGGCGCAAAAGCTGAAAGCGTTAAACAAACCGTTAATTGTCTTGGTTGAAGGCGGTTATTACCTGCAAAAGCTCAATGACAATTTGCAAGCATTTTTATCAGGGCTGATTTCAGAAGATTAAAAGTCTGCATTAAAATTACTGAAAAATTGGAATAAATGAAGACATTAAATAGCTAGCAGCGTTTAGGTTTTATTGATGAGCAATAAAGCCCAAACGCTGCTCAATTTGCTCCGCCAGCTCAATTAGTACCGCACTGACCTCAGCTCGCTTGGACTCATACTCTGCCTGTAAAAAGCTGACCGCCATACCTGCTACGGCATTACCTGACGCATTACGAATATAAGTGCCAAGGCAATACATACCTTCGCGCAGTTGTCCATCGTCAAGGGAGATACGACTGTTTTGAATAGCCGCCAGCTCGGTAGACAAGTCATTAAAGTTATCGACGCCGTACTGGGTAATAGGCGTAGGGAAACCGCTGGCATAGATGGACTTTATGCTGTCCATTGAGAAGGTTGAAAGCATCGCTTTACCGGTCGCAGAAAATACTGCTGGCACGCGTACACCAGCGCGGAAAGTAAAGCCAAGCGGAGCAGGCGCTTCATGGCAAGCTAAAAATACCACTTCACCCAAGTCTAGTTTGGATAAAGTCACCGTATGTTGAAGCAGGGTAGGATACTGGACAATAAGGTCTTTAAATAGCTGAATGACGCCTTGCTGCTGCTCATACTTGCCGGCCCAATACATCAAATACGAACCCAAATGAAAGCGGCTATCACTGTCTTTATAGATCACATGCTTAGTCAGGAGGGTTTGCAAAATATTATAAGTTGAGCTACGCGGCAGGTTGAGCGCTTTGGCAATATGAGCTGCCGTTAAGGGCTGAGTACTGTCAGTAATCAAATCTAAAATCTGAAAAGTTTTGTCCAAAGCAGGAACGGCAGTGGTGCTCATAAG
>NZ_JBFFMS010000088.1:0-2400 GCF_041554015.1 Psychrobacter sp. | reverse complement strand
GGCATTACTCTTAAGTAGTAGGCTAAGTGGTTAAATAAACTAAGTACGACCTAAGCAGCGGTAGTTCAGTTGGTTAGAATACCGGCCTGTCACGCCGGGGGTCGCGGGTTCGAGTCCCGTCCGCTGCGCCATATTTAAAACGAATTTAAACTCTCGAGTTTAAGCAAGTTTCGCCTCAAACATTAGATTGTTTGAGGTTTTTTTGTGTCTGTAAATCAGACCATTAAAAAGTCTTCAGACAAACCAGCCAATTATTGGCGTTCGGTGCATCTGAAGACTCTTTGCTGATCATACTATTTTCTTATTGTGCCATTTTCTTATCATACTGCAGGCTAGCTTATAGTCTAAGTTAGCGGATATCTCGCATGTGCAGCCCTACATAAAACCCGAATGCTAAGGTATCAACTTAAAGAAATGCTGACGATAATGTTTTAGCTCACGAATTGAATCACGAATATCATCCAATGCTAAATGACTGCCGCCTTTTTCAAAGTTCTTCAAGACATCAGGGCGCCAGCGAAAGCATAGCTCTTTGATAGACGACACATCAAGATTACGATAATGGAAAAATCTCTCTAATTCTGGCATTTGACGTGCCATAAAGCGGCGATCTTGGCAAATTGAGTTGCCGCACATCGGCGACTTACCACTATCAACCCATTTATTTAAAAACTTGATGGTTTCAGCTTCCGCCTCAGCCAAAGTCACGGTACTACGGCGCACACGGTCGACCAGCCCCGATTGACCATGCTGCTTGGTATTCCAATCGTCCATTTTATTTAGAACTTGATCAGAGACTTTGATGGCAAATACGGGTCCTTCAGCAAGGACGTTTAAGTCTTCATCGGTGACGACAGTGGCTATCTCGATAATCTCATCATTGAGAGTATCCAGTCCGGTCATTTCTAAATCAATCCATACCAGCCCTTTTTTGCCTTGGTTTTTGATTTTAATCTTATTGGGGTGGTCGCCGGTGGTCATAAAATATCCTATGGTCAATAAAGTTTGGAACAATTTACAAGCAAAGCTTTGATAGCGATGATAATAAAATAAAGTAGCTATTCACGTGCAGCCAATAAAGTGCAGCAAATGTTTATATACAGCTAGCAGCGACTTTTATTTAGCATGGATAAACACTAAAATATTACAAAATCTGTGCTAGTGCAGGTGCTTTAGGCTGTATGTTAGCAAACTTTCACGCTACACTGAGCAATATTTTATAATAGGTCACAAACCCATGGCATTAATCCGACAACGCAAACTGACGAAACAGCAGATTCGGCGCATCGATAAGCAGCAATTATTAAGTCAAGATAGTATCGATGACAGTTTGATGGATGGCGTGGTTATGGCGCATTATGGTAAACAGCTAGAAGTGCAAGTGACCAGCTTGCCCGCTGTAATACCGATGCAGCCTGAGATTGCACCTGATGATCCGGAGCCGTTTTGGCAAGAGCTGGCACTCGGTGATATTTGGCGCTGCCACGTACGAACCAACCTGCCGATGCTAGCCGCTGGCGACCAAGTACGCTTTAGCGCCGATCCTAATACTGGCTTTGGTCGGATTGAATCAGTCAAACCTCGTACGTCACTGGTCTCACGCCCTGATCGTTATCATAAGCTAAAACCTGTCGCCGCCAATGTCGATATTTTAGCGATTGTATTTGCGCCCTTGCCTGCTGCTGCCCCGACGCTTATTGATCGTTACTTAGTTGTTTGCCATCATGCTGGGGTCACACCTCTACTGGTGCTCAATAAAGCCGATTTGCTTGCAGAAGAAAAAGGCGTTGATACCAGTGAGTTATTGACGCAATATGCCGCACTTGGTTATGAGAGTGTTTTGACCTCAGTTGACTGTCCAGAAAACGTCGCTGATAGCGATGAGCAAGAAGGACTTGATGAGCTAAAACGCCATATAGATAAAAAGCTGGTTATTTTTGCAGGGCAATCTGGCGTTGGTAAAAGCAGCTTAATCAATGCTTTGTTGCCTGAATCAGCGCAAAGCGTCAATATCATCTCTGATAATTCAAAACTTGGTCAACATACCACCACTACCAGTCGCTTATTGCCCTTTAATCCAGATGATTTGACCCAAGGCGGCATCGTCGATACCCCCGGTATTCGCGAGTATGGTATTTGGCACTTGACGCCTGATGACATTATTTCCGGCTTTGTTGAGCTTGCGCCACTATCTGGTGACTGTCAGTTCCGCGACTGTCGCCATACTCATAACAGTAAAGGCTGTGCATTATGGGAAGCAGTTGCTGAGGGTAAAGTATTACAGCGCCGCGTTGAAAACCTTGTGACGCTCAGAGAAGAGGCTGATACCAAACCTTATTGAGCCTTATTAAGCCTTATTAATTCTTATCCACTGTTAATCACGATGATGGCCATCACACG
>NZ_JBFFMS010000087.1:0-2627 GCF_041554015.1 Psychrobacter sp. | reverse complement strand
TGGATATCTGGGCATGTGCGGTCATGGCACGATTGGCGTCATCGTCTCTTTAGCTTATCAACAAAAAATATCAGCAGGCATACATTGGCTTGAGACTCCCGTAGGTCTGGTTAAAGCAACCCTACATGATGATGGCAGCTGCAGTGTACAAAACGTCCCTTCTTATCGTTATAAAAAACAAGTCGAAGTTCACGTTCCTGAGTTAGGGCTTATCCGTGGTGATATCGCTTGGGGTGGCAACTGGTTCTTTTTAGTTAGTGAGCATGGACAAAACATTCAAGCCAGCAATGTTAAACAGCTTACTCAAGTAACAATGCAAATCAAACAAGCACTGGTCGTTACCAACATCACTGGCGAAAACAATAGCGAGATTGACCATATTGAGTTATTTGCCGATAGCGATGATACACAAGTAGATAGTAAAAACTTTGTTTTGTGCCCAGGTTCAGCTTACGATCGCTCCCCTTGTGGTACCGGCACAAGTGCCAAACTAGCTTGCCTAGCAGCTGACAATAAACTGGCTCCTGAACAATTATGGCAGCAACAAGGCGTCGTCGGCAGCGTATTTACTGGCAGTTATCAGTATGCATCTGAGCTTAATACTGATCTGAGTACTAGGCTCAATAATCCAGCTGGTGCAGCTTATCCTGAACAGACCATCATCCCAACGATTTGTGGTCATGCTTATGTTTGTGCTGAAACTACGCTCATTGTGCAAGAAGACGATCCCTTTAAATGGGGAATCCCATCTTAATAAAATCGCAGCATTCTTTATGAAATGACAGTTTTATCGATAAACGCGTAAACACTCTCAAAAATACTTCATCGACAGAACGTAATCGAGAAAACCATGACGACCTCAAACTTCGACTTACATATTATTGGCGGCGGTATTATCGGCCTAGCGGCGGCAGTGACGTTGCAAGCACGAGGCGTCAAGGTCGCACTGCTAGACGCCAACGAAGTGGGTCAAGGAGCCTCATTTGGTAACGCAGGTCATATCGCTACTGAGCAAGTATTCCCCATTGCAGATGCCAGCATGCTGCGTCATGTACCAGCCATGTTATTCGATCCGACTGGACCACTGCGTATAGACTGGCACTATCTACCTCGCTTGATGCCTTGGGCAATGCAGCTATTGATGAATATGCGCCCTGAGCCATTTGAGCGGATTCATCATGCGTTATTAAACTTAAATAAAAACAGTCTGCAAGCATGGCAAGGCTTTGCCAATCAGTGGCAATTGGGCGAATGGGTGCAGGTGAAAGGTTCATTATTGACGGTCGAGAAGACAAGTAGCGTCGATCCTCTCATAGCACATGGCAGTCGACTTAACGATATTGGCGTAGCCAATGAGCTATTGACTAAAGAAGAATTGTTAGAGCGTGAACCTGCTTTACAAGATAACCAATTAGCGGCGTTGTTTTTCCCAAATACAGGACATATCACCAATTTAAAAGCCGTTATTAATCAGCTTCACCATATTTTTAGACAGTTAGGCGGTCATGTCATTGAACATTGCCATGTCCTTGCAGCGACCAATGATATAGAGGGTATTCACCTAACAACCAGTCAAGGTGATATGACAGCGTCCAAAGTGCTGCTAGCAGCAGGCGCCCACTCTAAGGCATTGGCCAAGCAGCTAACAGGCGTGAATGTACCGCTAGATACCGAACGCGGTTATCACTTAATGCTACCGCATGAAAGTACGCGCTTACAGATACCGGTATCAAGCATGGATCGCCGTTTTATTATGACACCGATGCAGGAGGGGCTACGCTTGGCAGGCACCGTGGAGTACGCAGGCCTTGATGCCCCTGCCAATATGCAGCGCGCGCAGATGCTATTACAACAAGCGCAGCCTATGCTCAAAGCCGAGTTAGACGCTACTGATAGTGTGCCATGGATGGGGTTTCGACCATCGACCGCAGACTCCTTGCCAGTCATCGACAAAATCGAGCGCGTCTTTTTAAGCTTTGGGCATCAGCATTTAGGCTTAACGCAAGCTGTCGTTAGTGCGCAAATGATTGCCAATTACTATTTTGATGAAGACCATACTATTGATCCAAAACCGTATCAACTTTGCCGCTTTAAATAAGCATCTTATTAAACGTTTATAAACCCAGAAAAACCAACCGATTCAGCATTGAATCATTAGCCGTCAAATCACCAACAATATCAACATCACTAAGGATAGTCTTATGAACATTAATGGCATTTTAGTCCCGATCGTTACTCCTTTTGACAATAACGGCAACGTTGATGCGCAAAAACTAAGAATACTGGTCGAAGCCTTTATCGACAAAGGCGTAGCCGGTATCGTTGCTTGCGGTACTACGGGTGAATACTATACCTTTTCGGCAGCAGAGCGTGAGCTCGTATTAACCACTATCGCTGAAGCGGCAAAAGATAAGGTGACTCTTATCGCTGGTATCAATAGCTTATCGACTGACCATTCTATTGAACTTGCTGCCCAAGCCAAAGCCTTAGGCTATGACGGTCTGATGCTGTCTGCCACTCCTTACAGCTTGCCTGAACAAGACGGCATCATCGCTCACTTTGAAAAAGTCGCAGATGCAAGTGAGCTGCCTATTATCATGTATAACTTCCCTGCTCGTGTTGGCGTT
>NZ_JBFFMS010000086.1:0-2731 GCF_041554015.1 Psychrobacter sp. | reverse complement strand
GGTCGTCGGATAAAAAAATATCTCTATGTGCAAGCATTACCTTTGGCGGTATGCCGCGAGTCAACCAGTTAAAAACGCATTGGTAAGTGACGCCGAGGTAATCCGAAACAACGCCAACTCCGCCAAGCTTCATAATTAGCTCTTTGTCGGTCATGATTTTTCCTTTCATCGTTTTGTTTAGTAGATATTAAACAAAATGTTTAAACAGGTCAAGTATTTGTTTAACAAAATCCTGTAAATGTTTGTTTTAATAAGCAAAACTTAAACAAGGTGTTTAACTATGAGTGCTACACACCCAACTATGGCAAGGGTTTTTGAGCAGACAGGACTAGAACCGTCTGCTCTTGCATTGAAAATAAACGCATCGCCGCAGAACGTAACCAATTGGTCTAAACGTGGTATATCAAAGAAAGGCGCGATGGATGTATCGCGAGTATTTGGCTTGAGCTTGGATTGGGTTTTGACAGGCGCTGGCGAACCTAAGAAGCCAAGTCGCGATGATCTGATGCAGCAAATTAAAGATATAGAAAATGGCTCTAATAATCCGACACCACAAGGCACTGTTGGCGCAAGAATGTCTAGCAGCTCCAGTATGGTTCCCATCTTGAGTTGGGTTGCCGCTGGTAGTTGGTCAAATACCGAGCCAGTAACTATGGATGACGTGATAGGTGAAGCACCTAGACCGCCCAACCTGTCTAAGCTAGGGTTTGCGCTAAGGGTTCAAGGTCGCAGCATGATGCCTGAATTCAAGCCTGACGATGTAATTTACGTTGAGCCGCAAACGGGGTTATTTGCCCTTAAGGATAGCGATCTTGTCGTTGTCCAATGCAATGACGATAAAGACGCTACTTTCAAGCAGCTAGTAATAGGTGAGACATACGAGGATATGTACCTAAAGCCATTAAACCCTGATTGGCATGAGCAGAAAATGCTACCAATGGGCGAATGTAATTTGGTTGGAAAAGTGGTAGGTAAATATGCAGAATACTGATGATTGGGCTTACATATGGGTTTGCCGTCTTATAAGGCAGTCGCAGCCAGTGGTTGACTTACCGTTTGGTTGGTGCGTTTATAGAGAGGCGCTAGACTGGGATTAGTAACACTTAACCTTAAAACAAACCGTCCTTTATAGGGGCGGTTTTTTACGCCTTCAAAAAATCATTATGTGTAAATAATTTAACATTTTGTTTAAAAACCTATTGACACTGTTAAACGCTTTGTTTAATATTACACACATCGCAACGAAGAACGCAGGCGATGCAAGCGATAGCAAAACACTGTTTAAAAACTTGATGAAAAGTTAATTAATTATTAGCGATTGGCAACAGTCGTTAATGCTGAATTAACCAATGGTCTATGACCACAACCGAGGATAAAAGCATGGAATTTGAATTTACTGTATTTCTTGACGGTGGCAAAGAAATTACAACAACGGAATGGGTTCATGACGTTGATGAGCGCATGGAGGATTTACGAGAACAGTACGGTGAAGATTGCCACGCTGTTAGAGCAAAACCTATTGACTAACAGATAGCTGGTAAGTCATAGCCGTTTTAATCGACGGCTATTGCGTACTAACTAGGAGATAAGGGTATGCACGAATTAAATAAAAATGAATTGGCGCTGCTGATTCTTTGTATGGAAATAAGAGCTGTTGAGCTAAGAGAGTCTGGCAGAGCTTACAACATAGAAATGAACATTATTAAAAAACTGAAAGCCATCAAATTTTAGCCACAAAAAAGCCCTGCGACTGGCGGACACCAAACAGGGCTTAACACTACTAAGGAAATCATTATGACAGAAAAAGCATTAACAATCATTACGCAGCGTGAAGATTTACCGCAACTGTTTGGTAAGCGTATTGAGAACCAAGCAGCGATTGAAGAAATTATCAGCAAGATTGAAACCGAATCGCGCTCAATCACTTTTGATATTAATACCAAAGACGGTCAAGCAACTTGTCGCTCACTGGCTGCCAAGATTGCCAGTGCTAAATCTACGCTAGACAAGGCAGGTAAGGCTAGAAAAGACGAATACACGGTCACTACCAAGCTGATTGATGCTGATCGCAATCTTACTAAGAGCCGATTACAGGCGCTACAAGATGAAATCAGACAGCCGTTGACTGAGCTTGAGCAACGAGAAGCACAGCGCAAGGCGCAGCATGAAGCGAACCTCGATGAAATGGTTGATTTGTCCAACTTGGTAGGCGCTCACAGCTCAGCTATCAGCGAACGCCTAACCGCCCTGCAAGACAAGGTGATTGACGATGATTGGCAAGAGTATAAGAGCCGAGCGTTAGAAGCCAAAGACTCTACTCTAAAGGCGCTACGTTCACAGCTTGCTGAAATCAAGCAGCGCGAAGATGAACAAGCAGAACTTGCACGGTTACGAGAACAACAAGCCAAACGTGAGCAGCAAGAGCGTGAAGAACGTATCGCAAGAGAAGCTACCGCCAAGGCTAAAGCTGACGCAGAACGACAGGCGCAGCAAATCGCTCAAGAGTCGGAACGCAAAGAACGTGAAGCAAAAGAACGTGAAGCGCGTTTAATTGCTGAAAAAGAAGCGGCTGAGTTAAGAGCTAAGCAACAAGCGGAAGATGCAGCTAAGCGTGAGCGTGAAGCTATCGAAGCAGAACGATTAGAGGCTGAGCGACTAGAGGCTAAGCGCCAAGCCGACAAAAAACATCGTGAGGCTGTTTTCTTTAAAGCAAAAGATGACTTGGTGGCAG
>NZ_JBFFMS010000085.1:0-2855 GCF_041554015.1 Psychrobacter sp. | reverse complement strand
TGACCCATTTTAGCGAGCCTGCTACCCGGATTTGTGCACTATGCGCACCCAATTGGCGAAAGCGTTTGGCGGAGTCATTATCCTGCGCAATGATTAGATTTAGGTTTTTCATCATACTGGTACTGACGGCAGCAATCTTTTGATAACTTTTAAAGGATGATGCTGACAGCCGCCCATTCACAAGAATACTTGGGATATGACTCTCAGACAACTTGGTTAAAATGTTTGCCCATAGCTCTGTTTCTACAAACAAGGCAGCAGCAGGTTGCACATGACTCAAAAAGCGCTCAATCACCGCCGGACTGTCAACCGGCACATAACTGTGACTCAATCGACCCTGCGCAATGTCTTCTGCAAATCGACTGGCACCGCGTGCAAAACCAGTCTGGGTAGTATTGGTTAGCCAGATACGATAACCACGAGCCAATAGCGCATCCAACAATGGCGCGACCGTATTGGTCTCTCCTAAGGATACTGCATGACACCAGATGGTTTTATTTTGAGTATTAGCATTGATGCTGCTATTTGAGTTTGCAGCTGATAAATGAGTGACTGTGGCTTTAGGAGCTGCTGGGTAGCGCTTACCAAAACGCTGTTCAACTTCTTGCTGATAATTATCACGCTTATGCGATCGGCGCCATACTTGCAGCCGATATAGCGGCTTTAATACGCCTATACCGACTTGGTAATACATAGGCGGTTTGTAAGCCGTCCGGCTTTGTATAGGCAAGGCGTTACTAGAAAGGTTTTTTGAGGTGTCAGAAGATGGCATGCAAAAGCTCAGATAATTAATGGCGCAGATAATAGGAGTCGCGTAAAAAACGCACCAATTCTACCTGAATTTATTGCTGAACCATACGCTTTTAAATTCAGACATTTTGGCAATGGTATTTTAGACCAAAATAATAATGAGTAAGGCTATCACGATAATCACGGCAAACAATAGCTGATAACGCTTCAGGCTATGCTGCTCTTGTTTTTGGGTGCTGATCAACGCTTGTACTTGCTGCCATTGGGTCACCAAACTTGCCGCTTCTACATGACCGTTTTCGGCAGCTTGCTCAAGCCAGTATTTTCCAATCTCAAAGTCTTGCGTTACCCCTACGCCTTGATAATACATTTTACTCAGTAAGCGCTGGGCACGGCTGTCATTTTTACTCGCCGCTTGCGTCACCCACTCAGCCCCTGTTTCTGTACCCGTGACTTCATCGATGCCTTGGTTTGCTAGCAGCCCTTCACCAAGCAGCTCATACATTGCCAAGCGCAACATCGCAGCGCTATTGCCTACATCTGCCGCAACTTTTAATCCTAGCAGAGCTTGCTGCTTTGCTTGCAGGTGCGCCTCTGAAAAGGTCACTTGCTCACGTGATTCTTCTTGCTTGGCAATATGACGCTCAAACTGATCTAACACCTTGCAAGCCTGCTTATATTGAGTCTCACCAGCGCTCTGTGTTACCTCTATCTCCTCTAACTCTATCAATAGCTGGGTAAAAATCTCTGGCGTTGGTGGTTTTTTTGCGGCGCTGCTAGCTGGTATGGTCTTTACCACTTCTATAGGGGCTACTTCAGTGTTTGCTACTTCTACACTTTCTATTAATGGCATTGCTGCAATTATAGTATCTGCTGTAGACGATACATCATCCACCTTATCATTTAACAGTTGAGATGGATGATCTACTTGATTGGTTGCCATATCTATGGCGGACTTACTACTTGAATCAAGCAATGCACTATTATCTCTAGGGCTTACTTTATTAATAACAGCCCTTTCATTTGCTCTTTGAATGCTTTGTTTACCTGTTACTTCAGTGTTTGCTTGCTCTACTATGGTCGTGTCTGCTACATGAGGAGCAAAGCCCTTTTCTGGTAGTCGCTCGCTAACTGCTTGATACAAGCCACTTGCGACTTCACTACCTTGTACTGACTTAAATGCTCGGTCTATATGACCAAAGAGTCGCATCCCTATTGGTTCTAAAGCAAAGAAAAGCGGGATAGTACTTTTGTCGCTGCTATTGTCGCTATCAGTCTCAGCATCAGCGCCATAAAACATCGCCATATGCTGATAAAAATCATTGCTAGTCAATGCCAATTGAGGATAGCGTGTATCTAACTCAAAGCGCCCAAACCATCTTGGGGGTTGTTGCCACTGCTGCGCCAATACCCTACCAGTATAAAACGCCAAAAATACCATAAAATTACGATAGCGCTCATCTGTTAATAAAGTTTCTTCATGCCAAATGCCCGTTTTGACCATATCACGGCGTATCTGAGACAGTAGGATATCTAGGCGCTGCAAGCTTGCCAGCGACTCATCTAAATCACAATGATGCAGATCTACTTCATAAGCGATACCGCCTGCGACAGCACGCCTTGCCAAAAAATCTTGCCAATAGCCTGCTGCAATATAATCAAGGGGCGTTAAGGGCGATGCCGACATAAGGAATACGTATCCTTTAAAAAAAATCAGTAACAGAGATAATCAACAAAGCAATAAGCGACAGGCTGTCATATAAAACATCTTGCTTACCTTAACCTAAAACAGCTAACGCTACAATAAAGGACTAAATAAGCGTACCACATTATCAAACAAACGCTCTGCACCATGGCGCTGTTGCCACTGCTCTAAATTCAAAAAACGGCAACTCTGTAAGTAGACGTCTTGGCAATCAGCCACTTGAGCGACCATCTCCGGTGTATAAATGGCCAAGCTTACTTCCATATTGAGATAAAAACTGCGCATATCGATGTTTACAGTGCCAAATAAACAATAATCATCATCGATCACCACGGTTTTGGTGTGCAGCAACCCACCCTTAAACAGAGCAATCGTCACGCCTGCCTCGAGCAGCTCTTGA
>NZ_JBFFMS010000084.1:0-3049 GCF_041554015.1 Psychrobacter sp. | reverse complement strand
CCTGCCATCTTCTTATCACATCTTTGTCATACCCCACCATCTCCGAAGTGAGTTCTTTATGAGCAATAATCAAGATAACCTCGAGACTAAGTTATCTGATGCCAAGGCAGTTGCTGGTGGAATGCTGTCCAAAGATAAGCATGTTTCAGCGGGTAATCAAACGACTGCTGTGGAAATTGCTAAGACGGGTTCAGTAAAAGATGTGATTTTGTGGCTACTAGCCGCAGTTGTTTTAATTGCTGCAACGTTAGTTAATCAATATCTACCCGGCTATTGGCAACCTGCCAATGATCTTTGGGTGCGTATTGGTATTATCGTTGCGCTTTTTGTATTTGCTCTGTTATGTCTTGCTATGACCAATCAGGGCCGTGCATTTAAAACCTTATTAAAAGACGCTGCTGTAGAACTACGCCGCGTTACTTGGCCTGGCAAAGATGAAACCTTCCAATATACATGGCAAACGATTGTTATGATTGCGGTTGTTGGTTTACTGGTTTGGCTATTGGATAACTTTTTTAATTGGTTCGTTGGCATATTTATTGGTTAGTAGCGCGTATTAGCGATTGCTTACTCAGTATATATGAAAAACGACTTACTTATAATGATCAGGAGCGTGATATGCGTTGGTATATTGTCCAAGCATTTTCAGGATATGAAAAGCAAGTACAGCGTTCATTAACTGATCGTATTAATCGTAGTGAATTCGCTGAGTTTTTCGGCGATGTATTGGTACCTACTGAAGAAGTCGTCGAAATGAAAGACGGCAAAAAACGTAAAAGTGAGCGTAAGTTCTTTCCGGGTTATGTATTGATCCAGATGGAGATGAACGACAATACTTGGCATATCGTCAAAGATTGCCCACGTATTATGGGTTTCGTTGGTGGTACACCAGAGACACCTGCGCCGATTACGGAAGTAGAAGCTGATCGTATTTTAAACCGTTTGAATCAGACTGAAACTGACCCACGTCCTAAGACTCTATTTGAGCCGGGCGAAGAGTTGTTGGTAATCGATGGCCCATTTACTGACTTTAAAGGGTTGGTTGAAAAAGTGGATTATGAGAAGTCAAAGCTGCATTTAACGGTAAACGTATTTAATCGACCGACTCAGGTTGAGCTGGAATTTAGTAAAGTTGAGAAGCTAGACTAAACCAGCAGAAAAGTTCATCAACCGGGGAGCTGTTAGTCAATTACGTATACATATACAAGATTGATTTGGCGCTATCACCCATTTAGGAGAGAATCATGGCTAAGAAGATTGATGGTTACATCAAACTGCAAGTGCCTGCAGGTAAAGCAAATCCTTCACCACCGATTGGTCCAGCATTGGGTCAAAAAGGCGTGAACATCATGGCGTTCTGTAAAGAATTTAACGCTGCGACTTCATCTCAAGAGCCGGGTCTACCGATTCCTACTGAGATTACTGTATACAGCGATAAGTCTTTTACCTTCATCATGAAGTCACCACCAGCTGCTTACCTTTTGCGTAAGGCTGCTGGCATTGCTAAAGGTTCTGGTACACCTAACACCGCTAAAGTCGGTAAAGTTGACCGTGCTCAGTTAGAAGAAATCGTTAAGACTAAAGATGCAGATTTGACTGCTGCTGATCTTGACGCTGCTATCCGTACCATCGCTGGTACTGCACGTTCAATGGGTATTACCGTGGAGGGTGTGTAAATGAGTAAGCTAACCAAACGTCAAAAAGAAATCAATAGCCGTATTGAGCACGAAAAACAATACACGATCGAAGAAGCGGTTCAAATCTTAAACGATTTGCCACCTCTTAAATTCAAAGAGTCTATTGATATCGCAGTAAACTTGGGCGTTGACCCACGTAAATCTGATCAAGTCGTACGTGGCGCAACCAATCTGCCTGCTGGTACTGGTAAAACCAAACGCGTTGCTGTATTCGCTCAAGGCGCTGCTGCTGAAGCCGCCAAAGAAGCTGGTGCTGACATCGTTGGTTTTGAAGACCTAGCAGAATCAATCAAAGCCGGTAACATGGACTTTGATGTTGTAATTGCTGCTCCTGATGCGATGCGTGTTGTTGGTCAACTAGGTACTATCCTAGGTCCACGTGGCCTAATGCCTAATCCTAAAGTTGGTACGGTTACGCCTAACGTTGCTGAAGCGGTTACCAATGCTAAAGCTGGTCAAGCACAGTACCGTGTAGACAAAGCAGGTATCATCCACACGACTATCGGTCAAGTTGGTTTTACTGCTGAGCAAGTCATACAAAATGCTGAAGCGCTGATTGCAGATTTAAGACGTGCTAAGCCTGCTACGTCTAAAGGTACTTTCATCAAGAAAATTACCTTGTCTAGCACTATGGGTCCTGGTCTAAGTATCGATCCAGTTCCATATCGCACAGCAAAATAAGTAAATACGCGCCTTTATTTGACGATTTCAAATAAAGGGCACAAAAATATTTTAAAGAATTAGGTCAGCGTAGCAAACGCTATGCTGTCTAAGACCGTAGGTAGAAAGCGGTTTGACGTCATTATTGATAATTTTTGGATGATTAATAATAACAACGAGCTGCTTTTGTTAATCGACGACAGATGAAAATCTTAATTGTCCTACGCAGACGGTGGCCCACCCAGTTGTTGATAAGAGCCGATAGTTCAATCTATCACTTGATGTCATTCTGATAACGGTGCCGTAATCAGTCGTTATGAGTGAATTCTTTATAGGATTTATAAATAACGTGTCGTATCAAGTCAATCTTAGTATGAATTAGATTGATTAGATTAAAGGAGTCAACTTATGGCATTAACGCTAGAGCAAAAACAACAAGTTGTGGCTGAAGTGTCTGAAGTTGCTGCTAATGCTTACTCAGCAGTAGCTGCCGAATATCATGGTATTGGTGTTGCAAAGCTTACTCAGCTGCGCGAACAAGCCCGTGAAAAAGGCGTCGTTTTGAAAGTGGTAAAAAATACCCTAGCAAAACGTGCGTTTGAAGGCACTAAGTTTGAGAGCATGTCAGACCGTATGACTGGTCCATTACTTTTGGCTTTCTCTATGGAAGATTTGGGATCTGCTGCTCGAGT
>NZ_JBFFMS010000083.1:0-3147 GCF_041554015.1 Psychrobacter sp. | reverse complement strand
TATGCGCCATCGTAAGAGTGGAGTCAAGCTGGGTCGTACCGGCAGTCATCGTAAGGCAATGTTTCAGAACATGACCAACTCATTATTTGAGCATGAACTGATCAAAACAACTTTACCAAAGGCAAAAGAGTTACGCCGTGTTGCTGAGCCATTAATCACTATGGCTAAAGAAGACAGCGTTGCTAACCGTCGTTTGGCATTCAGCCGTATGCGTAGCAAAGCTATGGTAGGCAAATTATTTGGCACGCTTGGTCCTCGTTACCAAACTCGTCCAGGTGGTTATTTGCGTATCGTAAAATGCGGTTACCGTGATGGTGACAATGCGCCGATGGCTTATGTAGAATTGGTTGATCGCGACTAATTTTATAAACACCAAAAGCTGTATATAAAAAAGCTCCAATTGAATTGGAGCTTTTTTTTGCGTGGGATTTTATCATGCTATTTGGTAAATTACAGTAGTAATGACTCTACGTCAGCGGCACCTCGTCTGATGATTTCAGGTTGGCTGCTAGTCATATCAACGATGGTAGTCAGCTTAGTGGTCTTAATGCCAGCATTGATTAGCCCATCTATCTGATTGCCCAATAACTCTTCAATCTCGAAGGGGTCATCGAGAATATCATCGCGATTTGGCAGTATTAATGAGCTGGTTAAAATAGGCTCATCCATGGCCTCTAACAGCGCCTGAGCAATAGCATTGCTCGGTACGCGGATGCCAATGGTCTTTTTCTTAGGATGAGCCAACTTCTTTGGCACGTCTTTGGTAGCATTTAAAATAAAAGTAATGGGCGCAGGTGTATGCGCTTTTAGCTGTTTAAATTGCACATTGTCTACTGTGGCATAATTGGCAATCTCACTTAAGTCACGACACAGTAAAGTAAACTGGTGCTTATCATCCAGAGCACGTATTTGCTTAAGTTTCTCTAACGCGTCTTTTGCTCCTAAGCGACAGCCAAAGGCATAGCTGGTGTCGGTTGGATAAATGACTAGTTGATCTTTGCGTAACAAGTCCGCTACTTGATCAATCAGCCGTGGCTGCGGGTTTTCGGGATGAATATAAAAAACTTGCATAATAATTCCTTATTTTATAATTATTGGAGTTTGATTATTGAACACATAGTGATGATAAAATTTGCTTAAGATTACTTTGTTCGCGATTAGAGTAGGATGTTATTTAGCAGTATAGCGCAAAGTAAATATGATTTTATGAGCAAGGCGTTAACATAAGTATAAAAACGTTAACAATGACCCGTCAGGTAAGCCCTTCTAATAAAAGGAATGACAGGATAGAAGGTGATTAAGATAGGGCACAGACAGTGAGTAAGGCTTGTAGCAAAGTTTGAGCATCAGGGGGTAGGGTATCTGGTTTAGCAAGGTAGCTTTGAGCTTGCCGATAAACATCTTGAGCAAAGGTGCTGTCTTTCGTATCAAAATCTGCAAATAGATTGTCTTGTGATACTTGAAAATCTCGTCCGCAAGCCAGTGTAAACAAACACTCTATAGCTTGTGGCTTCACCTCAACACGCTCAAATGCTTGCTGCTGCGCCGCCGAACGCCCATCGGCTGCATACCAGTAGCCAAAGTCAGGGAGTTGTCTGCGCTGTGGTCCTGCCATACAAAAGTGGCTGATTTCGTGCAATGCACTGGCAAAAAATCCATGAGCAAACTCAATTCTTGCCGGTCGATCGTCTGCTGCTGGGAAGTATTCTGGTTCGCCCGCACCGCGTACCAAGACAACGTTTTTGCTGCTAAATAAATAATCAAATAAGGATATTAACCAGTCCGTCATTGCTTGTTCATTATCTTCAGCTGAAGAGTTAGCAGGTAAAGGAAACTCAGTTAAATGCTGTTGATTCAATTCTTTAGGGCTTTGATTAGATGGTCGCTTAGCCAGATACTGCCACTGTGATGCCAGCTTCTTTAACTGGGTATCTGTCTGGATATTGATACTTTGATTAATAAGGTGCGCTTCTTGACTTTGCAATTTATTCAAACGCTGTAATAAATTCTTGGCATCGATAGTAGATAACAAACTGGAAAAATCACAAGAAGTAGTAAGCGATATCATAAATAAAACTTTAACCAAGTAAAGGATAACGGAGCAAGATAGTCTTTCTTTTCAGGCAAACCGTAACTGGCCAACTGCCAAAAAATATTAACATACTAGCGCTAGCGCAATAGAGTGCTTTCCGTTAGTATGGCAGGCAATATTATACACCGTTTTTGATCAATGAGGCCGCGTATGTCAAGCACCCAAGATAACAAGCCGTCAGCGCTTCACGCTAATAAAGTACCAGCGCCTAAGCCCGTCAGCATGCCTGATAACATCTCTTTAAATAAGTGGGAAGATACTGGCTTTGAATGGGTAGGGGAAGTCGCGCCCAGCTCTTTTGAGCGCCTTGCGACTATTTTAGCGAGCGAACATGAACAATCAAATATTGTGCTAAACACCAACTTATATCGCCGTAACAATGTATTGCATTTGGCTTTCACCTTGACTGGTGAAATTTGGCTAACTTGCCAGCGCTGTCTACAACCGGTTGCTGTTGATTTGACTGATGAGTATGATATTGCACTCCTCGATAACGAAAGCCAAATACGCTTAATTAATGAAGAGCAAGATTATTTGTTGCTAGAAGAGATTGTCACTGAGCAATCGCCAGAGCGATTATTACCCTTTAAAAAGCTGGTAGAAGATGAGATTTTGCTAAAAACGCCAATGGCGCCAAAGCATGATGATTGTGAGATGAGCGTTGAGCAGTTCGGTGAGATACCTGAAGAAGAAGAAACCGAGAATCCTTTTGCTGCTTTAGCCTCGTTGAAAGGTAACTTATAATACTATAAACATAGCTTCTATAAATGCTGTCTATAGTAACTATGTTCTATGAGGTTTTTGCCCGCTTTATGCAGAAGAGTGAAAAGCAGGGCTTTATTAATCCTTTAAACATGCGTATAATGTCCCGTTTATTGCATTCTAGCAATCTGCTACTGGCAGAGAAACGCTAACCTTGCAGACTAACTATAGATTTTAGACGTAATCAACACTTTAATACGTGGCAATCTATTTAACTAATGATGCGTAAGACTTAGGTTGTTGTGATTATATAGCCTCTGTCAGTGTCGATTAAAGCTGAATTTCAAGCTTAT
>NZ_JBFFMS010000082.1:0-3240 GCF_041554015.1 Psychrobacter sp. | reverse complement strand
TGTACTGAGACATAACGATCAAGCATGAGGCGCAATGCATTAGCCATAATTACCTCAGTTTAAGTTTGGAATGATGCCCACAGCGCTTGCTGTTCTTCAATCGTCAAATCATTAGCAGGGGTAACATAGTCCCACGCAAACGGCTCAAGTTCTCGCTTATAATCACGAACCATTACAAGGTATTCTTTGGTGGGATCAAGTCCTAAAAAAATATAACGACCATTTTTAAGTGATGTGACAACTTGCTCAACTAACATTGTCTGTGCATTTAACAGCCATATCTTACGAGATTCGGGTTTTCCTCTGACTGTAACGATGCCGTCGCCGCTCCCTGCGACATAACCACTGTGTACTAGCGATAGTGGCGAGTAAACTCTTGCAAATACCTGCATGCTAATACCCCCAAAAATCAGTGCGTATTAAAAAGGTGCGGGACGGTGTTTGCGGTGTGTTAGTGCTAAAACCTGCACATACGCTTAATACACTGCGACCATCAAGCGTGTACTCGTCAACTCCAAACAAGTCAGTTGATTTGTTAACAATTTTTGACAGGATTGGTGGTAACTCAGCCAAAAGTAGTTTGTAGTTAGTGTTTGACAAATAAATAGGGCTTATTAAGTCAACATTAGACTCATCGAGTATAACATCTGAGCTAGATAGCGCATTGCTCGTCACAGAACTCATGTATGCGCCAAGGTTTGTCGATAGGTTTACATGCACATAATTTGTAGAGCTGTAAAAATAAAATGGTATAGTTATGGCTGCATTATGCCCAAGATTAAAAAAGCAAATATTTTTACCTGTGGTATCAATAAGCGCCGACTTTAAAGCACCCCAGTACGTGATACGTGCTGATAATTTATTGACTGCTGTGTGTTGAACAAGCTCAACAAAGATAATACCTCGATCAGTGGCAAGCAGTTGCCATCCATTGCTCGCATGAGTCTTGTCGATATAAGTAAAAGACTTAGTTGGATTGTTATAACTGGGGTTTGTACGCGCATTTTGATACTGGTAATACCAGTCTGTCTTTGTCGCCGTCTTATCATCAATACCTAGCCGATAATCGCTCATAGAAGCTGATGGGCTAACAAATTCACCTGCGTTAGCGGTTTCATTAGTCACTGTCCAACCTGCGCTAGCGACCGAACCATAGCCGTTTACTAGGCATGCTTTTAGTATTGCGTAAACATCACCAGCCGAACGACTATTGTAGTTAATTTGTGGCGCACCTGCGTCCGTACTTTTAAAGCGTTTTACAGGCTCACTAACTGGATTTAAAAAGCTCATAATTATCCTTATTTATTTAATACAAATTCGTATGGGCCATGTGTAATGGGTTCGCAGCCATCTGCCACGTAAGTGATGCCGACTATCATATTTTCCGTATAATCGAACGACCAGTTACCTGCTGCGTTTGGTATCGCTTTACCGAGGCATTTGCCTGTTTTCCAAGCGAACAACAGCACGTAATCGATTGCTGTACCGTTAAATCGCTTAGCCCTACCATTGATTGTTGCCATATCACACACCCATAGTTAACGCCGTTAGCGTCACATATCCGCCTTGATATATCTGCGCCTTATCGAGTGTTAGCTCGGTTGCCACATCAAGTGTCGCTATCAGAGTGCCGCTCGCATCTAAAATCTTAGCTGCTGTTGGTACGCCTGATGCTATTGCTAGCGCCTTTGGTGGAATATTGAATGTTAATAAGGCGCCCGAAATGGACGCTTCTACTGGATTGGTTAGCGCAAACTCAGCGGCCAGCGTCTCACCAACAAACAAAGAGAGCACCGAATTGGTGCCTTCATTTAATTTATTAGCAATACCCTGCAAAGCTGCATTTTTAGCATCAACGCTTAATATCATGAATCACCTCGCTCTCGGTCAATGTTTGCGTGATAACCAATAGTAAAATCATAAGTATCTAAACTATCGCCTTGGTGTTGCTGAATGGCGCTTCCAATCCAAATTGGATATTTAGCAGCAGCAGTATTAAACCTAACCGCATTAGCAGCAGACCAGCCGCCGCCCCATGCTGCGCTTGGTATCGTGAAGTACGGATAGCCCGTCATAGGGTTGATTGGTGCTGTTAGCGTAGTTGTTGAACCTGTACCGATCTCACCCACCGTCTCACCAATGATGCGAAATGCTGTTTGGCTGGTGAATACTAGCGCCCATCGTTCCTCAATCGCATCACGGTTGGTTACGATGATAGGGTTGTTGGTTGTCTGCAACTGTGACGTCGCAGCATCACCAATAAGTGAATCACTCCAAACGGCATTGCTCCATGACTTTTGACTAAATACATTAAATGCACGCGCTTGCATATCGCCCATAAGTAGCATGGTGCTAAATACAGCTGCATCCGTGTAGTCATGCGTTATTGGGTTTAGTAAAGAGACTACGTTATTATTTACTGACTCAACTTTAGCCAAATCCATAATGCGGTATTTAACAGTCAACGGCGCGTTATAGAAAGACATATCAAACATGCTATTTAAAGTCAGAGTGCCAGCGTCCAAATCAATATCAAGATAGTTGCTATCTACTTTTAAGCCGTTAGCGTCCACCACTGACACATCAGATAAGCGCTCAAAGCCTAAATCAAACGTGTCATTTGGTGCATTGGTTGGTAGCTCCATTGTTTTTAATTCAGTGATAGTAACGAGGTCACCAATATCAACCAAATCAACAAGGCCATCATCGGGCAGCCGCGTAAGATTAACTCCTACTTTTTTACTGTCGAGCGATAATCCTGATGGTGCAATACGCAGCTTGCTAGATGATAGCGTTACTTGCTCAGCGCCAAAATTGGCAGTCAAGCCTAGTTTTGTGGCACCGTAAAACTTCAAATCAGGGTCTTGGCGTGTAGCAAAAGCAGTAGCAGGTTGCACGCTGTTAGCTGCACCGCCAAAATCATAATCTAACTTTTCTTTAATTGTCATTGATGCCACGTAGTAGCTGGTAATATCTATCTGCACTTCTGTGTAAGAGACACTTAAGACTTTGACAAATTGATCATATAAAACCGTACCAACTGGCGGCATCTGCACTTCACCATCTGGCACTGGCTGCATTAATTGCGTTATCTTTATCACATCACCATCAGAAACGAACTGACCATCAGTCTGTTTTATTAAGAATTCCAATACGCGCAAGCCTTTATAGTTCTTGCCTTGATAAAGGATTTCGTAACCCTCTTGCGGTGTGGCGTACTTATAGATTTCTTCTTCAATA
>NZ_JBFFMS010000081.1:0-3240 GCF_041554015.1 Psychrobacter sp. | reverse complement strand
TCGTTAAATCTAAATACTTTCAGCAGTTATGGCCAGTGGCGATATCAAGTGATACCGACAGTAAAGGCTCGTGGAAAACAGACATAGAAGGATTTGAGGGCGGTCATATCTATGCAGCCTCAATGGGTGGTCAGGTAACCGGTCGTCGTGCTGGTCGTATGTCAAAAGAGTTCAACGGTTTAATTGTTCTTGATGATCCATTAAAGCCAGAAGACGCGTTCAGTGACACCAAGCGCAAAGCTGCTAACCGTAAATTACTTAATACAGTAAAAAGTCGTAAGGCAAAAAGCGACACACCTATTATCTTGATTATGCAGCGATTGCATAGTGATGACCCAACCCAATTCATCTTAGATGGAAATATGGGTGGTAAGTGGCGGCACGTCAACATACCGGCATTGATTGATGATGCGTTTATCAAGACGTTACCGCCTAGTATTGCAAAACTGGTGCCTACGGACGTAGAGCGTGACGATAAAGGCCGTCAAAGCTACTGGGCTGCTAAAGAGTCGCTGCTATCACTGCTAGAGCTGGAAATGGGTGGTAGTGATAAAGACGGCCAAAAGGTCAGTCGCTATACATTCCACAGCCAATATATGCAGTCGCCTACTAAGTTAGGTGGTGGATTAATCAAAGCCTCGTACTTTGGTCGCTATACAGTCTTGCCCAAACTTAAATGGCTAGCAATCTTTGCTGATACAGCACAAAAGACCAAAGAGGTTAATGATTACAGCGTGTTTATGGCAGCAGGTGAAGATTATGACGGCAACCTAGTCATTGTTGATGTACTTCGCGGTAAGTGGGAAGCGCCTGAATTAATCGTTAAAGCTGCCGGATTTATCAAAAAGCATAACGATAATGTGAACACTCCTAATTTGCGTTATGTGGCGATTGAAGATAAAGCAAGTGGTACAGGGTTGATACAGACATTAAAGACCACTAGCCGCGTATCTATCAAGGCTGTGCAGCGTAATACAGATAAACTTACTCGCTTTATGGACGCACACCCTTACATTGAGGACGGCATTGTTTATTTGCCATTAAATGCAACATGGGTTGGTGATTTTATCGATGAGGCAGAGGCGTTTAGTGCTGATATGTCACATGACCATGATGACCAAATAGATCCACTCATTGACTTAATCAACATTGGCAGACAATCAAAATCCGTATTCGACGTAATCGGCTAAGAGACAACTATGCTAAAACAAATAATGAACATTGCTGACAGCACACTGGTTAATCTAGTGAGCAAGCTCGGTACAAGCAGAGACAAGGCGAGTCATGACCAGTTTGCTTGGCATGTACCAAAGTCTGTCTTTGAGCTTGATAATCTGTATGAGTCGAACGGCATAGCGGCAAAGATTATTGATAAGCCAGTGCAAGATATGTTCCGTCAAGGTTATTACTTTGAGGGTATTGCAGGTGAAGACTTACAAAAACTTGACGACGAGATAGACCGCCTAAGTCTTGATGTGCATTTGAGCAAGGCTATGCGCCTGTCACGTTTGCATGGTAAGTCGTTTATCTTACTCGCTGCTGATAGTGATTTGCCACTCATGATGCCGCTTGGTGATAATGACACGCTTAGCTACATAACCACGTTGTCAGTGTCTCAGTTGGCAGCAGGTAGTGAAATGCGTCCAGCGTCAGAGGCGAATGGTTATTATGACAAGCCTGTCTATTACCGATTGCAAAAAAGCATGGGCGGTACAGCGGGTAGCATCGTTCACCACAGCCGTATCATTGAAGTTGTATGGGGTGATGGTAAAAGCGTCATGGAGAAGATACACGATGAGCTATTACGTTTTGTCAGTGTCAACGCTAATGCTGCGTCACTTGTACATGAGGCTAAGATTGACATCATTAAAACGCCTGATTTAGCCAACCAGATTCAAAATAATACTGAATCAATACTCAAGCGATTTGCTTTGGTGGGAATGCTCAAGGGCAACAACGGCACTGTGCTACTCGACAAAGATGAAGACTATCAAAGCAAGACTTACAATTTTTCAGGTCTGCCTGATTTGATGCAGGAATTTTCTGTGCAGCTAGCATCTGTTGCCGATATACCTTATACGGTTCTATTTGGTCGCTCACCTGCGGGTATGAACGCTACTGGTGAACATGACCTAAAGAACTATTACAACACTGTAGGCAGCTATCAGCGTGATTATGAACGCCCTGTGCTTAGACGACTGATTAATATTATTAGCAATTACTTATTGCCAAAAGTCGTCAATCCTAAGCTCGTGTTCAGTCCGTTATGGCAAGTCGATGAAAAGACGCTAAGTGAGATTGAGAAGAATAATGCTGAACGCGATATGAAATATCTTGATTTAGGCATTGTCACAGAGGCTCAGACTGCCAAGCAGTTAGTTGAGCAAGGCACTTATACAGTGATTGATGATGAGCATATCAAGTTGCTTGAAGGTTTAGACATGGAGATAGGAAATGGATCTCAATAACCTAAAGCCACTCATAGAGCAATCAAGCAAGTCAAAGCGTGGTCGTAAAGCAAAGGGTAAGCCTGTTAAGCCCTCACGTAAGCTCGAATTGGACTATACAAGGGCTTTACTGACCATCGTTGATGATATGCGCACCGAGACAGTCAAGGCGCTCATGCCGATAGCTAAGCAAGCACCTCGTGTCGGTGATAGCAAGATGGTTGCTGACAGCTTGTTCAGCGACTTCAAATCCGCATTTAGCAAGACAGCTAACACGGTCAAGGCTAAAGTATCAGGTATTGCAAACACATTAGCCAACACCATCGTCAGCAAGCAAAAGATAGCATCAGATAGTCAGCTGTCAGATATGCTACTCAAGCAGACAGGTATAGACTTTAGCGGATTGATGGGCGATAGCGCACTACAAGAGGCTATTGATGAGGCTGTGGCTGCTAACGTGGCGTTGATTAACTCGTTACCACAGCAATACTTAGATAGAGTTGAGCAGGCTGTCATGGCGAGCTTACAAGCAGGTACGCTTAACGCTACTTTAGCTGATGAGCTGACCAAGATTGAAGGTGTGACACAGAATAGAGCAAGACTGATAGCTCGTGACCAGTTAGGTAAGATTAATAGCCGACTCTCACAGGTTAGACAACAAGCACTTGGCATTACGCACTACACATGGTCAACGAGTCTTGATGAGCGAGTACGTAAGAAACATGATAATCGTGAGGGCGACATGATAGCGTGGGACAATCCACCGCCTGATGGTCATCCTGGACAACCTATT
>NZ_JBFFMS010000080.1:0-3366 GCF_041554015.1 Psychrobacter sp. | reverse complement strand
CCAGAGGTGATTGCAGCTACGGTTGCGATTGCTGCGGTAAGGGTGGTTTTACCGTGGTCAACGTGTCCGATGGTTCCGACGTTAACGTGTGGTTTTAGACGTTCAAACTTGGCCTTTGCCATGGGTATTTCCTCTTTTTTTAGGGTCAACAGCTTAATTTATATAAAGTAATTAAGGGAATACTGACCACATTAAGATAATTGTTAAAAGGGTGCACATACTAATGTGCAGATATTATAAGAAAATCACGAGCAATAACAAGTCTTTTAACCAATTATTGCTCTATTATCTACTGACAATATAGAGATATGCCCCATATTGTCATTCTCGATAGATTTCTGCTTACTCGTCATCATCTTTATTGTTGAACTTAGAGATGATCGCTTCTGCAACTGATTTTGGAATTTCAGCGTACTTTTGGAATTCCATAGAGTAAGTTGCACGGCCCTGTGACATTGAGCGCATTTGTGTGGCATAACCAAACATTTCCGCTAATGGTACTTCAGCACGAATCTGCTTAGTGCCGCCAGGTAAGTCTTCCATACCTTGAACCATACCACGACGACGGTTAAGATCGCCCATGATATCGCCCATGTAGTCTTCAGGCGTTTCAACTTCTACTTTCATGATTGGTTCAAGTAGAGCTGGGTTTGCTGCCATGAAGCCTTTACGGAATGCGATAGAACCAGCCATTTTAAATGATAACTCATCCGAGTCAACATCATGGTAAGAACCATCATATAAAGTTGCTTTTACGCCAACTACTGGGTAACCAGCAAGTACGCCGTTTTTCATGCGCTCTTGAATACCTTTGTCAACCGCACCATGGAATTCTTTTGGTACTGTACCACCAACAACTTCTTCAGAGAACTCATAAAGAACTTCGCCAGCTGGATCCATAGGCTCAAGACGTAACCAGACGTGACCAAACTTACCACGACCACCAGTCTGACGTACAAATTTACCTTCTTGCTCAACCACGTTACGAATCGTTTCACGATAAGCAACCTGCGGCGCACCGATGTTTGCTTCAACGTTGAATTCACGCTTCATACGATCAACAAGAATCTCAAGATGCAGCTCACCCATACCACTGATGATAGTCTGACCAGACTCTTCGTCAGTATGGACACGGAATGATGGATCTTCTTTCGCCAAACGACCTAGAGCAATTGACATTTTTTCTTGGTCAGCTTTAGTCTTAGGTTCAACCGCTAGAGAGATAACTGGATCTGGGAATTCCATACGCTCAAGGGTGATTACGTTTTGCTCGTCACATAGCGTATCACCAGTGGTCACATCTTTCATACCAACTAAAGCTGCGATATCACCTGTACGGATTTCTTGTAGCTCTACTTGAGCATCTGCCATCATCTGTACGATACGGCCAACACGCTCACGCTTCATCTTAACAGGGTTATAAACACTGCTGCCTTGTGTCAAGACACCTGAATAAACACGAACGAAGGTTAAGTTACCAACGAACTTGTCGTTCATGATTTTGAACGCTAGTGCTGCAAACGGTGCTTCATCTGATGCTTCACGCGTACCTTCAGACTCTTCTTTATCATCAAGGATACCTCTAATAGCAGGTACATCCATTGGCGCAGGAAGATATTGAATAACAGCATCTAACATCTTTTGTACACCTTTGTTTTTAAAGGCAGTACCACAAAGAAGTGGGATGATTTCGTTATCAATAGTCAACTGACGAATAGCAGCGTTGATCTGATCAACCGTTAATTCACCGTTTTCAAGATACTCATTCATCAGCTCTTCAGTCGCTTCAGCAGCATTTTCTACTAGATACTCACGGTACTCTTCCGCCTTTTCTTGTAGTTCTGCTGGGATTTCGCGCTCTTCAAACTGCATACCTTGAGATGCTTCATCCCAATACAAAGCTTTCATGGTGACTAGATCAACAACGCCTTCAAAGTCGTCTTCTTTACCAATTGGGATAACCAATGGTACTGGCTTGCCGCCTAGACGAGTTTTGATCTGCTCTACCACACGGTAGAAATCAGCACCAACGCGGTCCATTTTATTAATGAATGCTAAGCGTGGAACTTTATATTTGTTTGCCTGACGCCATACGGTCTCAGACTGTGGCTGAACGCCGCCTACTGCACAGTAAACCATGCAAGCGCCATCAAGAACACGCATAGAACGCTCAACTTCAATCGTGAAGTCAACGTGACCTGGGGTGTCAATGATATTGATACGGTGTTCGTCAAACTGTTTTGCCATACCTGACCAAAAACAAGTCGTCGCCGCAGAAGCAATGGTAATACCACGCTCTTGTTCTTGCTCCATAAAGTCCATGGTAGCTGCGCCATCATGTACTTCACCAAGCTTGTGGCTAACACCGGTATAGAACAAAACACGTTCAGTTGTGGTCGTTTTACCAGCATCAATGTGCGCAGAGATACCAATATTGCGATAGCGCTTTAGGGGAGTTTTACGAGCCATAGTGTTTTCCTAGGGAAATTCGTGTATATAATAATGTGTTGTGTCTCTACCTCTACTCTATGACAAAGCCAGATGGCCTTATGGTATTACTAATTATTGGACCTAATACGGGCAAAAAACAGTAACAACTAAGAATAGTGCGGCATCAAACTCAGGAGACTTTCTTTACAGAATAGCATCCCTTTTTAGAACAGCATCTTGACAGATGTCCGCCATCTAAATGATCAATCCATTTATTATCTTACGATAACTATGCTCAAATCATTTACTAACAATGGCGACAATCAATAGAATAAATAAACTGTATTTGGATGACTGATATACACCAGTCATCCAAAACTACTTTTAAAAACAAATTAATTAAAAGTAGCTTAGAAACGGTAATGAGAGAATGCTTTGTTCGCATCTGCCATGCGGTGAACTTCGTCACGCTTCTTCATAGCATTACCTTTACCATCAGCAGCATCATTCAATTCGCCTGCTAAACGTAAAGACATTGATTTCTCAGAACGCTTTGCAGCAGCTTCAGCTAACCAACGCATAGCCAAGGCGGTACGACGGGAGGGACGTACTTCCATTGGTACTTGGTAAGTGGCACCACCAACACGGCGAGCTTTTACTTCAACCATCGGGCGAACGTTTTCTAATACGTCTTCAAAGAAAGATACTGGATCTTCGATGTTACGTTTTTGTGCAACTGTCTCAAGTGCACCATAAACGATACGCTCAGCAGTAGACTTTTTACCATGGCTCATGACATGGTTGATGAATTTTGCAACAGTTTGGCTACCAAACTTAGGATCCGGTAGGATCTCACGGGTAGCAACGACGCGACGTCTTGGCATAATAAATATCCTTTTCTTCAGGAGTGTCTGACATTCACAATCTCGCACCAAT
>NZ_JBFFMS010000079.1:0-3431 GCF_041554015.1 Psychrobacter sp. | reverse complement strand
TAGCTGGGAACGGGGCTCTCAAAAAACAGACTGCACATTATAAGCAGTAGCGCCTACGCTTGCAAGCTGCATTGGGGTTTATTTTCGCCTTATATACATTAAACTGCAGCGTTGGCCAGTTTTTTAGCGGTTTTAAACATTGATAAATTGCATTAATAGCGTTCATTAACCCAGCAATTATGACGATATTAGCTGATAAAGTCCAGCAACAACTTGGCCAACTTTCGTCTGTTTCAAACACTCAAAGCTTATCGTGCCTTGTATTGCCACTGTTTGAGAGGCAGGATGCTCATTGAGATATGCGACTAAGTGGTTTAATTGGGGCGTTAAATCTTTATCAGCTTCTAGATAAATAAGCGTGTCAGCTGTGATTAATGACTGGGTGATTAGGGCTGTCAAAATCGGCTGCCACAAATCCTCAGCATAGGGCGGGTCAATAAAGACGATATCAAAGGGACGCGTTACAAGTTGCTCCTGTGATAATACTTGTTCGGCTGTACCTTGGACAATTTGGTGACTTTTACCATCAAGGCGCAACATCTCGGCACTTTGGCGTAGCATTCGCGTTTGAGCGGCATTCATTTCAATAAAAGTACAATGAGCGGCGCCGCGTGATAAGGCTTCAAAACCTAAGACGCCACTGCCCGCACAGCTATCGAGTACTTGCGCATCATGAATGTCGCTAATCAGCCAATTAAATAAGGTTTCGCGCAGTCTATCTGGAGTCGGACGCAAGCCTTCTGCATCAACAAAACGCACAACACGGCGCTTAAACTGACCGCCGATGATACGCACTTCACCCGCCGCCATAGGTTTAGTTTTCTGATTTTTATGAGGCTTACGCGCACTTGAGGGCTTTTTCATGATTTTATTTTCGATACCTTGTTCATACTCAGTATTTTATGCAGCGGTTGCTGTCACAGTTTGCGCCTGTTTTTCTTGCTTTTCTTTTTCTGCCTCTAATGCTTTATCTTCTTTATCACGTATGGCATCACGCATGGCTTTTTCAAAGGCTTTTTGCCGTTTAATGACTTTTAGCTGATCAGCAGTAGGCGGCAATATAGGGTTGGTCTCGCGCTGCAATATCCAATAATCAAATAACGCACGACCGATAGGCGCAGCAACGACACTACCACCACCGCCGTTTTCGACCAATACGGCAAGGGCGATTTGTGGGTCTTCTACGGGCGCAAAGCCATTAAACCAAGCATGATCCCAGTGGCGCTTATCTATCACAGATTTATTATAGCTTTTGCCTTGAGCAATGGATTTTACCTGTGCGGTACCTGTCTTACCAGCAATACGATAGCGCGGTGTATAGATACCACGTCCCGTACCGGCTTTGACCGTTTCTTCCATCGCGTCGTGCATACGTAGCCAGTCAGACGGCTTGCCGTTATAATCAATCTTGCCATCAGGCTTAGTGATGACCTTAACTGCCGCCGCGCCATCACTACTTTTCAAGAGATGCGGGGTAATATGAAGCCCTTTGCTCGCTGTCATGGCTGTTGCATTGGCAATCTGTAGCGGCGTCGCTAAGAAATAGCCCTGACCGATACTGACTGAGATGGTCTCACCCGGTAACCATTTTTTATCGTAGGTGTCTTTTTTCCATTTTGGTGACGGCATAATGCCAGCTTTTTCATTTGGCAAGTCAATGCCTGTCTCTTCACCAAAACCAAAGCGTACCATCCAGTCATGTAAGCGCTGAATGCCCATCTCATAAGCCAATTTATAATAATAGGTATCAACTGACATCACGATAGATTTTTTGAGGTCAACAGTACCATGACCGCCTTTTTTCCAATCGCGAAAACGGTGCGAGTCACCCGGCAAGCTAAAATAGCCTGGATCGTAGATAGTAGTGTTCCAATCGCGTAGTCCATAATGAATGCCGCCTAAGCCTTCAAATGGCTTGATGGTTGAGCCGGGCGGGTACGTCCCTTGCAGCGCACGATTGTATAAAGGCTGATCCAAATCGTCACGCAAATCGCCATAATCTTTAAACGAGATGCCAGAGATAAAAGGGTTTGGGTCATAACTTGGATTACTAACAAACGCCAATACATCGCCAGTTTTGGGATCTATGGCCACAATGGCTCCGCGCCTGCCATCAAGCTGCTGCTGTGCCACAACCTGCAAGCCATAATCTAAGCTTAAAGTAATGTCATTACCGGCAATCGGTGCTTTGGTATCAAGTTGACGCAGCACATTGCCGTGTGCATTGGTTTCTACTGACTGATAACCGGGCTGCCCAAGTAAAATATCTTCGTAATAATCTTCGATACCAATCTTACCGATAAGATCAGTACCAGCATAACGGTCTTTATCAATTTTCTTTGATTCTTTATCGTTGATACGTCCGACGTAACCAATCACGTGTGCAAACAGCTCGTCATACGGGTATGAGCGTGTGAGCTTACTTTGGATACTAACACCACGAAAAAAGGGTTTACGTTCACTAAACTGTGCCAACTGCGCTTCAGTTAAGTCAATCTTGATGGTCACCGGATCGGTTTTACTTTTACCCACCCGCGCCAAAATATCAGTGATATTTTCATCGCTCAAATCAAAGATAGGCGCCAGTAATTTTAAGGTACGCTCGGGATCTTCGACTTCATCAGGGCTGAGCATGGCAGTAAAAACTGGCTGATTGTCAGCGAGGATAACGCCATTACGATCATAAATATAACCACGGCTTGGCGGGGCCGAGATCAATTTGATGCGATTGTTGTCGGCTTGGGTCGTATATTTGTCATGAGCAACCACCTGCAGAAACCCATAACGTACTATTAGCCCAAGCAAACCCACAAATATGATTAATCCAAGAATAAGAATACGGCTGGTAAAGATGCGATTGACCTGTTCGGTATCAGGATTGAGTGGTTTGTTCATATAAAGTCAGTACCCAAACAGTCAGTGAAACGATGAATCAAAAAGTTATCAAAGAAGGTATTGATGGAGTAGCAGTCAACCATGTCAGATATCGTGCAGACAAAGCAAGCTGATCGTAAAGAATAAGATAAGGATTTTCAATAATATAACGTATTAAGGAGAAAATCTTACCCCAATAATACTGCCTAACGGTCTAGGCAAATGCCAAGCAAAATTTAGCGGCAAATTATAACAGATCAAAAGCACAGACGCAGTAAACAGTCATTTATTTTATCACTGTAACGAAAGGTGAGGTGGTCATAAATCTGGTTATGGTGCATGACAATGTTACTGATCTGACTACTAACCGGTTAAAGGATAAAACCATGCTTACCCCACTCTCAACTTCGAAAGTGATTGAAAAAAGAAGAGCACCTCACTAATCTATTGTTTTCGACCAAGAATACAATGGAGTTGTGAGATGCCCATAGACGAATTTATCATCAATATCTATTTAATGGTAGAGCAATATTACAAAATAGTCGTCACCAAACCCT
>NZ_JBFFMS010000078.1:0-3470 GCF_041554015.1 Psychrobacter sp. | reverse complement strand
TTATTTATCTATTAAATATAAAACACCGGTTATTACAGCATGGTCCGCCCCTGGTACCGCTTTACTGGTTACCCTATTTCCACAGATGAGTATTAATGAAGCTGTTGCTGGTTATATCATTTCAGCGATTGTCATATTTATCGTGGGGGCAACAGGTTACTTCGACAAAATATTAAAATGGATTCCTAACGGTATCGCCGCTGGCATGATGGCAGGGATTCTATTTCAATTCGGCTTAGAATTATTTAAAGCCACTGATAGCATGCCATTTATCGTCTTTAGCATGCTCGGTTGCTATTTATTAGCCAAACGCTTTTCGCCGCGCTATACGATGATCTGGGTGTTGATATGCGGTGTTATCTTAAGCGTCTTACTTGGCAAAATGAACCCTGTCCATTTCGATTTAGCCGTTACCATACCTACTTTTATTGCACCTGAATGGTCGTGGAACTCAACGTTTAACCTCGCTATACCACTCATCCTTGTGAGCTTAACTGGCCAGTTTTTACCGGGTATGGCTATTTTAAATCTTAGCGGTTACGACACGCCAGCCAAGCCTATTGTGAGTGTTACAAGCCTCGCCTCGTTAGCAGTTGCATGTGTTGGTGGTATCACTATCGTACTTGCCGCTATCACAGCCGCGCTTTGTACTGGCAAAGATGCGCATGAACTTAAGGAAAAGCGCTATATCGCAGGTGTCGCTAATGGCATCTTCTATTTATTTGGCGGTTTATTTGCTGGCAGTATCGTGATGGTATTTAGCTTGCTTCCAAAAGAGCTTGTCGCGGCACTGGCCGGCCTTGCGTTAATCGGTGCCATTTCTGCCAATATCACCATTGCTATGAAAAATGATGAGCAAAGAGATGCAGCGTTAATTACCTTTTTGGCGACAGCATCGGGTATGAGCTTTTTGGGATTAAGCTCTGTGTTTTGGGGCATTCTTATTGGCATGATTGCTCACTATATTCTGACCAAAAAACGCCTACTACCAACATCATCTATCTCATTAACGACCTCTAATAATGAAGCCAATTAAGAATAACTCGCTTACAAAAAAATTAAGTAGTGTCAGAGCAATGACTCAACCTGTACACCGCTCATCAATCTTAAAGACACTACCTCATATGACTTTTTATAGGATATTAATATGATTAACAAAGCAGATAAAAATATCACTGACGTACTTAGTCAAATCAAAGATGGCGCTACCATCATGATTGGTGGCTTCGGTACTGCAGGGCAACCAGCTGAACTCATTGATGGACTTATTAATTTAGGCGTAAAGGATTTGGTCATCATTAATAATAATGCCGGTAACGGCGACCATGGCCTTGCCAAGCTCTTAAAAACGGGCGCTGTGCGTAAAATCATTTGCTCTTTTCCGCGTCAATCGGACTCTTGGGTATTTGATGAGCTTTATCATGCTGGCAAGATTGAGCTGGAGCTAATACCACAGGGTAATTTGGCTTGCCGTATTCAAGCAGCAGGTATGGGACTCGGTGCGGTATATACGCCCACAGGCTTTGGTACTTTACTCGCAGAAGGTAAAGAGACTCGAGAAATCGATGGTAAAGACTATGTTCTTGAATATCCGATCAAGGCTGATTTTGCTTTAATTAAAGCTTCTAGAGGCGATCGTTGGGGCAACTTGGTGTACCGCAAGTCAGCTCGTAACTTTGGCCCAATCATGGCAATGGCAGCTGATATTACTATCGCCCAAGTCTCCGAAACGGTTGAGCTTGGCGCGCTTGATCCTGAACACATTATTACACCGGGTATTTTTGTGCAGCATGTGGTGCAAATTCAGCCTGCTAGCACTGAATCTGCTAGCGCTTAACTTTCTAGCACAGCTACTACAGCCACCGCTTAATACTGCTAATTATAAGGATCATAATCATGAGCCATACTTCCTACACCGTTTTGACCCGCGATCAAATCGCCGAGCGCGCTGCACAAGATATTCCAGATGGTGCCTATGTCAATTTAGGCATCGGACTACCGACCAAAATTGCAAAATACCTACCGGATGATAAAGATGTCTTTTTGCATTCAGAAAACGGCTTATTAGCTTTTGGACCACCACCTGCTAAAGGCGAAGAGGATCCCGAGCTGATTAATGCCGGAAAAGAGTACGTCACCATGCTAGATGGTGGTAGTTTCTTTCATCACGGTGACTCTTTTGCCATGATGCGCGGAGGTCATATTGATATTTGCGTACTGGGTGCATTTCAAGTTGCTGAAAACGGCGATTTGGCCAACTGGAGTACGGGTGCGCCAGATGCGATACCAGCGGTCGGTGGTGCCATGGACTTAGCCGTCGGTGCCAAAAAGGTCTTTGTCATGACCAATCATGTCACCAAAGAGGGCGAACCTAAAATCGTTAGTGAGCTTAGCTATCCGGTGACGGGTAAAAAATGCGTAGACCGTATCTATACTGACCTCTGTATCATTGATGTCACTGATAAAGGCTTGCTTGTTACCGAGATGGTCGACGACCTAAACTTTGATGATTTACAAGGATTAACGGGTGCGACGCTAATTGACGCTACAAATTCAAAACAATAAAAAGGACAAGGATGATGACTGATTCAACCATTGGTTTAAACAATGCTTATATTATTGATGCCATTCGTACCCCTTTTGGACGCTACGGCGGCAGTCTCGCCCCTGTACGTGCTGATGATTTGGGTGCCATTCCCATTAAAGCCTTAATGGAACGTAATACCACAGTCGATTGGATACAAGTCGATGATGTTATCTACGGTTGTGCCAATCAGAGCGGTGAAGACAATCGCAACGTTGGGCGTATGTCGTCGTTACTAGCTGGCCTACCTTATCAAGTGCCTGCTACCACAGTGAATCGCCTATGTGGCTCGTCTATGGATGCCTTAGCCATCGCCGCTCGTGCCATCAAAGCTGGTGAAGCTCATCTAATTATTGCAGGTGGCGTTGAGAGTATGAGCCGTGCGCCATTTGTCATGGGTAAGTCAGATCAAGCGTTTGGTCGTAGTCAAAAGCTCGAAGATACCACGATGGGCTGGCGTTTTATCAATCCAAAGCTTGATGAGCTATATGGCACGGAGACCATGCCGCAAACCGCCGAAAATGTCGCCGAGCAATTCAATGTCAATCGCGTTGATCAAGATACTTTTGCGCTTCGTAGCCAGCAACGTACTGCTACAGCCCAAGAGTCAGGGTTTTTTGAGAGTGAGATTACGCCTATCGTTATCCCACAGCGTAAAGGCGAGCCTGTCATTGTCGATAAAGATGAGCATCCCCGCGCCGATACCACGCTTGAGAAACTCACCAAACTGCGCGCTATTGTTAAAGAGAATGGCACCGTAACCGCTGGCAATGCATCAGGCATCAATGATGGCGCCGCCGCTTTTTTAGTGGCATCAGAGCAAGCCGTTAAAGAATTTAATTTGAAGCCGCGTGCCCGTATTGTAGCAGCGACTACCGTTGGGGTT
>NZ_JBFFMS010000077.1:0-3727 GCF_041554015.1 Psychrobacter sp. | reverse complement strand
TTAAAAGACATATACGCGGGCTATGTCGACTGTGTCGATATTATTCAAGTACCACATCATGGATCAAAGTATGATTTTGATCTGCAAGCGCTTGAAGGTTTTAGTAGAACGATTATGCCTGTTTCTCATAGAACTACTTCAAGCAAACATCCTGATGCAGAAGTTGTTAAAGAGTTGACTATAAACGGATTTCATGTAATTTCCATTAATGAAAATACGAATTCTGAATTTAGACAGTTTATTTAGTTGATCACTCTACTTGTCTAGTGGAGTAACAAAAGATCTGCCCAAAATTGCCCTGAAGATAAACAAGCAGATACAGCGTAGTGTTAGATTTGCTACCCTGATGACACAATATTAAATACTCAATTGCTTACCCTATTACTCAATGAGTTCAGCTATGAATATTAACTCCAGCATCAACTTCGCCGAAGAATTCAGCTCAAAAATTCCTGCCTTAACCTTGCTCACCACACTAGGTTATCAGTTTATTCCACCTGGCCAATGCAACGCCATGCGCAGCAATAAGCTGCTAGCTAATCAGGCGAATGTTAATAAAACCACCAACCAAGTGGTGCTACTGCCTATCATGCGAGCGTTCTTAGCTAAGCAAACCTTTATGTTTGAAGGCACGCCGCACCATTTATCCGACAGCGCCATTGATAAGATCATGCATGAGCTAAACCCAGCTATGAACTTAGGCTTGCAGCTCGCCAATGAAAAGCTTTATAACGCTATGCTTTATGGCGTAACGGTGACCGAGTTTATCGACGGTAAAAAAACCGCGCAAACCATCAGTTTGATCGATTGGAATAATATCGATAATAATAGCTTTCACGTGACCGAAGAGTTTGTCGTACAAAATAGTGAAGGTACGAACAGTCGTAAACCTGATATCGTCTGCTTTGTAAATGGTCTACCGCTGGCAGTGATTGAAGCCAAACGTCCAGATTCCAGTAGAGAAGGGCAGTCGACCAATGCGCAAGCGGTGTCCCAGCATATTCGCAATCAAAAGCCAAAAGAAATCCCGCATTTATTTGCTTATAGCCAGTTACTAATAGCAGTCAATGGTAATGACGGTTTATACGGGACTTGCAAAACGCCTGAGAAGTTTTGGGCAAAATGGGTCGAAGAAGAAATCTCTGAGCCTGAGTTCAACCGTCTAAAAAATCAAACGCTTAGTAACGATCAGATCAATATTTTATTTGATCATCGTCCTGCTTCTGCTAAGAGAGATTACCTATCGCTGATTAATGCTGGTGATTTGGTCGTTACTGATCAAGACCGCTTAATCATCAGTCTGTTGCAGCCTGAGCGTCTGCTTGAGATTATGCGCATGTTTACCTTGTTTGATAAAAAGGCGGGCAAAATTGTTGCCCGTTATCAGCAAGTCTTTGGTATTAAAGCCTTGATTAAACGTATCAGCAGTTTCGATGAAAAGGGCAGTCGCGAAGGTGGTGTCATTTGGCATACCACAGGTAGTGGTAAATCTTTCACTATGGTGTTTTTCTTTAAAGCACTTATTTGGTTAGAGGAGCTCGCGAAGTGTCGCATTATTGTCGTCACGGATCGTGTCGATCTGGAAACCCAGCTGAGTAATACCTTTAAGTCGGGTGGTGTAATAACTAGTAAACGTGATAGTCGTGACGCCATGGCAACTTCTGGTCGCCGTCTGGCGCAGCAAATCGGTCATGGTAACGAACGCGTTATTTTCTCCATTATTAATAAGTTTGGTTCAGCCGTTAAGTATGATGAATGTTATAACGACAGCCCAAACATCATCGTCATGGTCGATGAAGGTCACCGTAGCCAAAACGGTGAGAATAATATCCGTATGGCGCAAGCCCTGCCAAACGCTGCCTTTATTGCCTTTACGGGTACGCCACTGCTCAAGGATGACAAGACTGAGAATAAATTTGGTAGGATCATTCACTCTTATACCATGCAGCAAGCGGTCAAAGACAAAACGGTCACGCCGCTTTTATACGAAGAGCGTATCCCTGAATTGAATACCAATGACCAGGCTATCGATGCATGGTTTAACCGTATCACCCAAAAGCTCACCGATGATCAAAAAACGGATCTCAAACGTAAGTTCTCTCAAAAAGGTCAAATCTATCAGGTTGAAGGTCGCATTGAGCTTATCGCTCATGACATCTCTGATCACTTCCAAAACTTTAAACAGCAGCATTTAAAAGGTCAGTTGGCTTGTGACTCTAAAGCCTCAGCTATCCGCTATAAAATGGCGTTAGACAAGATTGGCAAAGTGACCTCAGTGGTTGCCATGTCACCACCTGATACCCGTGAGGGGCATGATACCGTCGATGGCAAATCAAAAGACATTGTCCAGAACTGGTGGCAAGCCAATGTCGCCAATCAATATGGCGGTGATGAAAAAGCCTATACCAAAGCTATTATAGAAGCTTTTAGTCAGGACGATGGTCCTGACATTATGATCGTCGTCGATAAGTTATTAACGGGTTTTGATGAGCCAAAAAACACCGTACTGTATATCGATAAGCCCTTAAAGCAGCATAACCTGATTCAGGCGATTGCGCGGGTGAACCGATTGCATGAGAAAAAGCGTTTTGGTTATTTGATTGATTATCGTGGCATCTTAAAAGAGCTGGATATCACCATTGAGAAATATCAAGACTTAGCCGAGCGTACGCAAGGTGGCTTTGATATCGAAGACCTCAAAGGTCTTTATAACGCGATGGATACTGAGTATAAGCAGCTACCAAGACTACATAGCGAGCTGTGGGCGATATTCTCATCGGTGAAAAACAAACAAGACGGACAAGCATTAAGACAAGTGCTTGCGCCGAAGATGCAAGAAATCGATGGCAGAGTAGTCGATACCAAGCTCAAGGAACGTGATGACTTTTATGCGGCTTTGACTGCATTTTCTAACGTCATGAAAATTGCGCTGCAATCAGCGTCTTTCTTTGAAGACAAATCATTTGATAGCAAGCGTGATCGCTACAAAGCCGATCTAAAAGCCTTTATCAATCTACGCAAGCAAGTACGCGAAGATGCTGATGAAACCGTCGATTATGATGAGTATGAAGCAGATATTCGTAGCTTACTCGATAAGCATATCGCAGGGCTTGAAGTTCGTGAGGCAAAAGGCGTTTACCTAGTCGATAACTTAGGTAAGAATGTGAAGCCTGAAGAGTTAAGCGATGATGAAGCCCGTAACCAAACCGATAAAATTACAGGTCGTGTTACTAAGATGATTGAGCAAGATTTGGCGGATGATCCTTATGCCCAAGAATATTTCTCTAAATTGCTCAAGCAAGCGATTGCTGATGCCAAAGCCATGTTTGATGCACCAGTGAAACAATACATGATGTTTGCTGACTTTGAGCAAGCTGTCAAAGACCGTGATGTCGCTGATATACCAAATGAGTTTATCGATGAGAGTGGCAAATTAAACAAACATGCTCAGGCGTATTTTGGTTTATTTAAGCATTTATTTAACGCCGACTTCTTAGCAGACAAAGAGCTAGATAACGACAAGCTAGTCGCTTACGCTTTTGAGATTGATAAGATCGTTAAGACAGCAGTGGCTGAGTATTCTATCAATCCAGCAGAAATTGAGAATGCTATTAGTGTCAAATTGCTACCGATGTTATTTATGGATTTGGGTATCGATAAAGCGCAACAGCTCATCGAAGAGGTACTAAAAATTACCCGTCTTGGACTTTCGAGAGACCAGTAGCAC
>NZ_JBFFMS010000076.1:0-3887 GCF_041554015.1 Psychrobacter sp. | reverse complement strand
ATACGCCCACCCATATTCGCAGAGTCGTTGGCAGGTTTAATACAAGTATCGTTTGTGTTGATAGTAACGTCACGACTTCCAAAAATAGCCCACGGATTTAGCGTGTTGGTCTTACCATTAATTTTAATACCACTAGACGACTGTACGTAAATAACAGGTCTGTTTTGAGTGGGGTAAACTGCGTCCTGACGTAAGTTAAGTCCATTGACAGTGACACCTGACATTTTATCAATATATAAGCTGTAGTCTAATCCTGCTAACTCACCACGCTCAATGGTTAAGTTGTTAAAGATGACATCCGAGTTATTAGCAACAGATAGCCATGACGTATTGTTTACCCGCTTAAGACTTGCACCGTCACAGTAAACACCAATACCCTTATGGTTAATAATAGTGGTGTCATTAAAACGGATATTTTTAAGTATTTTACCCTTACTATCAGCCGTGGCTGCCAAATCTCCACAATCCCCTGCGTAAACATTAACTGGTCGTGTACAGTTTGCGACACGTAGATTATCGACTGTAATATCATGACAGGCTGATACAAAGATACCGCCAATGCCGTAGGTTTTCTGAATGTCTGTGGTTAAGTCAATATCCAACCCATCAACTTCAATTCGTCTAGGATGATACGTTTTAGTCACTAAGCTATTATGTGGACTCATCCAGTCAAAATCGCCCGACCAGTGCATCATTACACCAAAGGTCGCATGACCTCGAACCTTTAGGTTTTTAATCTTAACGTCTGAAACATTACCGATTATCGGGAATATGCTAGACCATGCTTGGGCATCACCATCGTCAACGCCTTCAAGAAATACATCCTCCACAACAATATCTTTGTACTCCACACCATCAGGGTCGTAGTATTGACCGATGCAGATAGCACCGTTGTAGTCACCCATACCTGAAATCATAGGGGCTTCTACGTCACGTTTGATATGCACGTTCTTCATACCCGAACCGCTTTGCAACCAAAACCCTCTGTCAGCGTTAAGGTCGTTACCACCACTAACATTTAGGTTAATAACAACCTTGCCCTGCCCTTCAAAGATACAGTTAGTTGGTATTGTGCCGTTAACATTGTACTCACCCTCTTTGATGTAGACAGTTGAGTCTACGAGCAAACCAGCCTTGATAAAAGCAGGGGTGTGGTCAACAAGCGCATTGATACCAAAATCCATAATATTAACGGTGTCACTATTTTTTGATGACTGCGTTCTCATTATGGAGTTTGGTTTAGGCAGCTGAACACTAATACTACTATCGGCGCTATCTTTCGTCATAATTGACTGATAGAAAACCTGACGCCCATAGCTATCAAGCACTTTGACGCTGTATTCAATCTCAGAAGCATAAACCTCTGTCATGTCGCCATTAGCGTTCATAAAGCCGCCTTTTGTGCGTACTGGCTGCATTGCTGCTATCGTCAGTGCTTCATCATAGTAAATGTCAATCGGGTAATACTCGGGGTCTTTGTTTGGCTCACCAAAATAGACCTTACCTGCGTCTAGTGGTCTGCCTGTGGTATCGCCCATATATAAATGCGGCTGCGCGACTAATGATGTGCGTAATGCCATTGTATTCTCCAAAATTTAGGCAAAAAAATACCCACGCATGGTGGGTTTATAGGCAATAAAAAACCGCCTCAATGGGCGGTATGTGTTTGTGATTAAGGTTTAATTATTAACTTTAGGTTGTAGGTTTTCTTTGATGCGTCCATCGAATAACTCGTAAGGGTTCAGGCGTGAGAATATCAAGAACTGAATAATAACAAGCGGTATTCCTACCACTAGCACAGTATCAACGACCACTCTGAACTCACCCTCTATAAAAAAGGCGAGCACAGAAAAAAGACCAACCAAAACCCATGCAGCTTGCAAAAGTCTAATTAAAAACAGCCTAAAATTCTCCATGATACCGCCCCAATAATTGTTTAATAACACCAATATATCAGAAAGACGTTAGTGCTGCATTATCATCTTGACTATTTGCACCTTGCGTCAGCATAGTTAGTACGTCAGCATTGTTAATTGCAGCTTTGCGAGCTTTTGCAGGTAGCGTTTTAACGTATGCTTTCCACTCGTCAGTTTTTGCTAGCTTACGCTGCAACACCTTAATTTTAGTTTCATTAGGAACTTTCTTCTCAAACTCATCTAAAATCGTTTTCATTTCGGTAGTGTCAATGACGTTGTTAATTAACTTCTTGTTGGCATCACGATAAACCTCGGCTCGTTTAGGGTTGTAGGAAACATCAAGCTCAGCGCGTGACTGTCGCTCTGTTAGCACGTTTTGTATCTTGCGAGTTGCAGCCTTACCTGCCAATCCCGCTGCAACCGCAATGGCTGGACTACCACCTGCTGCCAAACCGCCAGCCATACCAACAACACCACCTGCCATGTTTTCAGGACTGTTCCACGCATCAATGTTTCGAGCTGTGGTTGCCGTTCCTGATGGGTTTGGGTCTTGATGTTGCAACACGTTACGACCTGCAATGTACGTGTCGAGCTTTTTAGCAACGTCGTCACCAAATATCGCAGACGCCTTGTAACTACCATCTTCGTTGGGTCTGCGGTATTGCATCCATTCTTTATTGACGGATTTTAGACCTGCTTTACCTAGTACGGACTCCGCAATAGCTGCTTGTATCTCAGCCTTTGCTCTTGCTGCTTGTGGCTTGATGGCATCAGGCACATTATCGAGCAGTCCGTAAATGTGGTTAAACTGTGCCCCATCTTTAGCTGCTAGTAACTGCAACTCACGCCCAACCTTTTCAGGCGAGACTTTTCGATTGATACCATCAACATCAAGCAGCTTACCAACGCCTTTGGGGTTTTCAAACATTTGCTTGTATAGCTGATAACGTCCACGCGCTGATAGGTAGGCGCTATCTTCTAACTTGCTGAACACGCCCATGTCAATTGATTCGTTAACTTTAGCGATCAGACCTGCGCTATCGGGCGACCACTGGCTATTGATATATTGACGGATAGATTCAGCCTGACGCGCTGTCATCGGCTTTACAGTACCATCTTTATTCATCAACTGCATTTCGTTAAGGTATGAGCGAATACCACGACGCAACGACTGATTGGTGGCTTTACCGTCCCAGTTGCTAGCCTTGCCAAGCTCGCTTGCAAACTGTGTTAGCTCGATACCACCTTTACCGCCTGTCACCTCGTCAGCCTTTTTGTAATCGGCTGCTACTTGGTCTTTGTACCACTGTTTGTAGTTATCAAGCGCATCAATAACCACCTGACCACGGCTTTCAGGGCTTGCACCTGCACGAGCGCCGATGTCATCCTCAATGATACGGTTTGCATAGTCATTCATAGCGCCATACTCAGCGTCTAGCTTTTCGCGCATCTGTAAACCTGCCTCGGTATCGAGCTTTGATAGCGACTTTTCGGTTTCAAGCTGCGTTATATCGCCTGTGATAGCACCTTTTCGGGCGCTTTCGTCAGGTATGCCTAAGTCACGTAGCACCTCAGCGCGTAGACCTTGCACATCAATAGGAACGCCACCTGTTTGTGGTTTTGAGTTATCAAGGTCAAGCAATGTTTCAATCTTAGCGCCTGATGTTGGCACTGGCGTTCCATCGGGGTTTAATGGTGCATCCGGTCGATTAATAATCACTTCCGGTGCTGGTGTCGGTCTTGCGTTTGAGTAATCAGGTTGTGGCGTTGTGTCTAAGTTACCAATATCCGCACTCGTCCTTGCGCCTTGTGCGTTTAATTGGTCAAGGTTTGCAATTGTGGCTGACAAATCACCGGTACTGCGAGCCATAGCGTTGTTGTAAGTGTCTAGTGGTGTTGGCTGCCTGACTGGTGTTGGCGTACCGCTATCGCGTGTCAATGCGTTTGTAGCGCGTCCGTTATTACCCTCTT
>NZ_JBFFMS010000075.1:0-4172 GCF_041554015.1 Psychrobacter sp. | reverse complement strand
CACGAATCCGCTAGGCACTGGATAAAGCGGCTCAAAACTCACTTCATATATATTCACAATCGCTCTCCTAATATTGTGCCATCAAAACAAGCAAGGCTTTTTATAGGCGTTATACCTTTGTCGCGCTCTGCAAGCAACGCCCTAGCAAAATCATAAACATAAGGGTTTAAATCCATTTCACCGTTCGGCTGCTCTTTGAGTTTAAAGCCGTTCGCCAGTGCGATTTCTTTTATGCGTTCGTTATTCACTTAGTCACCTCGCTAATCTGTAATTGCATGAGCATTGCTTCATAGAGTGCTTTTGTCTCGATTGGCTGCCAGTAGTAAACATCGGTTAAAAAGTCACCGCCATTCTTTACATCGCTAAAACCAATCATTGCGTCATCATCAAAATAATCAGCATTGAAATATAATGAGTATTCAATCTTAGCGCCTTCGTCATCGTTGTAACGATAGACGATAACCTCTTGCTGATGTGTGGGTAGCTGTTCAGTAGCTTTAATCCAAGTAGGCAAGGGCTTAACATACGGCTGCATCTTGTGAGGGTAGTGGTCAGTATTGACCCAAACTTTCAAATCGTCCAAGCTATCAAACTCCTTATTTCCATCACTGCCGCCCATCGAGTCAACCCAGTAAACCCTGAACTTATCGGCAAAATAGCAAACTCGATATGAAACACCTGCGCCCTGCGCTCTATGGTCTATGCAATCAACTGTGGTATGGTCAACCCACTTCAACGGCTGTAAATTATTCATCGTTTTGCTCCTTATCCAATTTATTAATCGCCATGCTGTAAATCTCGTTGCATACATTTTCTATCAGCGCATGCTGCTCATCTGCGCTTAGATTAACCACGACCTCTGATAGCGTCTGCGCCAGACTGTTAGCCATAGTCAGCAATACGCTATTAGCATCGCCATCGTTAAACGTGGTGATGTTGTCGTTATCGGTATAAGTAATAATGATTGCTTGGCGCTCTAATCCTTGAGCTGCGTTGTTAAAATTCTGAATAACACCTAATGCTTGTTTCTCGATATTCTTATTCATAACCAAATCCTCATTAATAAATAGGGTGACCTGCACTAAGTGCTATCGGTGGTCAATCGGCTTTGCCTCGACTGCTTTTTCAGAGCAACATGATTTCTCACGTAAGGAATTGTCAATCTCCGCCGCCAGCGTTATTGGTCACTACTGGCTAGGTAACCACTCAGTATTAGCCCCCTGAGCTGGGTATAACTTTATAAACATAGCCGCCAATTGGATTGTCACCAATGCGACTTATTAAGCCTGACTCAGTTAGCGTTTTTGCTTGACGCTGTATGCGCCGCTTATCAAATCCAGTTTTATCTACCAAGTAATTGACGCTTATCGCAAAATCGCTATCCCTGATAATCCTAAATACTTCAAGTGTTGCTTTGACTTCGCTCATGTTGCCACCTGCTCTACATGACCTTTTTTTGACGTGCCTAGGTTTTCAATGATTTGATTTAGTTTGGCATTGCAAGCTGCAACTTCGTTTTCGATTGCTTCAATATCAACGTCAGCCACATGAACACGGATAATGACGGTCTGTAGGTTTTCGCTGAAACGTGGATCATAACTAACAAAGTCACACCACTTGCGGCCAGTGCAAGCCAACTGCCATGTAATCTGTGGCATATATTCGTCAGGCACTTGCTGCGTGAGTATTGTATTCATGTGTGTTTCTCGGTTCGGACACTTAGCCTCAAGCAATCCATCTTTACCGATTAGACCATCAGGACTTGCGCCACTCATTGAGATAGTAGGGTGGTCAATCAATCCACAGCCAACGACAAACTCACCAGTGATGTTTTCATAACTTGCGATTGCGTCAGGTTCGTGGTCAATACCCCACTGCATAGCTGCATTGATATACCTGTCCTCAACCTCACCAGTTAACCTTTCAACCAACAGCTCTATCATGGTTCGGTTTAATGCCTTGCCCTTTTGAGGCTTAGCATCAATACCTTTGACACGGCTGGCAGTTATTTTTCCAACCCTGTCAGCGAGCCATTCATCATGCCTCTGTAGTAGGTTCATCGACCACCTCCGCATCGTCTATGGTTTCAGCTTCGGCTGCTTTTAAGTCAGCTTGTTGAGCCTTCTCTTTTAAGTTCGGACTAATTTCAGCCCATAAACGCTTAGCACCTTCTTTATCGTCTAGCGCATTGAGTGTTTTGTGAGCCTTCATAAGCTCGTCCATGCCTTTGTTTGCAGCGTCTAGCAGTATTGGTTGCTGCTCGTTGTAGAACTCGGTATAACCATCATCTACTGGCTCAACGTCCTTCATGGCATTCACTGGACTAGCGTTGATGCGCTGTGCTTCATCTTCGTCATAGATACCACTAAAACCAAACGCCATACGCGCACACTGAATAAACGCTTTATGTCTTAGCATTCGCTTTGGGTACTTCTTCCAAGGCTCAGTGTTCATCTTACATTCCGCTAAATACTCAGTAACGATAGTTGGGTGACTTCGATCCTTACGGTAAATCTTACAGACTGCGCTATCGTCGTCTTGTTCAAACTGAATACCGTCACATTGCGGATTGTCATTAACCAACCTTGCCCAACCATCTACAGATACGATAGGTGTAACCTTGCCACCTTTAGCAAAAGCATAAATCTCTTTAGTGAATGGGTTTAAACCGTACTGATTAGCAACCACCATTAAAGCTGCAAATTCATTGTCATCTTTAGCGTCTTTAAAAACAGTTGTTTTAAGCGTTTGGTAAAGGCTGCCAATATCAACACTTTTCATGTTTAGATTTTCAGACATTACCGCCAATTGGCTAGCTACTACGTTTGCGTTACTCATCGTCTTATTCCTTATTGCTGTTTGATTCTGCGTAGGCTCTCATTCGCAGCCTTAACCGTTTTGTATTCGTCAGACGCTCTATACTCGTCCGTATAGCCGTCAATAGTCGTCGGCTGCCATTCATTGCTAACTAACTTTTCACCGTCAATCTCGACCACTGTGTAAGCCTTGTCGTCGATGATAACCGTGTCGGCATTAGCAGCAGTGACAGTGATTGCGCCCATAAGAGCGCCAAACGTGATAAAAATTAGCCATTTCATGATTGCACCCCGTCTGCAAGGTCAGATGCTATTAAATGATCGACATCGATATAATCAAAACCTTCAACCTTTCCAACTGCATCAAGCACAATGTTAAAAAATTCAATCAACGGCATTTTGCTATTGCTCCAAAAGAAAACATTAAAGGTTTCGCCAGTAGAGTTATGCAGGTCGTCTATTACGGTTGGACTTTTTGATTCAGTCCAGCCAACAGGCGAAGTGTCTTTGACTGTTATTTTGTTTACAGGGCTATAAGTTTTAGTGCCGCAAACGCTTTTATAGTGATACTGGATCATTACGCCGCCTCGCTTTCATAGACCACAACATCAAGACCAATCTCACGGCTTAACATCTTGCTAAAGTTGTCAGCATCCCATTTATCAGTAAGCGGATAGCTCACCGACTCAGCACCGCCTAATCTCAACTCATGAATGACAGCCGTTTCACCGTCCAGCTCGTAATAAAACACTGCGGAGATAATCCCCATATCTACTATTTGCTTTAACATGGTCATGCTCCTTATGCGTGGTGGTCAATGAAATCTTGAGTGTCGTCAAACACTAGGATTTGACCCTTAAGCCCTAAATCCACATTTAACCGAGCTGCCATTCTCACGAATGAGTTGCTGTGGCCGCGCATAATCATGTGGCCAGCACATTGCAAATCAGTGTTCTTGTGGCATACAAACGATGGGCTTTCAGCTATTTGAATAGCTCGTTGCTCACCAAGCCAACCCTCCAAGCTATCTTCACGAAAAGGGCAGTCTTTACACGGTTTCTTTACGCATGGTATTTTCATGATGTGCTCCTATGCGTAAACTTCGTGGTAAAAATCGGTATCAATCGCGTTATCTTCATCAAGCAGTTTGTAATGCACTGCGTCATGGATAATGCGTTTGCCTTCTAGTACCAATGCGCTGTGGTCGCCTTCATCGATTGCGTAAGTACCATCGTCGCTATCAACTTCAATGTGGCGTATGCTGAGGTCTGTCAGCGTGTGGCGGTCATACTCAGTATTGAATACAACGGTTAAATCGTTTTCTTGGTCGAGCTCGAAGAAGATGGTAATGTCGTT
>NZ_JBFFMS010000074.1:0-4755 GCF_041554015.1 Psychrobacter sp. | reverse complement strand
ATCGTGGCGCTATCAATAACGCCATTATTTCCATCAACCGCTGCTTGCGCGTATTCTTGAGCCGCTTCTAGCTTTGATTTCTCCAGTGCGACACTTTTTGCTGCATACTCACCCTCGGTGATTGCTAGGTCTTGATATGCTTGCGATTTTTCAGCAAAAGTCGCTTTCAGGTCAGCCAGTGTTTCAGCGTTTAATTGCGCCTCGGTCTTGCTTAAATCCTCAATGGCTGCAACACCTTTAGATTTAAAATCAAGCGCTGCATTACTTGCCTGACCGTACATTTCTTGAGCTTTGGTGGCCATTGCTTGCATATCGGCAATAGCTTCGTCTTTTACTGCTCCGAACGAGAAGTTAGATTTTAGCTGATACCAAGCGGCGGCCATGTCATAAAACGCACCAGTGACTAGCTTTGATGCAATACTGATGCCTGCAAAGCCATCACCAATAAAGCCTAATGCGACATTTAATGCTTGAATTGCCTTTGTAAACCCACCCGTCTTAGACTCCGCATCGGTTAAACCACTTTCAAAGTCAAACAACATCCCTAGTGTCACGTCTAGGTTTTCTACAGCAAGCTCAAAACCATCTGCCATTGCTGTTGCAAACGACTTTAGCGCCTCATAAGCAGACTCAAACGCCTGTTTCATGGCAACGATGGTTTCAGTATCAACCTTGCTTAACTGGTCGCCTATCCACTCCACACCCTCGCCTACATCTGCTAGAACGGTATCAAGCAATGCCATGTTTTCTTCAAGCACACCAAGCCATTCAACGACCTTGCTTGTCGCACCGCTGTCTTGGTTAAACTCACCAATTAACACCATCCATTGAGTACGGATATTTTGCAGGGCTTTCTCTACTGTTATTGGTAGCTTGTCAAACTCGCTTGCAATAACTGTCGATTGCTCTTGTAGAGCTGCTATAACCGTCTGAGCTGATAGCTTACCTTCGTTCGCCATAGCTCTAAGGTCGCCAGTTGTCACGCCCAATGACGCTGCTAACGCTTTACTAATACCAGGCGCTTGCTCCATGATGGAGTTAAATTCTTCGCCACGTAACACACCTGACTGTAATGCTTGCGTCAGCTGAATGATTGCTGCTTCATTCGATGCAGCTGCTCCACCGCCCAGCTGCATAGCTTTGTTAATTGTTTCTGTTAGCTCAAGGCTGTCTTGCTGAGTAAGCCCCATTTGCTTACCAGCTTCGTTGATTTTATAAAATAACTGAGTAGTGGCTGTTAGATTTGTATTGGTTGCTAGTGCAACCTCCTTCACGCCAGTCATAGCTTGTTCAAAGTTGCCAGTCTCACCAACGGCAATATTGATAAACGCAGCAACATTGCTAAACTCGTCAGCCACACTTGCAAGCTCACTAGCACCAAAGCCCACACCAAGCGCAGCCATCGCAGCACCCAATTTGCTAATAGCAAATTTAGATTTATCAATGCCACTGGTGTTTGAATCAAAATTAATGAGATAGTCTAAATCTGCCATGTCAGCTCTCTTATTTTAGGCAATAAAAAACCCTCGATTAAGAGGGCTTGGTTTTGGTTGGTGGTTTTTTATATCATATTGACATTTTTGTCTTGTCGGCAAAAACAATAACTTCTGGCTCAAAACGTACATTCTCAGGCTTGTAATTACTGTCTTTGAAAGTATCACCCTGAACTATGAAAGGTACTGTTGCTGTCTCTGCATACTTAGGCTCGCCTTCTTCTAAATTGGTTTTATATTCAACACCTACATTGCCAACGTCTTCACCAAACAAGTCTTTAAATATCAGCCTACCTTTAACGCCAATGATCGGCTTGGTTTGCTTATTCGTCAGCTCAACTGTGAATTGATAAGCAGAATGACCCAGCCTTTCAAACTTATCATGATGCACATATTCAACATTGATAACATCGTTCATGGCCTTTATTGCCGACTGCTTGGCTTCCTGCTCGGCTTGTTCTTTGTTTTCCTGCTCTCTTTGCATGGCGATAGCGTCACCAACTGTCATACCTTCTGGCGTAACACCAGTAGATATAGCCAGAAAATTATCATCAAAAAATTCAGAAATCAAACGCATATCTTCATCATCAAGGCTTTCTATTTTGCCTTGAAACTCGACAATTCCACTTGCATTTCGTGGCAACTCAACATTTTTAGGGTCTGAGCAACCCGACAATAAAAGCACGGTTGATAATATTGCAGCCATTAGTTTGTGGTTATTCATAGCCAAACACTCGATAAAGTTTTATTCACTCAACTTTAACCGATTGGTGAGATTTGAGCAATGCTATCACACCTCAATCTCAACAAATGGCAGATTAGGCGCATCGCTGACTATCTGCCCATCACGGATAAAGACCTTGTCATCAACCTCGTACGCTGCACTTGATTGTACGATGGTATTACCGCCGCCCTGCATAGTGACGGTATAGTTTGAGCCTGTACGGTCAACGACAGTAGCAAGCTGCTTAGCACCTTGCTCTGTAGCGTTTTTGAATAACTGCCATAGATTGCCGCTAGCCATTAGACACCCTCCTTATCGAAATGACGCTCAACATCAATAGACTGGTCAATCTCTAACGCTCGATTGCTAGATAGACGACCTGTGATGGTTGTACCTCTGACCATACCTACCCATGACTCACCATCACTGACACCGATTAAGGTAGATGGTTTAAGCACGCCAATATCAGCGACTAGCGGCATTGAGATACCAATGTTGCCGATATCGCCCGTGTCACTCAATATCATTTTACCGCGGCTAATAGCAACGTCTTGGTCGGTGATTAAATCACTGGTGACCATTGGCGGCTGATAACCGCCGCTAGTGCCTGTGCGCTTGATTAGAGCACCGATACCACCGTCATTCTCACCATAGATAGTCACCCCATTGTATGCAGGTTTATTGACACGTCCACGACTGCGACTGGTGATAAGCGACATTGGCAACTCAATACTAGGTGTCTGCGCTGCCCATTCCCATGATGGTATTGGATAATGAGCCAGTACATGGATAATATCTTCACTCATGTGTGCATTGATAAAACCACCTGCCGCCTCAGCTATCCATTGCAAGCTATTGATAGGTGTTTTGTTTGAGTAACTGTACGTGTTGGCCGGTACATTCCAACCATTAACCCCTGCAAGCTGCCAATCAAGAGCAAAGCCACTAGGTACACCAAAGCGGTTTAATTCATCTTCTGCTATCTGTCTAGCACTCATAGCTGTGTCGTACTTAAAGCCACGTTGACTAGAATACGGACTTGCTAACAGCATCGCTCGTGACTTGCCTTTGATCGTTAATGAGCTTTCACCAAACGACACGCTATCATCACAGCTATCAAGTATAAATCGCCACAGATTGCCGTTACACGTAAACTCCACGTTAATCTGCTGCTCATATGCTGTGTTGACTTTTGACAACTCAGACAGCGGCACAGTCGCACTAAATGACCATGTATAGCTGTTACTATCAATGCCCACGCTAAAGCCTAACATCTTAATCTCACGCCCATCGTCTGAGCGCACTAATGACACACTGTTTGTCACGAATATGACTCCCTTGTTATAGGCTTCGCCTTTCTCGCCAATTAGCAACTCTAGCCATGCAGTCGCGTTGAGCATTGATTGCGCGTTTACTGCAACCGATGACGCCTTGCCAAACACTTTAGGTTTGCACGTAACGACATCGAGCGTAGGATTGACGCCTAGTGTCTTGCGCTTGCATGGCCTCGTTTCCATTGCATCAGCATCTTCAGCTGATAACTCAAGAACACCACGAGGCATTGATAACGGCATAGCTAAACTGCTAGATATACCCCTATCAGTGATACGTCTGTGCATAGGTAATGCTAATTCGTCATTGTAACCATAGTGACGTAACGCGCCTGTTCCGCACTCCCAGCCCTCAATAACTTGTTCTTTTAAGATGACGGTCTGCGATAATGGCGGCGGCACATAGCGCAGTTTGGAGTACGGCAACCGAGCAAACTCATGACGCATATCATAGCTAAGTGCAGTCAGTCGATTGTAGTCGCTAGACGTATCGAGCCTGTCTGTTATCAACTCAGCGTATTCAGCGCCCAGCGTTCGATCAATCTGGCGTTTAGCCATTGCCTCAAAGCCATACCAGTTGCTATGACTAATGCGCTTTGCGTTCTCGGTTTTTAGCGTGGATTTACTGGCAATAAATGTCTGATACTCAGCTTGTTGCTGATTTTTGGTGCCGATCAGTTTTGATGACTCAAACAGTGAATCACTGTCATTAGCAAGGCGCTTATTCGCTTCAAACTCAACTTGGTTTTCAGTACTTACTTGCTTCGATGGTTGCCAATCAGCACTGACTGACTTTGTTAAATTAGCGTTATTCTCAAAACCTGATTGCCTACCAATACCTTGTAATTTTGCGTCCTGTATATCACTAGATACGTTCAACATGCCGACACTAGGGTTATTAGAGTCGTAGCTTGCTGTAGTGCTCGCTGTGGGGTTTAGGGTTGCTATTGCATGGACTTCAACGCCTACAGCAATCTGTTCGGAAGATATTAGAGCGCTTGCTGTAGGCGCTATCTCTGCGACTGCTACAATTGCTACACCTACATCATTGTCCGCATCTATTGTCACAGCAGCGGACGCTGTAGGCGACATATCTGCTACAGCATTGACTGCTAGTGCTACGTCTTCATTGTCTACAGGCGGCGCTATTGGCACTCCGACCACTGTGCCAAGCCTACGACTCATATTGAGTGGCAGTTCGTTTGGT
>NZ_JBFFMS010000073.1:0-4789 GCF_041554015.1 Psychrobacter sp. | reverse complement strand
CTATCGCTAAGGAGTTTAGCAGCCGCTTCTTGATTGACGGTCAAGCGCTGAAGCTGCCGATCTACCGGCTGAAAACTCACCGTCATAAAGCGTGTCGATAAAGCCAGCAGCATCACGATCACACTGCCAGATAAAAACTGCGTAGAGGTCACCCCAAACGCAATCAGCTGATTATCTAGCCACGCAATCGGAATAAAGATCCCAACTGCCAACACTGTACCCGGCACCACATAGCCTAGATTGGCTAAAGTGGTCATAAGCTTGGTCGATTTATCCGGATATTGGCGCTTAATCCACGCAATGATAATCGCTAAGACCGCAATAAATGCGGTGGTCATACTCGCAATCATGAGACTATTGATAACAAAATCAATGTAGCGGGCATCAAAATCTTGTTGAAAGTTCGCCGCTGTCCAATAGATAAGCTGGGCAAAGGGTATCAAAAAAGCGACCAAAAACACCAGCGTGCAAAGCAGCGCCATAGCAAGCTTGGCCGGTTTACTGGCTTCAAGACGCTGGCTACTACCTTGCGTGACAACATTACCGCGTTTTGCTTGCCAATATTGTTCAAATAAGACAACGATGAAGATCACGCCAATTAATAGCGCTGCCAACTGCGCTGCGGTCGTCAAGCTAAAAAAACCAAACCAGGCTTTATAAATCGCCGTGGTAAAGGTATCAACATTAAATACCGACACCGCGCCGAAGTCCGCTAGGGTTTCCATGCTTGCCAAAAGCAAACCACCAATAACCCAAGGCAGTGCTTGCGGTAGTGCCAAGCGAAAAAACACTTTGCTACGGCTTAAGCCAAGCATCTGTCCAGCTTCTATCGCTCGCTTACCTTGAGATAAAAACGCTTGGCGCGCCAGCAAATACACATAAGGATAAAAGGCCAATGACAATATCAGCCCTGCACCCCAGACATTACGTACCGACGGAATAGCAGCTGTAAACCCAAAATCTCTTAATGCCGTTTGCAGTGGTCCACTAAAATCAACGATACCCACGGTGACAAATGCCAACACATAAGCTGGCATCGCTAAGGGTAACATCAACGCCCATGCAAAAAACCGCTGTCCAGGGAAGCGGTACATACTCGTAAGCCATGCCAATGCCGTGCCAATCGTGCCAGAAATCACCGTGACCATTAAGAGCAAAATGGCGGTGTTTTTGAGCACTTGCGGCAATACGAACTCGCGCATATGCCCCCAAATATCAGCGACTGGCTGTGTCCATGACAATAATACGATTAAAATCGGTACTAGCATAAACAACGAAATCAGTCCTAAGACTGATTTCGAGATGACACGTTTACGGGTAGCATGGTCTTGGCGAATAGAGTTGCTCGTATTGCCTGTCTCATTACTTTCATTGACAGTATTGTTCTGACTTGCAGACGATTCTGGCATTGTTATCATAAGTTGTTACCGTGTCATACGTATCATAACTCCATTAAATGACTGGCAGACTTTTACTTGTAGCCAGCTTTGTCCATCATTTGAATGGCTTGAGTTTGTAATTCACCAAATTTTTGTACATTGATGTCATCTTGTTTGAACTGACCCCAAGATCTGAGCATCTCTGACTCATCGACCCCAACTTTTACTGGGAATTCTTTGTCAGCACTAGCGTAAAGACCTTGTGCCTCATCAGACGATAACCATTCCATCAGTTTCAATGCGCCATCAGCATTGTCTGAACCCGCTACTACACCAGCACCCGAAATATTAACGTGCGTACCTGTAGTACCTTGGTTTGCCCAAAATATTTTTACTGGGAAGTTAGGTTTTTCATCAAGCAGGCGACCATAGTAGTAGCTGTTAGCAATACCCACTTCACACTGACCAGCAGCGATAGCTTCTAGTAAGCTGGTATCATCACTAAATACGTCGGTTGCTAAGTTATCAACCCAACCACGGATAACGGCTTCTGTTTTTTCAGCACCCAAATGCTCCATCATGCTTGCAACCAATGACTGGTTATAAACCTTTTTAGAGGTGCGTAGACATAATTTGCCTTTCCACTTTGGATCCGCCAAATCTGCATAAGTTGATAACTGATCAGCGCTGACTTTACTTGGATCATAAAAAATCGTACGGGCTCGTAATGACAAACCTGTCCACTGACCTTCTGGATCACGATATTTAGACGGCACGTTTGCTTCCAAAACGCTAGAAGAAACTGGTTGCAGTAAACCTTGCTCAGCTGCTTGCCATAAATTACCTGCATCAACCGTCAGCAGCATATCCGCTGGGGTATTTTTACCTTCTGCTTGCAGACGCGCCATCAACGGACCATCTTTGTCTGTAACCAGTTCAACCTTTACACCTGTCTGTTCGGTATAACGATCTAACAATGGCTGGATCAGCTGCTCATTACGTGATGAGTAGATAGTCACTGTCTGTCCATCAGCGGGAGTCGCTTCTGCTTTTGCTACTTCTTGTTCAGTGCTTGGCGCGGTCGTTTCGGCATCGACATTTTCTTCTGGCGTAGTTGGCTTACTACAACCAGCAAATGCCAACATCATGCCAAATACGGCAACTGGTAAAGTAAGCTTAGTAGAAGATAAATTTGCACTGATCACATTCAATGACATGGCTTTCCCCATAGTAGCGCGATGGATAGGTAGGATAAAATGACATTAGAAATCATCGCTTAATGCGACCCCTAATATCTGGAAAGACATATACTAAGGGAAATGAGATTAATTATCAATACATTTATTTGGCCCAATTACTCAGTTAAATAATCAACAATTAATACGGCACACCATAGTTTGAAAATAGAAATTTATGCAATGAAATTAAATATTGCCCCATTTCTAATTAAGACTGATGGCAGTTATTGTCTTACAACAGCCACTGCCCCAAGATAGCATTGACCGCCGCTTCAGTGCGCAGTATTCGCGCGCCTATATGCACCGCTTGGCAGCCTTGCCTTGCCAGCATCTCAACTTCATAATCAATCCAGCCACCTTCCGCACCGACAAAAACCATACTTGGTAGTACCTTCTGAGGTGACTCAGCGTTTTTTAGTTGTTGCTGCATATATTGTGAAAATGACAATGCCCCATAAGGATGCGCTATGATCGCGCGATTGGTCATGAGCGCTGCCAGTTCATCCTCAACAAAGGGCTTAAAGCGTTTTTGCAAACTGATACGGGGAGCAGCAGTATCAATGCCTTGTTGCAGACCTTCTAATACAAACTCATCAAGGCGATTTAGCATCGGGCTTTGCCAATAGCTTTTTTGCGTACGATAGCTATTAATCAAGATAATATCGCGGACGCCAAGCGCAGTCATGTCCATGATTAAACGGCGCAGCACCTTTGGTCGTGGCAATGCCAGCACTACTGTAAGGTCAAGCTTAGGCGGCGGCGCTGTTGTTAAATCTACATTACCAAGCAAAATACGCTCAGGTGTCATATCGGTGATGACAGCGCTGCCAAGATGACCTTCTAGCTGCCCAACTTTTAGGGTATCGCCGACTTTTGCCCCTAACACTTGATTCACATGTTCAATTTGCGCCGCTGCATTGATATAGGCAGATTCATTATGGAAGTTTACAGCAGGTAATAAGATACAGTTCATAGTGGCTCTTAATCTAACTCTTGACTAACATTTTGCTGCTCATGCTGCTCAATGACCTTTTCTAGCATCGATAATTGACGACCTAATACGGCTTGCTGCTGCTCTGTCATCTGCGCGCCTGCTTGTCCTGCTTGCTGAGCCGACGTTAAATGACTCAGCCAATATTTTAACTGTTGATAAAGAAGCGTCTCGTCATCGGTAGATTGCGGATTCTCATTTTTTGGCTGACTATGCTGACTATGATGAGCAATCGCCTGATAAAAGGGGCTGTTTGGCTGATATAACGCCCCGACACTCGCCAGTTTATCCACGACGCTTTGACAAGATTGAGTATAAATACCCATCAATACTGGTGTCGCCACACTTGCTGGCTCAACGGGATTATGTCCACCAACCTCGACCAGTGAACCGCCAACCAACGCCACATCGGCAAGCGCATACCAATGCATTAACTCACCCATGCTATCCGCCAGATAGACTTGGGTATCGATATCAATGGCTTCTGCTGCACTGCGCCGTGCCATGGTCAAGCCTGATTGTTGAATCAAAGATGCTACTTCATCAAAACGCTCTGGATGACGTGGAACGATGATCAGTAGCGCCTTTGCCAATGCAGGGTTTGACAATAATTGCTGCTGCCATTCCAATACTATGTCTTCTTCACTACTATGAGTGCTTGCTGCCACCCAAATTGGGCGATTAGTCTCATTTAACTCTGCGATGATATCAGGCGTTTTTTCTGCTAACGCTGCCTGCTCGCTATTGACAACATCGATAGGCTGTTCATCATCTATTTTATGCGCATTGGCTGCTTTAGGTGTATTAATGACCCATTTTAGCGAGCCTGCTACCCGGATTTGTGCACTATGCGCACCCAATTGGCGAAAGCGTTTGGCGGAGTCATTATCCTGCGCAATGATTAGATGTAGATTGTTCATCATACTGGTACTGACGGCAGCAATCTTTTGATAACTTTTAAAGGATGATGCTGACAGCCGCCCATTCACAAGAATACTTGGGATATGATGCTCAGACAACTTGGTTAAGATGTTTGCCCATAGCTCTGTTTCTACAAACAAAGCGGCGGCAGGTTGCACATGACTCAAAAAGCGCTCAATTACCGCCGGACTGTCAACCGGCACATAACTGTGACTCAATCGACCCTGCGCAATGTCTTCTGCAAATCGACTGGCACCGCG
>NZ_JBFFMS010000072.1:0-4823 GCF_041554015.1 Psychrobacter sp. | reverse complement strand
CTTTTAAATAATGTCTCGCCACTGTCGTCCAGTACGAGTATTCTACTAAATATCCAAACCTAACCGGTTTGTCCTATTTAGCGAGCTGACCATCATATCATGTTTTAATATTCTGTCAACTTCTTTTCTTTTTTTGTTTCGTTAAGTTAACGGGGTAGTTATTGTGTAATCACACAGTAGCTGCTTCCGGTTCGTCTTAATGAGGTGCGTATTATAGACGCTTTAATTGGTAAGTCAAGAAGTAAATTATTTTATTTTCAATGAATCTAAAATTAATATGCTGGCTACTTAATAGCTTGGCTATTAAAGGTCGGTGGTAATCCACTTTCCAAGCCGCTTGCCCTTTCAACTGGTGGGCAGTATACGCTGTTTATGGAGAGGATCAAGGAGTTTTTCTGCTATCTCAGAGATTATCTGACTTTCTAAGAAATATGACCCATATATCAGTCAGTTAATTTTAAAAATAATTCCACTTATATTAAAAACAACTTTTTTCTTAAAACCATTTACCTTTTTCTATACCTAAGCCCTCTTTATATGGCAGCTTTATAGCTTACCTATTGTTTTAAAGAACTCTTTATAAGCCGCCACTTTCTTATCTAAGGCTAAAGGGTATGCGCGTGATGTTGATGGCAATCTATATAAGGTAAGATCCTGTACAGCGGCTTTTTCCTTATTGTCACTCTGCCACTCATAAGGATAATCTATGCTTTGATTGGTTTTTGGATACTTTGACTTAGCAGGCGGCTTGGCTAATAAATTGAGTAGCACCTCGGTGGCTTTACCGCCCGTGGTAAATAGGGTCTCAACCTTGGGGACTTGCGGCAAGATAGTATCTAGGTCAACCGGGGTAACGACGGTTAGATTTTTATCTGAGGCATTACCAGTTTCACGAATGGCTTGCCTGACGGTCGGACAAGAAGCAATCCCACGTTCAAACATAAAGTCGCGAATACGCTCAGGGTCGAAGCGTTTCTCATCGCCTACTCTAAAATAATCCACATCGTCAAAAAATACGCTGCCATAAATACGCCACATATCATTATAAAAATTTGGATAATGAAAGCGCATCGCCCACTTATCGGCAGTCGGTGGGAATGTCCCCATCATCATAACGGTAGCCTCTGGAGGCAGTACGGGTGCAAATGGGTGGGTTTCTACTTCTGCGGTACGGGCTTCGGATAATATCGAGTTATTGTTCATTTTGAGTACTATTATATGGGTTAGGTGGTTGTGTAGTCATACGATTCTTCATCAGAAAAGCGGTTTTTTTGTTATTATAGTAGACCTAAATACTACTGCATTGATCAAGGCGCTATGATAGTCAAACATAGTTGGCTTAAACAAAACCAAATTTGTTATAAATACATTTGGCTGACCTTATCATTAAGGTATTAAGCTTACTACTGATGGGCTAGGCATAGGGTTAAATGCAGTAAGTGTTTGTATCTTTTATACTAATGGCAACCGCAGTAACTGCGTAAGCATCAGACCAAAAAACCAAGAGAGTACTATGAGCGACTTAAAAATCACCGTTATCGATCACCCGTTAGTCCGTCATAAACTCAGCCTCATGCGCGAAAAAGACTGTAGCACCTATAAGTTTCGTACGTTGACCAAAGAGCTTGCACGCTTGATGGCCTATGAAGCAAGCCGTGATTTTGAAATTGAAACCTTTCCGATGCAAGGCTGGTGTGGTGAAATCACCGGCGAGCAAATTATCGGTAAGACCGCAACGATTGTGCCGATTTTACGCGCCGGTATTGGTATGCTCGACGGGGTGCTCGACTTGATTCCTACCGCAAAAATCTCTGTCGTTGGCTTACAGCGCGATGAAGAAACGCTGCAACCGGTGCCTTTCTTTGAAAAGTTTGTCAGCCATATGGACAAACGTCCAGCCCTTATCATTGATCCAATGTTAGCGACGGGCGGCTCAATGGTTGCGACCATCGAGATGTTAAAGAAAAATGGCTGTACCAATATCAAAGCATTGGTATTGGTTGCGGCACCTGAAGGCGTGCGCGTGGTTAACGAAGCGCATCCTGACGTGACCATTTATACTGCCGCTCTAGACAGTCATTTGGATGAGCACGGTTATATTATTCCAGGTCTTGGCGATGCTGGCGATAAAATCTTTGGTAAGCAGCTATTTAATAAGTAAGATAAAGCAGATAAGCCAAGACAAGCGGTCATTAGAAAAACCATGAGATATGCATAAAACATCAATGATAAGGATATGAGATGAACGTATTGATTACAGGTGCAAGTGCTGGGTTTGGTAAAGCATTGGCGGAGCGTTTGGTTGCCAAAGGTCATCGCGTGATTGGCTGTGCCAGACGCTTAGACAAACTTAACGCTCTAGCAGATACTTTGGGTGAGGCGTTTTTACCTGTGGTCATGGATGTCAGTGATACAGCATCTATCCCGCAAACCATTGCTGATTTACCTGATGATTTTAAACAAATTGATGTTTTGGTAAATAATGCTGGATTGGCACTCGGCACCGAGCCTGCACACAACGCCAGTCTTGATGACTGGATACGTATGACCGATACCAATATCAAAGGGCTTATAGCGTTGACTCATGCGGTCTTGCCAGCGATGGTCGCACGCGATAGCGGTTATATCATTAATGTCGGCTCTATCGCTGGCAGCTGGCCTTATTTTGGTGGTAACGTCTATGGTGCAACCAAGGCTTTTGTAAAGCAATTTAGCTTAAACTTGCGCGCTGACTTAATCGGTACGCAGGTGCGGGTGACCAACCTTGAGCCGGGCAATGTCGCGGGCACTGAGTTTTCAAACGTGCGCTATCATGGCGATGATGATAAAGCCGCTCAAGTTTATGATGGCTTTAAAACCATGACCGGCGATGATATTGGCGATATTTTATTGTGGCTGATTGAATCGCCTGCCCATATTAATGTCAATCGTTTAGAGGTCATGCCAGTAGCTCAGACCTATAATGGGTTAACGATTGCTAAGCAAGGTTCTTAAACGCTTAACCGACCGTTTATCTCATTAACGTAACTCGTAAGACCGAAGCAATATAGTCGCATCTATGTTGCTTCTTTTTTTGCTACTGATATTTCCTTCATCGACCAAGCGTAAATCTTGAAAGTCTAAAATTAGCACCTCATTACGCGTGCGTTCACTAGTTCGTTTATTGTGGCGTATTGGAAATCCTAAGACCTGTTTACCTTTAATCACTATCTGATTAATAATCATAGCCGGATTATTGATGGTAGCTTTTGCACTTAACTGTTGAGCATTGATGATGGCGGTGGCAGGATTAACCGTTGTGCTTAAAACCTTTGTCTGACGCACGCTTCTTGTTAAATCTCCTGCAAAAAATAATACTTGCCCTAATGATAAATACTGCGCGTGACGCATTAACTCCTGACGAAATAGCAAAGGCATATCGGTATTAAAGCTGTCTTCGGTTTGCTGAGAGAACGCCGTAAAATTGCGATGTAAATAACGTCCAAATACGCTGCTATTAATCCAGTCTTGATAAACCTCATTGGCTAGTAATTGCTGTGTAAATGCTGCGGCATCTGGCACCTCCTCTCCCATAAGCATCATGAGTAATAGCGCCTGCGGATTGGAAAGGTTTTGCTGCTGCCAGATTTGTGGATATAAGCTGCTATCAAGTGATGGTAACGTCAGCTTGTCCATGCGCTATTATCCTTATTCATCATTTAGTATATATAGTATCTATTATATACATTTATATACATCCCCTATTACAGTCATTTGCTAGCGAATAGCGGCATAGAGTGCGTGCTTAAATTTATTTGACCGCTTCATTTATATAAAAAAAGCGTCCTTAACAGACGCTTTTTATTTGAACAATTAATTTTAAATATTTTGAGATATTAATCAGCTAATACTTTAACCAACTCAAACCGTGGTACTTCTTTACCATCAACTTCAACAGTTTCAGTAAACATGGCTAATGGTCGCACCCAAATGCCATACTCACCGTATAGGCAGCGGTAAACGACTAACATTTCTTCCGTTTCGGAATGCTGCGCGGTATGCAAGACTTGGTAAAGACTGCCTTTATAATGGCGGTAAATGCCTTGGGGAACCGTTTTCTCTATCATGATTGAATCCTAATTTATTATAAAGGTACGAATCAAATACTGTCACACTATATCTATATAGCAAAAATAAATAAGGTCGACCATCAATGTCGACCTTATTTTTAATGATTATATGAATTATTGGAACTAGCCAACTTAAGCAACCGTCACTTTCGCATACGCCTTTTTACCTGCTTGGATAATAACCGTCTGACCAGAGGTTAAGCTAAAGCCTGCATCGACCACTTCGCCATCTACTTTTACCGCGCCACGCTTGATCATGTCTTTAGCCGATGAGCTGTTTTTGGCAAGCTCTGCTTGGTTTAGGATTTGCGTGATAAATAATGCCTCAGCGCCTTCCAAATCTAACGTCACTTCTGGTAAATCGACTGGCAATTCGCCATCAGCTAATACGTTACCCGCTGATTTGTGCGCATTAGCAGCCGCATCGGCATCGTGGAAGCGCTCGATTAATTCTTCAGCAAGAATGCGTTTGATTTCTTGTGGATTGCGACCATTTTCCATCTCTGCCATTAACGCCTCAACTTCTTCCATCGGCTTAAAGCTTAAAAATTCAAAGTAGCGACGGATTAAAGTATCTGGCATCGACAGCAGTTTTTGGTACATGGTGCCCGGCGCATCATAGATGCCAACATAGTTACCAAGTGACTTAGACATTTTATTAACACCGTCTAGCCCTTCTAAGATTGGCACCGTGATACAAACCTGCGGCTCTTG
>NZ_JBFFMS010000071.1:0-5276 GCF_041554015.1 Psychrobacter sp. | reverse complement strand
TAGCACAAACAATTTCAAATACGGATAACACTATGCTAACTATAGAACAAAAATTAGCAAGAAACGAAGCTGAAAGAAAACGGTTAATGGCTAAAAAAAATTCATTAGAAACTGGTCAAAAAGTAATCATCGGTGGCATGTTTTTATCCCTTGCTAAAACAAACACTGGCATCGCTAAATTTATACTTGAAAACGCTAGCACTCACATCACCCGTCCAGCTGATATAAAACGGATCGAACCCCTACTCGAAGAATTAAGACAAGCTATGGTCAGTGATTCTGGTGAAAATAACTCAGTCTAAATCTAATTTGCCTTGACCGTTTTTTTTCACGTAAGCCATCATATAATCTCTAACCAGTTGGCTTGCGGTGCGGTTGTTATCTTTAGCTATGCGCTTGAACGCCTCAACCAATTCTTTATCGGCTCTGCAAGTAAACGTGCTATCACTTCTGTCTGGTAGAGTATTTGCCATGATAAGACCTCAAGTTATTAACGTAGTCCATTATACTAACTTTGTTAGTGCATTGTAAGAACTTAATCGCCATTCACTAAAGCCCAAATAAAGAAATTTTAAAACAAACAAAATTCTACTATTTTTCCGTGTAATATCTTGGTAGCTTTGTTTCGATATATTATTAACTTTACTTGAATCGGAGATTTAAAATGGATTATGCGTTCTTAAAAAATCGTGCTAGATCAGTAGCCCATAACGACATATTAAAACGCTGGGCTGACCCTAGCGAGAACTTTAGTTTCAATGATTACAGTATAATTATGAATAACTTGAGACACTGGTTAGCGCCTACAGTTAAAAGACTTGAGGCAGGTTTGGAAATACTTAAAGAAACTGGTAACGATTATGCGCTAGATGAGATAATTCATGCTTTCGAACACAATATTGAAGACGAAAAAGGTGATGGTAAAGAAAGCTCTCACGCTTATCTATTCAATAAATCCACACAGACTTATAGCAACGCCGTTTATAGTAAAGAAATCAAATTTTGTAAAGGACTTCCTACCACCATGCTCCTTAAAAAATCTTCAGAAGACTTTTTTAAAGGAGACTTATTTGTAATGCTGGGAGCTGCCTTAGCTCAAGAGATACATGCCTTACCCCAATTAGAGTTATTACTCAAAGGGTTAGAAAAAAACAAGAGTGATTTTTCCGAGAGCGAGTGGGATAATGTCGAATATTTCTATGAAATTCATTTAGATGGGACTGAAGCACGACACGCAGAAGATCTCAATCAAACCATCTGGGAGCTTATAGATGATGAAAACAAAAACACTAGATTTCTAGAGGGTTTTGACGGTATTTTGAGTCACTTAGATAAGTTTTGGAATGGTATAACAGAAGAGGTCAAATTTAATGAAAATACTTCCTTATGTGCTGATTAGCTTACTAGGAGGTGCAATTGTTCCATTACAGCTAGCTATTGTAAATGCCTTTCGCGAAAGTACTCAGGCTTCTCAAATACAAGCTACATTTTATTTATACCTAGGTGGGGCATTCGCTTCTTTGTTGCTAGCCTATTTTATGAGTGGCGGGATCAAGCCGCCGCTTATTGGAAATGCTACTTGGTGGATGTGGCTACCAGGATTTTTAGGAAGTTTTTATATCCTATTTATGTTCATTGCCGCCCCTAAAATAGGCGCAGGCAACACCCTACTTTGGGTTTTCCTTGGACAGATGTACTTCGCCATTATTCTAAGCCGAACAGGATTATTTGGTTTAGAAGTTAAAGTGATAGACATATACAAAATCTCTGGGCTAGCTCTAGTCACAATTGGCGGAATGTTAATGATATACGGCGAAACTAAAAATTGACCCACTAAATCAAGTTTAATACTACGCCAACAGAACGCGCTGTAAGGGCTTTGAAATATTGAAATGGCACTAGGGTAGCCCACCTATACTCAGAACGCCACCAGCAGCCAAATTAGAGCCAAATTAGCGTGCAATCATGACAGACTTAAAAGGACAGATACGAAACGATAGAACATTAGGCTTGTTATCAAGGTCGCGGCAATCGACTGCGGTCGATTGAAAAAGACTAATTAATTTTTGATGATTTTGAGAAGAAGCAAAACAGCGCGAAAATTGATTAGCTCAGCTTAACGGCAACCCTCAAAAACCCCTACGGGCTATTATCTGATTCTGGGATGTCCGATTTTTACTTTAGCTTCTTCTGTATACCCCACCGTGTAAGGGTTCTAGGTGATATGCTTAAACGCTCCGCAATGACCCCTATTTTCACGCCTTCAGATGCCCATATTCGGGCTTGTTTTTGCTTGTCGGTGTTATCACCCCATCTCATTTTTGAGCGATGGCTCTGACGCTCTGAAAGTGCCTTGTGGCTTGCTGTAAAGTCCATTCGTACGCAATATCGGGCAATACTGCGGACAATGTGTTTTAGCTCATTGGGAAACAGTGGCACATCAAAACGCTGATTATACTGCTCTGCTATCGGCTGTAACTGTCTGACAATCTCGCTGTAAGGCGCGGATGCTAAGGCATAACCGTATGGTCGGACGTGTTGAAAAACGCTGTAGTTTCGCCCATAGCCTTCGTCATTGGCTGGCTCTTGCGCTTGATAAAGCTCTAGGTCTAAGTTTTCGGCAAGCTCGGCAAGGGTGTAAGAGGGCTTAGCCCCTGTTAAATATACTTCGTGCGAGGTGTGGCAAGGGTTTTTGACTAGGTTGCCACCATAGCTTTTGTCTGCCTCTAACGCTAATCGTAGGGCTTTTTGCACACTGGCAAGGTATCGCATCGCCTTTTGGCTTGACTTGCGCCATTTACCCACTGGCGTTGTTAGCTTGTAGGCGTAGTGGGCGTGTCCGTTTTCGGGGTTTTTGATAATAATTTGCGGACGTGGTAACCCCTTATCATGGTAAGTAAATAGGGCTTGTGGGTCGTCAATATCAAAGACAAGCCACTTGATAATTTCAGGATGATTGGGTTGTATGTAGGCGTGTTTTATAGCGTGCGATTTGGTACGGATGTGGCTAAAACCCTTATCATTGGTGCAATAGGGGTTAGTCGCTAGGTCTGCGTAGAATTGGGCTAGAGTGCTGACGCTCTGCCAGTCGGTCGGGTCTATTTGTTTGATTGCGTACACTGTAAAATTTCAGTTTTGCATCAGGTAGTAGTATGGGTTACTTAAACCTATCCCACCAAATACAAAAAAGCCTTGTTTTAGTGTGTGCGACCAACTAAAATACCCCTACGATACGTGGTTTTTGGTGGTCGCACACTGAGAATTACATTAAGCCCTAATGTTTGCAGCATTGGGGCTTACTCGTTTCTAGCGTTTGAGTTTACGCCTATTTTTGTCTTGTTGTAAAGGTCGAGCGGTGTTCGTGTGCATCCGTTCGCACACGGATCAACGCTGACCCAACAACCGCTAGGGCGTTAGTCTTTTAAATCTAAAATACAATAATCATTGTACTTACCGTTTCTACAATTCTTGGTCATTATCCTAACGCATAGCTCACCATCACATTTTTTCAAATCCAAAACACCGCCTGCGTTGTTCAACATCTCAACGGTTGTTGTACGTTCTGCAATATCATCAAGGCTTGGAATGAACAGGCTTGCACCTAGTATCACTAATACGCAAGTTCCTAAAATAGCCCCTACCGTTATAAATGCGTGTTTCCAACTAAGCGACTTTGACTCTTCTTTGATTGCGTCAGCTGCCCCTATCGCATTGTTTGATGCTTTTCTAAGGTCTTGCGCTGCTTTGGTCGCATGATTGTTCAAATCGCTTTCTATGGACGTTCTAGCGTCCTTAAGAGAGTCCGTAAACAACTGCTGTGCAAGGTTGGGTAGTTGTTTGTGCAAGCTCTCTATCTGGGCTTGTTGTTTGTTGATGATGTCTAAGGTTTGGTCAATATTCTTTTGCTGTTCTTCTGCGTGTGCCATCAATGCAAATAGATGCTGTTTTGTGCTGTCATCGCTCATGGTTCAATGCCTCTGTCCTGCTGCTTTTCGTGGGTTTTTTCGAGTTCCTGACGTTCTAATTTTTGTTGCTGCTGCTCTTGTTTAAATAACTCATATTCTGCTCTGAAGTCCTGCATCCCTTTGGCTTGCTCTTTGACGTTCTCTATCTCTGTCTTAGCCTCTGTAAGGGCTGCAAACTCTATCTGTAGGTCACGCAACTGCTGATTATCTGCGGTAATCTCTCGGTTTAGATCGCCTTTGTCGGTAACAATGCCCCTACGCTCCATTGCTGACGCTTTCCAACCCATCTTAATTGTTGGTTTCTGCTCTATCCCTTGCTGCTTTAGGCTTCTATGGTCAATACGCTCCTCGATGCCCTGCTTTTCTAACTGAGTGTTGACGATGGTTTCCCATTCTTTTCGTAGCCCTTTGATCTCGTTGCTTGTCGAGCCTAGCCCTAGCTCTTTGCGCTTAGCATTTGATAGCTCGATGCTAGCTTTGTCGCCAAGCTCGATACCGGTAGCGGTACGGCTAAGCTCTCTTGTTGTGGTCATGATATGAGCGTGCCAATTGCGATTGTCGCCCTCTTTATCGGGAGAGTGAATAGCCACATCAACGCCCACGTTGTAACGCTCTGCTAGCATTTTAGCGAACCTAATGGCTACCCTTGCGCCCTCATTCTGTTTTAAATCTTTGCGCTTTTTCTTGTCCTTAGGTACAAGCTCATGCGGTATCGCTAGCACCCATTCCCTAGCGGTGCGCCCATCTTTGCGGTTCTCGGCAAGCTCTGCTTTATTCCATAGCTCACTACGATCAATATTTTTCATAGTCTTATCAAAAGCGTATGACATCTCTACACCGCTACGTTTTGAGTAGTCGTGTTTTAACCCTGTGCGCTCGTCTGTAATCTCTATACCAGCACGATAAGCGGCGGATGCCGTTGCACTGCGGCCGCCACTTCTTGATATGGGCTTAGTCGTTGCATAGTAGATTGCCATGACTACGGATGTATTTCATTTTTTAGGGTGAACATTAGACCCAATAACAGCCGTTCTTCAATCTCGGTTAGGGCATTTAAACCGTAATCATGAGTCTTCAAGATGACCGCTTGTTGATCTGTAGTTAGCTCAACGGTTATTGGTTTATTGGTTGCCAGTTCTCTATACTTCTCGAAACTTGATGGTTCAAATAGGCTCATCGTTTTTATTCCTTTTTCTTAGTTTTAGTCATTTTGGCTTTTGCTCCGCAGGACGTATTTAGGACTTGAAAATTTATACAACAACGTGGAATAAATTTCTCAAGTCGTAAATGCGCACTTATCTAAAAAGACAG
>NZ_JBFFMS010000070.1:0-6401 GCF_041554015.1 Psychrobacter sp. | reverse complement strand
GATCTGATAGCATTGAATCAGCAAATAGATGGCTATCAGGAGCAAATAACAGCTTGGCAGCAGCAGCTCCAAGAGCTTTTAACCGAGAATCAAACGTTAAAAGACTTAGTGAGCAAACAGTCCGCTTTAATCAACTTGCAGAACGAGCAAATAGAGACCCTGCTGATTTAGACAAAGCCTTGATACAACAGGCAGTGAGACGGTATAGAGATATTGTTCAGTATGAGGATCTAATGGAACGACCTAAGTCAGCGCTTAAGTACCCACGAGCTAATCCTTACCTACCATTCAACGAACGCCAAGTAGAGATTATTAAATATATACATACACACATTGAAGGTTCAAAGAAGAGGCATACAAGCTACAGCCATAGAGAAAAGGAACGTAAAGCCTACAGCTCTTCTGATCTTGAAGTAAGTCTTGCAGAACCGATAAACAGGAGGCTTTTAATACTACTTGCAGATCCTATCAAAGAACAGAAGCACCATGAAATATACAGTGTTATGCGTCAAGAAATGTTCGACAAACTTATATCTGGTCGTAAGAATCTACCTATAGAAGATTCTACAAGGGAGATAGGACAAGAAAGCAATGCTCAGACGCTCAAATCTGCTCCCTATGAGGTTTTAGAGGTTAAATCAATGGATGATAAAGAAAAGTCTATAACACCGCCTAAAACGCTTAATACATACACTCCAAGATTCAATTAGACCAATTAAATTATCTGATTATTCTTGACGATGTTCTAATTCCTAGGTTTTTTGCTTTTTTAGTCAGTTAAAAACAAATAAATAGGTTTTATAAGTTTTATAAGTTTTATAAGCTTTACAGTGCTCCGAAAGCCAGTGATAGTAAAGGTTTCAACCTCCATTAAACGACGTTTACTAGGTAATAGAACGACGTTTACTAGGTAATAGAACGACGTTTACTAGGTAATAGAACGACGTTTACTAGGTATTGAACGACAAATAAATATTTGACGTTCAATACCTAGTTCTGTATTGTAAGTCTATCGAAACGCTAAAAACCACTAAATTACCATGAGAACCATTATGAAAGCCGACACGGGTAAAAATATGAGTAATCAGGTAGTGAAAACTAACCGTTTAAATACAGCTATACAGAACCTATCGCTAGTTGAAATTAGACTTATACAAGTAGCGATTATTGATAGCAGAGAAACACAGAGTGGTTTAACAGCAGATACACCGCTTCGGATAAATGCTAAACGTTACGCAGAAGCCTTCAATGTTGATATTGATTCGGCATATTGCGTGATGTTAGAAGCAGAAACCACGCTATTTGAGCGTCGATTTACATTTATCAATGAGCGAGATAATCCAGTAAAGTCACGTTGGGTCAGTCAAGTTGAGTATATGAAAGGCGAAGGAGCAATTGAGATTATCCTGACGCCCGCAGTAGTCAAAGAGATAACGCGCATCGACGGCAAAAAAACTTTCTTTACTGAATATATGTTAGAGCAGACCGCTATTCTCAATAGCGTGTATTCAGTACGTTTATATGAGCTGCTTGTACAACATCGTACAAGTCCAGTTAACCCTAAGTTTGAGCTTGAAACCTTTAGAGGTCAGCTAGGATTAGGGGTTAATGAGTACAAGCGCCTATGTGATTTTAAACGTCGAGTGCTCGATCATGCGGTTAAAGAGATTAACGAAAAAACAGACTTGCAAGTAAGTTATACGCCGAATAAATCAGGACGAAAAGTTGTAGGCTATGATTTTAAAGTGCTTGAGAAGCCCAAACGAAACTCCACTGCAAAGGCATCTGATCAGTTCAAAGAATTAACTGTTAAGACTATAGAGCTGTTCGGTTCTAAGCTTGCCAACGATAATGCCTTTGGTGGCAAGTACGCCAAGCAAGGTGAGAGTGCAAAAGCGTTTGAGATACGAGTTAAAAATGAGTTGAAAGACGTTAATAATCAAAAAAAATGGTTGTCTGATTTGATACGTGTAGGATATACCTTGAAGTCTTGATTTTCCCTATGTTTAGAAACCTTCAGATAATGACTGAGGGTTTTTAACGTTTCTGATACCATGTATTTTTTCTAAAACCACTAAAAAACTTCATACCATAAGGTATTTAAATGAGCTTAGACTACCAGCATATCCGTGAGCAGCTACACCGTATTATCCATGACTACAAAGACGCTGAGGGGTATGAGAGAGGTCAAAGTCAAAACTTTTGGACGCAGATATTCAATGCTTATGGTGTCTCTGGTCAAGTACAGCTAAAAGCATTTGAGCATCGTCTAAAAGACGATAAATCTCAAAAGTATGTTGATGCTTTTATTCCTAAACTGGTAATGATTGAACAAAAAAGCCGTGGGCTTGATCTCAATAAAGCCTATAACCAAGTCAGTAAATACTATGAACGCCTAAGCACAGCAGATAAGCCAAGATATATCGTGCTGTCTAATTTCGATGAGCTATGGCTATTCGATATTGAAAACCCTCTGAACATTAAAGAATATAAGTGTCCGCTTGCTGATCTCCCTAAAAATGCGGAATGGCTGGACTTCTTAGCACCAAATGCGGCAATGGCAGAGATCGTTGAAGAAAACCCGATTAACCGTCAAGCAACTGAAATGGTCGCCAAGCTACATCAAGCATTTATCTCCGATGGGGTCAATGCCGATGAATTGGCGCTATTCTTGACTCGTCTGATCTTTTGTTTCTTTGCCGATGACACCGGCATTTTTGGACAAAAAAACCTGTTAGATGGGTTGCTCAAAAACGAGGCAAGAAGTGACGGCAGCAACCTCAATGAAGTATTTACTACGCTGTTTGATACTTTAAACACTAAAGATCGCTCAAGTCGCCTGCCTGAAAGCTATGCTGCCTTTGCCTATATCAACGGTGATCTGTTCTCTCAATCAATCCGTATTCCTTACTTTGATGAAAACCTCTACAACCTAGTCGTTCAGTGTAACAATCTTGATTGGAGCGAGATCAGCCCTGCTATCTTTGGCTCAATGTTCCAAAGCGTACTGGATATAGACGACACAGCCGAAAGCGACGATAAACGTCGTGAGTTTGGTGCTCATTACACCAGTGAAAAGAATATTCTAAAGGTTATTAACTCACTATTCTTGCAAGACCTGCGTGATGAATTCTCAAAATGCGCTAAGGACAAGCCAAGAGCGCTAAAGCTCTATGAAAGACTCCCTACATTAAAATTCTTTGATCCTGCTTGTGGCTGTGGCAATTTTCTAATCATTGCTTACCGTGAGTTGCGACTGTTAGAAAATCAGCTGATCGCACAGATTTACGGTGAACAAAGAGGTCTGCTTGATATTAGCAGTATGTGCCAAGTCACCGTTGAGCAGTTTTATGGAATTGAGATTGAACCACATGCAGCCCATATCGCAAGGGTAGCCATGTGGATTACTGACCATCAGCTGAACCAAGCCACTGCTGAACGTTTTGGTACGACACGCCCTACAACGCCTATTGTGTACAGTCCACACATTACAGAGGGTAACGCTCTGCAAATTGACTGGGAAGATGTGCTAGCCGCTAATGAGTGTGATTTTGTGATGGGTAATCCACCTTTTGTAGGTTCTAAATATCAGGTCAAAGAACAAAAAGATGACCTAAAAAGTTTAGCAAGTAATATCAAAGGATATAAGAGTTTAGACTACGTAGCAGGTTGGTATATTAAAGCTATGCATTACATGCAGTCAGTAACTCAGAAAAATCATAATATAGAAACAGCTTTTGTATCTACAAACTCTATTGTTCAAGGGGAGCAAGTGGCTGTTTTATGGAAATATATAATTGAGGAATGTCACGGTTATATTAATTACGCCCATCATACCTTTAAGTGGACAAATGAGGGTAAAGGTGTAGCGGCTGTCCATTGCGTGATTATTGGTTATTCAACTCATGAACGTAAAGAAAAGATTATATTTAGTTATGATGATATTGCAGGCGATCCTAGTCCTAGTAGTGCCAAGACAATCAATGGCTATCTAGTTAATGCTGAACCCATATTTTTTTCACGCAGACCAGTACAAATATCTCATGAAGAAGAAATGCGACGTGGTAGCGATCCGACAGATGGCAACAACCTGTCTTTAACAGAAAAGCAATACTATGACCTAATAGAAAAAGAACCTGTAGCTAAAAAATATATCCGCCCTTACATTGGCGGTGCTGAATTTCTCAATAGCATACCAAGATGGTGTTTATGGTTTGATGGTGTCGATGCATTAGAATTGAATCACGACTTACAAAAAATGCCATCAGTTAAGGAGCGTATTAGTAATGTACGTGAAATGCGCCTAGCAAGCACTAGCCCTCAAACACGTAAAGATGCAGCTACTCCTCATTTATTTCAAAGTATAAGGCAAAGCGATACTGACTACTTATTTATTCCTCAAGTTTCATCTCAAAACCGTCGATTTTTGCCAGTGGGATTTATTAGTTCAGAGGTGATTGCTGGAGCACCACATTTTTGCGTGGTAAACGCTACTCTGTATCATTTTGGAATACTATGCAGCAGTATGCACAATGCATTTATGAGGCTTACATCAGGACGTTTAAAAAGCGACTATCGCTACTCAAATAGTATTACGTATGACAACTTTCCTTATCCTTTTATGGCAGATGATCAGGATGTTAAAACGGTTAAGGCTAAGGAAAGAATATTTGAAGCAGCTCAAGCCGTTTTAGATGCTCGTAAACACTACCAAGAGGACAGCGAGGATGCACCAACTTTAGCTAAGCTTTACAATGCCTATCTAATTGACCCTTATCCTGAGCTAACAAATGCACATGCTGCACTTGATAAAGCGGTAGATAAGGCTTATGGCTACAAGGGTAAAGATGATGATGCTAGTCGCGTAGAATTTTTGCTGAAAAAGATAGCTAACGTATAGTAAATAATATTTTCTAGAGAGCTTTTTATATCAGTTCATATAGTGATCTTAAGAGATATTTTTCTCACAAAAATACATGATGATTTTTTGCTTTCTTCATGTCATTTTGCGTATTTTCAAAGGCTCAAATTTTGATTTCAAATATTTGAGCCTTTTTTGTCGTTTTTAGAGTTAAAACTCACTTTTTGGAGAATCGTAAAAAAGGATGTAACAGGGGAGATTACCCATTTTCAGTTAAATTGGATAATCCAAATAGCCGTTTTTTTTGCTTTTTTTAGCTCTCTGCAAGAGTCCTCGAAGAGCGCGGTTACGTAAACCTGTATATCCTATCACTGCGTTCTATGATATACAGGTTATACATAAGCCACGTTGGGGACACCCCAAGCCCCAAAAACCAGAGAGACTATCATGGCAATATTCAGAGCAGAAACCAAACATATAAGCCGTAGTAAAAAAGACAATGTGGTTTCTGCTGCTGCGTATCGCTCAGGTGAGAAGCTGACCGACACCAATCAATTTAATCCCAACGCTAAGACTTATGATTACACTAGGAAGCAAGGCGTCATGGCGAAAGGTATTATTTTACCAAGCTCGCTGATTGAGCAAAACTTCACTATTGATCGGCAGCAACTCTGGTCGAGTGTGGAGCAGCATGAGACAACGACACGCAGCGTTAAGGGCAGCCGTTTAAAGCAGACTGCTAGGTTGGCTAGAGAATGGTTGCTAGCATTGCCAACTGAGCTATCAGACGAAGAAAACGAGCAATTAACCGCAGAGTTTACCCAGCGACTAGCAAATGATTTAAATGTCATTGGTGACTACTGTATTCATAAGCCAACAGTCGGCAACTACAAGCCCAAAGCAGACTATATCGAATCCTATGACCCTGATACAGAAGAATTAGAGAAAACGAGAGTCTATGACTTACATGCAACCGAACCTGATAGCCGCAATATTCATGCACATATCATGTTTACTACTCGTAAGGTCGAATTAGATAACGGCTCACTTGTTTTTGGAAAAAAGGCAGACAGCGAAAGGTCTGAGAAGTGGCGGCAGGAACAAGGATTATCCAATGGTGGCGATTATTTGAAAGAAATACGCCATTTGTGGGCTGATATGGTCAATCAAAGGCTAAAGCAGAAGCATATCCTGCCAATTACCGCAAAATCCTATAAAGATTTAGGTATAAACATCATTCCACAGCAAAAGCAGGGTAAGGATGCGTCAACGCTTGCTCTGTATGGCTTTAAACCACCTATTATAGGACATAACAATGACTTCAGAGAACAAAACAAAGCATATATTAAGTCAGCAGCAGATAGCTGTATTGCTAGAGAGTCACAAAGCGCAAGAGAACGATCTGATAGCATTGAATCAGCAAATAGATGGCTATCAGGAGCAAATAACAGCTTGGCAGCAGCAGCTCCAAGAGCTTTTAACCGAGAATCAAACGTTAAAAGACTTAGTGAGCAAACAGTCCGCTTTAATCAACTTGCAG
>NZ_JBFFMS010000069.1:0-6461 GCF_041554015.1 Psychrobacter sp. | reverse complement strand
TCCACGGGCATAGCTCTCTAGGTATGTCACGCCAAGGAGCACCTGTGCGAAGTTTCCAAAGAATAGCTTCCATAACCTCGCGGTTCTTTTCTTTTTGATAGCAACCATGTTGTACCATAGTTATTTGTAACTGTTCCCAAATGCTATCGGTTAATGCTTTTCTGGCCATCTTGGTTATCTGCTCCATATCTTCTAAAATACATGCTTTATTTTAGAAGATATATACGCTTTTTCCAATTAGGGACACGCCCTAGGAATCCATGGGTAATAGTTTATTGGGTTAAATTTAATTTGGTGATGTTATTTTAATTACGATAATCCATATTACTGTTCAAACGATAGCACCTATAATAAACCCTCTATAACCGAAGAGTATTTGATTATGTACAAGAAGCTAAGCATTTTATTGGGTTTTGGTGTCTTATCATCAGTGTCGATGCTAGCATCTGCACAAAACCTGTATATGAACGATCTAAAACTTAAGGCAGATCTTGACTGGCTGAATACTCAAGGGGTTGCTCAGATTAGCACAAGCACTTGGCCGCTGACCGCTAATGAGATTAAACGCGCTTTAAATACAGCCAATGCCCAGACGCCAGCGCAACAGCAGATCCTGCAGTCGGTACAAGCACGCCTAGCTCAGAACCGCAACTCAGTGGTAAAAGGGTCAGCCGCCCTGCATATACAAACCAATAGAGATCAACTACTACAAAAATTTGCTGATGATCAACTTGCCGGTCAGCAAGCAAGCGTTGGGGTGTCGCTTAGCGAAGCGGAGTGGGAATTTAATCTACAAGCCAATTTGAAAAATGACAAACTTATCGATGATAGCTCAGATGTTAGCTTTGAGGGATCGTACCTTGCTGGTACGGCTGCCAATCAGTGGTTGATAGCGGGTAAAATTCCAACGTGGTGGGGACCTGGTCATGATGGTAGCCTTATTCGAGGCGATGCAAGCTTGCCGGTTACAGGTTTTACCATGCAGCGTGATCAACAAACTGCTCCGACATCCCCATATTTATCGTGGGTCGGACCTTGGCAGTATCAGCTATTTTCTGGTCAGCTAGAGGACTATGAAGCGATTCCTGATGCTAAGCTATTTGGCGCGCGCTTAACTGCTAGCCCATGGGAATGGTTGGAAGTGGGTGCGTCACGCTCCTTTATGTGGGGCGGTGAAGGTCGTCCACAGAGTTTTGGCTCCTTTACCGATGCACTTTTAGGAACTAAAGATAATGGTGGTAACGAGCGAGGGGATCCGGCCAATCAGCTAGGCGGTTTTGATGCGCGCTTAAATTTAGCACCATTGGTGAATGTACCTGCTGGCGTTTATGCGCAATATATCGGTGAAGATGAAGCAGGTGGCTTGCCCGCTAAAAATATGTATTTAGCGGGTGTTGATTATGCATCTGCTGCATATGGCAGACCTTATCAGCTGTATTCGGAGTATACAGATACCCGCACTAGTGGTGAGGTAAGAGGTATCTCTTACGACCATAGTATTTATACAGATGGCTATTATCAGCAAGGCTTTCCATTAGGCTATGCATTAGGCGGCGATGCGGAAAGTATTGCGCTTGGCGGTCGCTTATGGCTAGATAACCGTAATTTTATTAATGCAAAAGTACAGCATGCCAAAGTCAATCAAGCGGATGAAGCTATTAATCAAGCTTTCCCAACGACTGATAAGTTAACTAGTATTGACGTGGCTTGGGAGCATCAATACAATCCCAAAGCGCTTATCTCCAGCCGAATTTGGGCAGTAGATTCAGATATCCAGTCTACTGATATTGGTATAGGTATAGGTATCGAGCTGCAGACTTATTAAATGCTTGCTTAATCAATGCACGACAGCGCTTAAAAACAAAAAGTCGGTCTATTAGTATTTAATAGATCGACTTTTTTATGGTCATGTTATTAATTTTTAGTTGAGGCCTTTCAATAGGGTGCTAGGATTTTTTAGCCCAGACAGGTACAATATCAGTCTCAATTAACGGTCAAAAAGAATTGACCGAGCATAAGACAGGCATGCAAAAATACTGCAGGCGCTGTCTTTACTTTTTTATCGCACCCTCTATTGGAGTTCTTATGTCTATTACGTCAACTGCCCAAGGATCTGCTACCGTTTTGGACGGTAAAGCACTTGCTAAACAAATAGAACAGCAACTGAGTACGCGTGTAGACGCTATCAAAGTTAAGACAGGGCGTACCCCAAGCTTAGCGACGATATTGGTCGGTGATGATCCTGCTTCTGCGACTTATGTGCGTATGAAGGGCAATGCTTGTAAGCGTGTCGGTATGGATTCCATTCGGGTTGAGATGCCAAGCGCAACGACGACAGCAGAGCTGATGGCAAAAATAGACGAGCTTAATAGTAATCCAGATGTTCATGGTATTTTGCTACAGCACCCAGTACCAGCGCATATCGATGAGCGTGCTTGCTTTGAGCAGATTGACTTGGCAAAAGACGTTGATGGCGTGACTTGTCTTGGCTTTGGTCGCATGGCGATGCAGCAATCCGCTTATGGTTCATGTACGCCGCAAGGTATTATGCATTTATTAGACTATCATAATGTTGAGCTGGCAGGTAAAGAGGCCGTGGTCGTCGGTCGCAGTGCTATCTTGGGTAAACCAATGGCGATGATGCTGTTAAATGCTAACTGTACCGTAACGATCTGCCATTCAAGAACGCAAGACTTAGAGTCGCATATCAAGCGTGCGGATATCGTGGTTGGGGCAGTGGGCGTACCTGAGCTGATCAAAGCCGATTGGATTAAAGCCAGTGCTGTAGTCATCGATGCAGGTTTTCATCCGACTGATAATGGCGGCGTTGGTGATATCGAGCTGCAAGGCGTCGAAAATATTGCCAGTGCTTATACACCTGTACCAGGCGGCGTTGGCCCTATGACGATTAATACCCTTATTCGCCAAACCGTTGATGCGGCTGAAAAATCTGCTGGTTTAGATAACAGTGTAGTCAGCTGATGAAGCCGCTGTCAGAGCAAGAACCAGAACAGCGGTCTGAACAGAAGAGTAGTGAATTTCATCAACTCGCTGACAATCATGTATCAAAGCCAAAGACGGGGATACATGAGCGTATGCAACATATCGGCCGTGAGTTTGTCGATATCTGCCACTACATTATTTTATTTTTGATCAGTGTGGTGGTGGTTTGGACAGCGGGCAAAGAGTTCTTTGTGATCTTTCAAAAAGGCTCAGCAGATTTAAAAGACATCTTATTGCTGTTTATTTATCTTGAGCTACTGGCGATGATTGGGATTTATTTTAAGACTCATCGCCTGCCGGTACAGTTTTTGATATTTATTGCCATTACTGCTTTATCACGACATTTAGTCGTCGATGTACAAGCAGTATCGGATAATTTTCATCTGTGGCTCTTGGCAACGATTTCTTTTGCCATTATGGTGCTCAGTGCATCGATTGTGGTATTAACATGGACGGCGAGGATGTTTGGGCGACCAGAAGATTATTTAGATGACCATAAAATCATAAGCACTGAGCATCATTTGCCCTGTGTTGAAAATGAGCAGTCTCTTAAATAGTTTTTATCGATAAATTGACAGAGGCTTTCCACTTTGCGATATAACGCCTCTGTTTTTTATTTAGAATCAATCCTAGTTAATAGCTGTTCATAAAAAAAGGGTTGTCATATATAGAATATATGACAACCCTTTTTCATCTTACACACTATCTTATAACCAGCCCAAGCGTTTAAAGTTAAGGTATAAAAAGCTACATAATGAGAGGATAACTGCCATGATGATAAAGTAAGAATATTGCCAGTGTAGCTCAGGCATAATATCGAAGTTCATACCATAGATGCCCGCGATGGCCGTTGGCACCGCCAAAATACCAGCCCAAGCTGCAAGCTTACGAACCACTTCGTTCTGTCCCATATTGACCATAGCTAGATAGGTATTCATCACCACGCTGAGCATCTCATTTAAACCGTTAATGGCATCTAAAGAGTGCAAGAGATGGTCATTTACATCTCGAAAATAAGGTTTTGCAGCATGCGAAAATGGTGAGACCAAATCGCTTTTTTGATGATTGATAAAAAAGCTACAGATATCTTGTACCGGTAAAATCACCGCACGCATATGTACCAATTGGGATTTTAATTCATATAAGTTTCTAAGAGTTTCTTTGTTAAATTCATAAGTAAAAATATTGCGCTCTTGCTCACGTAGATAGCTGCCTAAGCGGTCGGTCACGGGCATATAGTTATCGACGATAAAGTCAATGACAGCATGCAAGACAAATATAGGTCCCATACGCAGTTTTTCAGGGCGACGATTGCAGTGCTCACGTACTGGCGCATAGGAGTTAGATGGACCGTTACGAATGGTAATTAGATAGTTCTTACCCATAAATATCGCGGTAGTACCATAGCGGATAACATTGCCTTCAAGCTTAGCGGTACGCAACACCACAAATATCGTATCATTATCATAGCTTTCAACTTTGGCACGTTGATGATCGGCAAAGGCATCTTCGATTGAGAGCTCATGCAAATCAAAGGCTTCTTTTACCTCAGAGATGGTCTGCAAACTAGGCTCATAAAGACCTAGCCAGATAAACTGACCGCTATTACTTAAGGCACGGCTGACGTCGCTTAGCGCTATTTTATTCAGCTGCTCACCGGTTTTACGGGAATACGCATAACAATTGACCACTTCATTGGCACTGAGTGGCTCAATATCCTCATAGCGCTCAGAGTCTGGATCATAAACGGTCATGGTCTCAATGGTGTCCTCGACCGTCGCATCTGAATCGCCATAAATATAGCTGTCATAATTGTCTAAATAAGAAGGCTCGTCTCTGATGGCGGCATCAATAAGACTGGTATTAGACTCAGGTGTGATACGCGTTGCCGTTTTGACAATCAGGTCATCGTCTTGTTTCATACCTGCTCCTTTTGTCTAAGTAAAAAATCAATATACACATAACTTCTATACACATAACGTATATAACTGAGGTGAGTTATAGCGCAAAGCGTTTTAACGTCTCAATATCGACCAAGCTCAATAAGCTTTCATGACAAGCTTCAAGCTTAATCTGTGGTGCCATGCCCAAATCGAGTGCTTCGACCCAGCGTAGCGCACAAATACACCAGTAGTCACCCGGCTGTAGACCGGCGAAACCATACTCAGGCAGGGGCGTAATCAGATCATTACCGCGACTGGCTGAAAAGTTTAAAAACTCGCTGGTCATTTTGGCGCAAACGGTATGTTGACCAACATCATGATTGCCCGTATGACAAAAGCCATTGCGGTAATATCCGGTAAGCGGATCAAAACAACAACTGGCTAGGGCAGTACCAAGCACATTGGCTTGGTTAATGGCTGGATTTGGATGATAATCAGGCGACATAAGGCTTCCAAAATAAAAATATAGGCTAGTGTAACATGAGTGTACCTCTAAGGCGGTATTCAGCGATAGATGCAACGAGTAGTTAGACAAAATATTGCGCCGTTAACATGATATTTTCTTTATAAAAATACGGCATTTATGATGATAATTCTGTCATATAAAAGATAGTTTTTAGGACTATTTGCATAAATTAGATGGCGATTGCCGTTAATTGTCACTAGGCGAAGCTTAGCTGCTATGCTAAACTAAAGCATAAAGTGCCTTGATTATTTATCATAGTTTTCTATCACATAAATTTTAGCGCATAAAGATACTCGTCTTATCATCCCAACTTATACTATTACTCACCCTTTTGCGGTTACCTAGTTTGCTTATTAATAATTGGGTCAGTGATGTTGTGCGTAAAAAATAAAAAACGCCTGATATCTATGCAATTGGAAATATAACCTTTAAGTACCGCATCTTTACCGCGCTTTTGGTAAGCGATACGCCAAACAAGGATTTATTGTGTCTGCCAGTTCTGATTCTGCAAAACCTGCCCTGCAAAACACCCTCAAGCAAGCGGCGACTCAGCCCGCTGATACTACTGCCGCACCTAACCGTTTACCTTATCTAAGCAACCTTGCCAGCGATGTTGCCAATAGCTGGTTGCTGCCTGATGGGGTGGTCGATGTGTTGTTTGAAGACGCGCATAAGCAAGAAGTGCTTAGACATCAGCTGATTCAGCAGCTTATCAGCCATGGCTATCAGTTGGTCAATCCGCCAATGATTGAGTTTACTGAGTCGTTATTGAGCGGCGCTTCAGAAGATCTAAAGCGTCAAACCTTTAAGATCATCGATCAGCTAACAGGTCGCTTGATGGGCATACGTGCCGATATCACGCCGCAGATTCTACGTATTGATGCACACCATGGCGGTGATGGTGTCGCGCGTTATTGCTATGCAGGCGATGTCATTCATACCTTGCCATCGGGTCTTTTTGGCTCACGTACGCCGTTGCAATTAGGTGCTGAGATATTTGGCTGTGAGTCCATTACTGCTGATATCGAGCTGATAGATGTGCTGTTTAG
>NZ_JBFFMS010000068.1:0-6507 GCF_041554015.1 Psychrobacter sp. | reverse complement strand
GTGGTCATAGGTCCTGCACTTATTCAAGAGCCAACCACTACCGTGGTCATTAAAAATGGCTGGCAAGCAGAGCTGCATGAGACTGGCACTTATAAGCTGACTCGAGCAGCATAAAGGTAGGTTGTTAAGTAAAACCAACTAGAGGCTTCAGGCATTAAAGAGTATTTAATGCCTGAAGCCTTTATTATTTTATGATATAAAAGAGGATTATTGATCAATAACTGATAGGATATCAGTACAGTTGTATACCATATATTGAGTATTCAAGGATGACTGCAAATCAAAAGCCAAATTGCTATCAAAGTACTTCTAATCAAATCTTGCTGGAAGATAAGACAAATGACATCGCTGCACATGATTCACCAATTAATAAAAATCTTCTAAGCGCCTCAGGGTTAGAGATGCCAGCAACAGATAAAGTGCAGACTTTAGATGCTTTTGACTGGAAATATACCATCAATGAGACTTATTTTAATCTTGATGTGAGTTTTAGGCAACCGAATAAGTTTTCTGGTTTTTTGCAACACGCTAAGCTTTTGGAGATAGGCGTCTCACACTATCATGCTAATACTGTGCACTATAATCGCGGCAGACAGAGCGCTGGCTATAGTGATGACAGTATTTTAATGACCTTTCCTCTGACAGGCGATGTTCGTTTTACCCAAAAAGGACGGCAGCTGACCTCTAAACCCGGTCAATTCTTTATTGAGCTGTCAAGCTTACCTTATGAGTTTTATCATCTGCAGGAAGCGGCACTGTATGTAATCAAAGTGCCATTAGTATTACTTACAGCGCAAATGTCCACCATAGAGCGGCAGTTTGCACGCAGCTTAACGATTGATGAAGGTGCTGGCAGGCTACTTGTGTTTCAAATGAAGCAAATACTGACGCTTATTCATAATCATCAGTTGGCTGAATTGGAGATTAAAATACTAGAGCAGCAACTGCTAAATCTTATTATCCTGACTCTAAGCGCACCAAAAGAAGCGATGATGAGCAGTATATCCTGTATAAAATCGGTGCATTTAAAGCGCATCGAGCACTATGTAAATCTAAACTTGGCAAATTCTGATCTGACTCCTAAGGCAGTCGCGGCGGCTTGTCATATCTCTGCCAGATACTTACATAAGCTGTTTTTTGATCTGCCTTATACTTTTTCAGAATGGGTTAGGGAGCTGCGTTTAAAGCAGGCCAATCATATTTTGAAGAGCAAAAGCTATGTGACTATAGACGAGGTCGCGCACAGAGTAGGCTATGCTGATCAAAGTTACTTTTCACGTATATATAAGCAATACTTTGGTTATGCGCCAAGAGACACCATTCAAAAGTGATGATAGGTAGTTTGGGCACTGTAACTGCCTCCAAACGCTAACATCATTTATATTAAAATTTGAATATATAGTAATAACATAAAACCAAAAGGGCAGTGCACCATATACGGTACATTGCCCTTTTTTAATAAAAATTTCTTAAAATATCATGTATTTACACTGTTATTAAACCGTCCATTGATCGTTGATAATAGCCACTAAATAGCGTTTACCTTGATAGTCATCAAATACCAAACGCATACCGCGCCAGTCCATACCATCATATTTGGCTGTACCTTTATAATAAAAATCGACCACATCTGATTTTGGGTAAATATCTTTGATGTTATTAATCATATTGCCGCGAGATTCGAACTCATTGATTTTGATATGGGCATTGTTAAACTTCTTAGCATCAACCCAGGTCTGCAAATATGTCGGTAGTGGCGTAATCAATAAATCACCTGTACCATCCTTTTCGCCCCAAGTAAAACGAATCTTTGACTGCTGCAAGTATTGAGCATATTGCTCACGGCTAAAGACTTTGTCTTTGTCAGGGCGCACATAAGCATACATTGAAAAACGTACGCCACGTGTCGGATGGATATCATTGGTGATTCTAGAAAAATCATTGTTGGCAAGGGCGCGCTGGATACGCATTGCTTGCTGTTTGAGTGTTTGCTGGCTCATATCTGAGACGACAGGGATAGATGAGTTACCGGTTGATTGATTTGGCGTACTGGCGCTGGACTCAGCAGAGGACTGGCAACCGGTGATTGCTAGCATTGAAGCAAAACCCGCTGCAGTTGAGAGCTTATAAAGATAAGACTGAGACATATTAAAACGAGTAGACGGCATCATAACAATATCCTTATCGTAGCTTATTTAAGTCAATCTAAAACACCTACTAAAACCACTGCATATTTACCAATCAATAATACTCATAACGCAGCAAAGTTTATAATGGTGCTATGTAAACAGTATTTTTTATTAAACCCGATAGACACAATCAAGCAGTAAAGCCGTAGTTTGTATGTGATTTAATGAATATAATACTTAAAACGTCATATTTCATGGAGGATGCCATGCAAAAAATGATACTTTTGGCATTGGCGCTCATAATGGGGTTTTCCGCTATCAAGGCGACCGCCAATCTAACGCAGCCGTTACAGACAGCTTTTGTTATGAAAATTGATACTATCGCTAAGATGTATCAGCAGGATGTGAATAACGAAGGAATGGATAATCCAGTGGTATTGCTACAGTATGCCAATCCGGATCTAAAAGCTGCTATGCAGCGTGAGCAAGAGTATTTTGCTCGAAAGCAGACGTCCTGTCATGTCGGTTATGATGTATTGTGGAATTCTCAAGATCCTGATTATACTCAAGACAAACAGTTTTCGGTGACGACTAGAGGTTTGGTTCAAGTCAGCTTAGCGCAAGGCAATGATGTATATTATGAATTATCATGCGATGCTGCTGTGTGCCAAGTGGCGGATGTCATATTAGACGAAGCTGGGACTTCTTTACGAGCGCACTTGCTAAAAAGCTGTTCATAACCAAACACAAATATATTGATACCCGCATCTTTAAATAATTTCTGATAGAAATATAAACGCTGTTTTTTTGATGGTGCTAGATAAAATCTCATTTTCACGGATCTTAAAAACCATTGGTTTGTTTTCGCATAATGTATATTATGTTAAATGATGGCTGTGTGGTGTTGAGTTCATGATATCTGTTTAATGCCTTCTAGCTCAATAGCAACACATAGTCTACAACTTATTATTCGGTTCTTACTTTGACCTACTTCACTATCTATTATAGTTAAACAGTTCTTACGATCTGCCTGGGGTTTTTGTACGCCTAAATATTTTTGGACTATAGTGTATTTTTGATTTAGCTCAATGTACTTATTAATACCAATAATGCGTTCAAATCTTGCCAGTACACCAACTTGCTATTCGGTGATTCCCACATGCTTTGTATTGAAGTATTATCAAAGCAATTGTCATGTTCTGATCTTTATCTTTAGCCTCTAAAATTATTGACCCCTATAGTCAAATCTATATAAACAAACTTGATATATTTTAGTTAGGCAGCCTGACGATAGAAACTCACCCACATCTGCATCCGTAATCTAGAGCTCAAAGGAACTACTAAAAACTGACTTATTCCATCTATTATCATTTGTCATAACGTTTCTTATAAAGATAAAGATTAGTTCCTCATACAGACATTCAGCTACTAGTATAGCTGAATGTCTAAATTAGTTAACCCTACACTTCTTCAACCTTCCTAAGTTGATTAGAGTAAAGTAATGTATTTAGGTATCTGAATGTACTTCTCTAGCAATCATCCCGTATTGCGCAAACCTGCTGCTAAAGCATTGATACTGCGTACTAAAGTATCTTCAAAAGCAAGATCACCGTCATTACCAGTAGCATCTTTTTGTCTGGCACGTTTTAACAGCTCGATTTGTATATAGTTAATTGGATCCAAATAAGCATCTCGCCATTCAAGGGAAGCGGCAAGATTCTGCTGATGCGCCAATAATGAGGTCTGATTAAGCAGGGAGTTTAAACCTGAATAAGTCAGCTCATGCTCGTCAGTCACCGCTTTCATAATCTGTTCACGTAAAGTCTCATCGTCACATAATTGGCTATAGGCATGAGCAATACTCATATCAGACTTAGTAAACGCCATTTCAATATTGCTAATAAACACGTTAAAAAATGGCCAGTAGTCTATCATTTCCTTCATTAATGCTTCATCATCGATGACGCTATGCAGTGCACTGCCAACGCCATACCAAGCTGGCAGTGTAAAGCGCGCTAATGACCAACCAAATACCCAAGGAATGGCACGCAAAGTGGTTTTACTTGGTAGGCCTTTATTACGGTGCGACGGACGTGAACCAATATTTAATAAAGATATTTCTGCCACTGGCGTCGCTTGTGAGTAGAATTGATAAAAGCCTTCGGTATGGTCAGTCAGCTGACGATAATGCTGTTCACCCGCGTCTGCTAAACGCGCAAAGAGTGCTTCGTAATGTGGCAACTCAGGCGGTTGTATTACAAATTTTGAGGAGCAAGCTTTGAGCGTGCCAGTGATACCCATGGTCAGCTCAAATACCGCAGTATCAGTGTTGGCATATTTGGCATAAAGAACTTCGCCTTGTTCGGTCACTTTGATTTGCCCATGCAGTGTACCGGCAGGTTGCGCCGCAATTGCTTTATGGGTTGAGCCTCCACCACGACTGACTGAGCCACCACGGCCATGAAACAAGCGGGTTTTGATACCATATTCCTCAGCGATACGGTTAATGGTTTGCTGCGCGCTATACAGCTGCCATGCAGAGGTGATAATACCGCCATCTTTTGATGAATCTGAATAACCCAGCATGATTTCTTGCGTGTTATCTAAGTGTTGCAGCAACCCTCGATAAAGCGGATTATCCAAGACGGCAGGTAAAATCTTATCGATATTTTTAAGGTCTTCGATGGTTTCAAACAAGGGTGCGACGGGTAAGTCAGCGGACAGTTGCCCTTCGTCATTCACTGTACATAAGCCTGCAAAGCGCATGAGTAGTAACACTTCTAATAATTGACTGGCGTTATTGGTCATTGATATGACGTAACTGCCGAAAGTATCTTGCCCGACCAGTTTACGTAAGGTTGCCACAGAGTTCATCAAAGCCAATTGTTCGCGTGTTTTATCACTCAAGTTATCGGTATAAATGAGCGGTGTACCGGGCTTTTCAAGTAAGCGCGTTAGCCATTCTTGGCGCTCAGTTTCAGTGAGCATTTGATAATCTGGCAGATTAGAGGCATTGGCAAAAATATCGGCTATCACCTCGCTATGATAAGAGGACTCTTGACGAATATCGAGCGCTGCCAAATGAAAACCACAGGTTTTGACCAAACGAATCATATCAAGTAATAAGCCTTCGCCATGTGCCGTATCGTGAGTATTGACACTTTTCCGAATGATGCGTAAATCTTCTAACAATTCTTGCGGATTGGTGTAAGCATCTTTTTCAGCCTCGCTATCACTACCTTTGCTTTGAATATGGCTATTAGTCGATTTTATTTTGGCAAGAATAATCGATAACAGTCTTCGGTACGGCTCATTGTTGTAATCGTCAGTATTGTAATCAAAGACTCGTCTGTCGAGCTCACGATAACTTTCAATTTTTGTATACACGTCAGGTTCGATAGCGACAATTGTATCGCTGTGAATCAGTTCACGACGCAATTTTTTGATCAACACTTGATAGTGACGCAAGACGGTATTGGCATGCATCAATACGGCCATTTCTGTGGTGTCATGAGTGACAAAGGGATTGCCATCTCTGTCACCACCGATCCAAGAACCAAAGCTCATGAACGCCGGTAAGGGATAGTCTGTTAGCTCAGGATAGATATCAACAATGGCGTCTTTAATATTACGGTAAACTTTGGGAATGGCGCTGAATAAACTGGCATTGAAATAATGCAGGCCATTATTGATCTCGTCATAGACTAAAGGTTTACGCGTCCGTACTTCATCAGATGACCATAATAAATCAATGGTTTGCGCCGTTTGTTCTTTCGCTTGCTCATAGGCGAAACTGTTTTCAGGAAGATTATTCAAAGCATCGCTATGCTTGAATAAACTCTGCAATAGATTCATCGTCGTACGGCGACGCGCTTCAGTCGGATGGGCGGTGAATACTGGGATAAATTTTAGTTGCTCAATCAGCTCTTGCATTTGGGCGGGTTCAATATTGCGCTCACGACATTCAAGCAGCGTACGCCGAAACGAGCCTTCCCAGCTATGTTCCGATTGCATACGCAAGGCTTGACGTTGTTCTCGTAAGTAATTTTCTTCACTGAGATTGGCTAAGAAGAAATAGATAGAAAAGCTGCGGATGACATTTTTTAAGGTTTGGTTGTCTAACGAGGCAATAAAGTCGATGAGTTGTTGCTGGTTCGCTGCGTTAGGCGCCCGGCGTTGCTGGATAAAACCTTGGCGTAGGGTTTCAATCGTGTTGAGTGTTTGTTCGCCCGTTTGCCGAGAAATCGCCTCTCCTAGAAATGAGCCTAATAAGCTGATGCGTTCACGTAGTACGTCGTTATCAATAGTCATCCTTGATCTCCTGATCAAATTCATTCAAATATAGTCGTGCGGTCTTAAATGTAGGTTTTCTATGGTG
>NZ_JBFFMS010000067.1:0-6798 GCF_041554015.1 Psychrobacter sp. | reverse complement strand
GAGGGACGATTAGAGATATGATTAGAGATTGGATCACTCCAATCGTATAGTATTTGCAAGCCTGCCAATACAACCATCAGCTGTAAGTTGAACGTAGCATCGCCGTGCAATATATGACCATATTCATGACCGATGAGTCCATATAGCGCCTCATCAGACAGTTTATCTAACGCACCTTGGGTAACGACAAGTACCATATCTTGATTATGGCGACCAGCGACAAAACCATTGATACCCTGCTCGTCAGGTAGCACGTACAAAATAGGGGTTTGCAAACCTGAAGCAATGGCCAGTTGCTGTGCAATTTCATAGTAGCGACGATAGACTGGCGGAAAATCGCGCTCGTCACGTACTGCTATATGACGTGAACTATAGCGAACCTTTTCTTCAGCTTCGTGTTGATGAGCGACTCCTTGACTGTGCTCCCATGCTTCTTGACTGTTATCGATAAACAGCCTAACCGCCCCTACTCGCTGAGCAATAGCGCGGCCACCTGCTCGCAGGCGTCGATACTCTAAAAAACTACCACCAACGAAACTACCTAACGTCAAGACAATGACCAGAACCAATACCCAGTGGTATATACCGCCTGTAAATACTGTCAGTAGTATAGACATGACAGCCAGTCCTACAGCCATATGAGCAAGTACAATCAGGAAAAACAGTCCATAAAGTAATAGACTGCGACGCGTACGTATCCGCTGTTCACCAAAAAAATCCATCAGATTAGGCTGCCTAGAGTTCGCCAAAATTATCTAAACCTTAGCCCATATTGACAATCGGTGCCTGAGCAATCGCTTCTCTATCTTCAAATACCAACTGACTGAGTGGACGAAAGCCAAAAGTCGTACTAACGAGGTTATTAGGGAATACTTCGCGATCGTTATTATAGAACATCACGCTATCATTATAATGCTGACGCGCAAATCCAATGCGATTTTCCGTATTGGTTAGTTCGTCCATGAGTTCCTTGATCATACTATCGGCTTTTAGTTCTGGGTAGGCTTCGACGACAGCGGAGAATTGACTCAACGCTTTAGACAGCATACCTTCTGCTTTTGCAAATAGTGCCATATGTTCTAGTGAGTCTGGCTGATGTTTATTAGAATCTTGTAGATCTTGGGCATGATTGCGCGCGCTAATGACGCGAGTGAGTGTTTCTTCTTCATGACTCAAATAACGCTTGGCAGTTTCGACCAAGTTTGGAATCAGATCATGACGACGCTTTAATTGCACATCTATTTGAGCAAAGCCATTCTTTGCTTGGTTCCGTGCGCGTACCAATCTATTAAAAATGGATACCCCAAACACAACTACCAACACCACAAATGCAATGAATAGCCAAACAAACATCTTCATAATCAAACTCCAAGGTGTCTAGAATGTTAATAAAAAGTTAATACATTGTATTTTAACTCATATTAATCAATAAAACCTTAGAACTAGATCGGAACTACAAAGGAAATCGAACAGGAAATTAAATTGAAAACTACATAAGCAAATAGATAACCATCAGACAAAATTTTGACCCAAAAAAAGCCCTTTACAATGAAGGGCTTAATACATCACAAATATGTCTTTTGTACTTTATTGATATAAATATTAAATTTTAGGCAAAAAAAAGCGACTCCATCAGTCAGTGTATTTGATAAGGCTTGAAACAGCTTGCTATATCTTGCATCACTTGTTAATTATAGCCTTTTTTATCAATTGCTATTGCATAGCATTTCAAGCTATTGCAATATATGTCAAATCAAATGGTAATCAACTGGTAATCAAGTGGCTAACAACAAATTAAAAGAGCTTGGCATTAAAACCGACTCACAAATCAAGCAAGCTATCAAAGACCATGACAGCGGTGATGAGGTTTATGCTATCCAAGGCTATAAGGGATTGAACCTTTATATTCGAGATAATAAGACTACTACATTTCGTCATCGTTTTACTAGCCCTGATAACGGCAAACGTAGAAACTTTACTTTGGGCGCTTATCCAGTGTTCACGCTTGAGCAAGCGCGTGATATGTATCGAGATAATCTGTCATTGATAGCTAGAGGCGTCGATCCAGTCGCCTACTATGAGCAATTAGCAAACAAAGCCGCTGCAATGCCTACATTCGCGCAGATGGCGCATGAATGGCTGCAAGGTCAGATAGCATCAGGTCAATTCGAGAAGCGAACTATAGACCAAAAGAGCAAACATATTGACTATGCGTGTGAGCATATCGGACGCATGAGCCTTGATAAGATAGGGACACCTGACGTACTAAAAGCAATAAAGCATATTGAGCGTGACACAATACCAACTGCTAAGCGTGTACGCGGCGTCTGTCAAAAGATATTCGCCCTGGCGATTGGTCAAGGTTATATAGCGAGTAATCCAGCTATTGCCGTGGCTGACTTAATGCTGCCAAAGACAAAGACCAAGCATCATAGCGCAATTATCGAGCCGGTAGCGTTCGGTCAACTGCTACGTGATATTGACAGTGTGACGGACTTCTACGGACACGCTCAGAACATCATCAAGCTGCAATCAATGCTATTTCAGCGTAACGGTGATATGTGCTCAATGCGTTGGGGTTGTATCGACTTTGACGATGCTACATGGTCGTTTAATCCACTAAAAACAGGCAATAGAACCGACATGGTTAGCAGTTTGATAGTGCCATTGCCAAGACAAGCTATTGAACTTCTACGAGCCATACAAGAGCATACAGGCGATAACGACTATGTGTTCTATAACTCAAGACGTAAGGATAAATTTGAGCATCAGCAGCAGCTCAACAAGTTTCTAAACCGAATTGGCTATGAGGGTATTCATATGCCTCATGGTTTTCGTGCGTCTGCTAGAACATTGATGGTCGAGCAATTAGGCGTGTCTGAGACATTGATAGAGTTGCAATTAGGGCATAACGTGCGTGATGCTAATGGTCGTGCTTATAATCGCGTACAGCTTATTTCTGAGCGTAGGGATATGATGCAAAAATGGGCTGACTACTTAGACTCCCTCAAAACCTAGACACAAAAAAAGTCCCTGCCAAATTAATGACAGGGCACAGGGTAAACCTATTCGAATGCTACTTTAGATTAACGCCATTAACTTTAACGTCAGACAGCGTTACTTGGCTACCGATAATACCTTTTGATTTTAAATCATCGATATTATCCTTAGTGACTTCCACACCATCAATAACAACACCTTTCTCGCTATTGATAGTTGTATTGGTGAATTTATTACCGCTACCGCCTTTAATCTCAATACCAATCATAGCCAACCCCTTGTTTGTATTATTAATTATAGCATCTAAACGCAGCTATGCGTCAAACAATTCACGCTCAGCGGCTCGACGTTTTATTAGTCCGTTTAGTTTGCGGCCATTATCATAAACCCATCTACCAAACTGACCTGATGCACCGTAATAGTCTTTGGCGTTTAGCAGTCTGAGCAGTGTTGATTTACTCACCTGCCTTTCACCTAGATTGAATATGAATGAGCCTAGCGCATCGAATTGACCTTGCGTAAGTGGCACTTTGACCAGTCTGTCAATAACAGGATAGGTCATACGCGCCAAATCATCTTTGAGTAGCTGCTCGGCTTCCTCATGCGTAATAGTCAGACCTGAATACACTTTCAAGCCACCTGCTGCTGACGTGTGGCCATAGCCGATAGTCCAGACTTTGCCTGTGTCCTGATACGCTTGCAGTCGCAATCCCTCATGCGCTTTGAGTAGCGAGATTCCTTTAGCTGACATTGAGCGGCCGCCAGTCGTTTCAGGCTTGGTCAAAACATCAACCGCCTTTCCTGTATTAGCGATTATGCTCTCAACTGCTCGCAGCGAACCCTGCCCAAAGTCACCGTCAATCTTACCGTGGTAAAACCCTGCATTTGCTAACGCTGTCTGCGCTTGTACTACATGACCGTAAGCCATTCTACTCTCCTAGTTCGGTTTGCTCGATTAGACGGCCAACAACTGCACCAGCTAACACTAAAATAGCTACGGTCTCAGCCATACCTAAATCAAGTAATGGCTCGTAACCACTATCTAAAAATAAGAATACGACCAGTGCTGGAACCCAAACGCCGTACAGCCGTAACATCATCACCAACTTGTTGAAATAATCCAATTTTTACCCCCAAAAAAACCGCAATTAAGCGGCTAAGTTATTTCGGCAACCATTTTTTAATCCTGCGCTTAACGCCATCAAAGAACATCGTAATAGCTTCAACGATGTTATCTATGAGTGTTGACGTTAAGATATTGAGCAGTGATTTAAAGAATTTAGGTGCGCTTTGTTTGATTTCTTCAATTAAAAACTGACCTGTTAGACCGATGCCGCCACCAATGGCAGCATGGACTGTGACAAACTCCATTTCTTTAGTTACAGCTAGATATTCAGATAGCGCACTAGCAATGAGCATTGACAGCATTGTGAACAAGATTGCTATTCTAATACCGTAACGCTCGACTGGATTCATAGCTAGCGATCCGATTAGGCAGCCGCATATAGCCGCCAATATTTGAAGTAAGGGCGGCTGTAAAGCTAGGTTTACAGTATCCACTTTTACCCCTCATTGGCTGATTCGTCTGCTACGACTCGCACTATTTTCATTCGTTTGACTGACGCCAGTAAGCACATAACGCCATGGAAGAAGTAAATTGGAACGGCTGTGGACAATGGAGGGTAATCACTTGCAAAGATGCCTGATAGTGACAAGAAAACCACTGACGACGCAGCTAATGTGATTGCTGACCGTCTATCCGAACGTAACGATGTCTTTATCAGTAAGAGCCACTGAATAGCACCTAATACAAACATTGCCACCCATACCCATACTGACGACACGTAAGCAAAGCCGCGATATGGGTACTGCAAGATAATGTCAGCTGAACCAATGATAAAGATGGTCGAGAACGATAAAAGCATACCCGTATTAGCTAACTCAACAGACCTGACGCCATCATCAAATATCCAATCTATCAACTCGCTAAACTGACCAAAACAACGACTTATCAAGCCGCATTTGTTGTGTGACGGCATAAAGCCCCCTAATTTTAGATAATAAAAAACCCTTGCAGCGCGTGGCATACAAGGGTTTGTTTTTTGACTAGCAACTTATATATTTTTAAACTCTTGATGAAAGTCGATTTCAACAGGTTTAAAAGGCTCTAATGTGTCTTTTATTTTTTCAAATTCAGATAGAAAAACTGTGGGACTGGTAACATCAAGCCCGTTAAAATCTGTGTATTTGTAATGCCACCACTTTGATGCGCATAATCTTTTTATGATGTCATCGCTGAATCTGTACTTTTTGATTACTGCGGGCGAACCTGCTACTACTGCATAAGGTGGAACGTCTTTAGTGACAACAGACCTAGCTGCTATTACCGCGCCATCGCCAATAGTAACACCTCTTTTCAATAGAACTCCTTCACCTATCCATACGTCATTGCCGATATTAGCAAAAGCAAAGTTTATCTTTAAACCGGGTGCTTTCTTTGGAAAATCAACACCAATATCTTTCTCAAACATACCAAAAGGTGCAGCTTTAGAGTAGCAAAAACCGCATACGCTTAGTCTTTCTACTGGATGACTTGACCCCATTATTTTTACGTTTTCGGCAATAGCGCAATAACGCCCCATCTTTAAATCTTGTGGCGGGAAATAGCTCTTAGTGTAAGAAAAAGAACCAACCGAGCTAAGCCTTGGTCCAACAAAAACACCAGCGTAAGGTTCTAGCAAAGCCTTACCTGTCAAGTTGTAAGGCTTGCCCACTTTTAGCCAGGTGTTGTCATAACGTCCCCCAGAGTTTAGAAACACCTTTTTTTCTTTTAAAAAATCAATATGCTCTTGTTTCAAAGTGATAATACTACTCATAATTCAATCCATTGGTATCTTGCAAAGTATCCAATCGATTATAGTAGATAATCACATCAAAGTAAGCACAAAATAATATCTAAAAGCTCACCCATGTGCCCTGATCTCCTGAACCAGTGCAACGCCACCCAATAGGACTGCCCACGCTTGGTGTATCATTAAATACAATATCACCTCGCTTCCACCGTCCGTAATCAGGTATTCCGCTACCATAAGCCACTTGATTATTGCCTATGGTAGAAACTCTGACGTTTGTTGATACTGTAAATGGGTTGACAATTTTAGGGTTAAACCAGTTGTTAGGAAACTGGTTAAGCATTTCTAGCGCTGTTGTTTTAAATGTACGAATTGAATCGCCTTTAGCGTTGTAGAACTTATTACCTGAGCCTTTGGTGGCACTAACCGTTGCATCCATGTAGATATTGTTATCTACATTAGTCAACCCTGTTATATTGTTTTCAAAGGTATTCTCATCAATACTCACATCACGACAACCATCCACAACTTTAATGTTAGCACCTGCGCCACTTTGTGCGCCCTCTAAAAAGTTGCATCCACGGACTTTAAGTGTGCGTACTCCTTGAGCGTAAACATCATAAACGTAAGAGCCTCTAAAATCACGCTGTACAGTGATGTTTCTAGCAAGACTTTGAGCACTATTAGGTACATTTAAACCATAGAAATACCCTCTTGCTGAACCAAACAACCTGATATCAGCACACGACCTATCTACCGTTACTGCCACACCTGCTGCTTGTGCTGCTGCAATAGGTCGTGAGAGTTTGACTGTAACAGGACTTGTTAAGTCTTTATACTCTGCATTAGTCACAACATAAATATCATCAGCTATTTTGATATAAGCATCTGGGATAATGTCAATAGGCGTAGTTGTGAGGGTTACTGTTGTATCACCTATTGAGAT
>NZ_JBFFMS010000066.1:0-6912 GCF_041554015.1 Psychrobacter sp. | reverse complement strand
GGCCAAAGACTTAACCGGTCTTACTAGCGTCACCACGGGTAACACGGTGATGAACACAAGTGGCGTAAGCTTCCTTGGCGGCAGCAGCGTGAAATTAAGCAGCACAGGGTTGAACAGTGGCGGCAATCAAATCACCAATGTTAAAGCTGGTGTGCAAGATACTGATGCAGTTAACGTTGGACAGTTAAATCTGGCCAATAATAACATCGATAAAGGCTTAAACTTTGGCGGAGACAGTGGAACAGATGTCAATCGTAAGCTTGGTCAAAAGCTCACGGTTAAAGGTGGCGATACTATCAATGCTGACCCAGCAACGAAAAATATCAGTGTCACAGCCAATGGTGATGATACTTTAACCGTCAGACTGGCTAAAGATATTAACCTTGGTGAAACTGGTAGCGTGACTACTGGAAATACTCAAATTAATAATGCTGGTATTACGTTGTATCGTGGTGATAACGGTCAAGTAGTTCTGACTAACAATGGTCTGAATAACGGCAATAATAAAATTACTAACGTTGCTGCTGGATTATTGAGCGCTACTAGTAAGGATGCGGTTAACGGTAGTCAGTTATTTAAGACTAACGAAGACATTGCCAAAGGTATTAAGTTCGACCTAAATGGCACAACAAAAACCTATGCATTAGGTGAGGCAATTCAAGTTGCGACTGATACCAACATTACCACTACGGCTTTTGGTAATGGTGCGAAGTTTGGTCTAGCTGACACTATCAAAATCGGTGGCACTAGCGCAAATGCTGTATCAATCGACGGTACTGCCGGTATCGTTAAAGGATTGACCAATACTACTTTTGATGCCAGTACCACCTATACCGGTGGTCAAGCAGCGACTCAGGAGCAGCTATCTGGTCTTCAAAGCGGCATAAGCGACACCTTCGATAAAGGTATCTCGTTTGGTGGCGATAACGCACCAACGACCATCAAACGTAAGCTTGGTGAAAAAATTATCGTCAAAGGTGGAGTGAGTGATCCTACCAAACTAACGGATAGTAATATTGGCGTTATCGCTGATGGTACTGATACTCTAACAGTGAAATTGGCAAAAGACTTAACTGGGCTTAACAGTGCAAGCTTTGGCAATGACGTTATGATTTCATCTACTGGCTTAAGAGCAGGGGCTACTATAGTAAATACGGGTGGCGTCAGCTTCAGTGGTAGTACAGTCGGCTTAAGTAGCAGTGGCCTCAACAATGGTGGTAATGTTATTACCAATGTTGCACGAGGCGAAGCAACTACTGACGCTGTGAATGTTGGACAGTTAAACGAAGTCAAACAAAGTGCAGCTGATGCCAACAAAGGCTGGAATATTAGCGCCCAAGGAGCAAATACCAGCACAGTGAAACCAAGCGATACAGTCGACTTAAACAATACTGATAACAATATAACCGTCTCTAAAACAGCAGAGAGTAATAATGTTAGCTTTAATTTAAGTAAAGACATCGCAGTAGATAGCGTAAAAACGGGTGATGCTACGATGGATAACAGCGGTCTAACTATCGCCGGTGGTCCTAAGTTCACTAAAACCAGTGTCGATGCTGGTGGTAACAAGATTACCAACGTTGCTAATGGTTTCATTGAGGTAGCGAGTAAAGATGCCGTCAATGGTGGACAGTTATTTGAAGTTTTATCTACCATCAATACACAGACAGCTGCGATAGCTGAGATGGGCTCTGGACTCAACTTCGATGCAGATACTGGTCCTGTTATCAACAAAAAAGCAGGTTCTGCTCCACTTACGTTTAAAGGTGGCAATAATATCACCACGACATCAGCAGGCGGTAGCATCAAGTTTGACTTGAACGGCAACATTAATGTCGACAGCGTGACGACTGGTGATACAACCGTCAGCACAAACGGAGTCGTTATTGCAGGTGGCCCTAGTATCACTAAAACCGGTATATATGCAGGCAATGGTGAAACGGCTCCTAGTATGACAGCTGCTGGTATTAATGCTGCTGGCACTAAGATAACCAATGTTGCGGACGGCATGCAACCTAGAGACGCTGTGAACTTCGGACAATTGGACGCAGTCAATAGAAATCTAGGCAATAGCATTAATGAGCTTGGCTACAGAATTGGCGAAGTCGAAGATGACGCCAACGCAGGTATCTCAGCCGCCATGGCGATGTCCTCATTGCCTCAAGCGTACATTATCGGTAAACCGATGATAGGCGGTGGTATCGCGACCTATAATGGTGAAAGTGCTGTCGCGATTGGCTTCTCGAAAATGTCTAATGATGGACGTTGGGTAATGAAGCTAAATGGTACAGCGGACACCCAAGGCAACGTAGGTGCCGCCATCGGTGCAGGTTTCCATTTTGACTAAGCACCTATTTGACTAAACATCTAAGTCAAATAACCATGAAATCTGTTAGATAAATATAAAAAAGCAAGGCACCAGATGCCTTGCTTTTTTATATTTATCAATCTATAAAGAATATCATTGGTATTTATCAAACGTATCGACCCTGATTTTTAGCTATTAGCGTACCAAAATAACTGGCGACAGCGTACTGGCGATAATCTCTGTCGTAGTGCTGCCAAGAAATAGATGCTGTAATTTTGAGCTGCCATAAGCACCCACCACAATAATATCGATTGCATGTTCCATCTGAAAAGCTAATAAGCCATTGACCGCATCAAGCTGCTGAAGATGATGGGTCTCTACCAAGAAACCTGCCGATGTCATCTGCGCATATGCATTAGCCAGACTTTTTTTAGCAGTTTCATTATCATTGCCGATCATCACGATATGACCTTGCATGCCTTTTAATAAGCTGCTCTCTGACAACATAGTTATGGCTTTAATGGCGGTTTTACTAGCGTCGAAGGCTATCATGTACGAGCAAGGCTCTTTGAATCTCTCTGAGCAAATAAGCACCGGTACGTTTGACGCTCGCGCCACTGTCTCGATTTGGCTGCCGATATTGATGCGACTATTCTGATGGTCTTCACCGCGCCGTCCCATAACAATGGCACGATTATGCGCTTTAAAATGCTCAATAGCAGGCAGCAGTTTGCCATGGCGCTGATAAATATAGACGTCTATGTCATCAAACCGACTGTTAATATGGCTTTTGGCATCTTGTACTAAGGCGTTGCTATAGCTATTTACTACCTTCGCTCTTTGCTCATCAAGCTGAGACAGTTCATCCAGCAAAAATTGACGGCTATTGATACCGATTGCCCCTGACAAGTCTCTTCTAATGGATGCCGCTACATCACTGACATGCAGCAATCCTACCGAAATATTGAGCCGCTTTGCATACCATGCCGCATAGTCACAGACAGACTCTGTCACTGCTGAGCCATCAATACAAGCCAAAACATGCTGTTGGGTTGTCATCATTCATCCTTAAATAACTGAATACTTATTTTCTTCGCTGCGAAAATTTTATGAAGAAGTTATCACGAACGGCGTTTATATAATCTTTAGCACAGGCGTTTCTTATTATAACCGTTAGCAAAAATATTTTGCCAACTTCTAAAATATAACACACGCTAAGTGTTTTTAAAAATAATGACCATCCTAATCTTGCGGTAAAGATTTTTGTTTTTATGAACAAAAAACCATAAATACAATCGATATGATTTCTTGATTAAATAAAAATATCTGGTTTTATATTTTGAATACGGTGTTTAAAGGTATGTGTTTTCATTTTTATATGCCCCATGGTAAGTATCTTTTTTCCAAGCTATATCAGTCCAAAATAAGCTAAGAACAAACATTACAAAGGCTTAATGGGAAAAGCTTTTTCTTGCTTGCTAGGTCCTGAGCAGACAGAGGCTGTGTAAAAACTATTCTATTGCTGCTGTATCGTTTTTATGCTGAAATCACTGAAAAGAAAAATCTATTTGACTGCTATCTAGAGAAATAAAAAACTCTAGGTATAACATATTAAAAACGAACTAATGTTAGTTTTTATAGAGTGGGTAAAATCTCTATCGGTAAATTTAAGCCAATCAACTTGTTTTTTATGGGAAAGTTGCTAATATGCATCAATGCATTTTATTGTTGGTTTCGTATCAAACGCTTCATCATGAAGTGGTTTGATTTTAATATGGAAGTTACTAGGAAAAAAGGTATGACATCATTAAATCATGAAGGTCGCGTGCTTCACGAAGGTCTAAGCAAAAAAATTATGTCTGCTGAGCAAGCAGCAGCGTTCATCAAAAACGACATGAATGTCGGTATGAGTGGCTTTACTGGCGCAGGTTATCCAAAGGCGATACCAGCCGCGCTTGCCAAACATATGCAAGCGGCTCATGCGCGCGGTGAAGACTTTCAAATTGGTTTATTGACGGGTGCCTCTACTGCAACTGAGTGTGATGGCGTGTTGGCAGAGGCGAACGGCATCAAGTGGCGCACGCCATATCAATCAGAGCCTGCGCTACGTAAACAAGTCAATGCTGGCGCCGCGCATTACTTTGATATGCATTTATCGCATGTGGCACAGCAGAGCACCATTGGTTTTTATGGCAAGATGCATATAGCGGTCGTTGAAGTATCTGGTATTTTACCAGATGGTCGCCTGATTCCATCGACGTCTATCGGTAACAACAATGCTTGGCTAGAGAATGCAGACAAAATCATCTTAGAAGTCAATGCGCAGCAAAGCTTAATGTTAGAAGGTATGCATGATGTTTATAATGATATCGGTATGCCACCAAACCGCAAGCCAATTCCACTTGTGACCCCAGGCGGACGTATCGGTGTGCCATATCTACATTGTGACCTAGATAAAGTGGTTGGCGTTGTCTTAACGAATTCACCAGATCGCAACAGCAAGTTCTCAGACCCTGACGAGTGCTCAAACAAAATTGCCAGTCATATCATTGATTTCTTCCATGATGAAGTCAAAAAAGGTCGTATGCCAGAAAATTTATTGCCTATCCAGTCTGGTGTGGGTAACGTTGCCAATGCCGTATTGGCAGGACTGCAAAACAGCCCGTTTGAGAATTTGACTGGCTACACCGAAGTATTGCAAGACGGTATGTTGGATCTTATTATGTCTGGAAAAATGACCATGGCGTCGGCAACCGCACTGTCATTAAGCCCAGATGCGCTAGAGCGTTTTAATGCCAATATCGAAGAGCTGCGCGCGCGTATCGTATTGCGTCCACAAGAAATCACCAACCATCCTGAAGTCGCGCGTCGCTTAGGCGTATTGGCCATTAATGCCATGATTGAGTGTGACCTTTATGGTAACGTCAACTCAACCCACGTTATGGGCACCAATATGATGAATGGCTTGGGCGGTTCAGGTGATTTTGCTCGTAACGCTTATACCTCATTCTTTGTGTCGCCATCCGTAGCAAAAGATGGCGCCATCTCTTGTATTACGCCGATGGTTTCGCATCATGATCATACTGAGCATGATGTAATGGTCATCGTCACTGAGCAAGGACTGGCAGATTTGCGTGGTCTATCTCCACGTCAGCGCGCACAAGCGATTATTGATAACTGCGCTCATCCTGACTATCGCCCAATGCTGCAAGATTATTTTGATCGTGCCTCAGATACGGCTGGTATGCAAACGCCGCATATCTTGGACGAAGCCCTATCATGGCATCAGCGTTATGTCGAAACTGGCGATATGCGTGTCAAAAAAGCAGCTTATAAAATTGCCGTTTAATATGATAGGTTTTGTAGCAGCATAAATAACTATCCTAAAAAAAGCCCCTTATTTAATATATAAGGGGCTTTTTCTTGGTGCTATAGATGATTTAAAGCCAGTTCTAACGGCCGGTAAAGACAATCGCTTTTGTGCCGTTAATAGTCGGTTGACTAATCGTCACTTTGCTGTCTAAGATATCACCGCGCGCATTGATTTTATAGCATTCTGATGAGGCGCCATTGGGATCATTGGCGACGAGTAGGTTGGCTGAGGTGTCGATACAAAACCATGCGGTGTTATTGGTATCTCTGGTCAGTGACCAGCCTTGTCTGTAGCTACCTATCTTATTGCGCATACTTCTATCGGCGTAGACCTCCTCTGCAATCAATGGACTAGAGGAGCCAACGGTTGCTAGTTTGGGAATGGTAGTGCTCTGAGTGGCGAGTGAGTACTTGCCTGAGCTGTCGGTATAACCATGAAAAACCAATGGGTTTACCGTAAAGTAATTGATGGCGACAGATTGGTCAGTGATTTGATTGTTTATTTTGTTAATCGTATTTACTTCAGCCCCTTGTACTTGTTTATTTTTAAATACCATATTGCCTTTTGGCGTAACAGTAATATCTGCTGAGGCGCTTTGGTTACCGACGCTCGCTACCAAGCTTTGACTACGTGCTTTGGTATAGATATTGAGCATAGCGGCTTCAACAGGGTATTGGGTGACGATGGTGTTTTGGTTGCCTGTGCCTATTGTGCCACCGTTTATCCCGCCAGCACACGCGCTCAAGCTTAATGCCACTGCGGCGCATAATCCTAATTTTTTCATCATGCATTCCTTGTTTTATTTATATGATTATTTTACTGATATGCTTTTGTCAATATCTACTATAGTTGAATTTTTGCCCGCTAGCACCTACTATGTCATCTTGAGCTCGTTATCCTTACATCACTATAACAATCAATGATTTTTTAGAAATCTATCGTTTAATAATGGCATAAGAGTATGATCGTCAAGCAAAATCCTAGTGCCATCAAGCTATTTTTTACCTTGCGTGGCTCAATTGTACCCAAGGTATATCCTCAAATTTTACTGATTGGTCTTATCAGTGCGCTGATCACCAATATTCAGCATGGCTTTCCAAGCTCTTTTTCTTCTTATAGCGTCGCGCCTTTTACCTTACTTGGGATAGCCTTGTCGTTGTTTTTGGGCTTTCGTAATAATGCCAGCTATCAAAGGTGGTGGGAAGCAAGGGGGCTATGGGGGCAGTTGGTT
>NZ_JBFFMS010000065.1:0-7021 GCF_041554015.1 Psychrobacter sp. | reverse complement strand
TTAGGGATAGGTAAATCCACCTTGCAGAAATGGCTGAGTCAATACCGTCAAGAAATCAGTGGCGAAGCACCTAAAGCCGGCAACGCTTTAACGGATGAACAGCGCGAGCTTCAAGAGCTGCGTAAGCAGGTTAAGCGGCTGACTATGGAGCGCGACATTCTAAAAAAGGCTTCTGCTCTGCTGGCCTTGGACAGCCTGAACGGCTATCGTTAATAAGACAGCTTGCAGAGCAAGACGAACAGGTCAGTAAAAGCCTTGCCTAAAAACCTCACGACATCCATCGTCGCATGAATCAAATCTGCCCTTGAATTCTGCAAGCACCTGTCTCTACAATCAAAGTCATCTTGTCCAAACATGGATACTCATGATTGGATATACCCTTTCTTTTATGCCGAGTCTGCCATGTATGCACTCATTGACTGCAACAGCTTTTATGCCAACTGTGAAAAGCTCTTTCGTCCTGATCTCAAGGACAAGCCTGTGGTCGTGCTCTCTAACAATGATGGCTGCGTCGTTGCTCGATCACCTGAGGCAAAGCTATTAGGTATTAAGATGGGCGTGCCGTACTTTCAAGTCAAAGACTTCTGTGAGCACAATAACGTCACTGTCTTTAGCTCCAACTACACCCTCTATGCCGATATCTCTCAGCGTGTCATGATGACCCTTGAAACCCTCTGTCCAACGGTTGAGGTCTATTCCATTGATGAAGCCTTTTTATACCTAGCTGATTATCCTGTTGCTATGCAAGACTTAAGTTCTTATGGACATAAGCTTAAAGCCATTGTCGAGATGCACACGGGTATTCCAGTGGGTGTCGGTATTGGCACTACCAAGACCATGGCAAAGCTTGCCAATCATGCGGCTAAGAGGTATCCCGCTACCAAAGGCGTCTGTGTGTTAGACAATATCAGATGGATACGCCGCATCATGCAGATAACCGATGTCGGTGAGCTATGGGGTGTGGGTCGTCGTTATAAGGTTAGGCTCAATGAGATGGGTATCCATACCGTCTACCAGTTAGCCATCTGTGAGCCTGGCAAGATAAGGCAGCACTTCGGCGTGGTACTCGAGCGTACCTGCTTAGAGCTTAACGGTCAGTCCTGTCTGGGTATTGACAGCATAGCGCCTAAAAAGCAAATCATCTCCTCACGCTCTTTCTCTGAGCGCATCACCGACCAGCAAGCCCTTAGCGAGTCTATCTGTGCTCACGTAGCAAAAGCCGCCAGTAAACTACGACAGCAAGACAGCGTGTGTGCCTATATCACTGTCTTTGCCAAGAACAGCCCCTTTAGTAAAAACGAGCCCTACATTTCTATCTCTGGTGATTATCACTTTATAACACCTACAGCAGACACCAGAGTGATGGTCACCGCTGCCAGACAAGTACTAAAGGTGATCTATAAAGAAAAGGTACGCTACGCGAAAGCGGGTGTGATGCTGCTTGGCATCTGTCAGCATGATGAGGTGCAGCTTGATTTGTTTGCAGAAGATCAAAGCAAAGACAACAATGGGAATGAAAGTACAAAGAAGAGTACTGAGAAAAGAGGTGAAGTCACTGCCATCATGGATGCGCTCAATAAAAAGTACGGACAGAACAGCAATCAGCAAGCGGCGGTGTTTATCGCCAGTGAAGGGATTAAAGATAAGCAGTCGTGGCAGATGAGCCGTAACATGCTATCACCGTGCTATACCACCAATATTAATCAATTGCCTAAGGTGCATTAGATGACCGTCAAAATAATAGGCAAGCTAACCAATGAGGGTGAAACGGTATTACTCTCTTTATACAGCGATAAGGTGAAAGCGGGATTTCCAAGTCCAGCCACTGACTATGTGCAAAACTGTATTGATTTAAACACGCTGCTCATACGTCATCCTGCATCGACCTATTTGGTTGAGGTGGAAGGGGACAGTATGGTCAATATCGGTATCTACCCCAATGACATCTTAATCGTTGATCGCTCACTGACAGCCTGTCACAAAGACATCGTGATTGCACTAATAGATGATGGATTCACAGCTAAGCAATTGATACTGAGTGAGCACATCATACTGCGAGCGCACAATGAGAATTATGCAGATATCGTGGTCAAGGGCTCGCTTGAATTGTTCGGGGTGGTGGCAAGTAGCATTAGACGGTTTAAGCGGTGAGTGTAGGGTAATAAGTACGGTCAGATTTCTAGCAGAAAGCACAGTAGTAGTAACGAGCATTATTAACGTCAATTAAGGGAGCAAAGCAATGACTGATAAAACAGAGCAAAATGAGTCTAATGATTTGGTACAAGAGTGGATAGACAGGTCAGCACTGAATGCCATACAAATGAGTGAGGATGAGGACTACCGTCAGCTGGTGTCTGCAAGAGCAACGAACTGGGGTAAAGATATTCGGGAGAGGTCAGATCAGCGGATCAGGCAGTCACAAGCACCGCTTTTAGAGATATAGTTTTTTATATGAATAGTGGACTTAGAATATCAATTTTTGCTGTCGCATTACTTCTAAATTGGATAATAGTTTTACAGCCTAAAAGAGCTTAGTCTGTAAAACTATCAATCATCATGAGGTTGGATGTCTTAACAATAACCAACTTAAGTTATTAAAACTGTAATTAGTTATATTGACAAGTGGGATAGTGCCATTGACGACTTCTGTTACTAGCTAGCCCATAATGCTAATAGCCAGTATCGATATCAAATGATTTTTTTCATTATTTATTTCATTAATTTCGATGGTCGAAGAAGTGCTAAAGATCAAACGTACAAGTGACACTATTGCCTTCAGCATCGTAGGAGCTTAAGTTATGAAGGTCATCACTATATTCAGAGTCAAAAAATACATTAAAGTTTTTAGCGATACCAACATCGCTAGAGGTTCCTGCATTAGCTTCATCTATGATGGAGTAAACATATAAAGGCTGATAACCTGGTTTTTGCCATTTATAGAAGTGTTGCGAAGATAGAGAGCTTGCTGCTGAGTCGCAGTTTGATTTTACTCGGGTAAGCTCACTCGCTCTAAACAGATCTTCAACTTTATAAACTTTACTACCCGTCTCATCCTCCATTACTGACTGTCCAGAGCCGATATTTATTATTTCGGGTTGTGCCTTTGTACCTATAACTCTCATGCCACCAACATCATCTAAACCACCCCAAATGTAGTATTGATTCTTTTCAGGTGAATACTCATCTTTAGTAGGTGTTTTAGGATCCCACTCTTCAACAGCAGATATACTAGCTAGCTTTTCCCAATTCCAATTGGATTCTGGTTCTAGTGCTAAGTAGTCAGTGACTTGAGCAAATTTAGGAGGGTTTTCATCAATCACTTCGACAGTTTCTACTGCTTCTGATTCTGCTACAGACTCAGTAACTGCAGTAGAATCAGAAACCCCTGCCTCTGTAGCAATTGATTCTTCAAGGGCAGTGCTTTGTGTTGTTTCTTCTACGGGTGCGTTGTCAGAGCAGCCAGTGAGAGCAACAAAGCTACTTAGTGCAAATACGGATAAGATGTGGTTGGCTTGCATTGAAAATTCCTTAAAATTAGAAAGGTGTTAAATAGAAGGGCTAAAATAATAAATTAGGAGGACTAGCTTAAACCTCTAAGGCGCAAGCAGTTAGCGACAAGCCACCTTCTTATCCGCTTTATTTATACAAACTAATTGCTCGTTAAGAGTTGCAACCTCTGCAATGCCATCATTAAAAATAAAGTAATTAGCACCCATATAGTTAACACTATAGCGTTCAACATTGTCGTTGGAGTATTTGAAAGGAATAACGGTTTTGTTCGCACCATTAATGAAGCCCCATGTCTCACCTTTTAATACGCCAGCGACACCTTCACTAAACGGACGTATTTCATCATAGACAAAGGGGATAGCAACTTTACCCGTTTTAGTAATATAGCCCCACTTGTCACCTTTTTTCATACCTGCTAAGCCTTGTGAAAAACCATAAACACCGCCAAAGTGACCATTGGTATAATCATACTCAGGAGTTACGACCTCTTTACCATCAATATTAATAAAGCCCCATTTACCAGACTTTGACATAACTGGTGCCATGCCCTCACTGATGGACTCTACAACTGCATATTTATTAGTGAAAGGCATAATGACTTTATTAGAGGTATCGATAATACCAAACTTATCGTTTTTCTTAACCAAAATACGTTTATTGGAGACAGGCTCAGACCACGTTTCATCATACTTGTCATCAGGATCTTGCATAGAATCGTAAATCGTAGGTACTACCACCTTACCTTGGATATTCATGTAGCCCACTTTGCCATTTTTCATTACGGCAAAAATGCCATCATTAATACTATAAAAGTTTACATCGTCATAGCCTTTCGAGCTTACTAAAGCTTTACCTTGTTTGTCTAATAAGGTTCGAACGCTATAATCAGTGTTATAGCCGATGAAGTAGCTATCATCTGAAGTGCAGTAAACCTCTGCATAATTTGTTTTGGGCGGTTTACAATCATCATAAGCTTGAGCAGGTAGGGCATAAGCGCCAATACTGAGTGCAGCGGCTAACGGTAGCAAACGAGCAGGAAATAAAGTCATAAGTGACATTCCTAATAGTTAAATTTTGTTTAAGTGCGATTTATATTTGAAATTATAGCGGCTGTTTTAGCTTAAAATTAGTAATCCGACGAACAGTAATTGCTCGTCAAGTCTCTAAAGTATTAATATCAGATAAAAAAACATAAATATGCACACTTATGTGCTCATATTTATGTTTATATTTTCAAAAAAAAGAGTCTATTTCTACGCATCATGGCATGATTAGTTATACATCTCATCAAGTACACTTGGGAAGCTCTCGTAATTCTTATGCTTAAGCTCTTTACCATTCTTATCAATAGTAATCGCGGTTACTTGGCCATTCTCATTTTCTTGATAAACCTCTATAGTGCCCTTTTTAAAATAGCCGCCAATGACATCAGGTGAGTCACCACCTGGATCAATAGAAACATAATCGTATTTAGGCTCTATCACCACTTTTCCTGTAGTGTCGATAAATCCCCACTTGGCCTTTTCATAATCGCCTTTAGCAACAGCAGCTAAGCCTTCAGAAAAAGGCATGGCTTGATTCCAAATTGGATCTACTATTACGTTGCCTTTGGTGTTAATAAAACCTTGTTTATCTGAATCTACTGCATTAAACGCCGCCAAACCTTCTTCAAATTCACCTAGATGACCGTATTTAAGGGCGATAATTTCCTTACCATTGTGATTGATAGCGCCGTACTTATAATCTTTTGATACAGTAGCTAAACCATTAGAAAAGTCAGATGCAGTTTCATATTCAAATGGGATTATGGTATTGCCTTTTTTGTCCATATAGCCCCATTTATCTTTTTTTAATACCGCTACTAATCCTTCAGAGAAATCTCTAGCATCCAGCATCCAACCGTAATCGGCTGCTATATCTACTGGTATGACTATCTCACCTGAGCTATTGACATATCCAATATAGTAGCCTCCATCAGAATCAGACTTCATGTTCTTTTTTAGAAGGTAAGCCATTCCTTCATTAAAACCACCGCAAAAGTCATATTCTGCTTTTACTACCACGTCACCTGCTTCATTCTTAAAGCCACATTGTTCTGAGTACTCACCACCTGGTACTGTGTAGTGAACCAAATCAGGCTTATCTTCAGGGATAATTAAATTTTCTTCCTCTGATATTACGGTTTCTTGCTCAGGCGCTATAGAAGCTTCAGTTGTTTCGACACTGATATCATTGTTGGTTTTTTCGATATCCGAAACCGACTCATTTTTACTACAACCGCTGAGGGTAAGGCTTGTCATTACTGACAAAACAATCAATTGTTTCCGTAGCATACGAGCTGTCCTTTTTATTTTTTATGGTATTTATTGATAGCTTAATAGCAATTTAGCGCCAAATTTTGTTAGCAAACAGCTTCCTAATTAAGATATAGGCTCATTAAGAAGTTGTTTATGAATTTATCTGAGGGGCGATGACTTACAGCTCACAATTAATGCTGATCTCTCTAGCATTAAAAGTAGCGCCACTATCATACATACCACCCATGCCTTCAACTCTACGAGCTTTGAAGTTTGAAATGATGGCGGGAATGTTTGCAGATGGTGCAAAGATTAATTTTGCATGAGCGCCTTCAGTTCCCTCGCGATATCCAGTCTCTATGGCTTTTAAAGGTTGTTTTCGATAGTAGGCATTCTTTAGCTGCAGTGAAAAAGTGATGTAGGAGCCATCTGTACTTTTTGTGATATTTTGAATCTGATTACGGTACTCTGATGCCCATTGAGCAGACGGTCTGGCACGTGAGTTATCCATATCGATAACCGTGTCTTTAAAGGCATAATAACGATCTGATATCTTGTCGTACGGTGGTGTACTACCATGACAAGCATCTTCCATCCAGCCCATCAAAAAGATCATATCTGTCGCAGGGATAGATGTGGAGCTTTGACTTTGGGTCTTCGCTTGAGTGGGCGTGTTTATACCGGTGGTAATGTCTTTAACCATGGTAGAAACACCTTGGCCAACTGATGTGCTGATGTCTTTTGTTAGCACGCTTACTTCAGCACAACCTGATAAACTCAGTAATACAGCTAAGCCAATACCTGATAGAACGAACTTATTACGACACATTATGGATATCCATTTTAATAAAAGGGTAATATTGTAGCAACAGTTTAGATGTTTTAATATACAAACATTAGTTTAATTTAAAATAATTTCATAAATAGAAACTGTACTATTCTGTTCAAATTTAAGAGGGCAATAGCTGCGATGAGCATTGAAGATATAGACATTAATTGGGATGGCATACATCCGTACAAAACTTGAAATTAAATGACTTTCGTTTCCGCAAAATTACTGCGAATGTATGTATCCTAGATTCAAATAAGAAGTGCAACGTTTTAAAAGAATGAGTTGAAGAGTAAGATGTGCCGTGTTGCATTTCAAACTTCAACTCCTACATATCAGAACGTTATGAAACACTATACACATCTTACCCAAGAGCAAAGATATC
>NZ_JBFFMS010000064.1:0-7151 GCF_041554015.1 Psychrobacter sp. | reverse complement strand
TCATCGTTGGTGCCACCTGTTGAGTTGACACTGTAGTACTTGGTTTTACCCGCGGCGACTGCGCTCTTAACATCGCCGATGTTGGCTGCATTGGTGGTGATGGCGCCACCACTGGCCACATTGGTGATTTGATTGCCGCCATTGTTCAGCCCTGTGCCGCTTAATTTCACGCTGCTGCCGCCAAGGAAGCTTACGCCACTTGTGTTCATCACCGTGTTACCTGTGGTGACGCTAGTAAGACCGGTTAAGTCTTTGGCCAGTTTGACGGTTAGGGTGTCACCATTCGCGACAACACCAATATTTGGATTGTTAGATAATTCGCTTGCAACATTGACACCACCTAAAACATTGAGTGTTTCACCTTCTGTAAGTGGAATAACGGGTCCAATATCACCTTCAAAATTTAGAATGATTGGATCGCTTGGTTTAGGGGTTTTTTTCTTATGACTATTATTACCATCCACATGGGCATGCACACCATGACTACCATGACTGTGACTATATGTTCCATCATGATGATTTGAATTACCACTCGTTGGGTTAGGGTTTATAGCATTCGCTTGCATACAAAAACCAGCCGCTATTAACCCCAGCCCTATAGCCGTGAGTTTAAAAGCACTGGTAGAGGAAAGATTGTCTGTTGTATTGATGGTAGCGTTTGCACTCACGCTAGATTTAGAGGATTTGCCACGTGCCTTTGCGTATTCACCCACTGCGGTGAAACAATTTAAGGCTTCATTCCATATTACCTTATAGATGCGGTTCATAATGTGTACTCCCTTACAGATTCGTCTGATTTAAAAACCGAAGTTAAAATCCATTTGTAGAGAGTTGATGTAACAAAAGAAAACCGTTATGAGGCAATAGGATTAGAAGTTAGGGTTAAAAAATTACTTAGATGAATAACTGTGGCATAAAGTGTCTTGTTTTGTAAAATCATTATTACTCTCTGTATATTATTATTAACGAATATAGATAGAGTCTCAATGCCGTTCGTCGGTCATTTACTACCGTTCATCTGATATATTCATATTATTGAATATATCAGATGAAATACGTTCTTATTTGAGATGGTTTTTATCTGACAGCCAATGTTACTTTTATCACCAGTCCCAATATGCCATCTTGACGATTATGGACCGTGATCTGACCGCGATGTGCCGTCACTACGGCATGGACGATTGCCAGCCCCAATCCATAACCGCCCGTTTTACGGTGGCGTGCTGTATCAAGCCTAACAAAAGGCTGAAAAATACGCTCTAGATCCTGTTCTGCAACCCCGCCGCCCTCATCAGTGATACTTATTTCAATAGCTGCTTTTTTATTATTTATCTGCACTGCTTGTATCTCAGCCATCACTGCCGAATCAAAAGCAGTATGCATAAAGGCATTACGGATAATGTTTTCGAGGGCACTATGCAGCTGCTCTTGATTGCCCATTACTGTGCAAGAATCTGGCAATAAAGACGGATTTGCATGCCATTGCCAATATATATTTTTATGCTGAAACTCAAAGCAGACATCTTGACCAATCTCATTGATAATTTCACAAATATTGACGGCTTCGTTCTCTAAATCATCGTTAGTGTATTGCTGCGTCTGTAGCGATTGAATATGGATGATTTGTTCAATCAGCGCATTCATTCGCGCTGATTCTTTATCAATCCGGTCAAGATAGCGACTGGCGTTGGGCGCAAAATCTCGTGTCAACTCAGTAGCTACATCAAGACGGGCAAGCGGCGAGCGCAGCTCATGAGAGATATCACTTAACATCTGCTTACGCGCAAGCTCACTATCAGCAAGTCGTGTCGATAGTAAAGCCACATCTTTTGCCAACAAGCCCAGTTCATCAGAACCCAAACCTGACAGCTTAGGATTGGCCTCGTAATTGCCACCTATCATGCTATGCACAGTATCCTGCACCTGACCAATACGCCAAGTTAACGTACGGCTGAGCCAAAAGCAGACCAGAACGCTAAAAAATACAATCAATAGCAGACGCAGCATAAAATTGCCACGCTGTAGCTCTAAGACATCTTTAAATAAGAGGTGCGGACGCAGCTGTATAATAACGCTGGCATCATTTGGCATAGTCACCGTTATCTCGGCCAACTCAGGTCGGCTATCAATATCAGCAATGGCTTTATGCGATGGTATGGGTTTTAATATATCATCGAGGCTAAAAGGTTTATCATTTGGGCGCCCGCGCTTGTCGTTCTCGTTATCAAGGGAATACATCCTATAAAAATTCTTATCAATACGCTCTTTATCACTAAGTTCACTGTAATCAGAGGCTTTATGGTCAATGCTGCTACTCATAGAATTTTGCACATGAAGCGCAGCAGATGACTGCTCATTCGCTGTTTGCAAGTCTACTGCCTGTATATCTGCCCCATCATGGGCTTGACGGCGCTTGCCACGATTTTCTCTAAACCTATATCTTGGAAATACAATAGCGCCCTGCTCATCATATATCCTGATTTGGCTCATAAGCCTTCGATCTTCGTTATAAATCTGCTTTACAATAGATAAGTCGCCCGCTTCCAAAGATTTAACGAGTCGCTCACGCTGAATCAGCAACTTATCAATTTGAGCATCCATACGGGTAGCCAGCTCTCGCTCATTAAGCCAGCGCTCAACCGTGATAGATAAGACAGAGGTCATTAAAATTATGGCTAGCAAACTCAAAAACAGTCGCCAAAATAGCGGCATAGAGGTGCTCAGCTTCGATTTTTTTATCGTTAAAGAACTGTTGGTGGTGTCTGTCATTAGAGTACCAACTGATAGCCTTTACCACGAATCGCTTTGATTGGCTCATCATGAAAAGGCTGAAGTTTTTTACGTAGGCGTGAGACATGGACATCAAGGCTACGGTCAAAGGGCTGTAATTCTCGCTGCAAAACATGCTGTGATAGCCACGATTTACTGACCACCTCGCCTTTTTGTCGTAATAAAGCCAGCAATAAATCAAACTCTGTGCCGGTCAATTGCAGCTCGATGCCATCTATCTGACAAAGCCTTTGCTGCTGGTCAAGATACAAGCGACTGCTCGGTAGCGGCAAGTGCTCAGCAAAACTGACCGCACTATTGGTGCGCTTAATCACTGCATTGATACGTGCTAGCAGCTCACGTGGATTACAAGGCTTGGTAATATAATCATCAGCGCCAAGCTCCAACCCTATGATACGGTCAATCTCCTCCCCTTTTGCGGTAAGCATAATAACGGGGATATCACTGATAGCTGGCAGCTGACGTAGCACACTGAGCCCGTCTATTTTTGGCATCATAATATCAAGTACCAACAAATCATAAGGCGAATTATCCTGCATCGTCATTTTTAGGCGCTCTATGACCGCTTCGCCATCATGCACGCAGTCACAATGAACACCATGATTGTGCAGATACTCTTGTAATAATTGAGTCAGCTCTTCGTCATCGTCACCCAATAAAATATTTGACATCGTTATCACCTTATTCTTATGCCTCTCAATCCGGTTATGGGTCATATTATCAGGCAAGTGCTACCTACGTGCTATAAACGTTACCTTTCTTAATATTTCATAAATGTTCGTAACCTCTAGCTGTCGTATGATAGCGGTTATCAAAAACAAGTAAATGTTCATTAATCATGTCGAGTACTGGTGCTTAATAATGATTCATAGTAATGATGCATAGTGACTATCCGGGACACTCAATCAAAACTAGGCTTATTAAATAAATATTCGCTCTTATAAAATTAAGGAAACTTTTATGCAAACGATGCAGATGAAAAAACTATTGCTAGGCTCAGTACTGGCCATGTCTAGTGTACTAACCGTAACTGCCTGTAGCAGTGTCAATGCTTCTACTGAGGCCACGCCAACCACGAGCAAGATGCAGCATAAAGGCATGAAAGATGGCTTGAGAGGTCCGATGGCACAGCTAGATTTAACAGCGACGCAGCAGGCACAAATCAAAGCCATCATGCAACAAAAGAGTGGTGATCGTAAAAATGACCGTTCAAAACATCAAGCAGAGCACGCGCAAATGCAGCAGCAGATACAAGCGTTGGTGAATGCTAATACCTTGGATAATGCTGCCCTCAATCGTCTTGCTGATCAGCAAGCAGCTAAAACCAAGCAGCGTTTTATCGAGCGCATTCAAACCCAGCGTGCCATTTCGCAAGTGCTCACAGCTGAGCAGCGGGCAAAAATGGCGCAGTTAAAATCAGAAAGAACAACCAAAGGTCATCATGGGTCGAAAAATCATAAAATGCATGACCGAGCACAGTAAGATGCAAGTTCTGTAAACTATAAGACATATAATTAAAAAACATCGTCAGATAAAGTACGACCATTTAAAAAGCGCAGTGATTAATCACTGCGCTTTTTTTGTCTATTTTTAATACTTAAAATCTTCAAGGCTCAATCATTTCAAAGCTCAGTCACTTTATAGCCAATTTATCTATTTGAAAACAAAAAATCTTAAAGCCCTTTCTACTACTGGCAATATTCGTTACTATTTAACCTTAGCAGTCAAGCTTATTGGCTAACTCTATATTTTTAGCCCCACTTTCTTCACTCTCGTAAAAAGGACTTTGCGATGTCAGTTCCGTTTTCTAATACTTATCAGACCCAAGCGCCCACTCATAAAACCTTAAAATCTGCCGCACTGATTATTAGCAGCACGCTACTATTTTCTGTATCTGCTCAGGCGGCAGATACTAGCACCTCTGTAGCGACAAAGACCATCAACCCAACATCGATTAATACCAGTGCGATTAATCTAGCGATTATGGCGGCAAATCCTACTGTAATATCTGAGACGCAGCGCGTAACACGAGCGAAAACCAATACGCTCACGCCTAAGACAACCCAAGCCAAAACAGATCAAGCCATCTATTCTGTCGATGCTATCCACCACCCTGTTTGGGCAAAAAACGGCATGGTTGCCTCCCAAGAAGCATTGGCTTCTGATATCGGCTTAAAGATTTTAAAAGATGGCGGAAATGCTGTTGATGCTGCTGTAGCAGTAGGTTTCGCACTAGCGGTGACGTTACCGCGTGCGGGCAATATCGGTGGCGGTGGATTTATGATGGTATATGATGCCAAGCAAGGTAAAACCGTAGCGCTTGATTATCGTGAAAAAGCCCCTAGTAGCGCCTCGCGCGATATGTATCTTGATAAAGATGGCAATGCCGTTAGTGATTTATCTCGTTACCATGGCTTAGCCGTTGGCGTGCCGGGTACGGTCGCAGGCTTACTCAAAGCCTTAGAAGATCATGGCACCATGAGCCGCGGGCAAGTCATGGCGCCAGCGATTGCACTGGCTGAAAACGGTATTGAAGTCACTGCTGGACTATCAGAGTCACTAGAAGCATTAAGTGACCGTCTACAAAAATGGCCAAGCACCAAAAAGATATTTTTTAAAGCCGATGGTAGCGCTTATCAGCCGGGTGAGCGCTTAAAACAACCGGAGCTTGCTCATTCGCTTAAACTGATTGCGGCAAAAGGCACTGATGGTTTTTATAAAGGGGAGACGGCGCGTAAACTGGTTAAAGCGGTCAATGAAGCAGGCGGTAAGATGAGCTTGCAGGACTTAGCCAATTATCAAGCTATTGCCCGTACGCCTGTTAAAGGCGATTATCGTGGTTATGAGATCGTCTCCATGCCACCACCGTCTTCTGGTGGTATTCATATTGTTCAGATTTTAAATATCTTAGAAGGTTATCCGCTAAAAGACTATGGTCAAAACAGCGCGCAAACCATTCATTTAATGGCTGAGGCGATGCAGCTTGCTTATGCCGATCGTTCTGAGTATTTGGGTGATTCAGATTTTATCGATGTACCTGCCAGCGGTTTAACTGCCCAGCCTTATGCTGATAAGCTGCGCGAGTTAATCAACCCAAATAAAGCCACGCCAGCAGCAACCATTAAAGCCAATAACCCTTTACCGTACGAGAGTGATCAAACCACGCATTTTTCTATCGTTGATAAAGACGGCAATGCAGTGGCAAATACTTATACGCTGAATTTCTCTTATGGCACTGGTCTTGTCGCCGATGGCACGGGGATACTGCTCAATAACGAGATGGACGATTTTTCTGCCAAACCTGGTGTACCCAATGGTTATGGCTTAATCGGCGGTGATGCCAATGCGGTCGAGGCCAATAAACGTCCGTTATCTTCTATGAGTCCGACACTGGTATTTAAAGACAGTAAGCCTTATATCGTCACAGGTAGTCCGGGTGGTAGCCGCATCATTACTACGGTTACGCAAGTCATCTCAAACGTTATCGACCATGATATGAATATCGCTGAAGCCACACATGCTCCGCGTATTCATGACCAATGGCTACCTGATGAGATTCGTATCGAAAAGGCACTTAATGTGGATACCATTAAAAAGCTCGAGTCTATGGGACATAAGGTCAGCCAGCAGTCAGCCATGGGCTCAACGCAGTCGATTATGATTACCCCAAATGGCGTATATGGATCTTCAGACCCACGTATTGTCGATGCGGCGGTCGTTGGTTACTGATTTAATTTTCTTATGATAAATGCGTTTGGCGAAATTGGCTGGGCGACAAGCCCGTAAATTGTTTGAACTGGCGGCTAAAGGCGCTATGATCACTATAGCCGCAGTTCAATGATATTTGAGTGACTGACATCTCAGGCATGGCTAATAGCTTAACCGCATATTCTAGTCTCAGCTTTTGCACAAACTGTAAGGGCGACATATTTAGCACCGCTTTAAAGGTGCGCTCCAACTGCGATAAGCTCAAATGTGCCAGCTCCGCCAATTCTGCTATATTGATTTTCTGATCAAGATTGCCACGTACAAACTGTGCTACTTCCGCCAAGCGCGCGTGCTTACGTAAAATGCGTTCGTTATCTTCATCAATATCGACGGATATCCCAACCATTGCGACCACTTGTTGACTGCTATTATAGATAGGCAGTTTATTGGTAATACACCAACCTAACTGACCAGATGCATAACTGTGCAGCTCTAAATTATCAACGATTGACTTCCCATCTCGCAACACTTTCATATCCTGCAAGATATAATCCTTACTCTGCTGATGAGAAAATACCTGCTCAGTGGTAAATCCCACAATGTCACTATGCTGACTTAACTTACAACGCTTTAATAATGTTTTGTTTGCCAGC
>NZ_JBFFMS010000063.1:0-7437 GCF_041554015.1 Psychrobacter sp. | reverse complement strand
TTATACATAAAAAAAAGCCTGTAAGGCTCTTAAAAATAGATGGTCGGAGTGATAGGATTCGAACCTACGACCCTCTGGTCCCAAACCAGATGCGCTACCAAACTGCGCCACACTCCGAAATTTCTATTATCACGATAGTTTTGTTGATTAACTCGTTGTTGGCAATGCCACTAACTGGTTAATGTTCCTCGCTATCGAGGTGCACATATTAAGAGGAAAAGCCGATGGTGTCAACACTTATTTTTTATTAATTTAAAAAAACTGCTAAATTATTTAAAAAACACTCTTTTATCATCAAAACCACAACGATAAATCCTTTTTCCACGATAAGAAGGGCTACCTACTCATCGATAGCGCTTATTATACGGTATTTAAATCAGGAAGCAAGTCGCCGTTTATCGTGCCAGTCAGCACATTAAAGGGTACGAGCCACAATGGTGTCGTACTTCCTTTCTCAGCAGCATTATGGCTACTATCTTGGTTGTTAGGGCTCCGATTTTTATCATCATGCACGTGTTGGCTGAGCATAACTGGCAATCGCTCGTTATCCTGTACCGGATAAACCAGCCACACCTGCTCTGCTTGATAGGCCTGAGCGTAACTCATTAGCTGATAAGCATCGCTGGCACTCATACTGGCTGCCTGCGATAGCTCCTTCCATTTGATATCGATGACATGGCTATAGTGACCTTTTTTATAATGTCCTTTACTATCGCGACCTTTTCCTCTTGCTTCAATCACCGCAGTGTCATTCTGATTTTGACAAGTATCATCAGCGTCTATGTTGTATATCAGCAAGTCAGGCCGTATAGACAGGCATGCACGCCCTTCTGCATCCGTAAGCCAGATACTTTGCGTTTGATATAGTGGCTGATACTGCTGACTCGCTTGCTGAAACATCGAGACAATGCGCAGGCTTGCCCATTGCTCAAAGGCTTGGTTCATATCAATCAGCAAGCATAAACGCGACGAGGACTGACTTTGCTTGAGTGGTTGTTTTAGCGCAATACCATTACCTGTTGCCACATGAGACTGGCGTAGCAACCAATAAGCCATCTCTAACACCTGCTGAGCAGCTTGTAGCTGCGGTGCTGGCAGCGGCTGCATGGCCAACTGACGCTTTGCTTGCTTGTATACTGACTCTAACTGTGTCAGTTCTTGATGACTCAACGCCGCTACTTGCTGCCAAGCCTGCAAAAATTTAGGCGCATCGGCTTTTGAGTACATTGCTTTAGAGAATAAAGGCGTCAGTAGTATCAAGGAGCTCTTAATCAGTCGGTTAGCCAACATGTCTTGACTCAGTCTACTGCTCTCACAGACGAACTTATGCGGCTGCATGCTGTTGCGGCGCAGTTGCTCCTTGATAAGGAGTCGACCTTGTAGCGCTGCTTGATTATCAACCTGTGTCTGATAGTATTTGCTAGGTCGATAATGAGCGAGCCGCTGCAAAAACTGTGTGATAAGCCAGTCTGACAATGGCCGTACCGCTATCGATAGCGCCGCCAATTGGCTACTAAATTGTCCAAGATTTTTTGTCTTGGGTAGCTTGTTTTTGGCATGACTGCTATTGGTCAAATCCGATAGCATGTCCTGCACCCATTGGCGAGTCTGCCTGATATCAGAGTGATAACGGGCATTATAGGAAAAAAGCGGGTGCTGTGTGTTTTGGTTTCTAGACGCTTTTGCCGCGAGTTTGGGCAATATCTCAAGCGTCATGCCGCTTGGCAGTAAAATAACCCCTATATAATGCCCAACCTTTAATTGCCACTGTCCTTGCCTGCGCTTAATGCTAAATACCGCAAACTCTTGCGCCATCAACCAATGGAAATCAGATACCTGTAAGAAGTCATGCGCTGTTAGACGCTGATGCTCAAACACTGTGATGATATTGGCCTCACGCGTATCCACATTATCACTTTTAACATTAGCACTTTTAGCATTGGCATGCTTAATATTAGCACTCTTGCTATTGCTGGCTGTGACTTTATGATTGGCGCTTTTATTTATCAATGCTTGGCACCCTTATGGATATAAACGCTGATAAACAGTAGGTTTGGCAAATTCGCCTATCCCTGCGACGAGGTCGGCATTTATCCTATAAGCTGCGGTGCCCATAGACTGACCGAAAAATGCATTTTGACCCGTAGACAGCGGATTTTGGCTATTAAAATTCATCTGCTCATTCACACTGTCATTAATAAGGGCTTGGCTATCTTGAATAAACTGCGCTTGCCATGGTTGCTGCTCGTCTCTAAAGATATATTGTAAAGTGCCTTCTTGCCCACCCGTCGCTTGCAGCAACTGCGGAATGATTTGTTCAACCAACACCGCTTGTAATTGCTCAAGATCCGTCACTGACCATAAAAAGGCATGGCCCAATTGTGCTTCTAATCCCAATGTTTGCGTGAGGCGACTATTCAAACCCGCTAATAGCTTTGCCAAATCTATGGTTGCTACTGAGCGGTCAGATTCTGAGTGTTGCGGTACATAAATAATGGGTAATAATTCTGGCTGCGGTGGACAATCGATAAAGCGAAAGCGCCGACGTAATGCCATATCAAGTGGTGCTAACGAGTGATCTTGGGTGTTCATCGTGGCATAAATATCGATGTTGGCTGGGATGCTAAAAGCGCGTCCGGAATAGGCCAGATGAACGGTCATCGCATTTGCCATGCCAGCGCGTTTGTCGGGTTCAATCAAACTGAGCAGCTCACCAAAGACTCGTGATACGTTGGCGCGATTGATCTCATCAATCAAGATGGCGTAACGCTGTTCTGGATCATTTGCTGCCCGTTGACACAGTTTTAAGAATGCACCATCTTGAACGCTATAACTCATTTGAGACGAGCTATTCGCTGCCTGATTAGACGCTACCATGACAGGGCGAATGCCTTCGACAAACTCTTCATAGCCATACGCTTGATGGAAGCTAACCATGGTAAAGCGCTGCTGGCTAAAACCTTGCTGTGGGTTAGCTTGGCTTTGATTGACACTGTGATCATGCTGCACTTGCTGAAACTCAAATAGCTGCTGCGACAGCTCTGTTAATAACTCAAAGCTTTCTGGCAATAAATACCATGCGCCGCTATGGTCTTTATCAAAATAAGCTTGGCTGGCTCTATGTTTATACGCAACCGTTTGTGAGCTACTTGAGCTATGCATTTGCAGTACAGACCATGCCGTATTGCTTAAATTGCTCTCACGGGCATTTTGCGCCGCTTTTGCAGCAAAAAACGCATGATTGACGATCTCAGGTACTTTGATCAAGTCTTGGTGTTTAGATTGAAAATCCAACAGTACCAAACAGACGATTTCACGCCAGCTAAGCTCTTGCACTAGCTGCCCCAACAAATCCGCCTCGTCGGCTCTCGGCAAATCCTCTGTATATTCTCGAGCGATCTGGAGTAATTGATAAGTTTTACCCGTACCAGCAACACCTGTATAAATAATATTGGTCGGCTTATCTTTAGACATATCAGGCATAGCGTTATCCGGCGTTAAAAATCAGGTAAAAATATAAGAGCTGTCAAAGCTGACCATTATAGCGTCAGCTCAATATAAAAAAGGGACGTTAAAACAGCATTAGGAAGCTTGTATAAAAAGCCTCTAGCGCGAGTATTGCTATTGATTAGGATGCCGTTACGTCACTGTTATTTTGTAAGCGCAGGAGTTCATGGTAATAATAGTAGCGACTGAGCAGTTAATGTACCATAACTAAAATAGCTGCTAGGATAAAGCCTATTTGGTGACTCATTTATAACCTGAGTATTTTAGCTCTAGTCTCACTAGCACTGTGAATCCCACTCAAATGAGGAATGTTGTATGTCAGGATTATTAAACAAACTACCTATCAAACTGAGCAATAAATTACCTAGCAAAATATCTGACAACGCAAAACCTGCGGTCGAAAAACCTAATAGCACCCTAAAACCAATCAATAATCAATTCACCAAACTGTTATCTATTACCAAGTACTTGCCTGCTGGTGCGCGCTCGAACATCTTATCAAAAGCATTTGGTAAAGTGGTGCCCTATGTCGGCACGACAGGTATTTATTATGAGACGGTCGAACCAAATCAAGTGGTGGTCAGTCTAAATAATACCAAGGCGGTGCAAAACCATATCGGCTCCGTCCATGCCGTTGCCATTACCTTACTTGCTGAAACCGCAACGGGGTTTATTTTAGGCCTAAATTTACCGACCGATCGTGTATTATTGATTAAGTCTTATTCGGTAAATTTTTATCGACCGATTAAAAAAGGACAAATGGCGGCTATCGCAAGCTTATCTGATGCACAGCGTTTAGATATTTTAAATACCCCAAAGGGTGAGATGGTCATTCCATGTGTCATTCAGGACCGTGAGTCTGATAATGATCGTGACCCTATCGTGGTTGAGATGACGTGGGCTTGGATTCCTAAGGCTGAATTAGAAGCGCGCCGTCAAGGCAAAGCAAGCGAAAAATCGCTGGACGCTGACGCTGAGTCTAAAAAAGAAGCTGAGCAAAACGAACAATAATGACTAAAGCATACATAAGGCATCATGTACCACCTAGTTTGATGAGACATGATGCTTGTTAAATTTGTTTGAATACATTTGTATCGTGCCTAGAATAGTAAAAAACACACTTATAATAAGGAGACAATGATGTCCAAGATTACCCATACATTGACCGCCACCTTGACTAAGGCATTGCTTGTGGGCGCATGCTCACTAGGGGTTGCTATGACAGCGAATGCTGCGCCAACGTCAAATACCACCAGCATCACCAAATCTAGTCCTGTATTTCTTGGTGATGGCGGCAATTATCCTTTTTCAGAGGCAGTACGTGTCGGCGATACGCTCTATATGTCTGGGCAAATTGGTTTTAAAAATGGCAAATTGGTCAAAGGTGGTGTCAAAGCCGAGACCAAGCAAGCATTGGATAATATCCATGAAACCTTGTTAAAGTACGGCTATCAAAAATCAGATATCGTCAAATGTATGGCGATGCTGACAGACATGGATGATTTTGACGATTTTAATAAAGTTTATAAAGCCGAGTTGACCAAACCTTATCCGGTACGCTCAGCCTTTGGCGTCGCTGAATTGGCAGCAGGTGCCAGCGTAGAGGTTGAATGTATCGCTACAAAATAACTGTTTTTTTAATAGCCTTATCTTAAACAATCAAAGCGTCCTCTGTTAGGGCGCTTTCTTTAGTCACGCGCAGCACTTCCTCTAACGTCGTAAGTCCCGCTATTACCTTACGCAAACCATCCGCCCGAATCGATGGTGTATGCTGACGTGCATACTCCTCTAGCTCATATTCAGCGGTATTACTATGAATCATACGGCGCAAACTATCATCAATGGGCACCACTTCATATATCGCCGTCCGCCCTTTAAATCCTGATTGATTGCATTTATCGCAGCCAACTGGTTTGGGTAGATTGATAGCTGTGTTTGTTAAAGCTTTAGCACCCTTCTCTGAGACTGGCACAATACCAATCTCAGTGAATAATTTCGCCTGTTCGCTGTCAGCTACTTGCCAACCATGACAATGCGTACATAACGTCCGCACCAAGCGCTGGGCGACGACCCCGATAAGCGATGACGATAATAAAAATGGCTCAACACCCATATCTTGCAGGCGCGTAACTGCCCCAATGGCAGTGTTGGTGTGCAAAGTCGATAATACCAAATGTCCAGTAAGAGAAGCCTGTACGGCAATCTCTGCCGTTTCTAAATCGCGAATCTCACCAACCATCACCACGTCTGGGTCTTGGCGTAACATCGCGCGCAGACTTTTGGCAAAGGTCATATCGACCTTATTATTAACCTGCGTTTGCCCAATACCATCAAGCTGAAACTCAATCGGATCTTCAGCGGTCAAGATATTGCGGGTTTGGTCATTGAGATCGGTCAATGCCGAATATAGCGTGGTGGTTTTCCCTGAACCTGTCGGTCCTGTCACCAAAATAATGCCATGCGGGCGATGAATCAAGCGTTTTAGCTCGGTGTAGTCGTTATCAGATAGCCCTAAATACGTCATATTCAGGCGACCAGCTTGCTTATCTAATAGACGCATGACCACGCGCTCGCCAAAACTTGATGGCAATGTTGATACCCGCACATCAACCTCACGACCTGCTAAGCGCAAGCTGATACGCCCATCTTGTGGCACACGCTTCTCGGCGATATCGAGCCTTGCCATGACCTTGATACGCGATACCAGTAATGGCGCTAATTGGCGTTTTGGCGTAATGATTTCTTTTAATTCACCGTCGACACGAAAGCGAACGACCAAGCGCTTTTCAAAGGTTTCAATATGGATATCTGAGGCGCTTAAACGTATCGCTTCGGACAACAGCGCATTGATCAGGCGAATAATAGGCGCATCATCTTGCTGATCCATCAGATCTTCAGTTTCAGGGACACTGTCTGCCAAGCTATCAAGATCCGGATGGTCCTCGAGTCCAGCGGCAATATGCTGCGACTCACCGGTATTACCTGCATAAGCAGCATTTAGGCGCTTTTCAAAGTCATCGGCGCTGACGCTTTCATATACCGGCACACCGCGTACACCTTGCTGCTGTAAGAACCGCACCGCCTCATTAATTGCTGATAATGGCGTGGCTTTGGTCAGTACCAGAGTCGCTGGTAGCTCAGGATCAATGGCAAGCATGATCAAAATCTGATGGCGTTTTGCAAAACTGTACGGCAGTTGCATCATAAAGACGACCTGATAGATAAAGACAAACTTAGAAAGAAACTCGTGTCAAAGCATGGCAAACGTATTATGCTTAACAGGCTAAACCAAAAAACACTGCAAGTAAGATTGCATGATTTTGTTATAATAGCATTTTGTTTTACTCGCCATTAGGATTTTCAGTTATGTCAGAGAACACGAGCACTGCTACTCAGCCGACGCCCCTTTTACAAGACACGTTTATGGTCGGGAGTCGTACCTTTTCTTCTCGCCTGTTGGTCGGTACAGGCAAGTATAAGGATATGACTGAAACGGGCGCTGCGATTGGGGCGTCGGCAGCAGAGATTGTCACTGTCGCTATTCGTCGTACCAATATCGGACAAAACAGCAATGAGCCCAATCTACTTGATGTGATTTCACCGGATAAATATACCATCTTACCCAACACTGCTGGTTGTTTCGATGCCGAGACTGCCATTCGTACCTGTAAGCTTGCTCGCGAGCTGTTAGGCGGGCATAATCTGGTTAAGCTTGAAGTATTGGGCGATGAGAAAACCCTTTATCCAAACGTGATGGAAACGCTTAAAGCGGCCAAAGTATTGATTGATGATGGGTTTGAGGTGATGGTTTATACCTCAGACGACCCTATCGTCGCTCAAGAATTAGAGAGCATGGGCTGCGTGGCGATTATGCCACTTGGTAGCCTGATTGGCTCTGGTCTTGGTTTGCTCAATCGTCATACGCTAAGC
>NZ_JBFFMS010000062.1:0-7468 GCF_041554015.1 Psychrobacter sp. | reverse complement strand
GATATCTTTGCTCTTGGGTAAGATGTGTATAGTGTTTCATAACGTTCTGATATGTAGGAGTTGAAGTTTGAAATGCAACACGGCACATCTTACTCTTCAACTCATTCTTTTAAAACGTTGCACTTCTTATTTGAATCTAGGTCATAAAACATATCATAACCATGAAATTAGAAATTATTTTTCAGATCGATGGTATGCTAGACATGACGATTGTCTATCCTGACGGCGTACCCACTTATAATGACTTGTGGGAAGGTAATATCAAATATCTGGGCGTCGATGTGAGACATATCGAGATACCTGAAGACTTACTTGCTCCAATCAAAAATGGCTGTTACGAAACAGATAAAGGGTAAAGCTGTAAAATCGCAGATGTTTGGCTGAATTGAATAGGCATGGTACAAAAAAGATTAGCTTATTACAGAAGTGTTGGCTGAATTTGAAACTAAAGAGGCCATATAAGATGCTTAGACTAAAATATTGCTAGGTTAAAAAATAGAATAAACACCCCACTCTCAACTTGTTTTTCTAAGGTATTGGTTTACTTAGTTTTTAAAATTTCAGTTAAAACAATTAGAATTTTAAATTCTATAAAAACCAAAAGCCTACGATAAGTTGAGATTGGCGTAATAAACCCTCTATACTAATGACCCTTATTATTTAATAACCTCAAGATAATCAGTGCAGGTACTAATATTATAAGATAGGTAGCTCTATGTAATGATGAAATTTCGTGAAAAATGGTTTTGGGCGTTATGCCTTGCGATATTAGTACATTCTGGGATTTTCCTTATTTTTTATCTCAATACCAATAAAACCAATACGGTAGAAATAGCTGATAACGGTGTGGATACAGCAGACATGTCAACTGCTGTCAGTGATATAACGCTACCACCTACTGATAAAATCTATACCACTACTGTCACGAGTACTAAATCGCTCGACAATATCGATAATAGCCTTAATAACATCGATAATGTTGACGAAAGGTCTGTAGTAACCAAGCCAATGAGCAATGACGAGCAAACCGTCAACTCAGAGAATATACAAACACGATCTACTCAAACTTCCAACAACATTTATGATAACTCTAAAAAAGCTACTCCTCGCTCTCAAGAAATAACTCAGAAAAATGAAGCCTCTACTCAAAAAAATCAGTCTATAAAAGATAAAAACCCTCAACCTATGGTCGCGAACTCTGACCAAAATTTAGAGGAAATTAAAAATAATGCTGGGCTGTTAGATATAGATATCCCCACACAAAAGAGTGCTGTGCAAATAGATAAAGACTATCTATCAGCAAAATCTGAAGTAGAAGAGATTAACAGTCAATTGAGCGCTGCCATCAATGAGGTTAAGAAACGCAATGAGCAAAAAATTGATGAGAGGCAACAGTTAAAAAATGAGGCGAGCGCCAAAGGTAGCCAAGATTTTATTGATTAATCTGGATAGAGGGATAGCAGTTATAAATAGCAGCGCAGTTTGACTTAATACTACTTAACCTAACGCCTATACATAAAAACCCCAGTGGTTGGCTGGGGTTTTTATAGATTTAATTAGCAAGTACTTATAATTAAAGTGTTAACGCTAGCCTAAACCTTCTGATAACGTCTTAGTAATCGGCTTGGTCAGGTAAGACAATACCGTACGCTCCATCGCTTTGATATCGACAGATGCTGTCATACCGGGCTTGATGACAATCTCATCACCGCGGCCTTTGAACTCAGCACCATTAATAACAATCAATACGCGATAATAAGGCTCTTCTCCTTTAGGCGTTTGCTCCATGAGTGTGTCTGGACTGATATAGTTGACCGTGCCATTCATTGCCCCAAAGATGGAGTAATCATAAGCATCAAGCTTAACAGTCGCCTCTTGATCTTCTTTAACGTAAGCAATATCGGCAGGACTGACTTTTGCATCTATCACCAAATCGCTACTGGTCGGTAAGATCTGCATAATGACCTCGCCTGGCTTAACCACACCGCCAATAGTGGTCACGTTGATATTCTTAATTTTGCCTTCTGTTGGTGCCATCAAACGCTTCTCTTCTAGTACTTGCGCCCGATCTCGTAATTGCTCTAGCTCAGTATCTAGCTCCTCTTGAGCCTTTGTCATTTCAGCCTGTGCTTCTTCAAAGTACTTATTACGCTTGTTGTTGATCTGCGCCTCGATATCAGCAACTTGACGACTCAGCTTGATGACATCTGCCTGACTAACATCGCCATATTCTAATAAAGGCTCATTCATGCGTAGCTCTTGACGTGCTAATACCAGCATTTTTTCAAGAGAAGAGACTTCTTCATTGATAGCTTGACGACGTCTATCGTATAACGCCCTTTGGTTTTGTACATATTCAGGATAATTCTGCACGCCTTTAGGAAACACTAAGGGTTTTTCAAAAATCTCAGCGTTTAACCTTGCCAACTTAGCAGTTAGCGCAGCTGTTTTAGAAGCAGAATTATCAACCGCCGCTTTAGCACGCTCTTCTTCTAAAACTACAAGTAGCTGGCCTGCTTTAACGTCTTCGCCTTCGGTGACAGCTAATTCAGTCAGCACGCCACCTTCTGATGCTTGGATTTCTTGCGTTCGAGCGCTTGCAATCACCGTTGCTTGAGCACGAGTTACCTGATCAATCTTGGCAAATGATGCCCAGACAATTAACGTAATAATACCAATTAATGCAATCCAAATACTCAACCTTGAACGATTAACCTTGGGCTTAGTGGGTGTGTACTTATATTCTGACATGCCTACTTCCCTTGGTCGTCTGTTAAATTTTTAGCATTGATAGATTTTATACTGATGTTTCTCACTCTAGATGTGGCAGGCTTGGTATCGTCGGCACCCTCTTTTGACGGTTGATTGGCTTTATTAACGATTTTATCTCTTTGCTGTACGGTGGTTTTGTTTTTTGCTTGATCGTTTTTTCTAAGCTCATCAAGTACGGCCTGTTTTGGACCATCAATGATAATGCGCTGATTGTCCATAATGATTAGCCGATCTACCAAGTCCAGCAATGCTGTCTTATGCGTAGAGACAATAAACGTCTGACCATTCGTCAGCTCTTGACGCAAAACTTGTAAGCAGCGCTGTTCTTGCCGATTGTCCATAGAAGCAGTAGGCTCATCTAGCAAAAACACATCAGGTTTGGTCAATAACAAGCGAGTAAATGCTACCAGTTGCTTTTGCCCACCAGATAGTCCCTTACCACCTTCACTAATTGGCAGATCGAGGCCGCTCGAATGACTTGATACCAGATTAATCAACCCCGTCCTATTTAAAGTGTCTTGAAGAACATCATCGTTAGGCGCAGCCATACCAATTAATAAGTTCTCACGCAGGGTCCCTTGAAACAATCGATGATCTTGCTGCAAATATCCCAAGCGTTCACTGAGTGTCTCACGGCTGATTTGATGAATATCAAGACCGTCTAGCAATACACGGCCTTCAGTGGGTGCGTACAACCCTGCCAGCACTTTAAGCAACGTGGACTTGCCTGAACCAATCGGCCCAAGTATCGCTATACGCTCGCCTGGTTTGATAGTCAGCTTTGGCACATTGATGGCTGGGCGGTCATTGCCTTGATAATTAAAAGTCATACCATCACACTGATAGGCACCTTTAATATGTGTGGGTGACAACGGATAGGCCACGCCTTGGTTGTCTTGCTCAAGGGCAAATAGGCTCTCAATGTTTAATTTGGCGGCTTTGGCATGAGCATACTGAACTAATAAATTGGGTATCGACATAACAGGGGCCAGTATCCTACCACCAAGTATCGAGCAGGCAATCAGTCCACCCATTGTCATGTCGCCTTGCATCACCACAAATGAGCCAACAATCACGATCCCAACATAACTTACTTGCTGCAGCATTTGCGTGAAATACGTTAAATTGTCATTGGCATGCTTCATGTCCAAGTCATTTTTGATGGTAACGTCCATCACATCAAGCCAACGCGAGAGAAACTTCCAACTGCCCGCCCCTGCTTTTATAGTCTCAACACCTTCTACAGCCTCTACTAACAGACCTGTCTTGTAATAAGAGGCAGTCGCGCCTTCTGCTGCAATGGCATCAATGCGTTTGCGAGCAATCAATCCCATCGTAATCGCAATTACCGCTGCGATCACTGGAACAACAGCGACTAATGGTGAGCCAATAAAAGCCACTAAGCTGATGAATATAATGGTCATGGGCAAATCGACTAAACCAAAAAGCGTGCTCGCCGTAAAAAAGCTACGCACTTGCTCATAACCACGTAACTGTGCTGCCATAGAGCCAACGGACCCCGGCATTTGGTCGATACGTACTTTGAGTAGACGCTGGAACACTTCCCGAGATAGATACTGATCAAGACCGACGACTACCTTATCCATGATTCTTGAGCGAGAAAACTTCATAAACGCTTCAAACATAATCACTAAGAAGACGCCGCTGGCTAAAATGATTAGCGTATATTCACTGCGTGTTGGTATGACACGGTCATAAACTTGCATAGAAAATAGAGAAACGGCTAATGCCAGCATGTTAATCAGAAAGGTGGCAATTACGGCTTCAGCTAAAATGCCTTTATAATTACCTAAATCAGACTTTAACAGATCAGAAAATGAGGCCTTTCGCTGCTTAATATGATCTTCTTTTAAACGGATACGCATTACTAAAGTCAACTCTTCGGCACGCGTATGTACCTTCTGGTTCGCTTGTCTAAAGTTCCAGCTTCTTTGCGGCGTTTGACTATCAATCACGCCCCAACCGATATCTGAGCGGTAAGCCAATAACGGTAAAAAAGCCGCATCAGGCTGCTCTAATATTTCGGGTGTGTCTGTGATGCCTATACCCTGTAATACTGCGATGACACCGCCTAATTCATGAATGCTCTGACCTTGTGTATCCGATTGCTCGCTATGGCGCTCGACGACATTATGGAGCCGTATATTATCTACCGGATAGCCTTGCTGACCGAGTAAGTGCTTAATAGCATCGGTCAGCGTTTCGGTTAGATTGACCGGTTCTGAGTATTGCAGCTCATGATGGTCAACAGACTGAGACGATGTCTTTTGTAATTGTGCACTCATATTAATCACTTATTCAATATTTTAGATGGTTGCGTATGTAAGATATTTTAGGCGCTCTTATATGACTGTATTATTTAATTGTTTGTCATACTATTTTGATCAATGATCGGCGTAATACTGTAGTCATCATTTAACATGAGATAGTCGCCATTATTCAGACCCTGCTCTGCAGTCGCAGGTAACCTAATCTCGATATACTCTTCCTCTGCTGAGTCTTCTCCATAGCCAAACTCACTACTGGCGCTACTTTTATCTTGCTTATTAAGCCACTGCTTAACGGAATCTGTCGGACTAAACAAAGTCACCGGTTTGCGATTATGAGAAAACTGCTGCCACTGCATAATGCCAAAATCTACTTGTAATCGATAAAATGCGCCCAGCATTTCTGCCCGAGTTTGCACCAGCTGCACTTGATAATCGTTATGTTCACGAACGGCATTGAGCACTTCAAGCCATGATTTGCGGCCTGCAATGAACTGTCTGCGATAAGAACTAACGACAATTTGCGCACCTGCGACAGCCGCGACCAATGACGTCTCTCTATCTTTTGCACTAACAAACTGCTGGTACTGTACTTGAATATTCTCTATCACATTACGGCGTGCTGCTTCTTGATTCTGTACCAAGCTGTTGACCTGCGCTTGTGAGGCACGTGCTAGCGCAAAATTGGAAAATCCAGCACCGGGTGCATAACTCAAGCCTAATGAAAACTTACCATCGTTTTCGTTATTTTCATGATAGTAAGCATGTTCGTACTGGGCATAAATAGTGGGGTATTGAGCAGCTTTTTGCGATTCCACACCTTGCTTGGCAGATTCAATCTGGAAATGCTCTTTTACGACAGTAGGATTGTAAAAACCTGCTCGATCAAAGGCCATTTTTTCAAAATCAACAGATTGGCGCTTGGCTTGCTCCACCAATACTTTGATATTCGGTATACTGGTTGCACTCATCTGAGACAACGGCTGACCGATAATTTGCTCAAGCCTAGCAGCGGCAATACGTTGCTGTTCAACTGCTGCTTGATAAGCCGTTTGCTCTTGCAAGATACGATTGGTTACGAGATCAAGCTCAATACGGGCTGATACGCCTTGACCAACGCGGCGCTGCATCATGGCCTCAAATTCACTAAGCTCTTTTAAATTGTTAACATGGACGCTTTGTTTGGCCACGGCTTGGATATAGCTCTGCCAAGCATCAATGGTCGTTTTGGCGACTAGATTTTGTTGCTCGTAGATATATTCCACGGCGGCTTTATCATCAAATATGGCTTGATTGACATCTGCCGTGAGCTTGCCGCCCGTCCATAGAGGCTGGCGGAGGGTCACTTGTGAGACAAAATCATTGTCCCTGTCAAAACCTGAGCTGACACTTGGCGTTGGCAACAGATTCAACTTGGCCGCGCTGATACCTTCTGTGGTTGCTTGTTGACTCGCGCGTGCCGATCCTACCAACGGGTGCGTCTGAATCGCTTGTGCAACCAAACTGTTGATTTGAAAATCTTCTACCGCTGCTTGGGCAGTCATTGTAAAGCACATGCCAGTCACCAAAACTGTCATAAAATGGCGCACTGAAATACTACGAGTTAACTGCTTTAGATTTGCTAAATTCTTTATATTAATTTCCAATGGTTGCCCTTATTAATACACTCTTAAATATGTATCCAACACCTACGCACTAAACTTTACCAAACCGACTATATCGGAGACAAGTATACTTGATTCAGGAAGCAATGCCTGACAAGGTCGAATTCTCATAATACTGTCTTTCAAACTCAAAAGATGACACATAACCAACTTTACTAGAGTCACTGTTTGATTTTGTGTATGTATTTTCTAAATTGCAGTTAGAAAGAATCTAGGGTACACCGATGATTACAACTACAAGCCCTTCAAACGTTTTGATGGTTGTTTTCAAAAATTTAAAATTGACCGTCAAAGTGAGGAGCGAAGGGAATATCGTCGTCTACTGGCCCGGGTGGAAGCCCCTGATTAACATTGTTTTTATTTATTTTATTGTTGGGTGCTTGCTGGTCGTTCTGAGGCTTTTGACGGTCCAGATGACTGATTTGTTTGTTGTTATCGTCATTACTATCTAACATCTGCATCTGGTCAGCGCGAATTTCAGTCGCATAACGGTCGCTACCGTCAGGGGCTTGGTACTTACGAGTGCGTAAGCTACCCTCAATATAGACTTTACTGCCTTTACGCAGATACTGAGCAGCGATTTCACCTAAACGATTGAATAGGGAAACACGATGCCATTCGGTCGCTTCTCTTTTTTCGCCACTCTGTTTATCAGTCCATTGCTCAGAGGTCGCTACTGATATATTGGTAACACTACCGCCGTTATTAAATTGACGTGCCTCGGGATCTGCACCGAGGTTGCCG
>NZ_JBFFMS010000061.1:0-7614 GCF_041554015.1 Psychrobacter sp. | reverse complement strand
TTTGTTGTTGCTCAAAATTCTGTTGCTTAACTGTTTATCTTTTTAGCCGCTATCAACGCTGTTTTTTATCTGCTTTCGCCAATGCTTTTAGCCACTTTGCTTGCTCTACCGTTGGCATAAACGCTTGCCATAAGTCTGGACGACGCGCTTGCGTACGTTCGACTTGCTGACTAAAGCGCCACTTCGCGATATTGGCATGGTGGCCTGAAAGTAACACTTCAGGCACTGCCATACCCGCAAACTCATGCGGCTTAGTATAATGCGGACAATCAAGCAAGCCATCGACGAACGAGTCTTGCTCAGCTGACTTATCATCACCCATAATATCAGGCAGACGACGTATCACACTATCCATCAGCACCATTGCTGGTAGCTCACCACCGGTAAGCACGTAATCACCAAGCGATATCTCCATGTCGACATACTGCGACAGTAAGCGCTCATCAATGCCTTCGTAACGACCACATAATATAATCATGCCGTCATACTCAGTCATATCGACCACACTACTTTCACTCAGCGTCTGCCCTTGTGGCGACATATAAATCACCGGACAGTGCGCTTTGTCGACACGGCAGCCATGCTGACTTGCTCGCAGGCGTGCATCCTCGATGGCTTGTGATAACGGCTCAGCCATCATCACCATGCCAGGACCACCACCATACGGACGTTCATCAATACGGCGATAATTGTCACTGGTAAAATCACGCGGGTTAATGCATTCGATCGTTACTTGCTCTTGAGTGACTGCTCGACCTGTGATTCCAAACTCACGAATCGTGGCAAACATCTCAGGAAAAATACTAATAACGGCAAAATACATTAAATATCTACTTGCGCAGTGGCTAATATTGGCTAAATAAATCGCTGTGACTATTGACAAATTTTAGCGATAAAGCCAAAACTTATATCACTAAAGCTTGTATTAATAATCACTTATTAACAATTTCTTATTAATAGTCACTCGGCCATGCCACCAGCACTGTTTTTTCAGTCAGATCGACCTTCACTACAGTTTGCTTGTGCCATGGAATCAGGCGCTCATCGGCATCTAAGCTGTCTGGCGTTGCTGCAACGCGCATAATTGCGTGTGCACCAGTTTCAAACATCTCAGTAATATCGCCTAGATACTCATGTTGCTCGTTCATAACGCGCAAGCTGACCAAATCTGACCAGTAATATTCATCTTCATCAGGTTCTGGCAAGATATCCTGCTCAACCCAAACGGTTACCCCGTTCATGGTTTCAGCAACATTGCGATCAGGAATCTGCTCAAACTGAGCCACAATTCCTGTGCCTTGTTCACGCCAAGCCTTTACTGTCAGAGGTTTCATACCAGTAGCAGTTTTCATCCACCACGGCTGCATGTCAAATATCGCTGTACGATCATCCGTCTCACTAAATACCCAAAGCCAGCCTTTGATGCCATAAGGCTTTTTTAGCTGACCAATTTTCATAAGGGCACTAGCGTTTGGAGCAGATGACATAACGGCTAACCTAACAATGATGAAAACAGCGATGATAAATAAAAAAGCGATTAAAAACGATAAACGTCGTCAAAAGCGATAAACAGTTAATGGCGTACCCTGGTTAGACCAGTTACGCTAGGTATTTCTAAGTCAACTGAACGATGCAGTAACTGCACTATCAGTATGATTAATCAAACTTAAGCAGTTGCTTCAGTTTGAGCAACAGACTTATTATAAGCTTTTGCTAATGAAGCAACGCGATCAGAAGGTTGTGCACCTTTTGCGACCCACGCATTATACGCTTCCATGTTCAAGCGTACTGCTTCTTCAGAATCTTTAGCGAGTGGGTTAAAAAAGCCGATGTTTTCAATGTAGCGACCGTCACGCGCGCAGCGCTGATCAGCAACAACTACTTGATAAAATGGGCGTTTCTTGGCACCGCCCCGTGCTAAACGAATAACAACCATGTGAATTCTCTCTTTCGCAGGTATACCAAAAAGGGCATAATTATATCACAGTCTTATTTTATTGAAAACATAAACTGTGCTTATTTAATTATTTATTAACAATAGCTTAAATCGTTATGACTGTAAATAACATTCATTATTCACGCTGATAATATAATGAATACTCACTTTCTTAGGCTTCAATTTACGCGAGTGATGTTACCAAGGTTGCAAATGAAAGCCAGCAGCGCAAGCAACCGATTATGCTATTCTAGTAGTCGCCTTTATCACCGCTTCACTTTATTCTGGACACTTATGACCACGCCAAACTCGCAACTGCCTCATAAAAGCTGGCTACCACGCTCATACTCTAATAGCCTGCTTACCACCTTAATGGTGGCATTTATTGTGCTCATTAGCGTTGGGGTATCTATTTTATTTTTTTGGCGCAGTTTATATTTGCCAGAGCTCAAAAGCCATGCACGCTATTTGACCAGCGAGCTACGGCTGATGAACAGCGCCAATCGAGACTGGCGAGACAGCCCTGAAGTCCGTCAGTGGATTTATCAGCACTCACATGTCGTGGTGGTGGATAATCCAAATGACTTTCCAGAGGTTGCCGACAAACCATTTGTCAGCGTTTTTACCGATGTGTTGCAACGAGAAATCAGCGCACAATTGGGCCGACCAGTTGAGGTTTATTTTAAATTTAAACCCACCCCTCAGCTTTGGGTACAGGACAGTCGCGATAGCAGTTTTTGGATACGCGAACCTGTGGTCTATTATTCGCAGTACAGCCCCTCTTTATTAATAGTATTTTTATTTGGACTACCATTTTTGACGTTATTGACGATTGTTTTATTAGCGCGTCAATTGAATCGCCCTCTGCGTTACCTACAACGTGCTGCCACCAACTATATTCAGCTGGGTCATGCAACAACGCTGCCGACCCGTCATGGTCCTACTGAGATTCGTCAGGTAAATATGGCTTTTAATCGGCTGTTTACTACCCTCAATCAAGCACAAAAAGAGCGTACGATTATGCTAGCGGGTATCTCACACGATCTGCGAACCCCGCTGACCCGCATGCGCCTAACTGCTGAGATGCTGCCCGATGATTTTTTTCGTGAAGGGTTGATTTATGATATCGAAGATATGGATGCGATTTTAGAGCAATTTATCTCATTTATGAAAGATGGCTCTGATGAGCCGGTACGACTGACCAATTTAGATACCATATTCAATGAGATTATGGTGCAATTTGCGCCGCTAGAGTTTATCTATCAGTCAGAATGCAGCAAGCTTGTTCCCGTACGTCCTATGTCAATCAAGCGCTTGATTATCAATCTGGTGAATAATGCTAAGCGTTATGGTGAGCCACCTATTTATTTGTCTGCTGTTGTCATGCCAACTTTTGTAGAAAAAGAGGCAATAGAGTACAGTGATGTCGTGACTGAAAATAGCGTCAACAAAGAAGCAAAAGAGCAGTTGATTATCTGTGTGCGCGACTGCGGTAATGGGGTGGCAGAAGACCAGCTTGAGCGTGTTATGCAACCGTTTGAGCGGGGCGAATCAGCACGTACCACTCAAGGTAGTGGACTTGGCTTAGCGATTGTTGATCGTATCGCACGCTTGCATCATGGCACAGTTGAAGCCATTAACCACCCCGATGGTGGACTACAAGTCTGTGTTCGCATCCCTCTTATCTCAGAAGTAGCGGGTGAGCAGCCTTCAAATGCGAATGCTGATAAACACTCTATCGCTAGCAGCATTAATCAGTAATGCAAAAAAGCAACGATGGCCATCGTTGCTTTTCTAGTACTACCCTTTAAAAATAAAAACCTCTATGCTTATAAGGCTTATTACTTACTGCCAATCACAGGCGGAATATATTCAGCGCTGTTGATAAAAGCCAAAGGCTGAGTAATCTCATCCTGTGCAGCCTTTAGCGTCTGAGTAGAGCTTGGCTGCTGTAAGAATAAATAATATCCTAGCGTTATAGCGTTTATGACCACCAAACTCCCAAATAAATACGGCATCTTATGTCCTCCTCCATTAAAGACTGTATCAACGACGCTTAAGCGTCAAAATCACGCTCGCTCTTTTCTTGAGTCAATTCATCAGCTGCTAGGATTTGTGTCAGAGGCTTGATAGGCCATGTCATCACAAAGCGCGCGCCACCAAGATCTCGGCTTTCATCAACCTTCATCCGACCATTAAACCAAAAAGCAATACGTGAGACAATAGACAGACCCAAACCGTAGCCACCTGAGGCGCGGGTGCGACTGTCATCCAAACGCGAAAAAGGAATAAAGACTTTTTCACGATCGGCTTCTGGAATACCGTGGCCATCATCTTCAACACTGACAAAGGCATTGCCCTTCTTGACCCCAGCACTGATGATAATCGTCGTCTCTGCATAACGTAAAGCATTACCAGCCAAATTCTGAATCACGCGGTGCAAGTAGCGTCTGTCCGCAATCGCCTCTACTTTAGCATTTGGCAGTTTGGTGACAATTTTGATTGGTTTACCCAAAGCATTGGTTTCACGTTCGATTTGCTCAAGCAGCTCTCGAAGATTGACTGGTTCCAAATCTAATTTGGGCGAACCTTCCTCAAGCTTTGCATAGGTTAGGATTTCATCAATCAAACCATTCAGCGCTTCGATGTCTTCATCGATAAAGTCACGCTGCATAAAACGTGAGTCTTCATCATCCGTATCTGCCAGCATATCAACAGCAAAACGAATACGCGCAACCGGTGTGCGCAGTTCATGTGACACGGCGCGGGTCAACTCTCGCTGCGACTCAATCAAGCGTTTAATATGAGAAGTCATGGCATTAAAAGTTGCCGCCAAACGAGCAATTTCGTCCTGACCAATAACCTGAACTTGACTGTCCAGATTGCCTTTACTGACCTCATTTACCCCGACCTGAATCAATTGCAGTTTACGCTCGAGTGGGAAAATCAGTGCATATACACCCAAACTGATTAGAAACATACTGATCAAAATCATACTGACGATCAGGTTTAGCGGGAACCAATTAAATAAAGGTACTGGACCAATCAAAATTGCCATATCACTGATTTCAGATGGCACAATGACTTTAATCGATGAATTGCTTTTGCTGGTATTGGTATCTTGCAATAAGATTACCACTTCATCACGGCGCAAGCGCGCCATCTGATCAGGATCTAAGTCGAGCGCTGTTACCGCTTTAAATGCTAAAGGGAAGGAAAACTTTTCCTCTAACTGCGCCAAACGTGCGCGCTTATCAGACAACGTAATATAATAGGATAAGTCATCTAGCAAAAAAACAGCAATAGCTCTGACTTGCTGTTCGGTCACTTGTGAGATACGCGCCGTCAATACACCTTGATTCTCTGGTAGGCGGTAATAGACATCAGCGGTAGCCAGTTGACTCATATAGCGTACCACCGTGTTTTCTTTCTCAAAACGGCGCAGCTCACTGGCATTAAAGTCCACTTCATCCACGGACAAAATCTTAAACTCTGAACCAAATAAGCTGCTAGCATCAGACAACCAATAATCACGCTGCGCTTCGTTTTCTTGGTGAGCCAAACCCTCACTCACGATATGAAACGCCCCTGTCGCCATGTTTTCACGATAAGATTGCACGCGCTCTTTATTGATGGTATCCATCAATAGCTGGGCAAATAGTGCCACACACAAACAGACTATGAGTAGCCCTGCATAAATACGAACAAAGATACTGTGTTTAAGAGAAGAGACTAATGACATACGTGCCGTGACCAACCTGATAAATAATTGTTATCAATAGGATAATACCTATCATAACCACTATAGAATAATATTTGCTGCGATTTATATTTAATGACCATGAAACTGGTATATAAAATTATCGCTTAATTAAACCACATAACGCAGCCATTAAGGTTAAAAACTTGATATTTAAACCCCAAAAAACCAGCTTTACGCTGGTTTCTTATTACATAACGATGAACAATCAAAACTTGTAGCAAAAATCGGCGTCTAGTTGCCTTCTTTTACGAACAGATAGCCCTTGCTACGTACGGTTTTAATACGTTTTGGATTTTCTGGGTCATCACCGATTTTTGGACGGATACGTGAAATACGCACATCAATAGAGCGATCTTGACCGTCATATTCGATACCGCGTAGGCGCTCAAAGATATCTTCGCGTGACAAGATACGACCAGCATTAGAAGCCAATAACCATAATAGGTCATATTCTGCACTGGTGAAATCAACCAACTCGTCGCCTAAATTTACTGAACGACCACCATTATCGATAACCAACTCACCAAACTCTAGACGCTGCGGCACATCTTCTGACGGGGCGTTTTCTGAGCGGCGTAATAACGCACGAATACGTGCGAGCAATACACGTGGCTGAGCAGGTTTGGCGACATAGTCGTCAGCGCCCATCTCAAGACCCAATACTTGATCCATATCTTCGGTGCGCGCGGTCAGCATAAGAATTGGATTTTGATAATGGGGACGTACTTCACGGCATACGGTCAAGCCATCGCTACCCGGTAGCATAACATCAAGTACGACCAAATCTGGCTGCTCGTTGACAATACGACGAATGGCGCGATTACCATCCGTTTCAATCGCCACTTCTAGACCGTTTTTGACCAAGTAATCTTGGGTCAACATGGCCAGACGCTCATCGTCCTCAACAATCAAAATTCGGGGGGTGTTGTCATCATCATTCGTTGTCATTGTTATATCCTCTAATACATCTCATTTAAAAGTAGTCAAAATAAGAGCAGCAAAATGAATAGCACTACAAAATAGCGCAACTGCTGTTCATATAGCTGTTACAAACATGGCAGCACAGTATACTATTAATCCTGCAGCTTCCTATACTATAGCTTATAGCCGTTAACAAAACCTATAAACTACGACCCTTAAAACTTTAGTTTACGTCCGAAACAATCGCGTTTATCGTATTAAAAAAGCAGCAAACCATTTTATTTGCTCAGAATCGCTTTATTATGTTTAAAGCCTTGAACCATAAGCCAAATTGTTCAGCAAGGCATATAAGATATGCCTAACTCTAGACGTTAGCAAACTATTTTCCAACCCTTAATATAACCATATATTGCCATTGTGGCTAGTGGCTTTTGAGCGAATGTCTAAAAATTCCTGACGGCAAATAAAACCTTTGAATAAAACGATCATCCATAAAAAAACAGCCCATAGAGGACTGTTTTTTTATTATTGCTTGTTAGAATAAATAATTATTCTGCTAAACAAAAAAGCTTAGGCACGGTTTTTATACTTACGGATGGTCTGTAGCTGAGCAACAGATTCCGCCAATGACGCCAAGGCAGCATTGGTTTGTACAGTGTCAGACTGGTTGACCAGCATTTGCTCTGCTTTTTTACGCGCTTCAACGATTTTGCTTTCGTCAAGATTATGTGCACGCATGGCAGTATCTGCTAGTACTGTCACCATTTTTGGCTGTACTTCTAATACGCCGCCCGACACATAAATCACTTCTTCTTCACCATTTGGCGTTTGCACGCGCATTGCGCCAGGCTTGAGCAAAGTAATAAGCGGAGTGTGACCTGGCAATATACCAATCTCGCCTTCGGTACCACTAGCTATTAACATGCTAATTTCGCCTGAATACAACTCTTCACGAGCACTTACGACGCGACATTGTAACGTTGCCATACTTAAT
>NZ_JBFFMS010000060.1:0-7621 GCF_041554015.1 Psychrobacter sp. | reverse complement strand
TTTGAAAGTCTTTAATGTCATCGAAGCTTTTCATGCTACCAGCCATTTGCTCGGCTAGTTTTTTAATGTCAGATTGAGTAGTCATTGCTTATTCTCCGGTTAGTGGATTATAAGCAGTTACACAGTTTTTGGGAAACTCTCCATATCTTATGCATCTTGGTTTCTTTGACTATGTTGGTATGGAGAATATAGGAAAAAAACTAGGTCAAACTAAAGGCAATACGAAGTATTTACCAATTAGAAAAATCACTCTTAAAGAGCTAAATGATAGTATCAAGGATACTGATGAAAGCTTAATGGATGCTATTAATTTTATATCTGGAACACTGGCAACAGTTTTATCTGGAGAAGAGCGTGGTGAGATAAAAAAGACGTTTAGTTATTCTATTAGAGAAATTATCCGTAATACTTTAGAGCATTCGGACTCTGACTACTGTTTTATATGTGCACAAAAATGGGCAAATGGTCAATCCGAGATCGCTATTATTGATGAAGGATGCGGAATACATAAGTCCTTGTCTATAGCTTATGATGTTGCAGAGGATGAAGTACTTCACTATGCTATAAAGCCAGGAGTAACAAGGGCTGATAAACTTACGGAAAAGGAAAATATTCATAATAATTCAGGTTTCGGCTTATATGTATTATCTGAACTTGGAAGTAGTTTTGGATGGTTTTGTGTGGGTAGTGGAAAGAAAATGTTGAATTGCGAAAAACAGAAAACAAAAGTCTCGGATTTATTTTTCTCAGGAACTTTTGTTGGTGTGCACCTAAATTCGCATCCTAAGAGTTTTCGAGGTGTGTTGCAAGACATTGTCCAAATTGGTGAAGAGGAATCTGCTAAAGAAGGTAGAACTAGTACCGCTTCCGAACTTTCTAAGACGATATAATTATTCAAAAGAAGCCACATTGTTAAAATTTATTTTTTATTTTTCCTAAATCAGCTAAGGATTCGAATATTATAAAAATAATTGTTCTCGATTTTTAACTGACAAATTTGAAAAATATATTATTAAGCAGCCTGCTATTTAAAAGCTTTTAAAAAGAAGTAATCTGAAAACAATAACTATTAAAGAGAGAACCTTATGGCAACCTCAAAAGTAACCTATCAAGGCGATTTACGCACCACCGCTATTCACCTACAATCAAACAATGAAATTATTACCGATGCACCAGTTGATAATCACGGCAAGGGTGAAGCATTTTCACCGACTGATTTGTTAGCGACTAGCTTAGCCAGTTGCATGTTGACGATTATCGGGATTAAAGCGCGTGATATAGATATCGATATTGCAGGCACTAGTGCTGAGGTGACCAAAGTCATGGCTGCTGATCCAAGACGTGTGAGTGAAATACATGTCGCGATTACTTTTAATCAGCAGTTAGATTATAAAACCCAAAAAATATTCTATAACACTGCGCTCACTTGTCCGGTTGCGAAAAGTATCCATCCTGATATCATTCAAAGAGTAACAATTAATTCTAAAAGCTTTTAATTCTAAGAACTACTGGTTTCAAGAGTTTTTGATTCCAAAAACCAGTAACCTCTATAAGGATGATTGATATGGCTAGCAAAACCTTACTGATCGTTGCCCATGCGCCATCACCGAATACCAAAAAATTGGCACAAGCGGCCTATGACGGTGCCAATCATCCTGATATAGATATCAATGTCATATTAAAGTCGCCACAAGATACCCAGCCTGAAGATATTCTGGCAGCTGATGCGCTGTTATTAGGGACGACTGAGAACTTGGCGTATATGGCAGGATTAACCAAGGACTTCTTTGATCGCTGTTATTATCCAGTGTTAGAGAAGCAACAAGGTATGCCATTTGCCTTATATATTCGTGCAGGTCATGATGGTACGGGCACCAAGCTTGCGCTGAAGACAATTACCACCGGACTGCGTTGGGAGTGGATTCAAGAAGCGCTGATATTGCAAGGCGATTGGCAAGAGGCATTTACTGAGCAAGTTGAAGAGCTGGCGATGACACTGGCAGCTGGGGTAGAGGCGGGTATTTACTAGTTTTTAATGCTTTGCTTGTGGTCATTATTCCTATCAAAGCTGTGACAGTGTAGACCTATAAGGATGTGAGCCGTGTTTAATAATGATTCAAATAATACTCAGTTTATTGCTCCCGTTGGTATGCCGTTTTCTCAAGCCTGTGAAAATAATAAGCAGCCAATTTTGCATATTTTACAGCAAGAGTTGCAATATTCTACCCATGTATTGGAAGTGGGTTCAGGAACGGGGCAGCATAGTGTGTATTTTGCACCGAGATTGGCGCATTTAACATGGCAGACCAGTGATGTGTTAGCCCATCATTCTATGATTAATGCTTGGCATGCTGCTTATCCTGCGCCCAATTTATATTCGCCGTTAACTTTTGATTTGGCAGTTGATTCATTGCCGATAAATGCTACTAGCAATCAGCCCTATGATGCGGTATTTACTGCCAATACCTTACATATCATCTCATGGTCGTTGGTGGAGAAGTTGTTTGAATTAGTAGGTGAGGCTTTACCAATCAATGGAAAGTTGATTATTTATGGACCATTTAATGAAAATGGGCATTATACCAGTGCGAGTAATCAGCAGTTCGATAGCAGTCTCAGGCAACGCGACCCAAAGAGTGGTATTCGTCATTTAGAAGACATCATAGCGTTGGCAAAGACGCATATGCTAAAACTGTCTGATAAACATGCGATGCCAGCCAATAACCAGCTATTGGTATTTCAAAAGACTAAGTAACGAGCCTTTGATAAAAAAAGACCTCTCAATCGTTATAAGATATTGATTGAGAGGTCTTTTTTATTTACAGCTGTTTATGTTGGTTGCATACAATAAAATTATTTATAAGTTTGGGCTAAAAAATCTAAATAACGCTGCCAAGAACGCTCGTCAGCGCGCGCATCGTATCTATCGCTGCCAAATACGCTAAAAGCATGGGGAGCACCACTATAGGTAATCATTTCATGGGGAACTTTTGCTGCTTCTAGTGTCTTACCCAAAGTCGTAAAGCTCTCTAAAGAGACGGACTCATCCGCAGAGCCATGAAATACCAGTATCTCGCCATTGGTTTTATCATAACTTTGACCGGTCGGTATATCAAAGGCACCATGGAACGGGACAAAGGCTTTTTGCGGGAAGCCTGAGCGAGCGAGCTCTAGAGCAACTGTACCGCCAAAACAGTAGCCCATCGTTACGCCCGTGCGTGCATCATTACCTTGCGCTTGACCAGCGTTTAATGCACCTTCTAGTAGGCGACGCATTTTGCTGCGATCATCATATAATGCCCCCGTTAAGCGTTTATTGTCTTCAATAGTTGTCGGGCGAATACCTTGCCCAAACATATCAGCAGCCAGTACGTTATAGCCCTCATTTGCCAACATATCAGCGCGCTTACGCTCGTAGTCTGTTAGCCCATCCCAATCATGAATCAGTAAGATAAATGGTGCATTTGCTTTATCAGCTTTGGCGTAATAACCCTCATATGGCTGGTTGTCTACCGTATAAGTAACATTTTTAGTGGTAATCGCTGCCGCCGTTTGGTTAAACATCAATGCCGCTAAGCCTAAAGAGGCGCTGTATAGTAACTTTTCGCGGTAGTGCTTAGATGATTTGAGTAATTTTATAGAAATCAATGTCATGGTCATGGGTAGCCTCATTATGTTAGTTAAAAAGCTCAGGAAAAATAGCCTATTTTAAAACCGATCCACCCTAGTAACCCTCATGAGTAGACACTTATGACAGAATAGCCTAAAGAATCACTACTTAACAACGCTATCGTGTTAAAAATAACAGGCATTACTAGCCTTTATGAATTTAACTGATGCTTATTTTTCTTAACCAAATATCAACACGCTTAACCATATAGTTGACATACCTAAGCAAAATTTTTGAGTAAGATAATTATTGATCTCAGCATTGCTGTTTTAAGGGTGCTTGAGTCAGTTTTAACCGTGCTATAACACAGAACATAAACGGACATTTGAAGTCGCCATTATCGCTACGGATATAACAACTGTGTTAGCGCTTATTAAATGGTCTATTGATAGCCCATTTTTACTCATCAGCTAGCTAGGATATTTTATGAATAAGAATATTGATCATACCGACCCCGCTAAAGACATGAATATGGAACGTGGCAATGGGGGTGAAACCCACCAACGCGCAGGTGATGACACCAAAGTCCTAACTACTCAGCAGGGTGTAGCCATCTCTGACAATCAAAACTCACTCAAAGCTGGACCGCGTGGCCCAAGCTTGCTAGAAGATTTTGTACTACGGGAAAAGATTCATCATTTTGACCATGAGCGTATCCCTGAGCGTATCGTCCATGCACGAGGTAGTGCCGCACACGGTTATTTTGAGTTAACAGAGTCATTAGAAAAATATACCACGGCAAAGATTTTGACTGAAACTGGCAAACAAACCCCACTATTTACCCGTTTTTCGACCGTAGCGGGTAATAAAGGCTCAAAAGATACGCCCCGTGATGTACGCGGCTTTGCGGTAAAGATTTATACCGAAGAAGGTAACTGGGATATCGTCGGTAATAATATGCCGATTTTCTTTATTCAAGATGCCATGAAATTCCCTGACCTTATCCATGCGGTAAAACCCGAGCCTGATCGCGGTTTTCCGCAGGCGGCATCTGCTCATGATACCTTTTGGGACTTTGTGTCGCTAAGCCCTGAGACCATGCATAACTTAATTTGGCTGATGAGTGATCGCGCGCTGCCGCGTAGCTTACGTATGATGGAAGGCTTTGGTATTCATAGTTATCGCCTCATTAATAAAGAAGGTAAAAGTACCTTTGCGCGCTTCCACTGGAAGCCAGTATTGGGCGTACAATCAACCACATGGGATGAAGCGGTAAAAATCTCAGGCGCGGATCCTGATTATCATCGCCGTGATTTGTTTGAATCGATTAATAACGGCGACTATCCTGAATGGGAATTTGGCGTGCAGTTATTTACCGAAGATGAAGCCAATGAATTCCCGTTTGATCATTTGGATGCGACCAAGCTGATACCAGAAGAGCTAGTACCGGTCAAAGTAGTGGGTAAAATGGTGCTCAATCGTTATCCAGACAATTTCTTTGCCGAAACAGAGCAAGTGGCATTTTGCCCATCGCATCTACCGCCTGGTATCGATTTTAGTAATGACCCCTTATTACAAGGTCGCCTATTTAGTTACTTGGATACGCAGCTATCACGTTTGGGCTCGCCAAACTTTGCGCAGATTCCTATCAACGCACCAAAATGTCCGTTTGCCAATAATCAGCAAGATGGTCATATGCAGATGCAAGTGCCGAAGACGCGCACCCTTTATGAGCCACAAAGTCTTGATCCAACGCGTCCACGTGAGAGTGTGAAAAAAGGTTTTGTATCGTTCCATGAGCAGCTAGATGATGGGGTCAAAGGTCGCGTGCGCGCTGAAAGCTTCGCCGATCACTATAGCCAACCACGTATGTTCTATCGTAGTCAAACGCCAGCTGAGCAAGCACATATTGCCTCAGCCTATGCCTTTGAGCTCGGTAAGGTAGATACGGCGCATGTCCGCAGTCGTACGCTCAGTCATCTGCTGCATATCGATGAAGATTTGGCCAATCGCGTAGCTACTGCCTTAGGGATGGAGTTACCAGAGCCTGCTGAGGCCGCAGTACCTGTACAAGATATGGCGACATCAGAGGCTGTCCAAACCATTGGCCGTACGCCTAAGAGCTTAAAAGGGCGCTTAGTTGGTATCTTGGTCGCTGAAGGCTCTAAGCATAGCGAGATTAAAAAGTTTGAAGATGCGGTCAATGCTGAGGGCGGAATGGTCAAAATCGTTGCGCCAAATAAAGAAGTAGTCTTGGACGATGATACCCGTATTCAAGCGGATGAGCGTCTCGCTGGTGGACCGTCGGTGATGTTCGATGCTGTGGTCAGTATTATCATGCCAGATCAAGCCAAAAAGCTGGCACAGGACAGCTCAGCGCTAGATTGGTTCAATGATGCTTATGCTCACTGTAAAGCCATTGCGTACTGCGGCGCGACTGATGAATTTATCCTAAGTAAACTCCCAGTTGAAAAAGATGAATTTGTCACGCCATTATCTGACTTAGATACCTTTATCGAAAATGCCAAAACGCGTCTATGGGAGCGTGAGCCAAAGGTGCGTGACCTTGCCTAATAAGGCTTTATATAAACGTATTTAAATCTTTACAAAGAACTCAGCCACCGTGCTGGGTTTTTTTATGAGATAGGTTTATGTTTGATCTAAACAATCTTTAGTCACAGGCGTTCACTGAATCTCACTCATGAGCCTCTATTGAACGTTATAATGACCAATCATATTGCTTAATAAAATCAATAATAGAGCATGAATAATCAGGTTAGCAGGTTAAATGCAGCCTTTGCTTTCCTATAGGGATATTTAAATGGCTAATATAAGTATTATATTAGATAAAGGGATATTATGAGTTTGGTAGATATCGTTGCGATAGAGGGATATATTCAGACAACATATATGGCGGTTTATTCTGATAAGCTGCTGCTGTTAGATTCAGGGTGTCGCTGTGATGTCGATAAGATTCTGGCATACATTACTGACACTCTAAAACGCCCAGTTGAGCAACTAAAGACAGTCATGGTCACGCACATGCATCCCGATCATGCCGGCGGCGCTAAGCGATTGCAGCAAAAAACTGGCTGTCAGATCGTGACTGCAAGGTCTGATAAGCCTTGGTATCATAGTGTTTTTGGTAGAGTCGCCCATTTAAATGATTTGGGATTGACGTTTTATGTTGCCAGTCGTCAAGGCAAGTCGATGAGGAATGTCTGGTACCATCCTATTTTAAAAGCGGATATCACTGTGCAAGATGGTGATCCTGTGCCAAATTTTGACGATTGGATCGTTTTGGAGACGCCAGGGCATACCGATCGAGACTTGTCTTTATGGCATCCGCAAACTAAGCAGGCGTATACCGCAGATCTGATATTACTTATCAAAAATAAATTTGTCTCGCCGTATCTGATTACCTTGCCAGATGCTTACCGTGCATCCTTAAGCAAAGTCAAGGCGCTGCAACCAGAGGTTTTGTTATTGGCCCACGGCAAAAGGGCTGAGGTTGGCGATGAAGATTTTGAAAAACTAGTAAAGCGGACACCGAACGCACCACGCAAAACAACCCTAAGAAATGGTTTTAATCTGATGTTTTCGCAAGTTAAATTTGCGCGTAAAAGGGTGGATACACCTTAACTAAACATACAGCAACTAAGCACACAGCAGATAATATAAACAAAAAAAAGCCCAATCAATAAATGACTGGGCTTTTCAAATATGGTGGGCCGACCGCGACTCGAACGCGGGACCAATTGATTAAAAGTCAACTGCTCTACCAACTGAGCTATCGGCCCTGAGAAGCGTTAAAAAATTGCATGACAATTTTAGCTTCGCAAGATAAATTTCCTTAAAGGGAAATTTATTAAAACCAGACATCAAAAACAATGTCTTAAAGCTTCATTTCTTTATCTATTCATGAATCAATATCAAAAGAGACAATAAGCTTGTTTACCCGTTTAGATTATTTGTATCTCTAAACGTGAGAGCACATTATATATATAATTA
>NZ_JBFFMS010000059.1:0-7928 GCF_041554015.1 Psychrobacter sp. | reverse complement strand
CCGCACGACCGCATGGCCTTTACCATGCCTGAATTCACTAACCTAAGTGATGCCGATGTGGCAGAAGTGGTCAACTATGTACGTAATAGCTGGACCAACCAAGCGCCTGAAATAGATGTCGATGATGTGGTAAAAATGCGTGCTTTCCTCGCTAAAAAACCAAAAACCAGTACCGATATTGCCCCAGACTTAAGTATTGATGCGCAAACAAAAGGAGCAAAATAATGAAAAACTCTCCACACCACCTGCCTGCTATTGTTAGCGTTATCTCTCAGAAAATGAAAATAAGCAAACTAACTACTGCTGTTCTGACTGCTTCAGTGGTTAGTATCGCCACTATCAGTAGCGGTTGCTCAAAGCCCGAGCCTATCGAGCAGAATGCGCCTAAATATGGCTTAGTTACTGCTGATGATGCCAACAAAGATGTTGGTACCTATGTGCTGCCGCAAGATACGGCTATCTTGGATGAGCCAAACGCTGATGAGATTTTTTATGGCAAACGCTTATTAAACGAAACCAAGCGCTTATTACCTGAGCACGTCGGCGCGCAAATGAACTGTAATAGCTGTCATATCTCGCAAGGTAAAATCCCGCTTGGCGACCCCTATATCAACAGTTATAACTTCTATCCGCGCGTAATGCCACGTGCGGGTAAAGAAGTCGATTTGACCAAACGCATTAACGGCTGTTTCCAGCGCTCAATGAATGGCAAACCATTAAAACCTGAATCCCCTGAAATGCTAGCAATGTTGGCCTATATGAAATGGCTATCCCAAAACACGCCAAAAGAGCAAAAGGTCGATATCCAAAACGCTGGTAAAGTGGATGAATCCTTGGTTGGCAATCCTGTACGCGGTGAAAAAATCTACCAAGTACAATGCGCCACCTGTCATGGTGATAACGGCGAAGGCATGAAAGACAGTCGCGGCGATATCGTCTTTCCGCCATTATGGGGCGATGAATCCTTTAACATTGGCGCTGGGTTGGCGCGTACCTATAAAGCCGCGGCTTTTGTTAAGTACAATATGCCGATGGGCATTCAAACCAAAGGCTTATGGGGTCATGGTAACGTGCTGAGCGATCAAGATGCCATCGATGTCGCTGAATTTTTTACCCATCAACCGCGTCCCGACTTTGCTGGCAAAGTAAACGACTGGCCAAACGGTAACAAACCTAAAGATGCCCGTTATTAAATGCACTAGCCTGATAACACGTTAGTCATGCTGATTTATAAAATAGAAAAACCTCAAATGCATCATTTGCTTTGAGGTTTTTGTTAGTGATAGGTAATGATAGTGCCACTTTGTTATTAGCCATTATATAGTAGGCATTTATATGTCTACTCTTAATGAAATAGCAGTTATCTATCTATTACCGCTCGCTTATGAGGTTTATCATGCGCAAAATCCCTGTTTATATGCACCCTGCGGCTGGTTGGCCTGCTCTGATTGTCTCTACGCGTACTTTAATGGATTATAAGGCTTTTTTGCGCGGCAGTATCAGCGTTTTTGGCAGCAATCAGCCAAAAGACGGCTTTGATTGTCCGGGCTGTGCGTGGCCTGACCATAAGACCCATAAGGCTATCGATGTCTGTGAAAACGGTATCAAAGTGATTGCCAGTGAAACCATGAACCAACGTGCAGATGCATCCTTTTTTGCGCAACATACGGTTACTGCTCTACAATGCTGGTCAGGCTATGAGCTTGAGCATAGCGGTCGCTTATCAGAACCACTCTATTATGATGCCGCTCAAGACCGCTATTTGCCGATTTCTTGGCAAGCGGCTTATGAGCGTATCGCTGAACAACTAAAACAGCTTGATTCACCAGATGAAACCTTATTTTATACTTCAGGACGCGTGACCAACGAGCCAGCTTTTATGTTTCAGCTGTTTGTCCGCTGTTTTGGCACTAATAACCTACCTGATTGCTCAAACATGTGTCATGAGCCAACGTCAGTGATGCTCGGTAAACAGCTGGGCATCGGTAAAGCAACCGTGATATTGGAAGATTTTGAGCAGGCTAAATTGATTCTGATGTTTGGACAAAATCCTGCGACCAATCATCCGCGTATGCTTGAGATGCTCGCCCATGCTCATAAGCAAGGCTGCCGCATTGTCTCTATTAACCCCATGCGTGAGCAAGGTCTAAGCAAGTTTAGAAATCCGCAAAAACCTTCTCATATGGCAGCAGGTCAAAGTGATAAGATGGTCGATGAGGTCATTCAAATTCAAATCGGTGGCGATGCCGCTTTATTGACTGGTATGGCTAAATGGCTTACCAAAAACAATAAAATAAACCATAGTTTTATTGAGCAGCATACCTCAGGTTATGACGCTTTAGATACTTGGTTACGTCAGCAGTCTTGGACAGATATCGAGCTTGGCTGCGGCATTAGTAAAGCCGAGATTATTAACCTTGCTAAGCTCGTCGCTGAGAGTCCGGCGACCATTTGTACATGGGGCATGGGCATCACCCAACATGTACAGGGCGAAGATAATGTCGCTATGATTACCAATTTGCTGTTGCTGATGGGCATGATTGGTATCGATGGCGCGGGCGCATCACCTGTACGTGGGCACTCTAATGTACAGGGTGATCGCACCATGGGTATTCATGAGCGCCCTAAACAAAGCTTATTGGATAGCCTTGAGCGCGTTTTTAAGCAGCCGATGCCGCAAGAAGATGGGCTTGATGTGGTCACGGGAGCCAAAGCATTAATAAAAGGCGATATCAAAGCCTTTGTTAGTATGGGCGGCAACTACGCAGTTGCTGCACCCGATAAAAGTGCTATTCAAGCTGCTCTTACCTCTACACAGCTCAATGTCTTTGTCGCTACCAAGCTTAATGAAACCATGCTATATCCGAGTAAAAACAACCTTATCCTGCCCTGCTTGGGTCGTACTGAGCGCCTTATCACGGCAAAAGGTGAGCAGTTTGCCACTATTGAAGATTCTATGTGTCAAGTTGTAGCGACTAGAGGTCACCTAAAGCCTATCAGTGATACGCTAAAGTCGGAGGCACAAATCGTCGCAGATATGGCAACTCATGTACTTAAACCTGAATCCTCAATTCCTTGGCAGGCCATGAGCACCGACTTTGATGTGGTTCGTGATTATATTGCGCAAGCAATCGAAGGATTTGAGAATTTTAACCAGCGTATTCGTGCTGCTGAGCGTGGTTTTCATCTGTATCATGCGGCGCGCCATCGCGTTTGGAATACCGATAGTGGCAAAGCACAGTTTGAGGTACCGCAATACCCGATTACCTATATCGCCACCCAAATGGCGCAAGCAACATCCAATGATCAAAATAACTCTGTCGACAGTCAAACCTTCAGTAAGCACCAGCCTACAGAGCAAAACGTGTGGCAACTAACTAGTGTGCGTAGTCATGATCAATTTAATACCATGATCTTCGGTTTCAAAGATCGCTACCGGCAGACGAATCGTCGTGACGTACTCTTTATGCATCCAGATGAAATTAGTCGTATGGGTTGGCAAAATGGTGATCAGGTTATGGTATCGCGCCAAGACAGTCAGAATAATAAACGCACATTAGGACCTTTAATACTCACAGAGATGGACATCGCTGCCAATGCCGTGGCAACCTACTATCCAGAATGTAATGACCTGCTTGACTTAGATAATCATGCACCAGACTCTAAAACGCCGGCTTATAAATCGGTTACCGTGGTATTAGAGCGTCTTGAACAAGGCAGTATGGCAACAGCCGTCTAATAGTTGTCTTGATACCAGATACTTTATTTTATTGATAATACAGGCGAGCAAATACCCATAATGGCAAACAAACCTCACTTAACTGTAGAAGATAGCCTTACGAAAGACGCCCCCTTATCACGGCTACATATGGCATATAAGCATAGCTATACATCAGATAGCTGTTGCGCGGCTGCTAAAAAAACGGCGCCGATAGATATTGACATCAAGTCAACAATGTTAGCCGTTGAGGCAGCTATAGCCATCGTCATTAATGGTATTCATTATGCGGTTTTGATGGCCAGTCCTTATCAGCTTGAGTATCTTGCCATTGGTTTCTTATACAGTGAAGGTCTCATACAGCACAGTCATGACTTACTAGATTGGGATGTGACCCAATTAACAGACGTTAAAAGCTATCAAAATTTTATGCCCGCCTCTTCTAGCCAAGATAACTTTATTGAAGACTCACTTACCCATCATATAACTGATGAGCCTATAAGCTTGCATACGCTCTCAGAGCAGTTGCAAGACTATGATGTCTATGTGGTTGAGCTGGTGCTAAACCAGCGCTGTCATCAGCGTATCCAAGCACAAAGGCGCCAGTTGGCAGGACGTACAGGATGCGGTATGTGCGGTATTACAGGACTTACGCAAGCACTGCCCGATTTAAGCACTTATATTAAGACTAAGCACCCTCTCAGCATAGCAGTGCCTACGCTTGATGAGTTATTAAACATTCAAGCACAAGTCAATGAAGCGCAGCATACTCACCAGCTGACAGGAGCTGTCCATGCTGCTGCCACCCTCTATGAGCAGCAATTATACTTATTTGAGGATGTGGGGCGCCATAACGCCCTTGATAAGCTCATTGGATGGCAATTGCGTCATAAGGCAGAGGTTAATTATGTGCTGATGACTTCCCGGCTATCAATTGAGCTGGTCCAAAAATCCATTCGTAGCCGTATAACTTGGCTGATTGGCATGTCTGCACCGACCAGTACAGCGGTACGTATTGCTGAACGCTATGGCTTGGGGCTGGCAGGATTTTTACGTGATAATCGCGTGACTTACTACACATCTTATAACGACTCTTAAAACCGCTCACTCCCTGCCTATCCCCTGCCCACTCATTGTTTCCTTCATTGCTCCCTTCATCTGTAAGCATACTAGTGACCTAAATATTCCGATTAAAATTCACTTTTTAAGATATCTCTTATTCGTTTACTTACCTTTTTAATGGTCAGTTTTATCTATCGTTATTTAAAAATTGACCACAAAATTTGTGATTGGGGACAGAATAGGTTAGTCTTAAGGCACAAACATGTTACTAGTATTTAACATGGCTGTAGTTTTAATTATCAATGCTACGTGTGTCAGGAAGAATATATCAGTTATATCTTACCTGTCAGCACGATTACGGATTATGTGTATAAGACCATCATTGAGTGAAAAATGCTCTCATCATGGTTAACTACACCTGATACACGCTATCTAAACCTAGCATAAGTCAAGCAGTTTGGCTTAATGCTCATCCGTATTTTGACTGATGAATGCTTATCTACAAGCTTATATCAGCAACCAGCTATTATCATATAGGCATTCGCTGTAGCGTAATGGTTTACCCATTTACAGACGCATATTTAGCCTTGCCCCTGTGGTTTTCGCCATCGTATTTTATATATGTTGTAAGGCCATACAGTAGCAGATTACTTAAAACCTATACGTTTCTTGTGACGATGGCGCTTGTCGCTTGTCGCTTATTTCATATGATTGACTGATCGGTTAGGTAAATCTGTTTTGCATACTTAATAGTTGGAAGGCGTATTTTTAATTTACCTTTTACTTATAACAATTGCGAGGTAGGAATTTGAAAACTGAGTCATTGTTCCAATTTTCAACATTAACCATTATTTTACTATTGCTAACGTTTTATGGCGGTACGTACCTGCTGTCGTTATTAATAAAAAAGGATGAGGAGACGACGTCGGGTTTTATGGTCGCCGGACATAATGTCGGTTTTGGCATGGGCGCTGCCAGTATGACCGCTACTTGGATTTGGGCAGCGTCTTTTTATGCCGCTGCCACCTCCGGCTATAAATATGGCGTCTCAGGACCGATACACTACGGGTTTTGGGGTGCCTTGATGATTTTATTCATCTATCCGTTTGGCATGCGCTTTCGTGAGCTTGCGCCAAATGGGCATACTTTGGGCGAACTTATTCACGCCCGCCACGGGTCATCAAGCCAATTAATTTTAGCCATATCTAACCTTATGGGCAGCTTAATTAGCTTGATGGTCAATTTCACCGCTGCTGGCGCATTGGTGTCAGTCTTGTCGCCACTATCATTTCAAACAGGGGTGATTATCGCCGGCGTCGGGGTGCTAAGCTACACCTTAACGTCTGGATTTCGTGCTTCCGTCTTTACCGATTTTGCTCAACTGGTCGCTTTAATGGCCATTGGGGTCATTATTATCCCAGCGGTACTATTCTCGATGGGTGGTCCGTCTGTCGTGGTCAGTGGTCTCTCAAATCTCACCCTACAGCAACAAGACTTTTTTTCATCTGAAGCCTTTTTCCAGCAAGGTGCGCCCTATTTTGTCGCGGTATTGGCTTACGCTATTGGTAATCAGACCATTACTCAACGCTTATTTGCCATTGATAAAAGCAAGATTAAAGCGACTTTTATTACCGCTACCGTTGGCTATGCTGGCATTGTGATTGGTCTTGGTATGATTGGACTGATGGCGTTAACCATAGGTATTGAGCCGCTTAATGGCAATATGAATAACCTGATTCCGCAGATGGTGAGTACTTACCTACATCCGGTATTTATCGCCCTTTTCTTTATCTTGGTTATTGGCGCCCTATCCTCAACCGCTGATTCAGATTTATCAGCACTATCAGCCATCATGATGGCTGATATTTATGGTAAAAACATTGCCAAAAAAGGCGGTGTCAACCCGAAAACCATGATGCTTGTTGGGCGTGGCACCATGATTGTCGCTACAGCTGCTGGTTTGATTTTTGCCAGCTTTAAGCTTGATATTCTCGTGATGCTGGTTTTCGTCGGTGCATTATGGGGTGCGATTGTCTTCCCTGTGATTGCCAGTGTGTTTTGGGATCGAGTCACCAACACAGCCTTTACCTCAGCTGTCATCGTTGGATTAATACTGTTCTGTGTGGCACGCTTTGAGCTCCTACCTATTTCTGGTATGACAGCGCTCTTTTTTGAAATACTCGCAAGTGTCGGTGCTGCTGTAGTGATTGGCCTCATGGTATTTGGCTTTTTAGGTCGAAAAATGGGTCTGGCAGCTGCTGCTCTGACACTATTATTGATGCTGGTATTTGCCACCGGTTTCTTACGTCAATATATGGTGCTGCTTGCCTCACTGACCGCTTATGGTGCCAGTACGGTCGTTTGCATCATTATTAGCCTCATGAGTAACGAGCGTTTTGACTTTAATCTTATTCAGCAGCGTGTTGGCGATTATGACCAAAAAGCCAGCATAGCGCCGACAACCAATGTACAAAACTAGATTTATATATTATCGATGCTTTGATTACCGTTTTTAATCACTTGATGGAGGCATCACTCATTTTAAATAAAATAAAGGAGTTAATATGGAAACCACATTTTTTTATGGGCTTTATATCTTAATTTGGCCAGCAATCACGCTAGGTGTACTGATACTTATTTGTACCGCAACTTATAAAGATGTAAAAAAGGCTGTAGATAATAATAAAAGTATCGTGTAGCGGCTAAATTTGGCATAAGTTTTAACCTAATATAGTGCTAAATATAGCCAACATGATAAATAATCGATCTTTATATCAAAAAGGGCTTGTAATTTAAATTATATTTGCTAATATAGGCGTCCTTGATTGGCTGGGTGGCAGAGTGGTCATGCAGCGGACTGCAACTCCGTTAACGCCGGTTCGATTCCGACCTCAGCCTCCAATTATTTAGGTTAAAATTTATTAGGATTTATATTAATTTTAGCTTGCTTTATTAATGTAAATGCTTATAATAGCGACCACTATCTAACAAGTAGAAAGCTTACTAATTAGATAATACAAGTTTTGCCCGGGTGGTGAAATTGGTAGACACAAGGGATTTAAAATCCCTCGCTAGTAATAGCGTGCCGGTTCAAGTCCGGCTCCGGGTACCATTATATTAAAAGGCTTCCAAGCAATTGGAAGCCTTT
>NZ_JBFFMS010000058.1:0-8159 GCF_041554015.1 Psychrobacter sp. | reverse complement strand
TTTTAAGTATTTGGAGCGGGAAAAGAGATTCGAACTCTCGACCCCAACCTTGGCAAGGTTATGCTCTACCACTGAGCTATTCCCGCTAATTATCAATTAACTATCGTCAGTTGATGAAGGCGTATTATACGCAGTTTTTTTAACCTGTCAACACCTATCGCGAAAAAAAGTAAAAGATAGTAAATTGGCATACTATCTTAACCATCATTCATGTTATAACAGATTGTTATAATCTACATTCCAAAAGCTTTGCTTTATATAAATAGGCTGGAATGCAGTTTTATAATACCTTTTATCATATTTATGATTTATAAACATAACACTTAAGGATAAGTAGTATGAGTCAACAATATACCATCGCTGATTATTTGTTTGATCGCATCGCAGAAGCTGGTGCCACTGAGATATTTGGCGTACCTGGTGATTTTAATTTAACCTTTTTAGACAATGTACTCGCCTCAGATAAATTACGCTGGGTAGGTAATACCAATGAGCTAAATGCAGGTTATGCAGCTGATGGCTATGCACGCGAGCGTGGCTTTGCCGCTATGGTAACGACATTTGGGGTAGGTGAGTTGTCAGCGATTAATGCCACAGCAGGCTCGTTTGCAGAGTATACGCCAGTGCTACATATCGTTGGTGCGCCTAGCACTGCTTTGCAAGATTCAAAGCGCCGTATCCACCATACTTTGGGTGACGGGGTATTTAATCATTTTATCAAGATGGTCGAGCCGGTGACCGTGGCGCGCGCGCATATCACGCCTGATAATGCTGCTTCTGAGATCGATCGGGTCATTCGTATGATTCTTAAAAAGCATCGACCAGGCTATTTACTACTGTCACCAGATGTGGCAAAAACGCCAATTTATCCGCCAACGACCAAGCTTATCGATAGTGAGGAAGACATCACCAGTCAAGCGGCCTTGTCAGATTTTAAACAAGCGCTGATAGAGTTTCTGCCAAACAAAACCACGACGCTCATGGCAGATTTGATGGTGCATCGTTTGGGTCTGCAAAGTCAGCTTAAAGCTTTGATTGCAGATACTGATATCCCTTATACAACGCTATCATGGGGCAAAACATTACTTGATGAGAATAGCTCACGTTGGGCAGGTACTTATGCAGGTGTGGCATCGCGTCCTGTCGTTAAGGATATGGTCGAAAACTGTGAATGTTTGATAAAAATTGGTGTGCAATATACTGACACTACGACAGCAGGGTTTAGCCAAGATATTGATGAAAACGTGGTGGTTGACCTGCATTATGAGCGTGCGAGTATCGCAGGCAAAAACTTTGCGCCTATCGCTTTAAAAGACGCTTTAAAAGTATTGCATGAAGTCATGACCTCAGGTATCAATATTGTAGCAAAGCAGTTCTGTGAAGAGGTAAAGCCGCATGAGCAACATGGCAAGGATGATGAACCTATCCGTCAAGATGACTTATGGCATATCATTGCTGCTGCGCTTGATGATAAAAACTTGGTATTCTCTGAACAAGGTACCGCCTATTTTGGCATCAGTGATGTGCGTCTGCCAGAAGGCGTAACGTCTTATGGACAGCCAATGTGGGGTTCTATCGGTTATACTTTGCCAGCGAGTTTGGGTGGTGCCATTGCGTCACCGCATAAGCGCAGTATTTTGCTCATCGGTGATGGTTCTGCTTTATTGACCATTCAAGAGATTGCGGTCATGATTCAGGAGCGCATCAACCCTGTGATTGTACTGATTAATAATGATGGCTACACCGTTGAGCGCGCCATTCATGGTGAAAACCAGTATTACAACGACATCCCTAAATGTGATTGGCAGCTGATGCCAAAAGCGTTTGGTGCCACCGATGATAATAGTCTGCTACTAAAAGTAGAAACAGCAGGCGAGCTAAAAGCGGCTCTCAAGCAAGCAGCTGCCGCCAAAGACAAGCTGGTTATGTTAGAGGTTATTGCTGGCAAGCATGATATCCCGCCACTACTAGCCGATATCAGCGCTGCGCTGAAGCCAAAAGCTGATTAAGTCTATTTAATAGTTTTTCATCATAGAAAGCCCATTGAGTTTAATATCTCAATGGTCTTTTTTTCGATATTCAGCAACCATAGACACTATAAAGATCAAGCGCTAGATTATAGCCATGTGTAACTGAGATAAATTTTTCGTAACCTCTGTGATAACAGCAAGTAAGAAAAATTTATCTCAGCCGCACGGTATTAAATTAAAGTAATTCTATTATCACGGGCAATAGTGCTTATGTCAATTTGCATACTTTAGTATCATGGTAGGTTGGGCTGATGCAGCCATTAACATTCAAAAGGATAGACCCTATTATGATTTGGCTGAAAATGCTTATTGGTGCCTTGATGGTATTGGCGATTCAATTATTTGCCCAAACCCGATTCTTCTATTTGGCGGCGCTTGCACCACTTTTCCCTACGTTTACGTTAATCAGTCACTTTATTGTTGGTACTGAACGTAGCCCCGCTGATTTAAAGGTCGCTTTAATCTTTAGTATGCTCGGCGTTATCCCGCATCTTATTTATACCTGTGTGGTCTTTTTTAGCATCAGCTATGTCAGCTTATATAAGGCACTTTTATTGGGCACCATCGCTTGGACAGTGGCAGCAGCCATTTTAGTAATGACGTGGCAATACATTCAAGCTTAATGATCGTTGCAGAAGAGCAGTAATCACCATAGTGCAAAAATGATTTTCTAGAAGCAGGCAAAGTATTTAAATATCCTTGCGATGATTTGTTTGTAGAGAGGTTCTCTATATTTGGCTAACAATGTTATGCTTAAGAGCAGTTTCGTCATATTACCTACCAAAAAATACGGTCAATACTCTCGCGCAGCGCGACTCATCACCACTGATAACTGATAAACATAGGGCTTAAAAAAAGATGGATACCTTAAATATCCTGTATCTAGTAGGAGCAGTATTAATTTTTGCCAGTATTATGGCAAGTACCTTGTCAGCGCGTTTGGGCGTTCCTTTATTGCTGTTGTTTTTAGTCGTAGGCATGCTGGCGGGCGAAGAGGGTATCTTAGGTATCGAGTTTTCCCAATATGCTATTGCTAATTTTGTCGGGCAAGCTGCTTTAGCTTGTATCTTGTTAGATGGGGGTTTGCGTACCTCATTTAAGTCCTTTCGAGTAGGTTTAAAACCAGCCGTTACCCTCGCTACTTGGGGTGTCCTCGCGACCGTCATGATACTGGGCATATTTGTGACTTGGCTACTTGATGCCGATTGGCGTTTTGGTCTATTAATGGCAGCGATTGTCGGTTCGACCGATGCGGCAGCGGTATTTTCATTGCTGCGTAATGGCGGTGTCAAGCTTAACGACCGTGTACAAGCCACATTGGAGCTAGAGTCTGGTGCCAATGATCCTTTGGCTATTTTGCTTGTAACAGGATTGATTGCCTTAAATGTCGATTCCGCAGGGCAAACGCTACTGGGCTTTTTAGGGCTACTATTACAGCAGCTGAGTTTTGGTCTTGGCATGGGTTTGCTGTTCGGCTATTTATTAGCAAGGCTATTACCTAAGATACTGTTAGCGGAAGGTATGTACGCTATCTTGATTATGTCTGCTGGCTTGGCAGTCTTTGCCGCGACCAACCTTATTGGCGGTAGTGGGTTTTTGGCGATTTATCTAACCGGTGTACTGATTGGTAACCATAAAGTCCGCTCAACCGAGCATGTCATGCGGGTGATGGACAGCTTTGCTTGGTTATCTCAAGCGGTGCTGTTTGTGGTATTAGGTTTGCTCGTGACGCCATCGAACGTTATCGATGTTTGGTATTATTCGGTGGCGATAGCGGCCTTTATGATTTTGATTGCCCGTCCTATCGCTGTCTATACCAGTGTCAAACCGTTTAAATTTAAAGACAGAGAAATCGGTTTTGTCTCTTGGGTAGGACTGCGCGGTGCGGTTCCCATTACTCTTGCTATTTTGCCCGTGATGGCAGGCATAGAGGGCGCCTTTATGCTATTTGATATTGCTTTTGGCGTGGTGGTTTTGTCTTTAATTTTGCAAGGCACCACCATTCCTTTTATGGCAAATTTGTTCAAAGTGCGTATTCCGAATAATAAAGACCCAGAAGAAGAGCATGAAGTTTGGGTATCTGATAAGGCGAGTATTACCTTATATGAGTTTGAAGTAAAGTCTGGCGCATTTGCGATTGACCGCCATCCGATGGGCATCTCTAACCGTGTTAGCCCTGATGAGATAAGTGTCTTTGCCTTGGTACGTCGGCAACATATTGTGAGAGTTGAGGATACGACCAAGCTTAAATGTGGGGATAGAGTTTGGTATGCGATGAGGGGTAATCATGCCAGTCAAATTGCCAAGATTTTTAATGACACCACCCTCGATCGTAAAGCCATCGATGACTTTTATGGTGATTGGTTGCTATCACCCAGTGTAAAGCTTGGAGATTTGCCATTTTTCACCGGTATTATGGCGTCTGAGACTTTGGTAGATAAGCTAAAGGTAAAATCTGACGTCAGCGCAAAAAGCATGTGGGAGCAAACGGTTGCTGAATATGTCATAGACAATTTGGATATGAAGCCAGTATCGGGCGATACGGTTGCTATCAGTGATGAGTGGTCATTAGTCATCAAAGAAGTAGACGATAAAGGTAGGCTGAGAACGATTGGTTTAAAGCATCAAGAGTTTGCCAAGGCGATTTGATTTTTTGCTATATGAATATCAGCTGGAATGCCTACACAAAAAAGCCTTATTGATAATCAACAGGGCTTTTTCGATAGCGTGACTTATAGCAATGATTACCACATCAAATCATCTGGAATCACATAAGCGGCATACGGATCATCCTCTGCCAGCTCATCTTCTGCAGTATCGTTTGATACCACCATAAAGCCTGTCATCTTTGAATCGATACGATCGGCAAGCGGGCGCGGTAGTAGGGCATAGCTGTCATCCAAGCGAGCGATGACCACATGACCTGCCACAATTTGATCATATAGCTTTTGAGTGATAGAGATTTTTTTGACTTTAGAATTATCGACAAACTGATAGCTGATATCGCCGTTTGTCTCAGTCAGTTGATGCTGCTTAATCATTTGAATAATATTGGCTTTTAGCATCTTTTCTTCTAAGAGGCGCTGCTTCTCTTGATTGAGCTTTTGATCTTTCTCTAACTTCTTAGCTTGAGCATCTGCCAAGGCTTTTTTCGATTCGATATTGGAGGCATCGCCAGTGCGCTTAGCATGCTGCGCCTGTTTGCTTATTTTGTTGGCTTTTTTACTGTCAACCAAACCTGCTTTTAGAAGTTGAGCCTGTAGGGCGTTTTTTGCCATATCTGCATTACCTAAATGAAACTACCTAAGTGAAATAATATAAATGTGAAATGATCTAAATCGTTATCAGTTATGGTAACAAATTCTACCAAGAGATGTCATCAAATACGGCAATTACCAAGTTTTTTGCATAAATTGCCTGTCAGATAATGCAGTCACAGAGCTTTTTGGAATAATTGCCATAAATTGTTGTCCCTCCGCCTAAGAGCTTTGATGATTAATAATGTGTTCAGCGAGGGTAATGAGATCTGGAGCGATAAAGTCGGGTTTTGGTACATTGGACGCCGAGAGTAGCGCGTTATAAGGTCGGGTTACAAAAGCCCCTTGGCAGCCAGCCGCTTGAGCGCCGATAACATCCCACAGGTGGCAAGCGACAAGACATAGCTCTGAGGTCTCAACGGACAGCTCGCAAGCGACCATTTGGTATGTTGCCGGTGCAGGTTTAAATTGACTGACACTTGCAACACTGAAATTTCGCTCAAAAAACTCACTCAGTCCTGCTTTTTCAAGTGGCGTTGGGGAAGCGCTGGGGGCTGAATTGGTCAAGGTCACCACTCTAAATCCTGCATCACGCAGTTTGCTCAAAGCAGGTATGGCGTCAGGGTGAGCTGGCATCTCACTCATGCGCTGCTTAAACTCCTGAATATCGTCTTCTGTTAGCGTAACGGCATGAATATCTGCGGTCATTTGCAATGCACCAACGCCAAGCTCACCAAAAGAGGTGTAAAGACCAGATAAAGTCATGGTTTGTGAGTAAAGAACCAATTGCGCGAACCACTCTCTGAGTCTGTTATTATCGCCAAATAAGCGTGTAAATAACGGCGTGAGCGTCTCGATATCGAGTAAGGTTTCGTTGACATCGAATACGATAATAGGAGCTGAGTAGATAGTGGCCATAAAAATTCCTTTTTTAGTATAAGTCAGCCTTTCAATCAATTTGATAATAGAATGCTGACATTTGGTAAACCTACTTTAGCTGGACTTGAATAATCATTCAAGATAAAATTGAGTAGTCACTCAAATTGTATAGCCATGTTTACTTTATTGTCTAAACTTATGGAATAAAACTGGAATATTATGTCACGTACCACATTATATAATCGTCATGAAGCATTAGAGCGCGCCATACAGCTGTTTTGGCAAAAAGGCTTTCATGCAACCTCGTTAAAGGATATCGAGCAAGCGCTTGATATGCGACCAGGCAGTATTTACGCCGCTTTTGGTAATAAAGAGGGCTTGTTTCAAGAAGCGCTTGATTACTATGCACAGGCAGTGCTCAAGGAGCTTGAGCGTCTATTAAGCAGCTATGACTCTCCTTTATTAGGATTGGCGGCTTATATGCGTGAGCTTGGTGATATCCGCGAGAAAAATCTGCCTAGTCGGGCGTGTATGTTGGTTAAAAGCTTGCTTGAGCTTGGTACTCGTGAGCAATTAGCGTTAGAGAAGGTTGAAAAACTACTGGCCAGTATGGAGGCGCGTTTTGCCGCATGCTTTGTGGAGGCGCAGCAACTAAGAGAGTTAGATGATACGCTCGATCCACTGAGGTTAGCGCGTCGAATACAAGCTGAGGTTATGGGGCTGCGTGCCTTTGCTCAGCGCAATGTTGACAGTACAGCGGTTCAGTTACTTGCAGAGGATATGGCTTCTTCTATAGAGAGTCTGCGTAAGGATATGTCTGCTGGTTAAATTGGGTTATAAAAATGAGTCAGTTGCCATTACTTATGCTGTACTAGTAACACTGTAAAAATAGCATGACAGTTAATAAAACGGGCAGCTTAGAACGCTAGGCTGCCCGTTTTTATACTTAAATCACATTATTTATGAGATTTTTTCTAGCCCACGATCTGGATATGGGTATAACGTAAATCATTATTTAACTTTATGCCACTCAAATCTCTGAAAAGGCTTATCGATTGGCGTATTAGCCAGATGGTTGGTGTAGTTACTCATGACTTTCTGTGCTGCGCCTAATACCACTTCTAGCACGTGACGCTTAGTAAATCCTGCGTCCAAGAATGCTTGTACAGCCTCATCATTGACATTACCACGACTGCGAACCACAGACAGAGTAAAGTCACGTAGAGCTTCTAGTTTTGCAGTGGGTAGGGGCGTCTCATTACGTAATGCATCCGTGATAGCGTCATCGACCTTCATGCTTTTGGCAATCGCCGTATGAGCGGGCACACAATAACCACATTCATGCTCGACGTTGATGGCTTGCCATACTACTGTGGTCTCTTCGTCATCAAAGCTGCTGTCTAAGAACAGTTGATGCAGGCGTTGGTAACCTTCAAGCAATCCAGGCGCTTCAGCCATTACAGCATATAAGTTTGGAATTCTACCAAGTGCACTGATTGAGCTCTCAAGTAGTGCTGTGCTCTCTGCTGGCGCGCTTTGTTTGTCATACAATGTAAAGTCAGTCATATATTATTCCTATTTAGTATGGGTAATAGCATTAAGGTTTTACGCAATTATTTAGATTGAAAAATCACGATGATAAGTGAGTAAGGTTAAAGTTCGTTATCGTAAAGGTATCGTCTTTTAATTGATAACGGACACTACTATAAATGATTTTGAGCAATCACTCAAATATAAATTGAATGATTGCTCAAAATACTTGTGACGCTGGTTAATAATGAGAGGCTTTGACATAAATAACTGGTTTGTGTTTACCAGATTGATTGATGGTTAGATGCTGTATTTACTTGTGATCGGGTTGATTGGTAGAGGGCTTGTTTTTAAATGGCATGAGCAAAAGTCCCCATAACGAGGCATTTTGTTTGGGATCGGGATATTCTTTTAGACCGATATCTAATGCTTGATCAGGTTTTGCCGCTTCGCTTTTATAACT
>NZ_JBFFMS010000057.1:0-8661 GCF_041554015.1 Psychrobacter sp. | reverse complement strand
GTGCTAATAAGTGACGCCGAATAGTGGCGTCCCCAGGGGGATTCGAACCCCCGTTACCGCCGTGAAAGGGCGGTGTCCTAGGCCTCTAGACGATGGGGACGCATAGAGTGTTATAACCAGTGGTTACAACGGTACTTCACAATATCAGAGTGCTTATCTATGAATAGAGCAAGCATTGCCTAGGTGCTGATATCATCCTACTAGCGAGTATTTATTAAATGTCAGTAAACTGAGCGTTGCAATAAATAGTATGGTGGAGCTAAACGGAGTCGAACCGTTGACCCCTTGCATGCCATGCAAGTGCTCTACCAACTGAGCTATAGCCCCTCGCTAAGAGTGTGCGTATTTTATGTAAGACCGGCAGTCTTGTCAACTACTATTTTAAGAATAATGCAGAAATATGCGAAAAAAAGTAATTAAAGCTATTTTAGCTACTAAATAAGCTCAAATTAACGTGGATTTTGCTTAATGGCAATCTCTTTTAGGGCTTTATCGGTAAAGAATTCTTCTTCCGTACAGTTAGAGCTGCTATCAGAGAAAATAATGGCACAGCACTCTGTGGGGATATATTGACCCCCTTTTTCTCGGACAGTACTTATGCCCTTAAAACCAACAATGTCAGAATTGCTTAACTTGTCCAGATTATGCTTGGTGTAATGACAGTAGGTGCTATATATCCATTTTAAATCTTCAAAGTCTTGACCGGTTGTCAGGGTAAGATCAGCGTCGTATAGTTCTTTTACGATGGCATCATAATGATTTTGCGCTTCTTTAAGGGTATTAAAGACATAATCTTTGCTTTCGATGGTGACGGTTTTAGCGGCCATGTTTATTTCCAATGAAGGTGTTGAATTTTATATGCTGAGATTAACGTAAAAAGGAGTCAGTTCAGCCTGACCCCTTTTTGTTATTTATTAATAGTTTTTTCAATTAGAAATTGAAAAAACTATTAAGCTGCCAAACTATTTATCAGCTAGGAAGTCTGGCAACTCTGCTGCTTGTTTCTCAAGTTTCTTCAGCTTCTTTTTACCGAGGCCACCCAGTACATCAACCGCATGGCGCAAGCGCGTCAGCGTCATATCAGCGCCGATAATTGCCATAGAGTTCATGACCGGCGTCGAGGAGGTGCTACCAGCGATAGCGATGAAGAACGGCGCCATAAAGTCGCGCATTTTAATATCAAGGTGAGCGGCAAGACCTTTTAGGGTGGCGTAGATATTTTCTTCTGACCAAGTTGGTAAGACTTCTAGCTGCCATAATGACAGTTGTAGCATCTCGGTAATTTGCTCAGGCGTGAGCGATTTATGAGTAAAGCTTTCAGCGGTGATATTCGGTAGGTTTTGGAAATAAAAGCCGCCCCAATTAACGGCATCAGACAATAATTCAATACGTGGCTGAATAGCAGCGGCGATAGCGGTTAATTTATCACTGTTACTTGCCCACTCGAGGATTTTATTTTTTAGCTCTTCTGGGGTGAGGGCACGTAACCACTCGCTATTTACCCAATTGAGCTTTTCGATATCGAAAATAGGACCGCCAAGCGATACGCGCTGAATATCAAAACTGGCAATCATTTCCTCTAAGGTAAATTTCTCCGCTTCGTCAGGCATAGAGTAGCCCATACGACCAAGATAGTTTAGCAGCGCTTCAGGTAACACGCCGGCATCACGATAATAGGTAATCGAGGTTGGGTTTTTACGTTTAGACAGCTTTGATTTGTCAGGGTTACGCAGCAATGGCATATGACAAAGAACCGGCATCTCCCAACCAAAATACTTATAAAGTAGCTGATGTTTCGGCGCAGAGTTGAGCCACTCTTCGCCGCGCAATACATGGCTGATGTCCATCAAGTGGTCATCGACAACGTTAGCTAGATGATAAGTTGGCATGCCGTCGGTTTTTAGCAGCACTTGCATATCGACTTGCGTCCAAGGAATCTCAACCGTGCCGCGTAGCATATCTTGTACCTGACAAACGCCTTCGGTTGGCACACGCATACGAATGACGTTTGGTTTGCCCTCGCTTAGCAATTGCGCAGTTTTCTCTGGCGCTAAATGGGCACAGCGACCGTCGTAACGCGGCGTTTCACCATTGGCCATTTGCTCAGCTCGCATGGCATCGAGCTCTTCACTGCTACAAAAGCAGCGAAACGCATGGTCTTTTTCTATCAGCATTTCGGCGTGCTTTTTATAAATGTCGCTACGCTCGCTCTGACGATAAGGGGCATGTGGACCGCCGATATCTGGACCTTCCGCCCAGTCAAGACCGACCCAGCGCAGCGCATCCAAAATCATTTGCTCTGATTGTTCGGTTGAGCGCGTTTGGTCGGTGTCTTCGATACGTAAAATAAATTCGCCGCCGTGGGCTTTGGCAAAAGCTAAATTAAACAGTGCAATATAAGCGGTGCCGACATGCGGGAAGCCAGTAGGTGAAGGCGCAATACGGGTACGGACAGGACGTGTACTGCTAGTAGAAGTTGATGGTTGCATCATAAAAATCTCAGAATGTGGTGGTTGATGAATGGGACAGTCAAAAGTAGTAGTGAAAAGTGAAAATATGGACGAAAGAATGGCAGTCAAGGTTGAAAAATAGCGTAAAATATAGCGCTAGTATAACAGAGAGATGGGATATTTTTAACGAAATGCCCGTCTAGCGCTTGACTAGCCGTGTATCCTTGCGATAATAATGTTAGACAAGTCATAACTTGTTTATTTTCATCTGATTTTTTACTATTACTGGTCAATTTGACCATCATCTATTGAGTTGTTTGTGTCCATATCGAATACTAAGCCAAAAAATACGCCAAATGCTAATCCAAATCTTTCTGGTACGGATGATACTGTGTCTGATAATCAACTTGAGCAAGAGTCTGTAACACCTAAAGCAACCTCTGATAAATTGAGCTTTGTTCATGATGCGGTACTACTGCAAGAAACGGTCGCCGCGGTGCTCGGCGTTAAATCACTACCTAAAACAGATGACAACCAAAACAGCTTACAAATGAGCGGTATCTATGTTGATGCAACTTTTGGGCGCGGTGGGCATAGCCGCCTGCTATTAAGCCAGCTTGCCGCTGATGCAACCTTGATTGTTTTTGATAAAGACCCGACAGCCATTAGCGTTGCGCAAGAATTAGCAAAATCTGATAGCCGCGTCAAAGTGGTGCATGATAGCTTTGCGACCTTGACCGACAGTTTAGCGGCGATGGGTATCATACAAGTTGATGGCTTAATGGCGGATTTGGGTATCTCATCGCCACAGATTGATGATGGCAGTCGTGGTTTTAGTTTTATGCGCGATGGTGCGGTCGATATGCGCATGGACACCAGTCGTGGACAGTCGGTTGCCGAGTGGCTTGAGACAGTTGATGATGAAACCTTAGCCAATGTGCTATATGAGTTTGGCGAAGAGCGTCATAGCCGCCGTATCGCCCGTGCGATCAAGCAGATGGACAGTTATGACTCTACTTTGGCATTGGCTGAGGTCATCAAGGTCGCCCATCCAAAATGGCAAAAAGGCAAGCATCCAGCGACGCAAAGCTTTCAGGCGATGCGCATTTTTATCAATAATGAGCTTGGCGATGTCGATGACTTTTTAGAACAAAGCATTCCGATTTTAAAGTCGGGCGGTCAGCTGGCAGTGATTAGTTTTCACTCGTTAGAAGATCGCCGTATCAAGCAGTTTTTGCAGCGTCATAGTAAAGGTCAGTATCCAGAGGATGAGAATTTGCCGATGCCGCCCAATCGTCCGCGTTATTTTAGTAAGCCTAAACGCGTGGGTCCTAGTAAGGCTGAGACCAGTCACAATCCGCGCGCGCGTAGTGCGTGGTTACGCATGGCGACTCGTACTGAGACCGATTATCTACCAGATAATGAGCCATAAACAATTATTTCGCATGATGTGGCTTAAATATGACTGAATGTTTTAATGATTACGCGGCTGTTAAAAAGCTGTAAACATTATCTGCTAGGCTCAGCAGTTACTTTTTTGTTTGATATTGTTTTTATTGATGGTGCTGATGCCTTATAAGGGTTTTATAACTCGTAAATGGTTATCGCTTTTTATATGTTAAGTTCACTTTTTTGAGATCGTCATGGCAATAGCTGACAAACCTACAAACCGCCGCGCCGCAACGCCTTCAAATACTGATGTTGGCGATTTATTTGTGCGTAAATTTAATGTATTGAGTATTTATGTGGCCATATTAGTACTATTGGCGGCTGGTATTGTATGGAGTGGCATCAAAACGGCTGAAGGTGTTCAGCAGTATCATCAGGATTATAAAACTTTGCAAGACATGAAAAAACAAGAGCGAAAATTACAAGTTGAACACCAGCGTCTGCTTATTGAACAGCAGACTTTTAGTGCGACGCCGCAGATTGCCAGTCGTGCAGTTGCTGAATTGGGTATGTTTTCACCAACTCTCAAAGACAAAATGATTATCCAGCCAGGTGTTGCGACCGTACAGGTGCCAGTCATTGAGGCTGACTCAGCTGAGGAGACAGCTGACGTTATCGAACCACGGGCTTCTACGGACTTATCACCTGACGCTCCGATCGCCAATGCCGATGCCACGGCAGTGGAGGCGGGACAATGAGTGACAAAAAGCCTAATGCTAATAGTAGTAAAACAACTGCAAAAAACGCCAGCAAAAAGCCTGTCAGTGGTAAGGTCACTAAACCCTTACGCCCAGCTAGTGCGGCGAAATCTGGGCAAGCGAGCAGTAAGGCTGATAATAAATCAAGCGATGGTCAAAAGCCCAAGCTATTTGGTCGCTTAAAAAAGAATGAAGAGCAGGGTGCTTATACCAGTGTCAAAAACCTAAAAAGCAAAAGAGCATTTTTGGGTAAGGCCTCGGGTGCTTCCTCGCGCGGCGGTGTTGAGCAGGATAAAAACCGTTTTCGTCTGATCTGGGGTATAGCCCTGCTTATTTTAGTGGCACTTATCGGTCGTGCTTACTATATTCAAGTGCTCAATACTCAATTTTACCAAGATAAAGGTAATGAGCTCATCACCAGTGTGCGCACACAAAAATCCTATCGCGGTATGATTACGGATCGCAACAATCTGCCATTGGCGGTTAGTGCACCACTCGCGACCGTGTCTTTTAGCCCGCATGACTATGCCCGTGAATACTACGAGCTTAAGCGTATTATTATCACCAATCCTGATAGTCCAAAGCTTATCGCGCGTATGCAAAAGCGTTTGGATAATATGGATTTGACGACGCTTGCCGCTGCTGCCAATATCTCTGTCGATGAGCTAAAAAGAGTCACGGCTATCGACCCTACTATCGATGTAACGGATGAAGAAGCGGTCAAAGCGGCACTGCCATCGGGTGCAGGCTCGCATTATTTGCCCTTATTAAATAAAGTCACGCCAGAGATTGCAGAAAGTGTCAGCTCACTTGATTTCCCCGGTGTGAATGAGAAAAACTTTTTTCAGCGCTATTATCCACAGCCGCAGCCCAACTCGCAGCTGCTAGGTTTTATGGGACAAAATGCCAATGATCCTGAGGGCGGTTATGAAGGGCGCGCTGGTATAGAACGTCAGTATGAGAAAGAGCTGGCGGGCGATGATGGTAAGGTTTTGGTGCTAAAAGACGCCAAGCAAAACAGTCTCAAAGAAATCAAACAAGTTGAGCCAGAAGTACCGGGCAAAGATGTGACTTTGACGATTGATTCGCGCTTGCAGTATTTGCTTTATAAAGAGCTTGAGAAAGCAGGGCGCTTACAAAAAGCACGTTGGTCAACAGGTATGGTGGTCGATGTGCAAACCGGTGAGGTGCTGGCGCTATCGACGTGGCCATCATTTAACTCAAACAATCTCAATGAGATGACGGGTGAAAATCAGCGTAACCGTGCGCTGCTTGATGTCTTTGAACCGGGTTCAGTCATGAAGCCATTCACCGTTGCAGCGGCTTTAGATTCAGGGAAATACACTGCTACTACGTTGATCGATACCAATCCTGGTTCTATCCGTGTCCGTGGTTATACGATTCGTGATCATAACAATCTGGGGCGGATCACAATGGCAACGTTGCTACAGAAATCTAGTAACGTCGCCTCGACCAAAATTGCATTGTCTCTACCGGCTGACGGCATTACCAATATGCAAAGACAGTTTGGCTTTGGCACCAAAACACCGCTGCAATTCCCAGGAGAAGGCAGTGGGCTTGTGGTGACGCCAGAAGAAAAAGAAACCTCACGACGGGCAACCATCAGTTATGGCTATGGTATACAGGTGACATTGGCGCAGGTAGCACAAGCGTATTCAGCGCTGGCGGCAGGCGGGGTGATGCATCCGTTAACATTGACTAAGAATGACAAGGCGCTGCCAAGCAAACGTATTATGGCGCACGAACAGGCAATGGCCATCGTACAAATGATGGAGAGTGTCACAGAGGACGGTGGTACGGCTAAAGGGGCTGCTATCGATGGCTATCGGGTTGCTGGTAAAACAGGGACGTCGCGCCGTATCAATCCAAAGGGCGGTTATTATACCGATCAGTATCGTAACGTCTTTGCTGGTATGGCTCCAGCATCGAATCCACGGCTCGTCGGTGTCATGCTGATTGAAGACCCACGTGGTCAGATTTATGCTGGTTTAACCGTCGCACCGGTTTTTCATAACGTCATGAAAGAGGCGCTGCGTTTGTATAATGTGCCGTTAGATAAACCATTAAAAACAGTCGCTCAGTAGCCATAAAAGCAACTTTTTAATACCCAGCTCTTAACTATTTGATGTGTTTTAACCATTTAGGATTTGCCAATGACTTTGTCACTCTCGTCACCAAACAGTGCCCCAATCACCTTGCAACAGCTGATGGAATCTAATAGCAATCATAGGTGTAGAGCAGGTATAGAGCAGGTATTGCAACAACCATTGACTCAGACGGCAGTGATTGGGGCAGATTCAAAATCAGCAAACTCGGTTGCCAATATTTTATTTCAGCAGTTTCGTTTAGACAGTCGTGAACTAAAGCCGAACGATGTGTTTGTGTTATTAAAAAGCCATCAACCAGACTGTCAAAAAAGTCGTGACTACCTCTATCAAGCCGCTGAAAATGCGGCTTTTATCCTATCAGAAATAGATCCTATAGCCTTGCTTAGTGGCTCTGATATATCAAATCATGCAGATATCACCTCACCAAATGTAAGTATGTCTGAAGCCCAGCAGCAGTTAGCAGCATTGCCTTGCCCCGTTTTATACGTACCCAATATACGTGATTTTTTAGGGACAATTATTCAAGCTCGCTTGCAATATCAGCAGCCTGTGACCTTGCCAACGGTGGTCGCGGTGACGGGCACCAATGGCAAAACCACCATCAGTCAATTGGTGGCGCAGCTGACGCAGCTGACAGGCATGAGCAGCGCGGTAATGGGTACGGCAGGGAATGGTCGGCTTGGTGCTTTGGTGCAAGCCAGCCATACCACCGGCGATGCCTTAGCAGTACAGCAATTTTTATATCAAATGGGTACAGAGAATGCTGAATTATTGGCACTAGAAGCCAGCTCACATGGTCTCGATCAGCAGCGTTTACAAGGGATGCCCGTGTCGGTGGCGATTTATACCAATCTTAGCCGTGACCACTTAGATTATCATGCCGATATGGCAGAGTATGCCGCGGCAAAAGCTCGGCTGTTTGATAAAGCACATTTTCCAGATTTGACTCACGCCATTATCAATATCGATGATGAATATGCTCAGATTATGCTCGACACCGCCCATGCCAGCGCTTTGACGGTCTGGACCTATAGCTTAGACTCAGCAAAATCTGCGACCTTTGTTGCCGCTGATATCAAGCCAAGCTTACAAGGTGTTGAGATTACGCTACGCACTGATTTTGCCTGTACTGATAATGCTGATTTCGAAAACAAAGAAACCGATAGCATTACTATTATCAGCCCGTTACTTGGGCGCTTTAATGTTGCCAATTTGCTTGCCGCTATGGCAGCTGCTACCGCTTTAGGAATTAGCCTTGAGCATATTGGCGCAGTTGTGCCGCAGCTACAAGGTGCGGCTGGACGTATGCAGCGGGTACCTTCTAATGAGGGCTGTTTTATCGTTGATTATGCGCATACGCCAGATGCGTTAAGCCAAGTGCTTGCCAGCCTAAAGACCCATTGTCAGGGTCAGCTATGGGCAGTGTTTGGTTGTGGCGGTGACCGGGATGCGGGCAAACGTCCTTTAATGGCGCAAGCGGGATTGGCGGGCGCCGATAAAGTCGTATTAACGGCAGACAATCCACGCACCGAAGACCCCAATGCGATTTTGCAAGATATGCAAGTGGGCATGACGAGCGAGCAATATCAGCGTACTCATATCGAACCTGCGCGCCAAGCTGCGATTGAGTACGCAGTCAGTCAAGCTGCGGCTGATGATATCGTCGTTATCGCGGGCAAGGGGCATGAGACCTATCAAGAAATTAACCATGTTCGTTATGATTTTGACGACCGTGTTATTTTGCAAAATGCTTTAAAGCAAGCAGGGCGCGTATAGCCTTTATAGATAAATAATTACGCCTGCGCCTCATTTTTTATACTTTTTAAACAACATACATTCTCAAATATCAAAGATAAGTAGTCATCATATATAAGGTAATCATTATGACAGCCGACAACGATAACAGCATTCAGTCGCAAGGGCTGTATGTTTGGC
>NZ_JBFFMS010000056.1:0-9211 GCF_041554015.1 Psychrobacter sp. | reverse complement strand
TCTACTTCGCCTTCATCAGCCAAGCGTTTTAGAGTCGCGACAACGATATGAGCGGCATCGACGTTAAAGAAGCTACGCAGATTCTCACGGGTATCTGAGCGACCATAGCCATCTGTACCTAAGGTGGTGTATGGACGGCTATCTGGTAACCATGCACGGATCTGTTCTGAATAATTGCGCATATAATCCGTTGCAGCAACGACAATACCTTCGTGTGGTGCAAGCTGCTCAGTGATCCATGGCACACGCTCTTCATCCATTGGATGTAGGCGATTATAGTCATCACACGCCATACCATCACGTGTCAGCTCATTAAAACTGGTTACGCTCCAGACGTTCGATGTGATATTAAACTCATCTTTTAAGATACGTGCCGCTTTTTGTACTTCACGTAAAATAACACCAGAACCTAATAGCTGAACTTGGGCAGAACCATTATCTTCTAACAGATACATACCGCGCTTGATGCCTTCTTCCACGCCTTCTGGCATAGCAGGTTGCTCATAGTTCTCATTCATCACGGTGAGATAATAATAAATACGCTCGCCTTCAGCATACATGCGGCGTAAGCCATCATGCATAATCACTGCCAACTCATAACCATAACAAGGATCATAGCTCACACAGTTAGGAACGACGTTGAATAAGATTTGCGAATGACCATCTTGATGCTGCAAGCCTTCACCATTTAACGTCGTGCGACCTGCCGTTGCACCCAACAAGAAGCCCTGTGCTTGACAATCACCAGCCGCCCACGCCAAGTCACCAATACGCTGGAAACCGAACATAGAGTAATAAATGTACATCGGAATCATTGGCAAAGCGTTTACAGAGTAACTGGTTGCCAATGCAATCCACGCACTCATTGCGCCCGCTTCGTTGATACCTTCTTCTAACATATGACCATCGATGGCTTCTTTATAACCCATCAAAGCTTCACTGTCTTCAGGCGTATACTTTTGACCTACAGCAGAGTAGATACCCAATTGACGGAACATACCTTCTAAACCAAAGGTACGCGCCTCATCAGGAACGATAGGAACGACGCGGTCTTGAATGTCTTTGTTTTTTAGCATTGCTGATAATAGGCGCACAAACACCATGGTGGTTGATTGCTCTTTACCGTTACTGCCTTTTAAAACACGATCAAAGATAGATAAATCAGGGATATTCAATGGAATATGACCACTACGACGATTCGGCAGATGACCACCTAACGCTTCGCGGCGACCTTTCAGATACTTCATCTCTGCTGAATCTTCAGCCGGACGATAGAACGGTAGCGTCTCTAACTGCTCATCGGTAAATGGCAAGTCAAAACGGTCACGGAAATATACCAAGGCGTCTTGATCAAGCTTCTTGACTTGATGCGATTTATTAACCGCTTGGGTGGTAGATAGACCGTAGCCTTTAACTGTCTTAACCAAGACAACCGTAGGCTGACCTTTGGTTTTCATGGCTTCACTAAACGCGGCGTAAACCTTCATAGGGTCATGGCCACCACGGTTCAGACGTGAAATATCTTCATCCGTTAAGGCATCTGCCATCTCTTTGAGTTCAGGATATTTATTAAAGAAATGCTCACGTGTGAATTCAGGCGTACGCGCTTCATATAACTGATACTCACCGTCGACTGTCTCTTCCATACGGTGTTTTAGAACACCAGTATCATCTTTATCGAGTAAATTATCCCACTGACCGCCCCAAATAACTTTAATCACACGCCAGCCTGCACCGCGGAATACCGATTCAAGTTCTTGAATAATTTTGCCATTACCACGAACGGGACCATCAAGGCGCTGTAGATTACAGTTAACGACCCAAATCAGATTGTCCAGCTTTTCACGACCAGCAAGAGAGATGGCACCCAAGCTTTCTGGCTCATCGGTTTCGCCATCACCTAAGAATGCCCAAATCTTACGACCTTCTTTTTCTAATAACTTACGATTTTCCATGTAGCGATGAACGTGCGCATGGTAGATCGACATGATAGGACCCAAGCCCATCGAAACCGTTGGGAACTGCCAATAGTCCGGCATTAAGTATGGATGCGGATAGCTTGATAAGCCTTTACCACCGACTTCACGGCGAAAATTATCCAACTGATCTTCAGTCAAGCGACCTTCTAAATAAGAACGGGCATACATACCTGGTGCTGAGTGACCTTGATAGTAAATCATATCGCCGCCAAAATGATCGCTAGCCGCACGGAAGAAATGGTTAAAACCAGTTTCATATAACGTCGCACTAGAAGCAAATGAGGCTAAATGACCACCCAAATCGTCATCGTTTTTATTGGCGCGCATTACCATTGCCAAGGCATTGTAGCGAATTAAAGCACGAATCTTGCGCTCAATCGTCAAGTCCCCTGGGTACATCGGCTCATCTTCAACGGCGATGGTATTGATATAGGCTGTATCTAGACGGTTAAATGGCAGACCTTCTTGCACCCCCATATTATATAGGGCCTTTAATAAGAACTGCGCACGATCTTTATCAGCATGCTTAATCACAGACTCAAAAGCTTGCAGCCATTCCTGCGTTTCGCTGCTATCAGCATCCTTGTAATAATTCATCTTGTCTAATCCTTTTTTATCAGTTACCCCTACACGTTGGCAGGGTATTATTAAAACACAGAGTTATACATATTTTCGTAAGCAAACGATTTACCTAATGCGTTCCTTGCTGCATCTCGTCATTCCGTTATATGTCGTGGTTATTACAGACCAGTTGCTCATAATCAGCAACTGTAGTTTGGCATGGGGTTTAAACAGACATCGTAGTAAAAGTAAACGACAGCCGATATGCGACTTTCATCATCAAATGATATTGACACTCTATTATAGGCGTTTATCAACAGATTGTTTATAGCGATAAAGAAATGCCAATATGACAAGTATTTTTAAAATAAATAGTGATTATGTTTTTTCAAGCATTTGGAAAATTTGTTGGGAAATTCTGGTGATGGGCAGTGACTATGATATTTAGCAAAATATATGTATTTGGTCATATTAAATCTACCATTCATCTGTTTTCTAGCAAATTTATACGATTATTGCTTAATATGATGAATTACATAATACAAACAGCTTTTTGGTTATGTTTATTAGATATGTTTATATAAATGATGGTTAGTGAATATCAGTTTACAGGGATAGCAATATGTATCAGATCCAGCGTATCGTACGTACAAACGCTTCACAGTTATTTGATAGATATATCTGTCGAATGTTGCCGCTGATAACAGCAATCATTTTTCTTGCGATCAGTCATTCATCATTTGCACTTGCACCCAATCCCGGATCTAACCTAGCATGTCCGGCTGGTTCAACCAAAGGAGTATTCGATAACGGCAACTACACCAAGCTCAAAGAGAGTTTTGATACAAATACTTATCAAGCCATGACAAGCACATCAAGTTTGTCTATTCCATTGAAAATCAAAATGACCATTGAAGAGATCAACGTTAATGCTTCTGGTAATACGACTATGGTTACAGGAACCAGCACCAATCCTGCTATAGATATTAATAGAAACTTCAAGGACCTGACATCTCGTTCTGAGATCACTTTAGACTTTCAAAACACCGGGAATAGCGACTCTCTTTATTTAAATAATGTTGCCATAAGCGCGTTTGACATCGATAAGAACATAGGCAGCAATAAGACTGGCTGGGATGATTTAGTCAGCATCACCGGCATAACCCGAAACAATACTAAGATTAAAGGGACTTTCCAAAGAATATCTGGATCCAGTGTCGTTGAGCTAGGAAATGGGCTTCAGATCTCTTCTACAAATGCATCACTTAACTGCACTAATGCTCTTGATACAAATTGTCAAGGGTCAGTCTTATTTAGCGAGGATATCAGATCAGTCACTTTTAGCTACACCAATACTAATAATATCACTACGCCCACAAGTCAAAGGTTTCAGTTTCGAGTAGATAGCTACTGCCACACGCCGCAATATACTTTTTCAGGTATCGTTTTTAATGATAATGGTGGTATCACAGATGCTAGTGCTACTAATGCCAATATTACAACGGGTCCTTATGCTAATAACGCTAATTACTTTAACGGCATATTCGATAGCACGACACCCAACGCTGAAGCTGGTATTACTGGTAGTACTGTTGAGCTTATTCATTGTACAAACGGCTCTATTTATGGTTCGCAATTAGTTGACGCTAGTGCATCTACTATTGGTCAATATAAAATCAATGTTCCTCTTACTGCCATCAGCGGCAATACCAATAATCTCTGTCTAATAGAAAAAAATAGTAACCCTGGTAATATCTACACTATCCGTACCAATAGCGATAAGAGAGTAATTGCATTTGCAAATACTACTTACCATTATCCAAATAATAATTTTGGCAGAGTAATCGCTGCGAATGCTGCTTTAGTATTACAGAAATACCAGTTTGTAAATGACTGTAATGCCAGTACTTTAAGTTATTCTACAGTACCAACTACTTCTGATCCAAGAACTGGATTTAGCATGGACTCTATTTTAGGCAACATTACTCCACAGCAATGTATTGCTTATAGAATTACCGCCACCAACCGTGCAAATATCGCAATCAACGATTTTGTAATGCGAGATGTGTTACAGAAAAAAGGAGTAAATGGTGCTCAAGTTACTTCAGTACTTGCCAATCCTCCACTCTCAACGACTGATTATAATGCTGCAGAAAACCCCGCTATTGGAGCAAATGGTGAAGTCAGAACTAGAACCCTTGCCATCAATGCAAGAACCAATCGCGACCTTTACTTCAATACCAAATATGGTACTACGGCAAATCCTTAGTCATTCTTTTCCCTTACATCAACCCTGACCTTAAAAACTCTACTTTTTCCAACAAAAGCTCTATTTTATAAAATAGGGCTTTTACCGTTTAATCACCTCAAAATACCGTTTGTCTTATTTATAGTGAAATTTTGTATTTAGTTTGTGACAATGATATTAGAAGAAAGATCTGATGCCAGCTAAGCTTTAATAGATTACTGAATACAGTTTTTGAGTCATATAAGAGGACAACCAATTCTTATTAATAACAATAGTGTAAGCAAGGAATACTTTATGAAAGGTCTAAATGTTTTACGTACTGCCCTATTGGCTAGTCTAACATCGGTATTGTTATTAAGTACTGCACATGCCGATGATGCTTTAAAGATGGACTTAACTGCCAACCAAGTCATTAAAAGCGCAGCTGGTAAAACCAGCTATGTACCCGTTCGCAGTGCTCCAGCAGGTACTGTTATTCAGTATAAGGCTACTTATAGCAATATCATCAATAAGGATATTCAAGACCTAGCCGTTGTCTTACCTATACCTGCCAACATGACTTTTACTGGTGAAGCCAGTCCATCTAGCGCTCAAGCCAGCATTGATGGCAAGAATTATATGGATATACCTCTGATGCGTAAAGTCAATGGCAAGATGGTCAAAGTTCCGTTTTCTGAATACCGTACTCTACGTTGGAATATCAAGCTATTACCCGCACAAAAAACTGCTGTTGTGTCTCTAAATACCATCGTTGAATAGCACACTTATAGTGCCTCTTATTTAAATACTCTAGGAAACTTATCTTATGAAATCTAATTTATTCAAGTATTCTATGTTGACTGTTGGTATTGTTACTGCGATGGGTATTACTACTGTCAATGCAGCTACCCCAACAGGTGGTACTTCTGGCTCCTTTAACGTAACCAATAAAGCTACAGCATCATACACTGTAGCTGGCAATACTACTTCACAAACTGCAGAATCAAATGTAGTGACAGTTAATGTTTCTGAAACTGGTTCTTTTAGTCTAATCTCTACTGTTACAGATAATACTCCTAACGATGATTTCGGTAGAGATCGCCCTATCAATGCACAAGCGAGCTCAACGGTAGATTTCACTCATACCTTGACCAATGGCGGTAACGTTAACGATACTTATACTATAAATATTGCCAATGGGGCTGCTGATGATTTTGATTACAATATCAACAGTAGTGTTATTAAGTACCAAAAAGTTAATGCTGCGAATACGAATGTTGGTAGTGAGGTGACTGTGGTTAATGGTGGTACTATTGCATTAGCGCCAGGCGAAAAAGCATTAATCATTATTACAGCTCAAGCCGATACTAAACGTTTTGCAGATACCAATGGGATATTAACTGTAACAGCTGAAAGTACTTACCTAAAATCGAAACCTAGTAATACTGCTGCTACGACTTATACGGCCACTAATACTGATAACGCTCTAACCAAAACGCCCCTTTACGCTATCACAAAATCAGCTACTACCAATCTTGGTAATAAAAACTTAGATTTGAATAATGCCAATTCTTATGTCGATTATACTATCACTGTCAAAAACGATGGCAATATTGACGGTACTGCGGTCAGCATCTCAGATGACCTACCATCAGGTTTAGTAGCGATAGCAACAGGACAAGATAACTATGTAGCACCTACTGTTATAGCATCTAATGGTAGTGCCACAGGCACGGCTGTCCTCTCGAATAGCAATAAGACAATCACTGTAGCTGGTCAAAATATCAAAGTTGGTGAAACCATTACAGTCACTTTCCGTGCCAAAAAAGCAGACGGCGCAACGTCTAGTAGCTCATTCGTCAATTATGCAGTCGTCAGAGACAACACTAAAGATGATACTACTGCTAACACCCCTGATATTATCGATAGATCTGACAATGGAATCACTCCAGGCGGTCTTACTGAAAGCACTTACGAAGATCCCGCAAAACCTCTGGTAGGTGCAGACAATAATAACAATGCAACAGTAGAAACGACTAACCAACGTCGTGCTATTGCCATCACTGCTGGTGAAAATAAGGAAATCGCTCTCGTCACTCGTGTAACCAATAATGAAGTTTTCAATACTTATACTTATACCATCACGAACAATGGTACTGACATTACAGAAGCAGCAGGAACGGGCAATAATGCCAATGCGGTCAAACTGTCTATAAGACCCACTGCTACTAAAAATCCCGGTATTAGTGATGATCCTAATATCAGTATCGCACGGGTATACGTAGATGCTAACGACAATGGTAAGTTTGACACTGGCGAAACCGAACTTACTGGTATAAACGGTATCTATGATCTTAACGCTGCTACCCCTCTCGTCAATGGTACGCGGGCAGGATTAGCTCCAAAAGCCTTTGTCAAAATTGGCGTACAGGTTGCTTCGACAGGTCAAGGAAGTAACAATCCAAACTCTACAACAGATAATGTAAACAACATAGGTAACTTTGAAACGTTAACAGTGGCTGTACAGCCTAATGGTGCAGTTAGCGGTACTGCTGCACCTACTAGTACCGCTAGCAATCCATTATCGACAACATCTACTACGACCTTGCAAGGCATTAATCTGATGAAATATCAGATAGGTGCTGACTGTGATGCAAACCCTAGTGTTGCTGCTGATGCGTGGTCGACTGATCCTGTCAAAGCCAAAGCCGATCAATGTGTATTCTATAAACTAGAAGCCAAAAACACCTTTACTGATAGTCATAGAGTTGTTAACAATCTTATAGTTTCAGATACATTAGACTCTAAACTTACGTATCAAGCTAATAGCTTCTCAGCGTCTCCAACAGCTACCAGCCAAACCCTTGGTCAACTAATAACAGTGACCTTTGCGAGTATAGCTGCTAATACAACTGCCAACGTTATCTTTGCTGCAAAACCTTCACAAACAGGTACTAACTCAACCAATCCTTGATAAAAGATTAAATATCATACTTCTTCGACATCTATAGGTATCAAAAGATGCCTATAGACCAAAGCTCTAGCTTGAACCAATCGATTTTAAGTAATCAAGCTAGAGACGCTCTATTCTATTACCTCTTTATATTTTATTGGATAAGCGACTTATTATGACCTCTAGTGTAATCAATACGTCTAAAAGCTTAACATCAGGCACAGCCAAGGTTTCGGCTCTGATGCTTGCTATGTTGCTTATGCAATCAAATATGGCTTTTGCTGCCCCTAATACTGCTGTACAGACTATCACTAACATTGCTAATGCAAGCTACTACGTCGACAGTCAAGCTGCCATCGTTATCTCTAGCATCTCCAATCAAGTACAAGTTAAGTCGTCTGCTTTTCCTCAGTATGGTATCAGCTTAACCTCGCCACCAAGAAAGACGATTGCTCCTGGTTCAACCGCTAGTTGGGAAAACGTCCTGATTAATACCAGTTATAGCGATCAAACTATCGACTTGACCCTAACTGTACCTAAGAGCTTATCGGACGTAAAACTCTATCAAGACTTAAATGACAATGGGCGTTTCGATAAGGGTATCGATAAAGAGATTAAGTTAGATAACAATCTAACCGCTCAAATTACTTTAGGAAAAAGCGAGAGCATTGAGCTTACCATTCAGGCGTTATCTGATGCCAATGCTGCAGCCGATGATACTGCTACTATTAAGCTTGGTGCTGTTGTTGTCGAAGACCCTTCTATTACCGCTTTAGTGAATGATGAGCTTATCATCATTGAAACACGTCTCGATTTTATGCTGTATTCCTGGGATGGCTACAAAAGCAAATCTCAAATTGGCGAAGATATTTATCTTCAAGCTAGCTGTGCTAAATGTAACGTCCAAGATAGCGTGCGAGATGAAGTATGGATAAACATTACTTCCTCTAAAACAGGCGATACTTATTCAGTTAAAGCCATCGAAACTGGTGTGAATACCGGCAAATTCCGTGTAGAAGTACTAACAGAAAATAACGCCAATGCCATTAATGACGATATCATTCAAACGCTACAAGATGCTAATTTAGTTGCTAAGTTAGATGCTTATGTCGATGAAAATGGTGTAAAACAGCAAATTACAGAAGATATCAATAGCACTATCGCCATCGTTGATGAAGACCCTAGCTTACAGGTTACTAAAGAAGGCGATGTCAAAACTGCGGCTTTTGGCGATTATGTAAACTATACGATCAATATCAAAAATGACGGTGCTACAACCGCTTACGATGTGCAACTAAAAGACGCCCTACCACGTGGCTTTGCCTATGTGGATAGCAGCGTACGTATTGATAAAGCCCAAACGACTGAGTTTAAAACGGACGGCAAATACCAAGTTTTAAGTTTAGGTAATATGAATGCCGGCGAAACGAAAGACATTACTTATCGCGTCCTTATTGGCTCATCGGCATTAGGCGGTGACGGCATCAACCG
>NZ_JBFFMS010000055.1:0-9608 GCF_041554015.1 Psychrobacter sp. | reverse complement strand
GTGAGAGCAAGAGATTTATGGCATTTGTCTCATCGATTGATTCGTAAGATTCTTTCACACAATCTGTGCTTTGTACTCAACAAAAAACTTGGTAACCCGCCTCTTCAGTTTGAATTGCTTATTTCAAGTTGAGAGTGGGGTATGCTTATAAAATGCCACTGTAGCAATGGCTTTAGCCGAGTATGTTAAGGGTTTTACCTATTCAAGTAGCAGATAAAACGTGTCATCTCTAGTCACAACTTGCCTAGGGTCTACATGTGCTAATAGGTAGCAAGTATGCTAAAATCAGGCGATTTATTTTGTAGTAATTATTGGGGAGAGGGCTTCTTATTGCTAAGCGTTATTAGTGCGCTCAGGATATTTGCTCAATATCGATCATCACGGCAAGGATACATAACGTCATGGATGTAACTTCATTGTGGCAAACAATCACTGAGCACCCTGAGTTTTTTGCCATGCTGACCATTCCGCCGGTGACAGCATTTGTGACTTGGATTCACGTATGGATGGCGCTCAAGATGCTGTTTTATCCGATTAAGTTTCGTGGTATACGCATCCCTAATTTCCCATTCTTTGGGCTACCGGGTCTTGGCTGGCAAGGTATTGTCCCACGAAAGGCTGGCAAGATATCAGGGGTGATCGTCGATCAGACGCTATCGAAACTTGGCTCGCTTGATGAGTTTTTTCAGGCGATGGAGCCCGAGCAGATGGCGCTATTTATCACTGAGGCGGTCGATAAGAACCTTGAAGGCTTGATTGATGAGATTATGCTTGATCACTCGCCAGCACTGTGGGGCAATCTTCCTTATGCGCTCAAGCGCCGTGTTTATGCCCAAGCACACCAAGAGCTGCCAAACATTATGCACTCTTTGGTGACTGACTTGACCTATCATGTTGAAGATTTGGTCGATATGCGCAAGATGATTGTCAATAAGATGGAGAGTGATCGGCGCTTGATGGTCAATATGTTCTTAAAAGTTGGCCAAAAAGAGATCAATTTTATCTGGCATATCAGTGCCTTGATTGGTCTGGTTTTTGGCATTATCCAAATGTTTATATTTTTGGTCGTGCCGCAGCATTGGACGGTGCCATTTTTTGCGGCAATTTGGGGTTTCTTGACCAACTGGATTGCCATTTGGATGGTGTTTAACCCGGTAGAGCCGCATTATATTCGTTATGTGAAGTTTTTTACGCTGCAGAGCCATTTTCCCTTTATTAAGTTGCAATTGCCGCATATCGCTCGCTATCGACTCCAAGGTGGCTTTATGAAGCGCCAAGAGGAAGTATCTGAAGTATTTGCTGAGATTGTGGTCAAAGATTTGGTCACGCTTGAGAACATCATGAATGAGATGATGTATGGTGACCGTGCTATTGAAACACGTGAGTTGATGAAGTCGCATCTATATAAAGTCTTGGAGTCACCAGTGATTAATACCACTTTACGATTGGGACTCGGTCGCCGTGAGTTTGGACAGTTAAAAAATACCATTATCGATAAGTCGATCGTCGCGACCATGGTGCCACTACGCGATCCTGAGCTCAATGAAAGCCGTGCCAGTAAGATATTTGGGCTGTTTCGTGATCGTATCCGTGCGCTGACGCCTGCTGAGTTCCAAAACTTATTGCGACCTGCTTTTCGTGAAGATGAGATGACACTCATTGTACTTGGTGGCTTAACAGGGTTTTTGGCAGGTTGGCTGCATCTGGTCTTGGTGTTTTTCCCAGCCATGCAGTGATAAGTAGTTTTTAGGTTCTTGACACACATCGCATACAGAGTGGATACACAAACGTGACAAGTTGACGCTAATGTACCATGCTGTAAGCGCCCCGCGCTGCAATGGTTGATGGGGCTATAAAGTTGAGCATAACAGCAAAACATACCAGCAGTAATAAGTACTGGATACTTTGGAATATCCCGCAACACCAATCCCTAAAATAAACAATGACCGTATTAAGGTAAACAAGGTTAGACCGTATGTTAATCACAGAATTGGGTTATTTTGCCGTGCTAGCCGCCTTTATGTTGGCGATTTTGCAGGTAGTATTACCAACCATAGGCGTTATGCGTGACCATGTTGCTTGGCAGCGTTTGGCACCGAGTTTGGCATGGGCGCAGTTTGCCGCCATGATTGTCTCGTTCGGCGCATTGATGGCAGGCTTTTATTTTAATGATTTTAGCCTTGTCTATGTGTCGCAGCATTCAAATACCTTGCTGCCTTGGTATTATAAGTTGTCAGCGACGTGGGGCGGGCATGAAGGCTCGCTACTGCTATGGATGACCATTATGGCAACCTGGTGTGCCTTGGTCTCATACTTTAGTCGCGGTTTGCCACTGTCAATGCGCGCGCGTGTATTGGTGATATTGGCTGGTGTGCAAATGATGATGCTGGCGATGCTTATTTTCACCTCGTCACCGTTTGACCGTACTTTGCCAAACTTACCTGTTGATGGTACTGATTTAAACCCTGTCCTGCAGGATTTTGGTTTGATTATCCACCCACCGATGCTCTATATGGGCTATGTCGGTATGGTGGTGCCATTTGCGTTTTGTATGGCAGCACTGTGGGAGGGGCGCTTAGATGCGGTATGGACACGCTGGTCACGTCCATGGGCGTTGGCCGCTTGGGGGTTTTTAACCATCGGTATTGCACTCGGTTCGTGGTGGGCGTATTACGAGCTTGGCTGGGGTGGTTGGTGGTTTTGGGACCCAGTAGAAAACGCATCATTGCTGCCTTGGCTGGCAGGTTTGGCATTGATCCATTCGCTTGCCGTCACTGAGAAGCGCGGCGTCTTTAAAGCGTGGACGATTATGCTAGCCATTTTCTCTTTTGCCTTAAGCTTACTCGGTACATTTTTAGTACGCTCTGGGGTGATTACCTCGGTGCACTCATTTGCCGCCGATCCCACGCGTGGTTTAGTGATTTTAGCGATTCTTGGTATTATTGTTGGCGGTGGTCTATTGATGTTCGCTATGCGTGGCTGGCGTCTGACGATTGAGAGTCAGTATCAGCTGATTTCGCGCGAATCATTTTTAGTCATTAACAACGTCATCATTTTGATTGCAACTTTGGTGGTATTGCTTGGTACGCTCTATCCTATCATTGCCGACGCCTTTAATTTAGGTCAGGTATCAGTAGGTCCTCCATACTTTAATGCGCTGTTTGTGCCATTGACTTGGCTATTACTGATAGCCATGGGCATGGGTTCCAATATCCGCTGGAAAAAAGACAGTCGTCCGCTATTGGGCGTTGGTATGGTCATTGCGGCAAGTAGCCTAGTGTTAGCTGCTGTCATTGCCTATTTTGTTAGTTCATCTGCCATGCTCAATATTGGCGTGACCCTAGCGGTGAGCTTTTGGGTATTGTTCTGGATGGCAGTTGATTTTAAAGACAAAACCAAAAATGCCCCAAGCTTGTTTAAGGGCTTGACCAAGCTTCGTTTGAGCTACTGGGGGCAGCAAACAGCGCACGTTGGCGTTATCGTAGCTGCTATCGGTGTTGCTTTTACTAGTACCTTAAGCATCGAGCGCGATGTGGCGTTAAGGGTTGGCGAGTCGGTGAATGTTCAAGGTTATGATTTTGCCCTCACAGATTTAAGAGAGACGAGAGGCAGCAACTTTGATGCCACGCAAGCTGAGGTTACAGTAACCAAGAAGGGTGAAGATGTCACGATACTTCATCCTGAAAAACGGACCTATATCATCAGTACGATGCCCACAACTGAAGCGGCAATCAATGCCACTTTGATGCGTGATTTGTATGTCGCACTTGGTGAGCCTATCGCCGAGGGCAGCGATCAATGGGCCGTGCGCATTTATGTGAAGCCACTGATTCGCTGGATATGGCTTGGTTCTATTATTATGGCACTCGGTGGTCTGCTGAGTATGCTTGATAGGCGCTATCGTTTTAAAACCACCAAAACAGCTGCCCAAATCGCAGCGAGCAAGTCAGGTTTTGCAACGGTTGCTGATTTAGAGAGCCATGATGCGACAGATACGACAGTAACAATAGGGGAGAAGTAAAATGTCTCAGTCAAATAAGTCTCCTCAAAAAAGTCCTGAGCAAAAAGGCAATCAAACGATGAAAAAAAGCCAAATAAAAATATGGTTTCTGATTCCGCTGGTCATTTTTGCCGCTTTTATCGTCATGCTGTATTTTCGCTTAGGTCAGCCGACTGAGATCGTCACCAATACCGCTCTTGAGCGTCCGGTGCCCGCTTTTGAGCTGCCGCTATTGTCCGATACCAGCCGTATCATGACCAATGACAATCTACCAGATCAGCCGTTTTTGATGAATATATGGGGCTCTTGGTGCCCAACCTGTATCATTGAGCATCCTTTTTTGATGCAGTTAGAGGAACGCGGTGTCAATCTGGTGGGCGTTAATTATAAAGATGATATTGGCGATGCCCTTGGTTATTTAAATCGAGGCGGTGATCCGTTTTCGATGTCTATTCAAGATTTATCTGGTCAGTTTGCCCTAGATTTGGGTTTGACGGGTGCGCCAGAAACCTTTGTGGTTGATGGAGAAGGTGTTATTCGTCAGCACATCGTTGGTGAGATCAACGAGAGTAATTGGCAAAGCCGTATCACCCCTTGTTTGATGGTGCTCAACGACGCTGATAAGAATAATGTCAGCCCTGATCCTAACCAAGTGAAGGAGGCATGCAAATGATGATGTCATTAAAATCTGTCACGAAAAATTTGGCAAGTTTAATCATCGCTTGCCTGTTCGGCGTGCTAAGCATAAATTCTTATGCTGCCATTGACGTCTACGACTTTGACTCAGTACAGCAAGAAGCCCAGTACCGCGGTCTTATCGAAGAGCTGCGCTGCCCAAAATGCCAAAATCAAAACCTGGCAGGTTCTGATGCGCCGATTGCCCAAGATTTAAAGCAAAAAACCTATGACATGATTAAAGAAGGTCGTAGTGATGGGGAGATTCGCGCTTATATGCAGGAGCGTTACGGCGATTTTATTACTTATAAGCCGCCCGTACGTCCTTCGACGTGGATATTGTGGTTCTTCCCGCCATTATTATTGATTGCCTTGATTGGGGGTTGGTTTTGGCAAAGCAAGCGCAGTCAGCGTATCGCCCGTGGTCAAAGCGGTATGATAATCGACAGCGCAGCAGCATTATCAGCAGCAGAAAAGGCGGAGCTTGATCATCTGTTATCACGAGCCAATCGTAGCCATAGTATTGATGATATGGATCAAGACATCACCAGCATAGAGGACAAAAAATGACCCTATTTTCTACTTTTGGCTTATTTATTGCCCTAAGCTTATTGATTGCGCTCATACTGGCAGTTATCGTTATCACACCTTGGCTACGAGCGTCACGGTTACGAGAAAATCCCGTCGACAATCAGCTACTAGACATCAATATCGGTGTGTTTCGTGAGCGTTTGACAGAGCTTCAATCAGATAAAGACAATGGCACGATTGATGATACCCATTATCAAAATCAAAAAACTGAGCTTGAGCGTCAGTTGCTGGATGCTCAGCGTGAAGTGACGCCCATGGTCGCACCTGGCGTCAAGAGTCGTCTGATTATCATGGTATGGGTGCCTGTGCTGGCAGCATTGGCTTATTTCTTAGTCGGTGATCGTACACCAGTATTTGATCTGTGGGTAAGCGAGGACAAAGTTGGTCAAGTGGCAGATGATTTATTGACCGGCAAAATTGACCAGCCGCCAGCTTGGGCGATTGAAGATGGCACTCAACTCATTAGCGCGATGCAGACCAACGTCTATCGTCATGCTGATGATCCTGATCGCTGGATGCGTTTATCAGAGCTGTTTTTATCGTTAGAAGCCACTGAGTCAGCCATTGAGGCTTTGTCTCGTGCTTATCGTCTGTCACCTGACAACGAAGAGATTGCCACTACCTATGCGCAAATTAGCTTTTTTGCGAATAAAGGTCAGCTCGATGCCAATAGCCGCCGTGTGCTGCAAGATGTTCTTGCCAAAAATCCGCAGCATGAAGGGGCACAGATGCTGATGGCAATGGGCGAGGCGCGTGGCAATAATTTTGAGCAGGCACAAGGCTGGATTAAGCGCCTGCGTAAGAGTATTGCGGCCAAACCAGGCGACCATACTCAAGCCCTGAGCAGTCTTGATGAGCTAAGCGCCAATGTCACAGCGCAAGCGCAGCAAGCATCTGAAGGTATTGAAGTCACTGTCTCTATTGATGATTCATTGTTGCCATTAGTGAAAGCGGAAGATGTATTATTTGTCGCCATACGTGATGTCAAAGGTGGTCCGCCATTTGCTGCTAAGCGTTTACCGATTAGTGTGATTAAGCAAGGCGAGGCAACGATTAGCCTAAGCGATTTAGATGCCATGATGCCAGAACGTACATTAAAATCGGCGCGTGATGAAAAAGTTCAACTCGCGGTCATTGCCCGTATCAGTCATAGTGGCACCGCTACTGCGGAGTCAGGTGACTTGTCAGGCAATCCTGTGGTGATAAGCGTTGAGCAAAATCAGGTCAATGTGGCTATTAATCAGCAAGTTCCTTAGCTCGCTGAGTCCAAAATTTCATCTTATATATAATGCGCGCCATCGTCTTAACTGTGGCGCGTAACCTTCTCTGATGAACAGATAAGTCATCATATGTTGCTGCATCAATACTAAAAATACTTGAGCTTTTGAAAGCCACAAGGTAAGGTAAGCTCTGCAAACCACCAATCCCTAAGTTTTATTAGTCCCAAAATCCTATTATTAAGGAGAATCGTGTAATGATGCGTATTATTTTGCTAGGTCCACCAGGCGCCGGTAAAGGTACCCAAGCTCAGTTTATTTCTAAAGAATATGATATTCCGCAGATCTCAACGGGTGATATGCTACGTGCAGCAATCAAAGAAGGCACTGAACTTGGCAAGCAAGCCAAAGACGTGATGAACGCTGGTGGTTTGGTTTCTGATGATCTGATCATTAACCTCGTGCAAGAACGCATCGCTAAGCCTGATTGTGTGAATGGCTGTATTTTAGATGGTTTCCCGCGTACCATCCCACAAGCGCAGGCGCTGGCAGATGCCAACGTAACGATCGACCATGTGATTGAAATCAGTGTACCTGACGATGAAATCGTCAAGCGTTTATCTGGTCGTCGCCAACATGCTGGCTCTGGTCGTGTCTATCATATTGACCACAATCCACCAAAGGTTGATGGCATCGATGATGTCACGGGTGAAGCACTTATTCAGCGTGAAGATGATAAAGAGTCAACCATTCGTGACCGTTTGGCCACCTATCATGAGCAAACATCAGCGCTTGTTGGCTTTTATCAGAAAAAAGCTCAAGAAGGCGGCGATGCGCCTAACTATGACAAGTTTGATGGTACCCAAGGTATTGATGACGTCAAGCAACAAATATTTTCTGCCCTAAAAGGCTAATGTTTGTATTGACGCCACAGTGTGGCGGATGATCAAATGCTGCTATAAAAGACCCTGCCGCTAGTAATAGCAATCAGCAGGGTTTTTTATGGCCAATCCATGACCGACAGTCTTGGCGAATGCAAATTATGAAGCAGAGCGACTCTAGAGTACCCATAAAAAAGCCGTCTACTTAAATTAAGTAAACGGCTTTTTTATCGAAATAGGCTAGGCTAAATATAGCATTAGCCTACCTTTCACTTAAAACTTAGGCGTTACCTTCAGCATCAACCTGTGCTTGCTGCTGGCTTTGCGCATAGGCTTGGTCAAAGTTCACTGGCGCAAGCAATAATTGCGGGAAGCTACCGCGTGTGACGATGTCGCTGATGACTTCACGAGCATATGGGAACAAGACATTCGGGCAATACGCACCCAAGATTTGACCGATTTGGTCTTCTGGGATGTCTTTTAATAAGAAGATACCTGCTTGATGTACTTCGGCGATAAATGCCGCTTCTTCTGCGTTTTTAGCCGTAACGCTGACTGTCAAGACCACTTGATAATGGTCGTCATCTAATTTTTCAGCATTGCTAGACAAGTTAATATCAAGCTCAGGATTCCACTCTTTGGTGAATACGCTAGCGCCTGGCACTTCAAGTGACATGTCTTTGACATAAATACGTTCTAGTGCCAATTGTGGTTGTGCTTGTTCTTCAGCCATGATAATTCCTCTAAAAGTTAATCAAATGAGTGGGCAAACTGCCGCTGTACCAAAATAAAATTATAATAAAACAGCATTGTAATATAAATCGAAACAAAAGCCCGATATTTTTAGCATTGCTCTATAGTATTGCCTTCGTCTATTTTTATAATCAGGTTATTTTGACAGTCATAAAGATAGATGAGAGGGTAAAATAGCAAGTTAACCCGCCAATAGCTCGTCAAGTTTGCCTTGTTGGTTCATCTGATTGAGCTCATCAAAACCACCGACAAAGGTATCACCAACGAAAATCTGTGGCACGGTACGATAGTTATTGGTCTTTTGCATAAGAGCACGGCGATCGTCGCTGCTCATATCGTGCATGCCAATTTCTTCATAATCAACGCCTTTTGATTTTAAGAGCTGCTTGGCATTTGAGCAATACGGGCAAATAGGGGTGGTATAAACTTTAACAGATACTGTCATGAGAAATCCTTATTTATAAGTGTATAGAGCAATCGTTATAGGATGGAAAATAGTATTATAAAATTTGCCTATCGAGGCTGCAATCAAGTAAATCACAAGCCTATATTCTATTATGCTCACTATAAAGTGGGGATAGGCGATATAAATTCAAGCCAAATACCAACAAAAGCATCGTGAGTATCACAAATGCCACATAAAAAAAGACACCCTATAAAGAAGTGTCTTTTTGATTCATTATCGATAGATAACTTACCGTTGGATAGAATGCGTTATCAATCTACTTATGTAAGCTTGGCTTTGACTTAACTTTCGTCCTAGTATCTTTTAGCCCAACCAATGGCATTCCAGCCGCTTGCCAACCGCCAACACCGCCTTCTAAGCGGTAGACGTTTTCTTTACCAATCATTTGAATGGCAGCACCTGCTTGTACGCCCATGTCGCAGATAATAATCACTGGCTGTTCAATCGCACGAATTTCTTCGATACGGTCTTTTAGCTCAGTAAATGGGATGTTGCGACTGCCTTGGATATACCCGGTAACAAACTTCTTTTTGGCACGGATATCGATAAGCTGCGCATTTTGCGAGTTCACCATCATACCCAAGGTATTGGGTGAAATCTTTTTACCGCTACGTTTGTTTTCAATAGCAAAAAACAGCACGGCTAGTACGGCTAATATACCAAATAAAAACGGGTGGTTGCCCACAAATTCCAGCGCACGATCCAAACCATACCTCCAAAAAAATAAGTGTTCTATTACGCTGAGAAGACAGCCTAACGGATTGAACAAGGCGCTATTATACCGATTAGCCTAACCATAGTAAACGTGTGATGGCCATCATCGTGATTAACAGTGGATAAGAATTAATAAGGCTTAATAAGGCTCAATAAGGTTTGGTATCAGCCTCTTCTCTGAGCGTCACAAGGTTTTCAACGCGGCGCTGCAATACTTTACCCTCAGTAACTGCTTCACATAACGCACAACCTTTACTATTGTGCGTGTGGCGACAGTCGCGGAACTGACAGTCACCAGATAATGGTGCAAG
>NZ_JBFFMS010000054.1:0-9608 GCF_041554015.1 Psychrobacter sp. | reverse complement strand
TATTCAATGATAAATCCTGACTCAATGAGCACACGTTCATTTACCTCTAACATCGGCGCATGACCAAGTGGATGTATTTGTTTTAAGCTATCTGGTGCGCGGTAGGCTTTGTTACGCGCATAACAAGTCAATTGATAATCGACGCCAAGCTCTTCTAACAGCCAGATAATACGAAACGAGCGCGAGTTTGCTAAATGATGAAGGTGTAACATAAACCATCCTAGTTATAGTGTGAATAAGTAATAATGATAGGTAGCGCCCGCATTCCATTGATAACATTAATAGCATTGCTAAGCCTGTTGAGCAGTATTAGATATGATTGATTAGGCATGAGCAGGCATTGTTTTGAGCGTGGCAGCACTGCTGTCGATAATAGCGCAATTAACCAGCCTTTAACACAGAAACTGTGTAGAGCACGGCTATAGAATATAGCCTAGCAAGTCAAACTTATCACCCTTAAGCTACCAATGTCATTTAGCATGTAACGCTTCAATTTTGCGCGTCATCTTGTCTATTTTTTGCTGATACTTTCTAATTTTACGGAAACGATGCGCGGTCAGTACGCCTTTGATACGGCGATTTTTTAGGCGACGGCGCGGCGGGAAACTGCCGACCTGAGGCTCGTTATACCCTTGCAAGCGGTCGTCACGGCGACGAGTCACATAACCGAGCGCACTATCCGCAATCATAATCAGTAGTGCAATACAAATCATAGCGTACATAAATAATGAGCCGCCCTCATCGACGCTTTGATGCAAAATTGTGATAGAAAAGATAAATAAGAATATCGGCTCAAGGTAGCATAATGTACCAAATAGCGAGACAGGCAGTTTTTGACTGGCGACCATAGTCAGCGCCATCGCCGCCGTACTGATAATACCCAGTAGCGGCAATAGATACCAAAATTTATCGGTAGATATCGCCAGCTCAAAACCACCGCTCATATATAAAGCAATGATAACCACCGGTGTTAATAAAATCAAATCTGAGATAAGCCCTGTAATCGGCGGTACAGCAAGCTTGCGACGCAGCAAATAATAAGGCGGATACCCCAAACAAACAAATAAAGTTGCCCAAGAAATACTGCCATATTGCCAGATATCATAAGCTATACCGAGCGCAGCACAGAGGGTAGCCACCCACTGTAGCAGTGTCATATCTTCATTATAAAAAAAGCGCCCAACGATAATCATAATCATGGGGTATAAGAAATACCCCAATGTCACCTCTAACCCCAAGTCATTGACAGGTGCCCACATAAATATCCAGATTTGCGCGCCCAAAATTGGTGTGGGTATGATAAATAAAAACCACTCTTTTGCCGTCTTTAAGGTTTTAAGGTAATCAAAAATATGCTGCCATTGTTTCAGGACACTGACCAGTAACACCAAGCTGAGTAGCATCATCAGCACGCGCCAAGAAGCAACTTGTGTTCCTGATAATGGCTGCATCAATAGACCAAATAAGAATAGCAATGCATAGAGGAAATTTGCTGCTACTGCAACGATGGTGCCCTGCGACGTCTGATTGGTGGGGAACATAACAACAGCCTTTAGAGATAAGCGCACGTCCTTGGCAATTTTGAAAAAAAACAAAAGCCTCAGACGCGAACGTCGGAGGCCTTTGGTCTATAAGCTTTTTATCTATACAATATTTTACTGATAAATCAATCGTATAATGTTGATATAAACGCTGTAAATCCTAAGTGCTTAATCAAGATTTACATTATGTCAAAGTCAGAATAGATAAGCAATATATTGACCTAAGCCGTCTATTTATTTTGATATTTGGCTTATTAGACCTAACTTTGTATCTTACATTCATCACTTTGCTCACTTAGCATTCAGCTGCTCAATTTTACGCTGTATGCGATCCATTTTTTTTTGATAACGCTGAATCTTACGGAAGCGATGGGCAGCCAATACTCCATCGATACGGTGGTTGATTAAACGCCTACGCGGTGGAAAACCGCCAACTTGCGGCTCGCGGTAGCCGTGCAGATGATTGTCACGGCGGCGGATAAAGTGACCTTTGATGCTATCAGTAAGCATGATAAATAACGCCAGCGTAATCATGCCATACATAAATAGCGAACCACCCTCATTAAGGCTTTGATTCAATACGGTAATAGATAACACAAATAACAGCATCGGTTCTACATAACTTAGTGCACCAAACAATGATACCGGCAGCTTACTACTGGCAACCATGGTCAGCGACATGGCAAGCGCACTAAAAGCACCAAGCAGCGGCAATAAATACCAAAACTTTATGTTGTGAGCTGCCACACTAAAGCCGCCACTGCTATACAGCATTATCAGCATCAGAGGTGTCAATAACGTCAAATCTGAGAGCAAACCGGTAATAGGCGGTACGGCAAGCGTACGGCGCAGCAGATAATAAGGCGGGTAGCCCAAGCACACAAACAGCGTCACCCAAGAGACTGTCCCATATTGAAAAATATCATAACCAATCCCTAGAGCTGCACATACTGCAGCTAGCCACTGCAGGGCGCTCATATGTTCATGATAAAAAAAGCGGCCCAATACTATCATCACCAGCGGCAATAAAAAATACCCCAATGTCACATCAAGACCAAAACCATTGACCGGTCCCCACATAAACAGCCAAATCTGCCCACCCAATATCGGCGTTGGTAGGATAAAAATGATCCACTCTTTTATAGTCTTTAAGGTTTTTAGATAATCAAAACAATGCTGCCATTGCTTGGTAAAGCTGACCAATAGCACAAGGCTTAAGAGCATCATCAGGATACGCCATGAAGCCACTTGCGTACCGGTTAATGGCAGCATAAATAGCCCGAACAAGAACATCAAGGCGAATAAAAAACTTGAGGATACCGATGCTAAAGTTCCTTGGAAGGTTTGGTTGGTCGTCAGCATAAATACAGCCTTAAAGAATAGAAAAAAGAAAAGCCTCCGACGATAACGTCAGAGGCTTTTTCTAGTAAAGAAAATAAAAGACTAGATCAAAAAGCTAACTCATAAAACCGTTATTCATCAGTATCATTGACAGCTTCTGACTGACTAGACTCATTGAGGTCAGTCTCCGTCGTTTCAGAATTTGCCGCATCGACATTCTTCTGCTCTTGACCTTCTACCTCAAACGTTCCATCTTCTCTCATTGCATCAATCAGCTCGTTGTCACCTTCTTCATGCTCAACACGCGCCATAGCGACCAGCTTTTCATCTTTTGATAAACGAATTAAGGTCACGCCTTGGGTATTACGACCTGAGCTTGCGACATGCTGCACTGGCGTACGTACCAAAGTACCTTTATCTGAGATTAAGATAATATCGTCTTCTGGCTCAACCTTGGTAGCGCGTACAAGCTCACCATTACGGGCGCTTGTCTTAATCGCAATCACACCGCCACCGCCACGATTTTGTGTATTGAACTCATCAATAAAGGTACGTTTACCAAAGCCGTTCTCGCAAGCGATTAGGATTTCGCGCACGTCATCTTCGATAACCACCAAGGATTTGATAAACTCATCAGCCGCCAAACGCATACCACGGACGCCTTTAGCAGTACGACCCATCGCACGCGCATCATTTTCATCAAAACGAATCGCTTTACCACTTGAAGCAAATAGCATTACTTCTTGGCTACCATTGGTAATACGAGCGCTCACAAGCTTATCGCCCTCCTCTAAACCAACCGCAATCAGACCATTCGAGCGAATATTAGCAAACTGTTTCAGCTCGACGCGCTTCACCGTACCGTTGGCCGTTGCAAAGAAGACAAATGGTGGCTCTGCTTGTATGCTGTCATCGGATAAATCATTATCTATGAATGTTTTATCAGACAGCTCTTCTACGATCTTTGGAATAGGCAATATCGTAGTGACTGTTTCATCAGGATTTAAGCCAATTAAGTTCACCAATGGACGACCACGGGCGCCGCGGCTGGCAATTGGCACCTCAAAACCACGTAGACTAAAGACACGACCGCTATCAGTGAAGCACAGTACGGTAGCATGCGTTGAGGTCACAACCAAGTGATCAATCACATCGTCTTCTTTCATCGCGGTTGCTGACTTACCTTTACCGCCACGTTTTTGCGCGACATAGTCATCGATTGGCTGCGTCTTAGCATAGCCAGTACGCGATACCGTCATTACTACGGTTTGCTCTGGAATTAAGTCTTCACGGTTAAAGTCCATACGCGAATCAATAATATCAGTACGGCGCTCATCACCAAAGTTATCACGGATCTCAATCATCTCATTTGAGATAATGGTCATCAGCTTGTCAAAATCACCAAGAATCGACTCTAAATGGGCGATTTCACGCAACAAGTCTTGGTACTCTTCGGTCAATTTATCTTGCTCAAGACCAGTTAAGCGATGTAGCTGCATATCCAAAATCGCATTGACCTGCTCAAGCGATAAGCGATAGCTTTCTTGATTATCAATCAGACCAAACGGCGCTTTTGGATCTTCGCCTTCAATAAAATCAGGACGTACTGATTGACTGCCAGCAGCGGTGAGCATGGCTACGACGCTACCTGAACCCCAAGTATTACCCAGTAAGTTTTCACGAGCTAAGCCACGATTCGCAGAGGCTTTAATAGTTGCAATAATCTCATCGATATTGGCAAGGGCAACGGTCAAACCTTCTAATAAGTGACCGCGTACACGGGCTTTATTGAGCTCAAAAATAGTACGGCGTGTCACCACTTCTTGACGATGGCGAACAAAGGCGGCAATCAGCTGACGCAAGGTCAATAGCTTTGGCTGACCATTATCCAGCGCCACCATATTGATACTAAAGCTCGATTCAAGCGGCGTTTGCAAGAATAAGTTATTGACGATCACTTCGGCAGTTTCACCGCGGCGCAAATCAATCGCAATACGCATACCGTCTTTATCAGACTCATCACGAATCTCGGTAATACCTTCGATTTTCTTATCGCGAACCAATTCAGCAATACGCTCAATCAGCTTAGCTTTATTGGTTTGATAGGGCACTTCAGTGAACACAATGCGTTCACGGTCACGGTTGACACCGGTGTCACTCATCGGCTCGATGATATAACGACCACGTACATGCAAGCGACCTTTACCAGTACGATACGCATCTAAGATACCGGCGCGACCGTAAATAATACCGCCCGTTGGGAAATCAGGACCTGAGATATGCGACATCAGCTCTTCGGCAGATATTTGCGGGTTTGCCGCATAAGCGATACAGGCATTGATCACTTCAGTGAGGTTATGCGGGGCCATATTGGTTGCCATACCAACGGCAATACCCGTAGCACCATTGACCAATAGGTTTGGAATACGCGCAGGCAACACGCTTGGCATACGCTCAGAGCCATCGTAGTTATCTTCCCAATCGACAGTATCTTTGTCCAAGTCAGCAAGCATCTGATGGGTCAGCTTAGTCATACGTACTTCGGTATAACGCATCGCTGCCGGAGGATCATCATCAATTGAGCCAAAGTTACCTTGACCGTCAACCATCGGATAGCGAAGACTAAAATCCTGCGCCATACGTACGATGGCATCATAAACAGCACTATCGCCATGTGGGTGATATTTACCGATGACATCGCCGACCACACGTGCAGACTTCTTATAAGCCTTATTATAGTCATTAGACAACACGTGCATCGCATACATCACACGGCGGTGTACCGGTTTGAATCCATCACGCACATCAGGCAGCGCGCGCGAGACGATCACGCTCATCGCATAATCCAAATAGGACTGCTTTAATTCGTCCACAATGGCAATAGGACTGACCGATTCGCTCATATACACTCCCTCACTCACATCTACTCTCTAGCATGGGTTTCTCTAAACCATATAGGCACTAATAACGGCACCAAAGCGCCGTTATATGATAAATACAGTGACCATCAAAAAAAGGCTTAGCAACCTCGCATCTAGTGAGAATTAGCGATAGTTTTAATGTTAAATAAAAGAAGCTATTTTAGCACATTTTTGTCGATTTAGGGACATCTAGATGCTATTAAAATCAAGCAAAACAGCTCATTAGCCACCACTTTCTCTAGCAATCATCTCGATGCAAAAATCATTATCCATAGCGGCGTCATTACAGCTTGGTTTTGCCATTTTTATGGTTAAAATAAGTATGGTTTGAGCAACACAGCCTGACGCCTAATTTTCTAAACAGTGCGTCATCGAATTCATAAATCACTAGAGTATATAAACAATCCAAAAAAAGCGCTTAATGCTATCAGCGCTAGATTAGCGCCTTACTTTATTGTACGATACGCCACCATAAACTCTCTGATACAGACAACCTTTCATGCCAACCAGCCATCAAGATAGTAATAATAGCAACGCAGTAGACTCTACAGAAAATGTGACCGTGCAAGCGATAGCAGCAGCTACTCGTACGGATCGCAGTTTTGATGCGATTGCCGATCATTTTGAGAAAAAGGTTTATGGCGGCTTAAAGGGAGAGATTCGACTGGCGGTACTGCGCCGTGATATTTTTGCATATTGCGCGCAGACGAGCCTCCTACTTGGGCGACCGTTACGTATTTTGGATGTGGGCGCGGGGCTGGCGCAAATTGGCATTGAGCTTGCGGCGCAAGGGCACATACTCGTCATCAATGATATCTCAGCCAATATGCTAGAAAAAGCGCAAGCAAGCGCTGCACAATATGATGATGATCTAAAGATCACATGGCATGTATGCCCGTATCAAGAGCTTGAAGAAAAACTGGCCAATAAGACGGAAAAATTCGACTTAATCATGTGTCATGCGCTGCTTGAATGGTTGGCAGAACCTGCGGCGGTGATGGATTTCTTTGATCAATACCTGACACAGAATGGCGCAATTTCACTGTGCTTTTATAATCCAGTAAGTTTTGATTATCGCAATTTGATCATGGGTAACTTTAACTTACTCGATAACACAGATTATAAAGCCGACAATAAAAAAAGCCTAACGCCCAATCATCCTGTGGCAAAAGAAGAGGTTGAAGCGTGGCTACAGGCGCACGACTACAAAACTCAAGTCGCTAGTGGTCTGCGGGTATTTCATGATTATTCACCGCTAAAACGTGGTGGGCATAATGATCCTGAAGCGGTCATACGCATGGAGCTGCGCTACTCGCAATTGGAGCCGTATAAATGGCTTGGACGCTACTTACATCTGCTAGCGGCGCGTGGCTCTTAAGTATCTGTTTCTTAAAAACCTGCCTCTTAGATACAGGCACCTTAAATACAGACACCTTAAAAACCTTAATACTTAAATATCATAAGTCCTTTTAGCAAAAGGGCTTAATATACGCTATCGGATATCGTCAAACCGCTCTGACCTATCGTATTCCGACCAAGTCGTAGCATTGATATCTTTTTCATCAAATACCACCACGTGCTCAAGGATGGGCAATATACCGATTTGTGTGCCGATTTCATGGTTATGATGGCTTGCGACTAATGATAATACCGTTTGGCCATTATCCAACTGCAAGCGATAGAGATAATTGGCACCGCGAAATACCCGACCCACCACTAAGGCGGTCTGCGTGCTGTCATCATCATGGATAATGTCATCAGGACGCACCAAGACCTTAATCGGCGTCCCATTTGGATAATCGTACTCACAATATTGCGGCTGACCGGACGCATCGTAGACTTCCATCCGCCGATAGATATCGCCAAGCGCCGTCTCGACATGACCCTCTTTGATGATGCCATCTATCATCGCCCCTTCGCCGACAAACTCCGCAACAAATGGGCTGACAGGCTCATGATATAGCTCACTTGGAGTCGCCCATTGTACCAGCTTACCTTTATGCATCACCCCAACTTTATCAGCGAGTGCAAAAGCTTCATTTTGATCATGAGTGACCAAAATAGCGGTGGTATTGGTACGCTTAAGAATATCGCGGACATTCATGGCTAAGGATTCACGCAGTACCACATCCAAGTTCGAAAACGGCTCATCAAGTAGCAATAGCTTAGGCTTCGGCGCCAATGCACGAGCCAATGCCACCCGCTGCTGCTGCCCACCTGAGAGCTCACTTGGGCGTTTATCAGCGTGCTCAGTCAACTCTACGAGCGCTAGCATCTCAGCAACGCGGGCTTTTTTGTCAGCAGCCGACCATTTGTGCAGACCAAAAGCGATATTCTTCGCCACGCTTAAATGCCCAAACAGCGCATAATCTTGAAACACCATGCCCATACCGCGTTTGGCAGGTGCAACGGCAAATGAGAGTCGCGCTGCTTGCTCTGTTAGTCGCTGATTGTTAAGCGTGATTTTGCCACCGCGACTCTCCTCTAACCCCGCAATCGCTCTTAATGCCGTGGTCTTACCGCAGCCGCTATAGCCCAAAAAACAACCGATTTCACCCTGCTGCAAGTTTAGCGACAAACCATTGACCACGATGGTATCGTCATAACCTACCACCAAATTTTGTACACTAAAATAGGCCTGAGTGGCAGCGGATTCTTGTTTCTGTATACATGAACCATCTACACCAGCAGTACCTTGTCGCAGTTCTTTCTCTGCCACAGCCTTTGCCATTTGCGCCTTGGTTAGAATGGTCACAGGTGGCTTCTTCACATGACTTTGTCGTGCTTTACTCTGAGGCTCTACAGCATCAGCATTTGCTGGATTTATTGAATCGTTCATCAAGTCAGTATACATAAACAGTACCAGTAAGCTATTAGTGAAGAAAATCCAGCGTCACAATATTCAAATCTTAAACCTGAACAATGTAAAAAAACCATTTAACATCTATCATTCATATAAGGATAATTTTTTATTCAAAAACCATGTCAGCCCTGCTTGTCACTTTGACGCAGTAATATCCAAACAGGAATAAGACCGACCAATACAATCAATAGACTGGGTAATGCAGCGCGAGCCCACATGCCCTCACTGGTCATCTCAAATACCCGAACCGCCAGCGTATCCCAGCCTTGGCGCCGTGTCATCAAGGTAATGGGCATCTCTTTCATGACTTCAACGAACCCCATCAACAAACCCGTCAACACCCCTGGGCTTAGTACTGGTAACATCACTTGCCGCCAGCGCTGAAAAGGACTATCGCTAAGGAGTTTAGCAGCCGCTTCTTGATTGACGGTCAAGCGCTGAAGCTGCCGGTCTACCGGTTGGAAGCTCACCGTCATAAAGCGTGTCGATAAAGCCAGCAGCATCACAATCACACTACCAGATAAAAACTGTGTAGAGGTCACCCCAAACTCAATCAGCTGATTATCCAGCCACGCAATCGGAATAAAAATCCCAACTGCCAATACTGTACCCGGCACCACATAGCCCAGATTGGCTAAAGTGGTCATAAGCTTGGTCGATTTATCCGGATATTGGCGCTTAATCCATGCAATGATAATCGCTAAGACCGCGATAAATGCGGTGGTCATACTCGCAATCATGAGGCTATTGATAACAAAATCAATATAGCGGGCATCAAAATCTTGTTGAAAGTTCGTCGCTGTCCAATAGATAAGCTGGGCAAAGGGTATCAAAAAAGCGATTAAAAACACCAGCGTGCAAAGCAGCGCCATAGCAAGCTTGGCCGGTTTACTGGCTTCAAGACGCTGGCTACTACCTTGCGTGACAACATTACCGCGTTTT
>NZ_JBFFMS010000053.1:0-9911 GCF_041554015.1 Psychrobacter sp. | reverse complement strand
TAACGTGCGGCTGCATAAAGTAGTGATGCACCTACTTGTCCTGAATGCGCTTCAGAACCCAACTGACTGTTTGCGATACCAATAATGGCATCAGCACGATGGTAAAATGCTTGCATTTCAGGGGTAATCTCAATGTTAGCGTCAACATTGCTTTCTTGAATGTTGCTTTCTTGAATGTTGCTGTCTTGCATATTGTCTTGAGACATAAGCGACTCCTAATAAGTATTGGTAATTTTTAATTTATAAAAAGGGTTTGTAAGGGCAGCAACCTGATGTTTTTATAAACCAGCGTCTGCTTTTAAGATCTCAGCTTTGTCTGTTTTTTCCCACGTAAAGGCAGTTTCAGAACCGGGACGACCGAAATGACCAAACGTCGCTGTTTGCTGATACATTGGCTGTAATAGATTTAGCATACGGGTAATGCCATAAGGGCGCAGATCAAAATGGGTGCGAATCAGACGGATGATTTCATCGTTGCTGATTTTATTTGTACCAAAAGTATTGACAGAGATAGAGGTAGGCTCGGCAACACCAATGGCATAGCTGACCTGTATTTCACAGCGATCGGCAAGTCCTGCTGCGACGATGTTCTTAGCCACATAGCGCACGGCATACGCAGCACTGCGATCGACTTTTGATGGATCTTTACCACTAAAGGCACCGCCGCCATGACGCGCCATACCGCCATAGGTATCAACAATAATCTTACGGCCGGTCAATCCTGCATCGCCAACAGGACCGCCAATCACAAACTTACCCGTTGGATTAATATGATAGCGCGTACCTGCGTGTAGTAGCTCTGCTGGCAATACTTGTTTGATAATCGATTCCATGATCGCTTCTTGCAAATCTGTTTGCGAGATACTTGGATCATGCTGCGTCGATAGCACCACCGCATCGATAGCAACAGGTTTATTACCTTCGTATTTCAGGGTAACCTGTGCTTTGGCATCCGGACGAAGCCAAGGCAGCTCGCCTGCGCGGCGTAGCTCAGACTGGCGCTCCATCAAGCGATGCGCATATTCGATAGGGGCGGGCATCAATACTTCGGTCTCGTTGCTGGCATAGCCAAACATCAAGCCTTGGTCGCCTGCGCCTTGCTCTTCAGGGTCAGCACGGTCCACACCTTGAGCAATTTCAGGAGATTGTTTGCCAAGCATGTTGATGACGGCACAGGTCTCGCCATCAAAGCCCAAGTCTGAGTGGTGATAGCCAATACCGTTTACAGTATCGCGCACGATACGCTCAACATCGATATTTGCCGTCGTGGTGACTTCGCCTGCTAATATCACAGCACCTGTCTTAACCAAGGTTTCACATGCCACGCGTGCATGCAAATCTTCACGTAAGATGGCATCGAGGATGGCATCTGATATTTGGTCAGCCATTTTATCAGGATGGCCTTCGCTCACAGATTCTGAGGTAAATAAGTTGTATTCACGCATAATGGGATCGCTTAATGGAATCAATAAAGATAGGGAAAAGCATAACGTCTGGGCGCTGCTCTAATTGGTATTTGTCCGAACCATACTGTGCTCGGTGATTAATCGGTACCGCTCAATTCGCTTGTTCACAAATGCATGTATTATATAGAGTCAAATAAGACACATATTTGGATAAAACATAGGTTTATACAGAACATAAAGGGTCAGGCTAATAGCATCGCAGAATATGATGAAACGGCAACATATGTTAATAATCACCAGTCATATAACCACAAGCTAATGGTCCGCAATGTAAATACTCTGCGGTACTCGCCTAAAAATAGGGTTATTCTAACTCGAAACGTGATAAAACTCTAGTGAGCTGCGCTTGTTGTATGATAAGTAATGCTCAATAATGGCATTATAATTTCGCTTGAGCCTGTCTGCTGTTGATGTACTTTGTTATTATTATGGTCGTATAGCTCATAACTCTAAAAATGCCGCCTTATCCTTAAACATGCATTCTTCATAAACAGGACAAGCCCCGCATTTGGGTGTACGGGCTTGGCAGGTATAGCGCCCATGTAAAATCAGATAATGATGGGCATCAACGATAAAGTCATCGGGGATACGTTCGAGCAGCTTTTTCTCGACGATTAAGACGTTTTTGCCCGTGGCAAGTCCTGTGCGATTACCTACCCGAAAGATATGGGTATCGACCGCCATCGTCGGCTGACCAAAGGCGGTATTTAAGACCACGTTTGCCGTCTTGCGTCCAACGCCAGCAAGCGACTCTAAGTCTTTACGGTTATCAGGGACGGTACTATCAAACTTCTCAATCAAGTCACGGCAAGTTTTGATGACGTTCTTAGCTTTGGCATTAAATAAGCCGATATTTTTAATGTAACCTTTCAAACCTTCTTCGCCTAGAGCGAGTATGGCCTCAGGCGTATTAGCGACCGGATAAAGCTGGCTTGTGGCAATGTTGACGCTGACATCGGTTGCCTGCGCCGATAAGATGACCGCGATCAATAGCTCAAAGTTGCTATGATAATTGAGCTCCGTCACAGGCTCATCAATCGTCGCTGCCAGTTTCTCAAAAAATGGGCGCACATCACGATTGGGCATGCGCCTCGATGGTGGGGTATCGGCAGTTTTATGTTTGACAGTTTTACTCATAGTGTTTTTATTATCGTTATTTGCTATTATTTTATTGATTATTAAAGCTGGGACAGCTCTGTTTGTAATGCATCAAGCTCTGCTTGTTTGCTCTCACTTGGCCGGACACTCAGCTGTTTTTCTAGCTTCTTAATTTTACTACGTAGCTTCGCTGCGGCAATGGTGTTTTTTGCCTGCGCTTCGCTGATATTTAACGACTGACTGGCAGCATTGTTTAATTTCGCCTCTACCATACTGACCACGGGTCTGCTATTGCTACTATCTGCAAGTTGCTTGCTGACACGGTTTAAATGCGTGTGATAACGCTGTCTCAAATCCTCTTGTTCAAACGTGCGCTCAGCTGCCGATAGGGTGCGCTCAACGGCAACTAAGTCAATACAGTCAACTGGGCAGGGCGCAATACAGAGCTCGCAGCCAGTACATAAATCTGTAAAAATAGTATGCATGTGCTTACCCGTACCGACAATAGCATCGACTGGGCAGGCGGGAATACATTTGGTACAGCCGATACAGTCATCTTCACGGATCACCGCACGTACCTCGGTTGGGCGTTCAGAGCTCGCATCTATTGGCCACTGAGAAGACGCGGCGCTCAGTATCACTTCCTTGTTATCAATATTGATAATTTGAGCAATGGCATTGGTAACAGGCTGACCACCGGGTACACATTTATTGTATGGTTCATTCTCTAACACGATAGCGGCGGCGTAGGGCAAGCAGCCATCTGGATGCTCGCAAAGCCCACATTGTGTTTGCGGTAGGCAAGCATCAATTTGCGAGATTTTCGCTTGTATGTCCGCAGGTAAGTGCTCTAGATTCAAAGCATCGAACAAGATAGGCAAGTTGGTCAGACGGATGTGGGTGCTATGTTTACGGGTGGTGCTTTGCATATGCTTTAAAACCTTCATGTCAGTGCTAAGCTAAACTCTAAGGGCTAAGTTGTAAAGGCTGGTTGCTCTTAGCGCTGACATTAGAATGATAGGATAATAAGAATACTGTTAAATGCCGGATGCCGCGCTGATATTATAGATTAAAGCGAGATACCTTGCTCATTGGCAATTTGTGCAATCAGCTCGTAAGCTATGCTACCTTTTGAAGGTATTTTTGGCAAATTTGAGAGATCAAAAAAATCGGCATGTGACAGCTCATCTTCTTGAATGACAACCTCACCAGCGGCATAAGAAGCGCGAAAGCCTAGCATCAAATTAGATGGAAACGGCCATGGCTGACTGCTGACATAACGAATATCTGTGAGACTGATATTCACCTCTTCTGCCACTTCGCGCACAACCGCGTGCTCTAGGCTCTCACCCACTTCTACAAAGCCTGCAATCAGACCATACTGTAGCGCTTGTGAAGGGGTGGTTTGCTGTCCATAACGATGATGATGGGCGAGCAAAATCTGCATTTCACCTGTTTGTGGATTCGGGCGCGTGATGGCGGTGATGACGCAGGGCTGTACGCGTGGGTATTGGCGCAATCGGCACACTGGACAAACCATGGCGCGCTCATCTCGTTTAGCAGTTACAGTCGGTGCAGCACAGCGACTACAAAACTGTGTATCTGTTTGCCAACGCAATAGCTGTATCGCTTGACTAAGCTGATTGGACAAAGCCACGGGCAACTGAGCAATCAGCTGGCGGTAAGGAACAAACGCATTGCCGCTGGCCTCAGCGATGATGGGTAATGTAATATGATGTGCCACTGCATAGTCATAAGTAATGGCGCGACTTACTTGTACAGTGATGGTATCAGTGTTATGTAGATCACTAGATAGCGAGCGATTGGGCGCTAAGCTATCAGATAATGTTACTTGCCCCAATTGATACGCTTGCTCATTACTAACCTCGAAGGATGGTAGTTGAAGCTGTAAAGGCCACCAGCCATTAGACGTTTGATGACACAATATCGTTTCATCAGCTAGTACAAAGGCGCAAGTCATCATAAGGGTTTCCAAACGGTCAAAGACAAGCTCATATCAGTGCCGATATGAGCTTGTCTTTAGATCAATATTTAAATAAAGGATTAAGCGGCAAGCAATTGGCTTAAGCTATGTTGCCCAACATTCAATGCTTGCTTGCTGACAGGACGGTTGTTCTCAAAACCGTCTAAATGATGGTCGACTGCCATAATAACATCGGCGATATAAGTTAGGGTGCCGTCATCGATCCGATTACCACTACTGATACGCTGCTGCAAATAATTTGCCAATTGACTGAGCATACTGGCAGGCGTTGGCAGTTGTAAAAAGCGTACCGCGCCGCTGACTTGACGCAGCATTTCAGGCGTATTCTGAATATTAAGAATATCGCGCTCAGGCTCCGCAAGGTAGTCATTGATCGCTTGTTCAGCACTGGCAATTGCCATGCGACTCTCTTCTATCAAAGTATCATAAGCAGTATTCAACTGATGTAATGAGATATGGGGATTGTTTAACGGCAAATAAATCGCCCCTGGAGTATGCATCTCAGCCATGGCAATAGTCGCATTTTCTGCATGCATGAGTGCGAGTAATAAATGATCAAAATCTTCTGGCGTAGGCGAGCGCCATGTGCTGACGGCGTCTGAGGCTTTCATCAGGCTATTGGCAGCATTAGATAGACCTAAAAGATGCAGCGCAGAGCTTAAAGTAGTAAGCTCTTCAATGATTTGTGAGGTCTGCATGTCAATGGGGTTGATTGAGTCACCACGGGCATAGCTGTCGACATTTTCTTTAATGGTATTGATTTGAGTTTGGATAATAGTATTTAACGTATCGGTCAGCTCACGATTTGGCCCAAATAAAAAGCGCTCCATCTGCTGACGCTGTGGATCTTCTAAACGGTTGGCGGCGTATTGATCGCGCAGCATTTTTGCCGCTTCGGTATCACGTTGGCCGGCAAAACTGACCAAATCAGCAAAGCGCGTATCCATAACCGATAAATGGCTTTGGAGCTGCTGCTCGACATAAATCAGCGTATGCTTTTGACTGACATTAAGCGGCAGAATAGCTGCGATATCAGTGACCGCAGCGTACGCTGCTTGCCAAAATAGGCTGCTGGTATTTTCTGCTATCAAAGCGCAGGCAGCTGACATAGCATCCAGTTTTTGCTGATCATCTGGGGTAATGTTGCCATCTCGATTGATTAGCGTAACGCCCAGTCCACTACGGTAAGCATCAATCAATAACGCTTGATCAAGGTTAAGCTCATTAAGTGGCTGAAAATTCTTTTCAGGATTGGCGATAATGACGCTACTATTACCAAAAGCAGAAAAATAATCCGCAGCAATAGGCACTATCTGGCTATGAGCATTGAGCTTATTAATAATAGGTAGTAATAAGGTAGGTTCTACCGACTCAGTCAACAGCACAAACTCAACATAACGATCAAGCGTCATGATTGCTTCGGACAGATCCATAATTAAGTCAATATCACTATTGTCACCGCTGTTATAAAGCTGCTGTAACCCTTGTACAATCGCGTTATTAAGCGCCTCTGCACCCACCAAAGATATTAGCTTAAAAATACAAGAAAGCTGTTTTAATACGATGATAGAGTCTAATAATAAAGGTGCTTGGCTATTGTCGTCATTAAATTCGCCCAGATGAATTTCAGTGTCTTTGAGTATGACTTTGACCTCATCATGCAATAAGTGCAGCGATGGCAAATTAAAGTCAGTAACACTAAGCGTTGGCGCGGTCAATTTTATTTGCGTAGAGTGATTCATAATTACTTTTTCCATAAGTTACTGACGAAAATGGCAAATATTGAGAGGGTCAATCAAAAAAATAGCGCTAGATAAGGTTTTACGTTTTTTCGTTATAATAATCAAGACTATAGGCTCTAATAGCCAATATAAACAGCGATTTTAAAGACGGTTACATTTTGGCCTTTAGCTCAGGGTATTCTTCTGCAAGCGATGTGTACCAGCTTTGACTGGCGCTCTCATCAGTAGGTGACTCAAGCAATAAAGCCGCTAAATTGGCAAAGCTTGCATGGGCTGTGTGTCCGCCATCCGCTTGCGCGTCGTCCTCAATGCCTAGCGTTACCTGTCCGCCAGTCATCGCCAAGTAGACTTCAGCTAAAATCTCTGAATCTAGTAATGCCCCGTGAAAAGTACGGTCTTGCTTGCCCACATCTAAACGACGCACGAGCGCGTCCAGAGTGTTCTTTTGTCCAGGATATTGCTGCTTTGCCATGACCAGCGAGTCGGTTACTTTTACGCGCTCGGCAAAGTCATGCATACCAACTTTGGCAAACTCCATATTTAAGAAGTTCATATCAAATGAAGCATTATGAGCGATGATTTCTGCACCGTCCATAAAATCATAGAGCGCTTGGGCAACCTGGTCAAAGGTTGGTTTGTCGGTTAAAAATGCTTCAGAGATACCGTGAATGCGGATAACTTCTTCATCCATACCGCGCTGTGGATTGATATAGACATGGAGCTTCTCACCAGTAAACTTACGCCCGACCAACTCCACAATACCGACCTCAATGATACGATCGCCCTTTAGCGGATCAAGACCAGTGGTCTCTGTATCCATGATCAGCTGACGGTCAGACTCATGGCGATGGATAGGCTTTGGCAGCAGCGGTATAAAATATGGGTTGGCACGGCTGGTATCGCCATCGAATTTTGGCGTTGTATCAGGCGTTGGCGTATTGATAGCACCATCGGTATCATTTTCTGGCGTATTCGCATTCATCGTATCATCAGTCATAACGGTCTGGATTTCCGGCATATCTGTAGTAGAGGTAGGGTTATCATGATTATGATTATATGAGTTATCACTAAATGACTCATCACTCTCATTTTCAAGCTCATCATCCATCATGTCAAAACCTAATGGGTCAAAACTTAGCCAGTCATTGCTTTGGTTCTGGGGTTTATTGGTCATTATTGGCGCTTTTTTTTTAGCGGTGTCTTGCTCATTTATTACCGATGAATTTTCACTGGTTGAGGTTACGCCCAAATTGGCCAGCTCATCCGCTTTTTCATTGCCAGCATGTCCAGCGTGGCCTTTTACCCAGTGCCAAGCGACATCACGCTGCTGGCATAGCTCATCGAGTCGCTGCCATAGGTCTTGATTGGCGACAGGTTTTTTACTGGCTGTTTTCCAGCCTCTTTTTTTCCAGCCATCAATCCATTCGGTGATGCCCTTTTTGACATAACTTGAGTCTGTCCAAATCTCGAGTTTCTGCTCATGGGGGCTATGGGTTAAGGCTTGTATTGCCCCCATCAATTCCATACGATTATTGGTGGTTACTTTGTCGCCGCCATAAAAATCCTGCGTATGACCATCGCTAAATATCAGATGTGCGCCCCAGCCGCCAGCACCAGGATTGCCTTTACACGCGCCGTCAGTATAAGCAACCGTCGTATTGGCTTTGGCAGCGAGCGGATCGGTCGCGTGGTCGGTATGAGCATGAGGCATCGAATACGAATTTTCTGACATAAAAGCTGAGCAACCTGATAAATAATAAAGGCAAGAATAAAGCCACGGACGCAGAGCGAGTTTTGGTGGTTTTAGTACAAACGAGCGCTGCGTATTTTGGATTTGAGTATAGCAAATCTCAGCTCGCTATGGGTAATTATGGGTGGTGCTCAAACACAAAATCTTTGACGAAGATTAGATGGTCAGGCTATCTTTTTGGTTTTCTGTTAAAATAAGTAGCGACACCACCGGATAACGGTATAAGACGTATTATCGCCCTCTATTTAAACACTGCCTCTCACGCATAAATGCAGGATAACGCCCTTATGTTATTACGCTCAGCTAATTTTTGTAAAACATTTACTCCACTACTGGTTGCCGCAGTCGTAAGCAGCGCTATGTTTTTAACCGCTTGTAATGATAGCGATACGCTAGATGAGACGACCGCGGTAGTGCCAGTAGAGTTATCCGTTTTTGAGGGCTGCTATACTGTCAGCCATGATGAGCCTGCGCAAATAAAAGTCAGTCAACAGAATGATGTTTGGGTCATGCAGATGAAAGAGCCTGCAAGTGCCAAGCGTGTTTGGGATGATGCTGAGCCATTAGAGGTCATTGAGAACCGTGATGTACCAAAGTTTTTCTCTATCGACCCTGAGAATGTCGATGCGGTGATAGGTCGTCCGGATAGGGTGCTGGTGCTGGCGCATGTTAAGCCTGTTTATGCCAATATCGATCCGCTACTTGATAGTGAGTATTTGTCTTATATCTATAAAGGGGCAAACACCATTTACCGAGTCGAATGTGATGACGTTAATACTGATATTTTGGCCAATCCTCATGCCAATATCGTCGTTGATAATGTTAAAGAGACTATTTAGTTAGGTATTGTCATTCAATATTACATACCTGTTATTTATGATAAAAAGTGCTTTTTTATCAATACAATTTTGTTATAAACCGTCGTATCATTAGAGTTAGGCAATATGAATTTTTTTAGTTATGTGGTGCTAGGTGGGTTTTCGTATGCGGCTGGTTGGGCCATCAGAACCTATGTGCTCGACAAACAGCCAAAACCTGAGAAAGCTTATAATCTAAAGCATCCTGCCATCTTAGCGTACTTAGGCGGGTTCTTTATCATTATGCTGATAGTCTCATGGCTAATCGGTCGCTACTTGCTTGGGCATGCCAGCATTGATGTGCCGTTTATTATCATAAACAGTCTGGTTGCAACCTTTGTCTACTCGTTCGGTCTAAATCCAGAAAAAGCCAGTTATGATGTGCCGGATTAATGGTTTAGAAGACAGGGTAAATCTATAAAGATAGGATTATTCTCATACCAAGACCCAGTCAGTGATTATCTCATTGACTGGGTTTTTTTATATTGAACTGACTATAACTAAGTAGCTCTAATGAGTAGCTATGATGACTTTTTACTATCTGCCTTATTGTCTTTCGCTTTAGATTTTTTGTCCTTATCTGTTTTTTCCAGACCCTTATCTTCGAGCTTTTTATGGGTAAGCTTTGAGTCTTTATCGTCAGATGCGCCTTGTTTGTCTTTCCAAGTTTTGTATTTTAATAAATCCTTTTCCATAAGCTTTAGACAAAATTTTAGCACCAGTGCATCATCGATTTGACCGACAAAGGGTATAAAATCTGGAATAAGATCAATAGGGTTTATGACATAGAGCAGACCAACTACTGCTGCGGAAATGGTTTTGTAAGGGATATTACGATAGTTGCCTTGATAGTAATCTTTGACCAAACTCATGAGCAGTAGTAAATCATTGGTATAACGCTCAAGACCGCGACCTTTTTCTAGTTGGTCGTTTATTTTATCTTCTTTACCCAAAATGAGTTTGATACTATCCATCAGGCTTTTTTCCTCTTTT
>NZ_JBFFMS010000052.1:0-10876 GCF_041554015.1 Psychrobacter sp. | reverse complement strand
TAGCGGCTGATTTAAAAGCCATCTACGGCGCTGATACGCTTGAGATAGCAGAGGCCAATCTTGAACACTTTGATGAGACTTGGGGCAAGGAGTATCCGCATGTCATCAAGTCTTGGCGTAATAACTGGGAGGGCTTAACGGTGTTCTTTGAGTATCCGAAAGATATCAGAAAAGCCATCTATACCACCAATGCGATAGAGTCGCTAAACAGTGTGATTCGGACAGCGGTGAATAAGCGTAAGGTGTTCCCGTCTGATCAAGCTGCATTTAAAGTGGTGTACTTAGCCACCCAGCAGGCATCCAAAAAGTGGTCGATGCCCATTCGTAACTGGACGTCTGCTTTAAATCGCTTTATGATTATGTTTGATGATCGTATCAGCAGGCATTTAATCTAAATGGCAGTTACACAGAATCTGGGATGGGCTCGTTACCGTTCAAATAACCATTGTAATCATCACTAGTATAATTACTAACTGATATACTCGGGGCGGTTCAATAACCTTAAATGATTAAGTCAATCTAAAATATTCTTAGACACGTTGCCCGTAGCATTGAACTCTAAAAAGCATTGTTTCACTACTTATAAATAGCTAATAACCGTTGTGGAATTATGAAGTTCTCCATTAACATACTCCCAATCCTCTTTGGAGGCGTCTGGATTATACGCTGTTCTAACATCTAAATCCCCTTAATTATCATAGTCTAACAGTATTAAAAGACATCTCCAATTTGCTAGATAGATAGTTAGATTCAACAGTTCAACCTCTTTTTCTGCGAGCTCATTTTCTATTGTTATCTTCCCTCTACAATAAGCGTTTGACTTGGCTTATCAATCATACGTAACTGGTTTATTTCCCTTGCCTTCTTTACCTGAATATCCAGAAATAGTTACTGATACCAGATACCATCTCCGCCTTTTCTAGCCATTGCTGCATTGTCAGCTTTACAGTAATCGCATACATTAATAAATGAGGATTATCGTACTCAGTCTAAGTTGAATATTAAGGTTCATGAACCATTTATTTTTATATTGACTATAGGTCATTGTTTTTACTAGATAATTATCTATTTTAACTCGCGAACCCAACTTTAGGTAGCCATAACTCAAGTGATGACTATGTGATGATAGCTTCATGGGCTTATTGCTAACCAGTTACTAAGTTTGATGTCTTTATTTTGGCTGACTTTTAAGCTGTCTCATCTTTAAGTAAAACCTGAGCATTTACCAGCTAGATTTATTTTTCTTAATTTAATAATGACTTTTGAATCATGATGTAATTATGCTTACACTCCCTATCTTCCAAAATCTTTCAAATTTTTCGTAAGTGCTATATCACAATAACTTTTTAAACTTATTAGGTCGATATTTTGCTTTTAAAATTAAAGCATCATCAACTACTGCTTGTCTTAATAGCTGTTGAATCCAGACTTTTTTATCGCTAAACATCGACATACGTAACCCACTATTTGCTTAAACCGTTACCTTTACACTCAAAATGCATTGAATAACGCTATTAATCTCCGCATAATATGCATTGAATAGAATGGTTAATCGCCGTATGCTCTGAGGAAAATGATGAAATATGTGACATACAACCATGAAAGATCAGATTGGACACAGTGGCGCTGGTCAGATAAGCAGCTGCTACCACTGGTTAGCCGTATAAGGATATTACAAGGTCATCTATTAGGACAGCTATCGACACTAGGGTTTGATTTAAACGTTGAAGCACAGCTGGATGCAGTGACGCTTGAGGTGGTTAAAACATCTGAGATTGAGGGTGAGACGCTAAATAATGAGCAGGTACGCTCTTCTGTTGCGCGTCATCTAGGTATCGGCACCAGGGCCATGCCAGCCGCGACACGTGAGATTGATGCAATTGTTGAGATGATGCTCACAGCCACCTATGGCTATCAGTCACCTCTTACGCTGACTGACTTGTTGGGATGGCATCGTGCCTTGTTTCCCACAGGATATAGCGGCCTGTATCCTATCAACACAGGAGAGATCCGTGATGATAGCAAAGGTCCTATGCAAGTAGTATCTGGCGGCTACGGGCGTGAGCAGGTTCATTTTGTCGCGCCAAGTGCAGATAGACTGCCTAGAGAATTAGAGCGTTTCTTATTATGGTTCAATACCCCAGCTGATGAGCAAGACAATTTGGATCTGGTTATCAAAGCCGGTATCGCTCATTTATGGTTTGTCACCTTGCACCCTTTTGATGATGGCAATGGCCGCTTAACGCGCGCCATCACCGAGCGTATGCTTGCGCAAAGTGATGATAGTCAGCAGCGTTTTTATAGTATGTCAGCGCAAATACTTAAGCAGCGTAACGACTATTATAAAATACTAGAGCGCACGCAAAAAGGCGACTCAGATGTGACTGAATGGCTAACGTGGTTCCTACAGACCCTAGAACAAGCTCTATTATCAGCACAGACAACGACCAATAAGATTATGAGCAAAGCCAATTTTTGGCAGGCGCATCGTCAGCAAGCGCTAAATACCAGACAGGCAACCATGCTTAATACTTTACTGACGGACTTTTATGGCAAACTGACTACCAAAAAATGGGCGACGATCACCAAGTGCTCAGCTGATACTGCGTTAAGAGACATCAATGACTTGGTCGAAAAAGGCATGTTAAAAAAATCTGATGCATCAGGGCGTAGCACAAGTTATGAGGTGGTGTTATAAATTTAGTCACTTAGTTGTTATAAAGAAACTAAATATAGCCCACTACCCTACTTGCTAGCCTATGACGCCTTTTGTTAAACAGTCAATCAGGGTAAGTTTGCTTATACCAAGACAGTTTATTATTTCAGCTAAAGCTGTCTATATAGAAATCTCTTTGTTTTTTATATATTTAAAATACTGTATTGGGAACATCTTGTCATAAGCCCAGTTATAAGAGAAGGTATAGACCAGATAAAACCCTACCAATGACGCATCCATGATAAAGGCTTGCAATAAGGTAATGCCAAGATACCAAGATACCATCGGTAAATATAAGATTAGTAGTCCACCCTCAAACAGCAGCACATGTAGTACACGTATCGCTGGTGTCTTAAAGGTACTGCGTCTAAACCTTAACATGCCTTTATCAAAGGCAATATTAAAACTATAGTTCCATATAGTTGCCATGATAGAGCCTGTAATGGCAATAACACTGATATCTTTAAGATCAAAACTAAAGAAGAAGCTCATAATGGGTATGGATAGTATTAATGCAATTATTTCAAATCCAACAGCGTGACGTATACGATCTCTACGAGTTCGCATGATTAATCCTTATAGAATGTCAATTCATATTACTTAGTTGACCCTATTATATCTGTTAAACTAATACATCAAAGTTACTATCTATAGGAAAAACCGATACATGAACTTTTCTTTAGAGCAGCTGCAAGCCTTTGTCGCAACAGTAGAGACGGGATCGTTTTCGGCGGCAGGACGGCGGCTGGGTAAAGCACAATCATCGGTTAGTGCGGCGGTGGCAAATTTGGAAGTCGATCTGAACAACGTGTTATTTACTCGCCATAGCCGTTATCCTGAATTGACTGAAGAAGGTGAACGGCTGCTCGCTGAGGCTTACCTGATATTAGAGCGCTGCGAGCACTTTTTTGGTGTTGCTAGGAGCTTAAGTGAAGGGGTAGAAAGCCGCTTGGTGCTGGCAGTTGACGACCTTTATCCATCAGAGTGGCTGGCACGACTGCTGGATGAGTTTGACAGCCTATTCCCGACGGTAGAGTTAGAGCTGCTGCTACCCATTATGGAGGATGTCAGTCGCTTGATTTTAGAGAAGCGCGCGGATTTGGGCATCATGTGGAGCCAAGAAGATCTGCCCTCCGCCATTAGTTTTCATACGCTAGGCTGGATTCCCCTTAAAATGGTGTGCTCGCCTGAGCATGAGATGGCAAATAAAGTGGTCAGCTGGGAGGATTTAAAAAGATATCGGCAGCTCATTGTTGCGACACGAAACGAGAGTAAAGAAAAATCACGTCTGCGCGTTGCTTCTGATGTGTGGTGGGTTGAGAGCCAGTGGGTGATTATTGAGCTTGTTCAGCGTAACCTTGGCTGGGCATTGGTGCCTGAGCAATTTATTGTGGATGGATTAAAGGATGGCTCTTTGGTATCACCAAAGCTGGATTTTGACAAGCACAGTTGGCCTGTTGCAGTAGAGCTGATTTGGCATAAAGAAAAGCCTTTAGGTAAGGCTGGCACTTGGTTAAAAAAGGCAGTCATTACCTTGGATCAGAAAATGTAACGGCTTTATTTTAGCAAATTGAAACAGCTGATTTACATTAAGATACTGAATAAAAAAGTGTACTGACATAGTATTAGCGGTAAATACATTTCATCTGATTATATAAAAAGGATTATAACATGTCTGATAACTCTACTAATAACGACAACATTAAGAAGGCCTTAGAGTCCCTTGAAAATGCACCGGAAACGCCTGCAAATGACTCAGTAACAGGCGTCGAGGTTGTAAAAGGCGATACCGTTGTTTACGAAGATGGCGATTTTGAAGATTATAATGCCGATCAAGACTACGAAGTTGACGAAGACGCTAAGTCTAGTAAGGATGATAAGCCTAACAAAAATGAGAAGAAAGATGAAAAATACGAGCATTCTACTAAAGAAGATACGTCTGCTAACGAAGATAAGCACAGTACAACGATAGCCAACATCTATCAGTGGGCATCCAAGCTTAAAGAAGATCTTATTTCTGACAAAAAAGAGCCGAAATCTAGCGAAGAAGATAAGTCTGATGCTGATAAAGAAGACAAGCACAGCGCGACAATAGCCAACATCTACCAATGGGCTGCTAAGCTTAAAGAAGATTTTACGGCTGAAGCGTCTAATATGACGCATGACGTTTCTGAAAAAGCGGTTGCTATCATGCTTAACAGACTTTTAGATGCCAAAACGGCTGAGCTAGAAGCTTTTGATAAGAAAGTAGCCGACTCTGAAGGATCGGTAGAGAATGCAGAAGAAGAGCGTAGTAAGATTGCTGATAAAAAAGACAAATATCAAAATATGATTGATCAGTTACAAGGCTAAGCAGTGCTTTAGGTAATCGGTCTTATGAATCCAGTGTTAATCATTTAACACTGGATTTTTATTTTTTGGCTTATCATAAGCTTATACGTATGGACTCTGATACTCAGCTGCGCCCCTTCTCATATAAACGGTAAGTTATTAAGTTATAAAGCTAGGTTGGTATAAGCCTACACCAGATAGGACGGGCATCCATTACTATGCGCTATATTTGTGCCTAACAGTCGCATAAAGCGCCAAATCAATTACGCAAACATGCATATCGATTTCTGCTAGTATTGTGCCACGATGTTACTCATAAATTATAATAGGTAAGGTTAAGAGGATTTAACATGCGATTCAAATCATTCGTTCAAAAACTCCATGAACGCAATCCTAAACTTGGCAAAGTCGCTTCGCTGACCACAGCAACAGGCGTTATTACTTTCAATAGTATGTTGGCAGGTCCCCCTGTCTGGATTATGGGTGCAGCCAAAGCCATTACCGGTGCCGCGATTGCTGATAAAGCGGTCATTGATGTGACCAATTATTGGATTAACAGCAATAACGCGATGATCGATAACATACTGCCCGATAAAGACTGGCGTATCAGCCTACCTGACGACATTCATACTAAAGGTAAGTATTTACTGGTGAGCAATCATCAGTCGTGGGTTGATACCAGTATCGTGCAATATATTAGTGAAAAGCGTTTGCCATTGACACGATTTTTTACCAAATTTGAGCTGATATATATTCCAGTTGTTGGTCAGGCTTTTTACTTTCTCGATTTCCCAATGATGCGCCGACATTCAAAAGAAGCGATTGCAAAAAATCCCGCCTTAAAAGGTAAAGACATCGAAGAAGCAAAACGCGCTTGTGCCTTGCTAAAAGACAAACCTTTTACCCTGCTAAATTATTTAGAAGGTACCCGTTTTACCACCGCAAAACGAGATAAGCAGCAGTCGCCTTATACGCATTTGCTGAAGCCGCGGGCGGGCGGTTTGTCGCTTGCGATTAGTGCGCTTGGCGAAGATATCGACGGTATTTTAGACATGACCATCGTCTATCCTGATGGGGTGCCGACGTATAGCGACTTATGGAAGGGCAATATTAAGCGTTTGGGCGTTGATGTCAGATATATCAAAATGCCTGATGACTTATTTGCCAGTGTCCAAAATGGTGGTTATGAGACTGATGAGGCGATAAAAGCACAAATGTTTGAGTGGGTCGAAAAAGTTTGGCAGCAAAAAGATCAGCTTATTACTAAGATGCTTGCGGAATTTGAAAGCAAGTCCCCTGCCCTTAATGCTTAATCAGCTATCCTCTTAACTGTATCTGCTTATTTACACAGATATTAATTGTGGTTTTGGTTTTTAGTGAAAGACAATCATAGCAACCTGCGTCTGCTATGATTGCGGGCGTTATTAAATAACCGTACCTTATTAAATAATCGTACCTTAGATGCCAATGACAGGTATCTGACAGATATGGACGACAAAAGGAAAATACAGTGCCACAGGCTCAGCCAGCGTTTAAACCAGCCTCCAATCTTACAACAGAACAAAATACAGTATTAAAAACACTTACGCTAATAGGTTATCTAGAAGGTACCTCGTTTTTACTATTGCTCTGCATCGCTATGCCACTAAAGTATATGATGGACATTCCAGAAGGGGTAACATATATCGGTATGGCACATGGTGGGCTATTTATCGCTTATATCATTATACTGATGGGCACAGCCGTCAAGATAAAACTGCCTATATGGGCGCTCCCTGCTGGCGTGCTTGGTTCGTTCTTACCCTTTGGTCCGTTTATATTTGACCATTGGTTAAAGAAAAGCCTAAAAAAAGGCAAGAAAGTTATTTAAAATAAAGTTTCTATGACTCTAATCATTGGTTTCGCGATATAACGTGTTTTGTGACTCTTCTCTAAAATCTTCATACGTGATGGCAGGCTTAGCTTTTTCAGCTTTTGGCATACTAACAGCTGCTTCATTTTTATTTTTATTATTCATCGCCTCCGTTTGAGACTTGGCTATCGACGATTTGTCAGATCCAGAGTCTAGAGGGTCTTCAACATCAGTAGTTGGCTTATTAGCTGCTACCACAACATTTTCTGCAGCGCTTTTCATTTCCGTGCCAGTTTGTTCGGTCATTGGAATGGTTCGATTTGCGTTTTTATCAATAGGCGTAATCATGCCAGCATCATTTGGTGCTGTAGTACCCGTGGATAAGAAGCCAGTCGCAATTAACGTGAACACCGCACCAGAAATCATGAGCGAGCCAAGCACCATACCTATAATAAGCGGTTTTTTACTGCTTTTCTGCGTTTGTATTGATTTTACCGCTTTCTTTTTTTTCGGTTTTTTGATGGGTAAGGTTGCTAAAGATGCTGTGCTATCAGGGTCATTAATATAAGCGCTATCATTTACTTCAGCATTGTCACCTTTATTATCTTTATCATCTGTCATTGTCGAAGCTGTGTGAGCCGTCGCTCCTGTTGTCGTTGAACGGTGTATAACCTCTTCATTATCATCGTCATTGTCATTAGAGAAGTCCATGCTGATCGATTGACTGCTATTATCAGATATCTGTCGCTCTGCTGTATTTGCCACACTATCTTGCTCTTGTATGGTAAATAACTCTAGTTCTGCGATACTTAGTGGCTCATAGGATGACAACTTGTCGGCATTTTTAAGCGGCTGCAATATATGTTGCTCTGCACTAACATCAACATCATTTTTATCATCAGTATTGGTAATAGTTGAGGCGCATTCATTTTTATTGCTCATACTGTCGATTGTCTGTACGCTTCCAACACGCGTGATATAACGCTCATAAATATTATGTTTACGAGTACGCAGCCGTGGCTTAGTATTAGCAATTTTTACTAAGTTTGCCTCTAAATCTGTGCTTTGCTTGTCTTTTTTGTCGCTCATGAAGTGATACCAAACCAGTTTATGCCACGAAACCGTCGATGACTGCTAGAATAAAGGGTAGATTTTATTAGTTTGCTAAAGTGTAACGCTATCGTTAATAAACAATATAGAGCGTCACCTCATATGCTTCAAGCATAATTTTATAGTTGGGCGGTCATTAATATAAGATACAGTGATATCCGCCGCACCAATCGACATCATATTATAGATAAATGAGCATAGAAAATGGATTTAAAGCAGCTCAATGCCTTTATTGCCGTGGCCGAGCTTAGAAGCTTTAGTGCAGCCGCTACCAAAACCGGACTGTCACAGCCAAGCCTAAGCCGTTTGCTAAAACAGCTGGAGACAGAGATGGGGGTAATGTTGGTTGATCGCTATCATAGACCGCTCCATCTAACAGAAGCTGGCACGTTCTTTTACGATAAAATCAGTACCATACTGACAGAAGTCGATACGGTTGTCGGTATGACTCAGCGCTTATCTGCCCCTAGCAGCGCGTTAAATATCGGATTTGTCCCCTCGATACTGTATGGGTTGCTGCCTGAGATTATCGCCAGACTGAAGCAGTCCAATCCTGAGATTGAGGTTAACCTCAAAGACATAAGCTCCTATCAGCAGATGGAAGCGCTCAAATCGGGTGATATTGACGTGGGCTTTGGGCGCTTTGCCCATCAAGACCCATGGATACAGCAGATATTGTTACGTCATGAGCGTTATGTCGTCGCTCTCCCAAAAGCGCATCCGCTTGCCAATGTGCGCGAGCAGCGCTTAATCGATTTGGCAAATAACCGCTTGATTCTCTACCACCAAACCCATTTGCCCATATCGACAGTACCAACACGGCTGGGCACTTTATCATCAGCCTCTGCCCATAAACTCCCAAAGCAGAAAAATAAACATGACGGCAGCTCTCCTGAGTCAGCGACTACTGATCAAATCACAGAGCCTTTACTGTACCTATTTGCCCAATACGGTATCACGCCATTTATGACCACCACCGTCAGCGATTTACAAGTGGCGCTCGGATTAGTTGCAGCAGGCGAAGGCATTACCTTAGTACCTGCCAGCCTAAAAACGGTACGGACAGAGCAAATCAGCTATCAGCGTCTTATTCACGAAAACGTCACCTCGCCTATTTATCTGCATACACTAAAGGATTTTGTGCATCCTAGTATCCCTGAGTTGTTACGTGCCACTTATCATGTCTACGAGCAGCGCGGTATCACCTACCGTCGTCAAAAATTTGAATCTCAGCGTTAAATTGTCTTATAACAAGCCATAATTGTGGTATAAAGAAACCCGAAAAATAGTCATAGATAAATCTTGATATTTATATTTAATTATGCTAACTATCAGGAATGACTAGGCAAAAAATAAGTAATAATTATATCAATAATCATTCTACTAAACCGCATTGGTGTGCTAAAGTCGATACAAAGCAAATCGTTTTAATAAAGAGTAATCAGTAGCATTAAACGAGGCGCTCATGATCACTGGCAAACTGACACAGGTAAGTGATGATTTGCTGTTTTAACCATTTCGAGGTATTCATGACCACACAACCGCTCAATAACCCAAGCGCTACAAGCGACACTCTCCCCGCGCAGCAAGAAGGCTTTAGCTGGCGTATCTTTGGCCCCGGTATTTTGATGGCGACTGCTGCTATTGGCGGCTCGCATCTGATTTCATCGACACAGGCAGGCGCGCTATATGGCTGGCAGCTGGCGATTATGATTATATTAGCCAATGTCTTTAAATATCCCTTCTTCCGCTTTGCCACCGATTATGTCTATGATACCGGCGAGAGCTTAATCGCAGGCTATGCCAAGCGCTCAAAAGCCTATCTCTGGATTTATTTTATTCTCTCCATTTTATCTGCGGTGATCAGTACGGGGGCAGTGACATTGCTTGCGGCGGTGATATTGGGCTTTATGCTGCCAGCCTCAATCGGACTATCGAGTATTGGCTTGGCTGTCATCATCGTTGCTGTCTGTTGGTTTTTCCTGATTGCCGGTCATTATAAGTTGCTCGATGGCGTGACCAAATGGATTATGATTGCGCTGGTATCGGCAACTGTGGTTGCGGTGATGATTGCTGCTGGTAAGCCGACGGTGATGGTAGCGGATTTTGTCCCAGCAACTCCTTGGAATTTGGCAACATTAGGATTTATTGTGGCACTCATGGGTTGGATGCCAGCGCCGCTTGAGTTCGCTGCCATCACCTCGATGTGGACCTCTGCCAAACGCAAAACTGACAATACGACCCATCGTCAGGGCTTACTAGATTTTAATGTGGGCTTCTTGGTCTCTGCTATCTTGGCATTGTTCTTTTTGGCGTTGGGCGTTTTTGTACAATATGGTTCAGGTCAGGAGATTCAAACCGCTGGCGTCGCTTATATCGGTCAGCTCATCAATATGTATACTGCCACTATTGGTGAATGGTCAAGACTGCTGGTCGCCTTTGTCGCCTTCATGTGTATGTTTGGCACCACCATTACCTGTGCGGATGGCTACGGCCGTGCCAATGCTGAATGCTGGCGCTTACTCAAAGGTGAAGACGAGATTAATAAAAAACAAATCGCCTTTTGGACCACCTATGCTATCGGGGGTGGTCTTGTGATTATTAGCTTTTTTGCCGGACAGTTAGGCGCTATGCTCAAGTTTGCGATGATATCGGCCTTTATATCCGCGCCCATTTTTGGTTGGCTTAACTACACGCTGGTAAAAAATCATAAAAAATTATCAGCTGGTATGAACGCCTATTCAATAGCAAGTCTTATATTTTTAGGGGGCTTTACCTTGCTATTCCTAGCCAATTTGGCAGGTATACTTGGCTAAAGCTCATTGTTAACCAATATAAACAATAATAAACTTCATATGATACAAGCC
>NZ_JBFFMS010000051.1:0-11614 GCF_041554015.1 Psychrobacter sp. | reverse complement strand
GTACGCCAAGACAAGCAGATCATCAACAAGGCGATCTATCTGGCGCTAGGCGTGGGACTTGATGGTAGAAAAGAGCTGCTTGGCATGTGGCTATCAGAGAATGAAGGCGCTAAGTTCTGGCTTGGCGTTCTCACTGAACTACAAAACCGCGGGGTACAAGATATCCTAATCACTTGTGTCGACGGTCTAAAGGGCTTTCCTGATGCCATCAATACGGTTTATCCAAACGCTCAGGTCCAGCTTTGCATTGTTCATATGGTGCGCTATTCGATGAAGTTCGTGCCGTGGACAGATAAGAAGGCAATAGCGGCTGATTTAAAGGCCATCTACGGCGCTGATACGCTTGAGATGGCAGAGGCCAACCTTGAGCACTTTGATGAAGTATGGGGCAAAGAGTACCCGCATGTCATCAAGTCTTGGCGCAATAACTGGGAGGGCTTAACGGTGTTCTTTGAGTATCCGAAAGACATCAGAAAAGTGATTTATACTACTAATGCGATAGAATCATTGAACAGCGTGATTCGGACAGCGGTGAATAAGCGTAAGGTGTTCCCATCTGATCAGGCAGCATTCAAGGTAGTATATCTGGCAACCCAGCAGGCCTCTAAAAAGTGGTCGATGCCCATCCGTAACTGGACGTCTGCTCTGAATCGCTTTATGATTATGTTTGATGACCGTATCAGTAAGCATTTAATCTAAAGGGCAGTTACACAGAATTCGGGATGGGCTCATGAACTTACCCCCATAAGTTGGACACAACTTATAGGGGCATTTTTATGCGCAGTAAGTATGTTTTAGTCAAATGATTAAGCATCTGCTGCATCTCGTCTAAACACCCATGTCTTATCATCAGATACATCTGCACAATAATAATATCTTGCCAAATCAAACTGCTTTAACTGCTCAGCCTTGGTCAGCTTATTATCAGCAGCATATTTCACCATGAGCCCGCGTGCTTTTTTAGCATAAAAGCTAATCACTTTATATTGCCCATTTTTCTCATCTTCAAATCGTGGTGTGATAATTTCAGCATTTAGCGCTTTCTTTTTTATTACTTTAAAGTACTCATTAGAAGCAAGGTTCACCAAAACCTTATCTTTACTATCAGTCATGCGCGTATTAATAATCTGAGTGACTTCTTCGCCCCAAAATTTATAGAGATTATCACCGCGCTCATTTTTTAGCTTGGTGCCCATCTCTAGACGATACGGCTGGATTAAATCCAGCGGTTTTAGCACGCCATAAAGCCCTGACAAAATACCTAGATGTTCATTGACGTAAATAGCGGTTTCCTTGTCCATGTGATACATATCAAGCCCGCTATACACATCACCATCGAACAAATAACCCGCTGGTTTGGCGTTATCGTCAGTAAAGGGGGCATTGTTGCTCCAAGCCCAGTCTTGATTACGCTTGGCATTGAGCTGCGCTAAGTCATCGGAGATACTCATCAGCTCCTGCAAATCAATCGGCTCTTTAGATTTCAATGTTTTCATAAGCGTTTGCGCGTGGTCAATCAGCTCAGGTTGGCTATAGTAATGGCCAACATTTACTGGGACAGCGTCTTTTTCATTGAGTGACTTGGCAGGGGAGAGCAAAAAATACATGATTATTCCTTATGATATGGATCAATAACTATCAAATATAGGGTTCAGTTTTCTTATTATACGGCATCCATAAGTTTAACTTGACTTGATGGCCATCGTTTTGTATTTTTAGGTATTATTATAAAAATATTTTATGAGTTATAAGGTTATGCATGCTTTTATTTATGGTTATACATTCTAATCATTTATGGATGTTAAGTATTTCTAGGTATTAGGCGTTATTTTAAAAAGCAAAAGGTAGCAATATAACAATAAAAGTTATGCTAATGTTCTAAGTAGCCAACTTTTATTTTACTTGCTGGTCATCATTAGACAATGAAAGTTGGCAGACGATATCTCTATAATAAAACGGCATGATGGTAAACCAGCCATCATTTATTAAATTGATAATCTTTGGTCTTAAGTGGTAAACCAGCCCTGACCAGAGATTTTTTTGTCCCCTGTGCTTTTTACAGGCGCGTTAAGGTTAAAGAGTTAAGTAAAAGTTAAGCATTAAAAGGTTGAGGTATTAGACAGATATTAGACGTAAGTATAGTCACTAGACGTAAGGAGACGGTATGAAAATCGGTGTTATTAGTGCAGATAGCGCAAGCGAAAGTCGGGTCGCGCTAACCCCAGATGCAGTAAAGAAGTTACGCAAACTTGGGTTTGAGGTGGTCATTCAGTCAGGCGCAGGTCAAGCCTCTTATTATGCAGATGCGTTATATCAAGCAGCGGGTGCTGATATTGCCAACAGTAGCATTGACGTCATCAATCAGTCGCAGATTATTACCACCGTCAATGATTTGCCGACGTCAACGACGGCTGCTTTAACCGCTGGTCAAATTATCATCGGTATGCTTGATCCTTATCGAAATACCCAACTCGATACGTATGCTGCTAAAGGGGCTACCGCCTTCGCCATGGAGCTGCTGCCACGTACCTTATCACGTGCGCAGAATATGGATGTCTTGTCCTCGCAAGCCAACCTTGCTGGTTATAAAGCCGTCTTACTAGCGGCCAATGAATATTCGCGCCCGTTCCCGATGTTTATGACCTCAGCAGGGACAGTAAAACCTGCCAAAGTCGTTATCCTAGGCGTCGGGGTTGCAGGGTTGCAAGCGATTGCCACGGCCAAGCGTTTGGGCGCTGTCGTTGAAGCCAGTGATTTACGTCCGACTGCCCGTGAGCAAGTAGAGTCACTCGGTGGTAAATGGCTTGATGTGCCGATGAGTGCAGAGGAGGCAGAAACCGCTAAATCTACCGGTGGCTATGCGTGGACGCCATCAGAGCAATATATCAAAGACCAAGCCGCTGTCGTGGACAAGGCGCTTAGTAATGCCGACATCGTTATTACCACTGCCCAAATTCCGGGGCGTAACGCGCCGCGCTTGGTGCATCAATCAACCATCGCTAAGATGAAAGCGGGTTCGGTGCTGATTGATATGGCGGCTGGCACCGGCGGTAACGTTGAGGGCAGCGTGCCCGATAAAACCATTACCACGGCAAATGGCGTACGTATCGTCGGGGCGGCCAATATTCCCTCACAGCTTGCCGCGCAGTCTTCAGACTTATATGCCAATAACCTTGTTAATTTTATCACCACTTTAATTGCGCCTGCCGCGACAGATGACGCTTCAGCGAAGACACTGGCATTAAATGTAGATATGAATGATGAGATTCAAGGCGCGTTGGCGGTGACACATGACAATCAAATACGCCTTGCTAAACGCTGAGTCTTGAGCCTCAAGGCTTGACTATTTCATTACCTACATTTGCCAGATATGAAACAATTTTAGGAGGATAAGATGATTGCCACTATTTTAGCGGCAGCGCCAGCCGGTGCGGCCATGAGTAGCACGCCCTTTGTAGCAATTTTCACCGTATTTGTACTTGCAATTTTTGTCGGATATTACGTCGTTTGGGGCGTCACCCCTGCGCTGCATACGCCATTGATGGCCGTCACCAATGCTCTATCAAGTATCGTCATCGTCGGTGCCATGTTGCAAACCGTCACTATCGATGGGTCAGTATTTACGCCGACCAGTTTGCTTGGGGCGTTTGCGGTGTTTTTAGCCAGTATCAATATTTTTGGTGGTTTCGCTGTGACTGAGCGTATGCTGTCAATGTTTAAGCCAAAAGTAAAAAAAGCCGTAGTAACCACAGATACTGGGGGTGACGCATGAGTGACTTATCAAATATGATTGCGGCAAATGCAGACTGGTTTTATCTTATCGGTGCCATTCTTTTTGTCTTAACCTTGCGTGGTTTATCGAGCCCAAAGACGGCCATTCGTGGTAACCGCTTCGGTATGGTGGCGATGGCGATTGCGGTCATCACGACATTCTTCTTGGCAGAGGGCCCTGTGCTTTGGTTGATTATCGGTGCGATGATATTGGGTGCGATCGTCGGTATGTGGAAAGCAAAAACGGTCGCCATGACCCAGATGCCAGAAACCGTAGCTTTGATGCATTCATTTGTCGGTTTGGCAGCGGTGGCGATTGCACTAGCGACAGTATTGCATACTGAGCAAGCACATGGCGCGGTCGCACGAGTAGAGCTGTTTATCGGTTGCTTTATCGGTGCGATTACTTTTTCAGCGTCGGTTTTTGCCTTTGGTAAATTGGCGGCGAAAAGCTGGGCAAAAACCTTGGTTGGCGGCTGGGTTAAACCTGTCCAAGCACTGTTGTTTATTGCGATGATTGCTTTTGGCGGCATGTATTTCGTCACTGACTCGTTACCTGCGTTTTATGCCATGGCTGTGATTGCAGTTATCTTTGGTTGGATGTGGATTGCGCCAATCGGCGGCGGCGATATGCCAGTGGTGGTATCACTATTGAACTCATTCTCAGGTTGGGCGGCAGCGGGTATTGGTTTTACTCTTGGTAACTCAATGCTCATTATTGCAGGTTCGCTAGTCGGTTCATCAGGTGCGATTTTATCTTATATCATGTGTAAAGCCATGAATCGCTCATTACTCAACGTCTTATTTGGCGGTATGGGAACGACAGCTGCGGGTGCAGGCGGCGATGATGGCGCGCCAAAGAACTATAAAGCAGGCTCAGCAGAAGATGCAGGCTTTCTTATGGCCAATGCTAGCAGTGTGGTCATTGTACCGGGTTATGGTATGGCACAAGGTCGGGCACAAAACGCGGTTAAAGAGCTATATGAGCTATTAAAGGATGAAGGGGTTAACGTGCGTTTTGCCATTCATCCAGTCGCTGGTCGTATGCCAGGACATATGAATGTACTCTTGGCAGAAGCGGATGTACCCTATGATGATATTCTTGAGATGGACGAGATTAACTCTGATTTTGCCAGTACCGATGTGGTGTTGGTGATTGGGGCAAACGATGTTGTCAATCCATCGGCGAAAGATGATCCATCGTCGCCAATCTTTGGTATGCCGATCTTAGAGGTGACCAAAGCGCAAACCGTTATGGTTATCAAACGCTCTATGAGCACAGGTTATGCAGGACTTGATAACAGCTTGTTCTATATGGATAAAACCATGATGATCTTTGGTGATGCCAAGAAGATGGTCGAAGAGATGGTGCGTAGTATCAATGGCGCTGGTCATTAATCTTTAAAGTCAGCTTTTAGATATAAATTACTAAACTTACGCTTTGCCATAAAAAAGTCACTGTATAAAAAGTCACTATGGTGGCTTTTTTGCGTTAAGGTAGGCAGCATTTATATTCAACGATATAAAATCATGATTAAATAATAATAGTTAAGAGACTTTTTTATGAATATGTTGATACGTTTTTTTATTATGATCAGCTTATTAAAGCAGCAGCTTAAGCAAAAATCAGTGGGTGAAAGCCTAAGTGTTGAGACACTAACAGCACCAACTGTGCGTCAGTATCGGGTATTACCGCACGACATGGGCTTTCGAGATCATCTGCCCAATTATCGTTATCTATCTTTTATCGAATTAAACATCACCAACTGGCTCATGGCATGCTGTCATCAAAAGGGTCTCAAAAATCTTGGCTGGATTATCGCCATGCAGGAGATGGTCTACCTTAAACAAATTAAGTTTTTAGATAAGATGACAGTAAATAGTAAGGTGGTTGGTTGGGATAAAAAATACGTCTATTTTGAACATCGGTTTTTTGTCAAAAGCCAGCTAATGGCAGTCGGTATGACCAAATTTGTCTTGACCAACAAGCAAGGTAAGTGCGCAACTGAGATATTGGATATGACGGGTGAGCAGCTAAATGATGTTATTGAGTCATGGAATACGCACCAGATAGCCATCAAAGCTGCCCAATCTACTGAGTCAACTTAATCAACGCAGGCTGTATAACCAACTTGCCTATAATCCTACGATGAATTTTGGTAGGATAGCGCATATATATTTTATAATGCCATTTTATAAAAATGATTGAGAAATAAGGAGCTACCATGACCCCGCAAAAGTTAAAATGGACAGACAGCTTAGATATCGCTATTGAGCTTTATGAAAAATTCCCAGAGATTGATCCGCAGTACATTCGCTTTACCGATTTGCATCGCTGGGTAACTGAGCTTGAAGGCTTTGATGACGATCCGCAAAGATCAAATGAGGGCATCTTAGAAGCGATTCAAATGAATTGGATTGATGAAGCTGACTGACGCATCGTTTATACTATTTTTAAATCATCAATACCATCTCAAACCAAAACAGGATATAAAGTCTAATGACTGCACCAATCCAAGAGCTAACAGAATCGCAAACTTGCACAGGCATTAGCGTACGCACCACCAACAGCGCTGAAATCAGCCATGAAACGGCAAAGCTTGGCAAACTATGGCAAAAGTTTTATCAAACTCATATGAGTAACATTCCTGAGGGCGAAGATATTTATGGTATCTATCATAACTACGAGAGCGATGACTTGGTCGGTGCTTTTGATGTTGTGGCCGGTTGGAAAGTAGATAGCGAGCAACCGCAGTCAGATAGTGGCGCTAATACCAAGAATAGCACGTTAGTCAGCGTAGATATCCCTGCAGGAAAATACATGGTGTTTGCAGAACACGGCAATATGCCTAATACCGTGATGAATGCGTGGGAAAAAGCGTGGACATATTTCAATGACCCAAGCTGTGAACACACGCGCACGTATCATGTCGACTTTGAGCGTTATGTCGAGGGTAAATTAGAATATGGTCAAGTCGAGCTGTATATCGGTATTGAGTAAGGCCACAAGGTTCAAGATAAAATAAGCAGTATGTTTGAGAAAAGAACAACATAAAAGACATTGTTATCAATAAAAAAGCGCCAAACCTGATTCAGATTTGGCGCTTTTTTTTATTAATGCTAACTAATCTAATAGTAAATTTACCAAAATTCCTTCATAAATCTGCGCCAATTTCCCTAAGTCGTCTACTTCAACCTTTTCATCAACCTGATGGATCGTCGCATTACGTACACCAAGCTCAACGACTTGCGCACCTGTCGGCGCGATAAAGCGACCATCTGAGGTACCACCTGAGGTTGACAATGTCGTATCGGTTCCGGTCACAGACTTGATGGCTCGCTGACATGCTGAGACCAGTTTACCTTCAGGCGTTAAAAATGGCTGACCAGATAACTTCCAGTCGATGTGATAGCTGGCTTTACTGTTCTCAAAATATTTATCAAAGATCGCATGGGTTTTTGCTTTCAATTCTTCTTCAGTCGTTTCTGTAGAAAAGCGGAAATTAAAGACCGCTTTTAAGGTTTCAGGTATGACGTTGGTTGCGCCCGTGCCACTATTGATATTAGAGATTTGCAGGGAAGTGGCAGGGAAGTAATCATTGCCATTGTCCCATGTAACGTTGGTCAATTCTGCGAGTGCCGACATAGCCGCATGTATAGGGTTTGAAGCAAGATGCGGGTAGGCAACATGACCTTGTTTGCCAGTGACGGTAAGTACTGCTCCGAGTGAGCCACGGCGACCATTCTTGATGATATCGCCTAAGGTATCGGTACTGGATGGTTCACCAACCAAGCAATAAGTGATTTTCTCATTGCGCGCTTCTAGCGTTTCTACTACTTTCACTGTGCCGTTAATGGACGGTCCTTCTTCATCTGAGGTGATTAAAAAGGCAATTGAGCCATTATGCTCAGGATGATTGGCAACGAAACGCTCAGCAGCGATGGTAAACGCAGCAATACCAGTTTTCATATCAGCGGCACCGCGCGCCCACAGATAGCCATCTGCAATGGTTGGGGTAAATGGCGGATAGGTCCAGTTTGCCTCATCGCCTGTTGGGACGACGTCAGTATGACCTGCAAAGCAAATGACTGGATTGGATGTACCGCGACGCGCCCATAAGTTTTTAACTTCAGCGTGTTCGCCTTTTGCTTGTCTATCGCCGTAATACATAAACTCGCAGTCAAACCCTGCTTTTTGCAGACGCTCTGATAATATATCTTGGCAGCCATCATCATCTGGGGTGACGGACGGGCGCTCAAGTAAGGCGATACTCAAATCCAATGTTGCTTGTTGATGAGATGTTTGTTGAGGAGACTGAGAAGTTAAGTTGTTATCAAAATCTGACATGAGAAGCCTTTTTTATTATAGAGGGTTAAACAGTATGGTTAGATGTAGCTGGTAACAGCATCTGAGTATTATAGTATTTAAATAACGTCTTCAATAAATGGCACTAGACCATCACGGCGCATCCAAGTTGCAATAGAGTAACGCTGACGCTGAGCGATTTGCACCTGATGTTGTAGGTCACTATCAAATAACACCAGACGATTGGCAAAAGGCATCACATTGTGATGGACACCGTGTTTGTCAACGACTTCTAGTGCGCCGCCATCATTCGCTGTCCAGTCATCATTCAGATAAAACACCGCAGAGATAACGCGTTCATTACGCCCAGCTGGATTGTCACTATGCCATTGATAGCCGAAACCTACGGGATAGCAAGCATAATGCGCTTCACTATGGCGAATACCCGCGTATAAGCTTTGATTGAACAAGGTAGCAAGCGCATTGATACTATGCAGGTAATAATATCCTGCAAAAAAATCTTTGGTGATCCAGCGTATCTTATCGCCGCGAATATCACTAATACGAATACCCGCCGTTAGCTCTGCATCACGATAGTCGATGAAGCCACTTTCTGCTTGTAGTGCCAATAAGGCTTTTTGCTCAAAGACATCATCAATAAGCAGCCAACCATGATCAACAAGCGCATCCAACTGTGTGTCTGTCAGCTTGTGTTCCCAATTGACATCAAAGTCAGAAGCTTGTAATAGATGCTGGGTTGGTGGCGGCTGTTTGCGATTGAGGCTATCATTAGAGGGAGACAATAAAGGCGGATTGTCCTTGCCTATTGGATTATCAACCACCAACGTTGTCACTTCAAGATTGCTAATAATCTTCGTCATTTTGTCTCGCTACCGTTCATTATCTATCATTACACTGCCAATCTCTGCCTTTTTACCAAAACCATCGTTATCTTTTAGCCATCCTATGCTACCATAGATGCAATTTTTCTTATTTAAAATTTTGAGATTATGAATTATAAACACGCCTATCATGCTGGTAACTTTGCCGATGTGGTCAAACACATTTTATTGGTACAACTACTGAATCAAATGGGGCAAAAAAACAAACCCTTTTATGTGCTTGATGCTTATGGCGGTCGTGGACTGTATTCGCTCGGCAGTGAAGAAGCTCGCAAAACGGGTGAAGCCAAAGGTGGTATCCAAGCCTTGGTAAAAGCCGATGTCGAAAAAGCGCCAGCTGCTGTTAAAGACTATATGGAAGGTATCAAGCAAGCCCGTTTTACCTATGACAAAAAAGTCTATCCGGGTTCGCCTTGGTGGATTGCCCATCATATCGAAAAGAACCCAAATGCTGGCGTGCGCGGCGAGGCATTTGAAGCTAAAGCCAGTGAATATGATGCCTTGAACTATCAGCTGCATAAATTGCCTATTGGTATTCATCATCGCAATGCTTTTGAAGGGATTGGTGCTGTGATTCCGCCAAAAGAAAAGCGTGGTTTGATCTTTTTAGATCCTCCTTATGAGCAGGAGCATAAAGATTTTACCCGTCTGATTGATTTGTTGGTGCACTCTTATAATAAATGGCCACAGGGCACTTATGCGTTATGGTTCCCGATCAAAAACATCGATGCGGTTGAGCTGTTCTACAAAAAGCTTAAGCGTACTGAGATGCGACGTCAGCTGATTTGTGAGCTAAACATCTATCCAAAAGATATCGCTGTCGGTCTAAATGGCACAGGTTTACTTGTGATCAATCCGCCGTGGCAGTTCGATAACCAAGCGCGTGAGATACTACGATTCTTACAGCCGATATTAAAAGTTGCTGATGCACCAGATTTAACCCCTGATAGTGCAACCACCGTCCGCTGGTTGGTTGGCGAATAAGGATATTGTTATGACGACTGATCAATCATCACCTAGCCTTGGAAAAAACAATCTTGCGAAGGGCAGTCTGGTCACTGATAAAGTGGTGAATGACGGTTTGATCAAAGAGCCCTTATTAAAAGACAGCGCTGCTACTCAGCCACCTTTTGTGGATGAGCATGATTTCGATATTCGCTTGGCGGATAACGAGAGCTATGATGGGCTGACGTTTGAGGTGATTGAAGCAGAAGTCGCTGAAGGCAAACGCGTGGTCAGTCGCGGTGTTTATTTAGCGCCCAACTTGATCACCACGTTATCGCTGCTGTCAGGATTTTATTCTATTTTAGCCAGTACCCAAGGTGAGTTTTATAAAGCATCATTGGCGATTTTCTTATCCGCTATCTTAGATGGCGCAGATGGGCGGGTTGCGCGTATGCTCAATGCGCAAAGCCCCTTTGGCGAGCAGTATGATTCGCTTGCCGATATGCTAGCCTTCGGTGTCGCACCAGCAATCCTCATTTATAGCTTTGCGCTACAGCCGTTAGGTCGTATCGGGCTTGGCTGTGCGTTTGTCTTTACTGCTTGCGCTGCCTTTCGTCTGGCGCGTTTTAATGTTCAGATTGGTGAAGTCGATAAAAAGTACTTTGTTGGTTTAGCCAGTCCGCTTGCCGCTATTTTGGTCACCTCAGCTGTTATGGTTGCCGTTGATCACAATCAATGGATCGGGCAATATGATACACCTGTGATGTTCTTGTTTGCTGCTTGGGTCGTTATTTGCGGTTTGCTGATGGTTAGCAACGTCAAATACTATAGCTTTAAAGAGTTTGATAAGAAGAAAGTCCCGTTTGTGGTACTTATCCTTGGTGTGTTGGTCATGAGTATCGTGTTATATGATATTCCTGTCGGCATTTTAGCGATTGGTGTTATTTATGCCTTGTCAGGTATTGTTAGTACCTTACAGGCTAAAGCAACTATATAAGACTCGCTAACATCATTATATTAAGGAATTTACCGATAGGTAAGTTCCTTTTTTTATACGCTCTTAATATAAGTAAATATAGTGAATTCAATATTCAAGCGATACAGCTAGACTGGGATGAGTTTTACGCAGCCTCTGTCGGCATAGGCACGGCAAGCCAGTAAAATCCATCCCAGTTCCGCGTTGCAATATAACGTCTCTGTTTTATTTAGAATTGACTATATTGGCATGTGTTTTTAATGGATTTCTAGAGCCTCTATATGTCTTACTTCTAAAAAAACATAAAGTTCAGAAAAGTTAGTTAAGGTAAAAGACAATTATTTAAATTCCTCTTAACATAAATTGCCAGTGTTAACAGTCAGTTAGAGGGATAATTTGACTTAGCGACATAATAAATCAACATTGTTGATAAGTTTCCCTTGACCCCATCCATAAACAGCGTATACTGCCCACCAGTTGAAAGGGCAAGCGGCTTGGAAAGTGGATTACCACCGACCTTTGATAGCCAAGCTATTAAGTAGCCAGCATATTAATTTTAGATTCATTGAAATTAAAATAAAATACCTCTTGACTTAATAATTAAAGCGTCTATAATACGCACCTCATTAAGACGAACCGGAAGCAGCTACTGTGTGATTACACAATAACTACCCCGTTAACTTAACGAAACAAAACAAGAAAAGAAGTTGACAG
>NZ_JBFFMS010000050.1:0-11927 GCF_041554015.1 Psychrobacter sp. | reverse complement strand
TTGTTTTTAAATGGCATGAGCAAAAGTCCCCATAACGAGGCATTTTGTTTGGGATCGGGATATTCTTTTAGACCGATATCTAATGCTTGATCAGGTTTTGCCGCTTCGCTTTTATAACTACCAAAAAGCCAATCCCACCAAGTCACACTAAAGCCATAGTTGGAATTGGTTTCACTGACCCGCTGACTATGATGAATACGGTGTAAGATTTGCGTGACTAAAATAAAGCGTAAAGGCCGCTCAATCGCCGGTGGCAGACGAATATTGGCATGATTAAACATCGCCAGCCCATTTAAGGCAATCTCAAATATAAGTACCGCTATTGCAGGGACACCAAGCGCACTAATAACAATAAGCTTAAGCAATATGCTTAAGACAATTTCGATAGGATGAAATCTAAGCCCTGTACTGGTATCGATATGCGCATCCGCATGATGGACGCGATGTAGGCGCCAAAGAAGTGGCACTCGGTGAAACAGGCGATGTTGCCAGTAGATAATAATATCAAGTAACAGTAGGCTAAAAATAATAGCCGTGATATACGATATCTCAATTAAATTAAATAGACCGATACCATGTTTTTGATTATATATAGCGACCGTTGTCAGCCCGATAGGGACTGCCAAACGGGCAATAAAAGAAGAGGCAAATACCAATCCAAGGTTGGCAAACCAACGTTTGCTACTCTTAATCGGTGATTGACGAGCGGGATGGCGATGCTCAATAAGCATCATAATGACCAAGATGCTAAAGAAAAATCCCAAACGCCACCATATCTCATTTGCCATTATTGACCTCCTTAATGGACTTGTTTCTATCGGTTTTGAGCCGTCTAAGCGTATAGTCGATTCTCAATAAAACCGTTACGTTATATTGCAACGCGGCACTGGTATAAATTTTTCTGGCGTGCTCCGGCTGATGACGACAAAGCTGACATAGCCTGCGTAACATTCATCCCAGTCCCGCTGTATCGTTTTAATACTCAACTCACTATATGATAGTCGCCATATATATGAGTCAAAATACTCACTGCACAAGCTGCTGCAAAAATGCTAGCCAATATCAATTTCACCCGTGTATATCCTCTATTGCCACTACAAATTATGGTTATATCCATAGCTGCTGGCAAGCGAGTAGGGTGCATGAATTAACCTCGACGCCAAGTATGATATTTCTCAAGCAACTGTAGCGCTTTTTTAGGCGCATGATTGCGTTTCCATTCGCCAGCGGCATACTTATTGGCTTCAGCCCATGTTGGATAAATATGAATGGTGCCAAGGATCTTATTCAGCCCTAAATTGTGTTTCATGGCCAATACAAACTCAGCCATCAAGTCGCCAGCATGGTCAGCGACGATGGTCACACCCAATATCTTATCTTTGCCCTTTGGCGTAATGACCTTGATAAAGCCATGATTGGCGCTTTCGGTCACCGCCCGATCTAAGTCTTTAAAATCATACCGTGTGATTTCAAAATCGATACCTTTATCGGTCGCTTCTTGCTCATTTAAGCCCACTCGTGCCACTTCTGGGTCAATAAACGTCGTCCACGGAATCACCCGATAATCTACTTTGAATTTTTTAAGATGACCAAATAAGCCATTGACTGCAGCGTACCATGCTTGATGGGCAGCCACATGAGTAAATTGATAGGGACCTACGACATCACCTGCCGCATAAATATTGGGGTAAAGGGTCTCAAGGTATTCATCAGTATCGATGGTACGCTTAGTATCGATGCCCAAGGTTTCAAGTCCATAGCCTTCTAGGCGCGCACTACGACCGACTGCACAAATCAGCTCATCATATTCAATGGCGGTTTCTTGTTGGTCATTATTGCTGCCTTTTGGTGCGATGATAATATATTTTTTGCCGTCACGAGTTTCACAGCGCATAGCTTGCTGTGAGGTTAAGATAGTCACGCCACTTTCAGTTAGTGCTGCTTGCGCAAATACAGAAACCTCGACATCTTCTTTTTTCATCAGACGCACACCTCTTTCAATTTGGGTCACATCAGAGCCTAAACGAGCAAAAGCCTGTGCCAGCTCACAGCCAATAGGGCCACCGCCAAGTACGACCAGCTTGCTCGGCGCTTTATCAAGTTTTGCAAACTTATCCCAGAGAGTGTCACTTGTTACATAACCTGTCTCATCTAAACCCGGTAGATCTGGCACAAAGGGGCGCGCGCCCGTCGCGATAACGATAGAGCGTGCAGTTAATGTCTGAGAGCCGCCACCATTGAGGGCAATCTCAATCGTCCATGGGTCAATGAGTTTTGCATAGCCTTTTAATACCTCAACGCCCAAATCTGTATAACGCTCGACACTGTCGTTTGGGGCGATATCAGCAATGACTTTACGGATACGAGACATGATGTTCTTGAATGCAAAATCCGGCTGGGTATTGTTGAGTCCATAACGCTCGCCATGATGTATCTGCTCAACCACTTTTGCACTTTTTATCAGCGCTTTGCTGGGGACGCATCCATAGTTTAAGCAGTCGCCGCCCATCTCACCTGCTTCAATTAAAGTGACTTTTGCTTTGACGGTTGCGGCAATATAGCTGGTAACAAGTCCGCCAGCACCGGCGCCAATCACAATCATATTACGGTCAAATCTTTTAGGCTTATGATAGTTTTTATAGACACGGCGTTTTTTTATTATTGTTAATATGCCTTTCGCTATCAGCGGAAATAACCCTAATAACGCAAATGAAGCCAGTAGATTAAAGGACAAAATGCCAGATAACTGCTCGATTTGTGCCAATTGCGTACCGGCATTCACAAAGACAAAGGTGCCAGCAAGCATACCGATTTGGCTGACCCAATAAAAGGTTCGTGCTTTGATAGCCGTTAGCCCCATCAGTAAGTTGATAAGAAAAAATGGGAATATAGGCACCAGACGTAACGTAAATAAGTAAAAGCCGCCTTCTTTTTTTATCCCTGCATCGATAGCGGCAAGACGTTCAGGAAAACGCTGTTTGATGGTATCGCGCAACAAATAACGCGAAGTCAAAAAGGCCAATGTAGCACCGATACTGGAGGCAAATGAGACGATTAGGATACCTTGTACTAAACCAAATAAAGCACCGGCTGCTAAGGTTAAAATAACGGCACCGGGTAAGGATAATGCCGTGACTAAGACGTAGACTAGAAAAAACCCGCCGATGACTAGCCATGGCGACTGTGTTTTATAGTGCTCGAATTGATCCATTGAGCCTTTTAAGCCCTCAAGTGTTAATAACTCATTAAGGTCAAAATAAAAAAAGCTAATGACCCCAACCAAGACCGCTAATATCAAAAATATTTTTTTAATCATGGATTGTCCAGATAAATACTATAAAACATCAGGTAGGAAAGAGTCGCTTAGCAAATGCTAGTGCTGTCTTCTTACTATAAGCCAGTTTTTCATTATGAGTATGACTATATATTGAACGATTGCTCAAAATATGATATTTATGCATTGTAATCTTTATTGAGTGATTGTTCAAATATAATATTTGGGAGGATTTGAGACAAGTCTTAAGGTGAATAGAAGAAGGGTATGAGAGTCGTTTTTTACTTCTATTGATATGATAAAAAACCGCCAAATAAATTCCTTACTTGGCGGTTGTAAAATACAGTGACTAGTATCCTCATCATAATAATGGTGGTGAAGAGGGTTATAACGAGATGTGCTGAGCTTCGCCTTTTTCAAGGGCGAGCTTCGCGGCAGCAGAGGCTACTGCTAAATCTTGTAAACCAACACCCGTACCATCAAACAGGGTAATCTCATTATCTGAGCTGCGACCCGGATGTTCGCCATTGATAACATCACCAAGCGTGGTAATATCACTTTCTTTGATAGCGCCAGATTTAATCGCGTGCTGGGCTTCACCAATGCTGATGGATTGCGCGACTTCATCGGTAAATACGGTGGTAGACGCTAAAAGGTCAGCATCAACTTCTTGCTTACCAACGGTATCGGTGCCCATACAGGCGATATGGGTGCCCGGCTTGATCCACGCTTTCATCAGTAGTGGCTCAAACGCTGAAGTAATGGTAATAATCACATCCGCCTCGCTACATAACTGCTCACGCTCAACGGTTTCAAATGGTACGCCTAATTCCTCAGCGACAGCTTGTAAGTTTTTAAGACGCTCTTTATTTTTATTCCAAGCGACTACCTTTTCAAAATTGCGTTGTTCAAGAGCAGCTCGCAGCTGAAAAGTAGACTGATGACCGGCGCCGACCATACCCAGTACTTTACTGTCTTTACGTGCTAGATGGGCGATTGATACGGCTGAAGCAGCGGCAGTACGTACAGCAGTCAAATAGTTACCACCGACTAGGGCGCGCAATTTACCATTATCTGGATTGAATAAGAAAATGGTTGATTGATGGTTGGTTAAACCTTTCGCTGCATTACCTGGCCAGTAGCCACCTGACTTGAGACCTAGCGATTTACCAGCACGGTCAAAACCTGATTTAAAGCCGTATAATGCATCAGCATAGCCAATGGCTTCACGGATAACAGGGAAGTTATAGGCGTCGCCTCGTGACATGGAGGCAAACACATTTTCAACGGCGCTAAAAGCAGAGGGGCGATCAATCACTGACTTGCAAGCATCTTCTGATACGATCAATAAGCCTTCGTTACTATTCACATTATTTGCTTCGCTCATGATAAATTCCTTTTTATTATGCAACACTTTAAATATCTTTAAATAAAAGATGGGCTGCTGTAGGCTAAAGCTACAACAGCCCATCTAAAATAAACTGATACGAATTTAGCTTATAGTTCTTAATATAGCTCCTAATACAGTTCTTAGTACATTTTACCGCGTGCCGATACTGGCCATACGGTTTCAACTTTACCGTTACGCACACCAATATAAAAATCATGAACGTTACACGTAGGGTCACAATGACCCGGTACCAGCTTTAGTTTTTCATTGATTTTAAGGACGCCATTTGGATCGCTGACTACGCCATGCTCGTCTGAACATTTGACATATTCAACATCATCACGACCATAGATGAATGGTAGGCCACTATCGACAGACTGAGCTTTTAGGCCCGCATCAACGATGGCTTTGTCAGGCTTAGCATGGCTCATCACAGAGGTTAGGATAAATAAGGCATTTTCCCACTCGCCAGCATCGATACGGTTGCCGTCTTCATCTAAGATACGACCGTAGTCGGCGTCCATAAACGCGTAAGAACCACATTGTAATTCGTTAAAAACACCTGAATTACTTTCAAAGTAATAGCTACCCGTACCGCCGCCTGATACAAATTCTGGCTTAAGGCCGATTTCAGTGAGTGCATCGATAGCTTCTTGTACTTGATCGATAGCGATTTGGGTTTTGGCTTTACGATCGCTAAAGCTATCCATGTGCTGCATCGCACCTTGATAAGCTTGGATACCAGTGAAGTTTAGATTTTCAGCGGCAGCAATGGCTTTGGCAATCTCAACTACTGCTTCAGTGGTAGTGACACCGCAGCGTCCAGCACCGCAGTCGATTTCGATATAGCAGTTCAGTTCAGTGCCTGCTTTGGTTGCCGCAGCTGATAATTCAGCGACGTTATCGACATCATCGACACAGACGGTGATGTTTGTGCCCATCTTAGGTAAATTGGCTAAGCGCTCAATCTTAGCTGGATTACGGACTTGGTTTGATACCAATACGTCTTTGATGCCGCCACGTACAAAGACCTCCGCTTCAGAAACCTTTTGACAGCAAACGCCAACCGCGCCGCCAAGCTCTTCTTGTAGCTCTTGGACGTCAACTGACTTATGCATTTTACCGTGGCTACGATGGCGCATATTATGCGCTTTGGCGTAATCGCCCATTTTTTTGATATTACGCTCAAGAGCGTCCAAGTCTAAGATCAAACATGGGGTTTGAATATCAGCTTCGTCCATACCAACAGTGGCTGGTACGTTGTAGCCTACTTCTAATTCTTCAGTAATCATTTTAAGTCTTCCTTGTTGTTGGTTCATGGTATAAAAAACCGTTTAAACTTGCGCATTACTTGCGCTGAGTTAACGCTTAATTGTCATACAAATGATGCTTAGCTGCGGACAGTTAGTTCCAAGGCAACTTGTCTAGATCAACGTTACCACCAGTGATGATGACGCCAACCTTTTTACCAGCAAAAACGTCCTTGTTCTTTAGGATTACAGCAAGCGGTACAGCACAACTTGGCTCAATGATAATTTTCATATGCGTCCAAGTCAGCTTCATCGCTTCAACGATTTCTTCTTCGGTCGCGGTCAAGATATCAGTCACATAATTGCTAACAAAATGCCAAGTCAAATCTTTAAGCGGCACTTTTAGACCATCAGCAATCGTGCTTGGTGCATCATCAGCGATAATATAACCGGCTTTAAAAGAGCGCGCCGCATCATCAGCATTTACTGGCTCTGCAGCATAGATTTTGACATCAGGTGCTAAGTTCGATAGCGTCAAGCACGTCCCTGAAATCATACCGCCGCCGCCAATAGGAGCAACTACCATGTCAGGTTTCTCGCCAATCTCTTCCATTTGCTCTAAAAATTCACGTGAGCAAGTCGCTTGTCCGGCGATGACACGTGGGTCATTGTACGGATGGACAAAGTCGCCGCCGGTTTCAGCTTGAACTTTTGCAAAGACTTCTTCACGTGACGTGGTTGATGGCTCGCATTCAGTAATGATGCCGCCATAACCACGAACAGCTGCTTTTTTGGCTTCTGGCGCACTATGCGGCATCACTACATTACAAGGTATACCACGCTGGCCTGCTGCATAAGATAAAGATAAGGCATGGTTACCTGAGCTGTGGGTACAGACGCCATTTTTTGCGGCTTTGTCAGACAGACCAAATACTGCGTTCGATGCGCCGCGTACTTTAAAAGCACCGGCTTTTTGGAAGTTCTCACATTTAAAGAACATCTCACAGCCTGCCAGCTCATTTAAAAAGCGCGAGGTCAAAACAGGGGTGCGATGGATATAGGGTTTGATGCGCTCATGCGCCTCCAACATATCATCAAGGGTTGGAATCACTAATCCGTCTTCGTTTGTGATCATAAAAAATAATCCTTTATCTTTTGTTTAATGTCTTGTTGTTTAATGGCTAGATATCTAATAGCTTTTATTTTGCTGGTGCACTGTTGCGATAATATTCTTGCGCAGCAGCAACGCCTTGACCCAGTTTGATAGGGTAGTCCAAATCAACCATCGCCATCTCAATCGTTGCAAGCCCTGCTAGCACCATAACTTCAGTCAATGATCCTAAATGACCGATTCTAAATGCTTTACCATTCATCTCGCCCAAACCGATGCCAAAAGAGATACCGTATTTATTAAAAGCATGATCGGTCAGCTTATTACTGTCAAAGCCTTCAGGAACGAAGATGGCGCTGACGGTATGAGAATACAGGTCAGGCGTTTTTGCACAGAGTTTCATACCCCATGCGCTAACGGCTTGGCGTACGCCTTCAGCTAAACGGTAATGACGGGCGTAGACATTCTCAAGACCTTCGTCAAACAACATCTCAAGACTTTCTCGTAGACCGTAGATGAGGTTTAATGGGGGTGTATAAGGAAAGCCGCCGTTGGCATTGGCATTTAACATATCACGAAAAGCAAAATAGGTACGCGGCAGCTTTGCTTCTTCCATATGACTCAAGGCTTTTTGACTGATGCCTAGTATTGCCATACCCGTTGCCAGCATAAAACCTTTTTGTGAGCCAGCAACCGCAACGTCTACGCCCCAAGCATCCATCTCAAAAGGCACACAAGCAATTGAGCTAACACCATCTACGAATAATAAAGCAGGGTGGTCACTGCTATCCATGGCTGTACGAACCGCACCAATGTCACTTAACACACCTGTTGCGGTTTCGTTATGGGTGACCATGACAGCTTTGATTTCGTGTGCAGTGTCTTCACTTAGGATTTTCTGGAATTGGTCAGCAGGTGCGCCTGTACCCCAAGGACACTCAACAACTTGCACATCGAGTCCGTGGCGCTGACACATATCAATCCAGCGATGAGAGAACATACCGTAGCGTGCGATTAGGACTTTATCGCCAGGTGAAAGAGTATTGCTAATAGCAGCTTCCCAGCCGCCGGTGCCGCTAGAGGTAAATAGGATAATCTCGCCATCTTGAGTACCGAATACTTTTTTGCAATCAGCAAGCACCGGTAGGAAGGTGTCTGAGAAATCAGGCGCACGGTGATCTTGCGTCGGCACATTCATCGCGCGACGTAATCTGTCAGGGATATTGGTAGGGCCAGGAATAAAAATTGGGTTTTGTAGTGACATGATTTTACATCCTTGTAAGTGCATATTAAGGGGCACGATAATAGTATAAGCAGGGGTTCATGCGAATGTAATGCAAGAGTCTTCCTGACTCATACAGTGTGGTTTTTATGTTTTTGAGATTTAAAAAATTAACCATGTCAAAGAAAGGAGTTGCAGGTGATTGGTCACTTAACTACTTACTGCGTTCTTTTTATGGTGTTCTTGCGGTAACGATTTTTACGAAGGATAAAATAAGAGGTTTTGGTTGAAAAGTGTAGATACTCATCAACTGCTTAAAATATAGCACTAATATTAAGTTGTAACAAGGTGTTTTTAAATAACCTTTGTGCTAGACTTCTCAAGACTATTACCGTGACTGTTTTGCAATGACTATTTGCATAAACATCCAACATTAGTCTTATTTGCTCTTTTAGTCTTTGACAGACACAGCTCATAATTGCTATTTCAGTCGTATGATGTCTTCAAGAGCGGCCATAACTTCAGTATAATAGGGTTCTTTGCCGATCATTTTGCCTTGATGGTTTTGGTTATATCAGTTGGATAATATTTGGCTCGCTACTACTCTTGATGACTAAGCTTGGCAATCGCCCTTAAATGATTTTTTGGGTGGTTTCTGCTTTACATTTTGTACTATATCTCTGCAATTTTTGGTCGTGGTAAACGCCGCTTTCAGTGGTTGGTTTGCTAAGTGTGTCTTTATAGTTTCTTCAGCATCGCTCAACTTCTAACTTGCTAAAAACAACTTATTCAATTAAGAAAACACGATAAAAACCACTCATTATCAATGTCGAGGGTTTATAAAACGCATTGTGTTTATTGTAGATATCAAACCTTTAAGGGTGCGGGCTTGCTCGAATTTAAGTCAGTTACAGCAAGACAGAGATGTAAATAATTTCTATTATTTCATGAGTCGACAAAAATATTTACCCCATTAATTTTGTACCACCTTATACTTTTAATAAGAAGATTTTATTATGTTAAACCAACGTCCGTTATATATCCCCTTTGCAGGTCCTGCATTATTAGAAACGCCTTTATTAAACAAGGGCAGCGCTTTTTCCTCAGAGGAGCGTGATAGCTTTAATTTAACGGGTTTATTGCCTCATAATATCGAGACGATCGAAGAGCAATCCTTACGCGCTTATCATCAACTGCGCTCATTTACCACTGCTATCGATAAACATATTTACTTACGCAATATACAAGATACCAATGAGACGCTTTTTCATCATCTGATTGAGCAGCATATTGAAGAAGTGATGCCGCTTATTTATACCCCAACCGTTGGGCTAGCTTGTGAAAAATTCTCTCAAATTTATCGCCGCAAACGTGGTTTGTTCATCTCTTATCCTGAACGTCATAAAATCGATGACATGCTACAAAACGCCACCAAACAAAAAGTAAAAGTAATTGTTGTCACCGATGGTGAGCGTATTTTGGGCTTGGGGGATCAAGGTATTGGCGGTATGGGGATACCTATTGGTAAGTTGGCTTTATATACTGCTTGTGGCGGCATTAGTCCAGCCTACTGCTTGCCTATTTTGTTGGATGTTGGGACCAATAATCAGCAATTACTTGACGACCCTATGTATATGGGCTGGAGAAACCCGCGCATCTCGGGCGATGAATATAATGAATTTGTTGACTTATTTATTCAAGCCGTCAAGCGTCGTTGGCCTGAAGTGTTATTACAGTTCGAAGATTTTGCACAAGAAAACGCAACCCCATTATTGAATAAGTACCGTGATCAGCTCTGCTGTTTTAATGATGATATTCAAGGAACGGCTGCTGTTTCAGTCGGTACCTTGATTGCCGCTTGCCTAAATAAAGGTCAGAAGCTCAGCCAACAGACAATAGCATTTTTGGGTGCAGGCTCAGCTGGCTGCGGTATCGCCGAACATATTATTCGTCAAATGCAGCGTGAAGGGCTAACAGAAGAACAAGCTCGTAAACAGGTATTTATGGTTGATCGCTATGGCTTGCTCACTGATAGCATGACAGAGCTCCAAAAATTCCAAACGCCGCTAGTGCAAAAAGAAGCAGATATCGAACATTGGGATAAGAGTCAAAAACTTGGCTTAGCACAAGTGGTCAAGCAAGCAAAAATCACTGTCTTGTTTGGCGTAAGCGGACAAAAAGGTCTCTTTACGCAAGAGGTCGTCGAAGCCTTATGTGCTAATACTGAACATCCAATCGTATTGCCGCTGTCGAATCCTACGTCTCGTGTTGAAGCAACACCGCAAGAAGTGACTAACTGGAGTCGTGGTAAGGCCATTGTTGCAACAGGTAGTCCTTTTCCTAATACCATTTTTGAAGGTCAGTCTTACGAGGTTTCGCAGTGTAATAACAGCTATATATTCCCAGGTATCGGCTTAGGGGTATTAGCAGCACGGGCGACGGGCATCAGCGATAACATGCTAATGGCGGCAAGCCAAGCACTTGCAGATATCTCAATGGAATACGAAAAAGTACCTGGTGCCATATTGCCGCCTATTCAGTTCATTAGAGAAATCAGTGAAAAAATAGCCTATGCAGTGGCTTTGCAGGCGATTGAAGATAAGTTGGCATTGCCGGTAACAGCAGAGAATTTAGGACGTCGATTAAAAGCGAATTTTTGGTTGCCTAAATACCGTGACTATCGCCGCACTTCTTTTTAATCATGTAGACAATACAGATAAAAGAGCCGAATGCTACGATTAAAAGTAGCATTCGGTTTTTTATTGCCTTTATTTTAGACAATAAAAAACCCTTACAAGTCAATGACTGTAAGGGTTTGAATTTGGTGGGCCCAGTAGGACTTGAACCTACGACCAAAGGATTATGAGTCCTCTGCTCTAACCAACTGAGCTATGGGCCCTTTAGACGCACAATGATACCTGATTTTTATATATTTTCAAGTAAAAATTAGCAGATAGCGCATACTATTTGATGAATTATGATTAATGACCACCAGCCAGCGTCAAACTACGTCCCCCATCTACCGTTATTATCTCACCCGTCACATAACTGGCATGTGCCAAATAAATCACACTATGGGCAATGTCAGCAGGGACACCTATGCGCTGCATAGGGATAGAGCTTATAATCTTATTTTGCTGCTCGCTATCAAGCGCTTGATCGCTATCTGCATCGGGTAAAATATTGACCCCAGGGGCAACCCCATTAACGCGTACATTAGGCGCCATATCTAGCGCTAAAGACTGTACCATCATCCGATGCGCCGCTTTTGCCATATTGTAGACCGTATAATTGGTAAAGGGTTTATCATGCGCATGGATATCAAGCAAACTAATAATACAGCCTTGCTGATTTTTTAGATAAGGATATAGCGCTTGGCTTAATAGTAATGGCGCTTTTGCATTGGTAAGGAGCAGCTCATCCCATTGGTCATGAATAATACTGCCAAGGGGAGTGGGATAAAAGCGAGAAGCATTATGTACCAGTACGTCTAGTTGCCCAAATGCCTGCATGATGGTTTGGGTCAGATGCTCAAGAGTATCAGCCTGATTTACCACTGCCAAATCTGCAACAATAACCACGGCGCTATGAGGGCAATTATCATTTAGCTCGTCTGCTAATTCATGGGCCTCTTGCTCACTATGATGACAATGAATAATAACGCGATAGCCTTGCTTATG
>NZ_JBFFMS010000049.1:0-12409 GCF_041554015.1 Psychrobacter sp. | reverse complement strand
TGGTGAAAGACGGCTCCATACGATCGAACATATTGTGTAAAAATTTCATCGTGGTTAGCCCTCCAGCTCAATGCGCGTTAAGTTATCACGCAAAATATCGCCGAATTCATATTTGCCAGGAGATACGAAGGTGCATAATGCTAAATCTTCTTCGTCCAATTCAAGTACGCCCAAATCTACAGCAGTGATGATGTCTTCGACAATCAAAGCACGTAGTAATTGCGTTGGCAGATAGTCTTGTGGCATGACCTCTTCATAGACACCGATTGGCACCATCGCTCTAGGTGAGCCATTACTCGTCGTGGTAAAGTTATACTTTTTGCCACCAAAGAACTGAGAGATATAGATGGGCAGCTTTGAGAAACGATTTGCACCTGGCGTAAAGAAGTGGAACGCTGGACGCTCGCGACCTTCTGCTAACACGCTGACTTGGTTATGGAAGCGCCCAAGATAAGCAATATTGCCAAATACCTGACGCCCAGACAAGACTGAACCTGAGATCACACGGTTCTCGCCAGCTATCAAGTTGCCTTTGGTCAAGGCAGCAATATCCGCACCGCGTTCGGTGGCGATGATATGAGGATTGCTAACAGCAGGACCCGCTAAGCTCAGTAGGCGACGCGTATATAAACGACCGCTGGTAAATAGCTTACCAATCGCAATCACATCTTGATAACCAATCGTCCAGACGCTAGTGCCGCGCATGATAGGGTGCAAGAAATGAATGTGCGTGCCTGCAAGACCAGCAGGGTGTTTGCCAGCAAAGCTATGATATTCAGTGACATTATTAGCCGCGGTTTTGGCAACTGGCGTCAATTGAGCATCGCCATGATGGCAGACAAAGGTCTTGGGGCTGAGTGTTGACAAGACAGCAAGACCATCATTGAACGCCTGCAGTTGCTCGTTAATCAGCAGCATCGGGTCAAACGCCAACGGATTGGTATCCATGGCGGTGACGAAGATAGCATGAGGACGAGCACCGATTTCAGGAGCACGGCTATAGGGACGCGTACGGAACGCCGTCCATTCACCAGAGGCAAGCAGTTGGGTTTCAACAACTTCAGAATCTAGGTCAGCAAGTTGCTGGGAGTCGTAGCGCTGAAATTCTACTTCCGCACCATTTGGGTCGACCGCAATCACAAGACTTTCAAACACACGACGTTCACCGCGTTTGATCGCGATGACTTTACCAGCAGCAGGCGCAGTGTAGATAACGCCAGCCCGTTTTTTGTCTTCAAAAACAGGTTGACCTTTTGCTACGATATCGCCTTCTTTGACATTCATTGTCGGCTTCATGCCCACATAATCATAGCCAATAAGTGCCACATGGGCGGGTCTGTGCTCAGATATCTCGCGGGAGGGTTCACCAGTGATGGGTAAATCCAAACCTTTCTTGATGGTAATCATAAGCGAAAACTTAGTCCATAGTCTAAAACGATACCAGACGTCCTGTGTGGTATATCGGCAGCATGAATGGTAACGCCATCACTAAAATAACCAAACCATGTCTTATAAATAGACAGCGATAAGGTTTTTTAATAATGACACTTCATGACTACTAGTAAGAGTATTAACGCTGACCTTAGACTCCTTAACAACACGTTAATGTCTTATTCGAATGACCAAAGTGGCGACTGGCTACCAAGATGTATACTAAAACACTGCAATCCAATTTTCATCTCAAAAAGAGATGATGTTAGACAAAATACGGTTTTACCATACGATTTATTAAAATCTTAAAATTCATAATATTGTGAGATGTAAGCAGCGCTATTCATTTGACTGAATATAAATAAGAGGTAAATGACTTATGATACTGAGTAAAAGCTATCTAAGCACTATTGAATGACCTATGATTATAGGATAAACAACGTTACTGAGTAATAGTCGTTGCTAAGCGAAACGTTTGATAGCGTATCAATACCGCGCTGTCATCTACCTTGTGCTGATCGAAATCATCTATAGGTAGCAGACGATCGGGTTTTATCGCACAAATACAAATTTACCTAGGATTATACGCTAAACTGACCTAAAATTACCAGTTGGTAAGTGAATTTACCTAATGTTGCCAGAGTTTCTTTCGGCTAAAACTTATGGTTATGAATATCTGTTTTTTGCTATAGATAAGACAAAGCTTTAGTCGATTTTATAATGATTTTTTAGATTTGCACTTCTAGCCTCTTTATATTAAGTTGGTTGCTTGATACAAGGTGAGCTTAATGAAGCCTATCAGCCTTAACTTCTAGCCAGTTTTTGATTTTTTTACTATTAATATTGTTTTATAAGGAATGCTATATGTGCGCTGTCCCTGTGATTATCCCTGCCATCGATCTAAAAGATGGTAAATGTGTGCGCTTAAAACAAGGTCGTATGGAAGATGATACGGTATTTTCTGATGACCCTGTAGCAATGGCGACACGTTGGGTAAAAGAGGGCGCGCGCCGTCTGCATTTGGTCGATCTAAATGGCGCTTTCGATGGGATTCCGGTACATAAACAAGTAGTACATGATATCGCTAAAGCCTTCCCTAAGTTGCCGATTCAATTGGGCGGCGGTGTACGCAATATGCAAACCATCGAACAATATATTACAGCAGGTCTGACTTATATTATTATTGGTACCAAGGCGGTTGAAGATCCGGATTTCGTTGCCGAGGCGTGCCGTGAGTTTGCTGGACATATTATCGTTGGTATTGATGCCAAAGATGGATTGGTCGCCACCCATGGTTGGGCAAATGTAACTGACACTAAAGCCACTGAGCTTGCCAAACGTTTTGCTGATGTTGGTGTGTCATCAATTGTTTATACCGATATCGCCCGCGATGGCATGATGCAAGGCGTTAACGTTGAACAAACCGTCAATTTGGCCCGTGAAGGCGGCTTGCCAGTGATTGCCTCAGGCGGCGTGACCGATATAAAGGATATTGAGTTGTTAAAACCTTATGGGGATTGTATTGAAGGTATCATCACCGGTCGTGCAATCTATGAGGGCACCTTAGATTTGGGCGAGGCACAGCTTTATTTGGACGGTAAATAATATTTGAAGAGAACGTTTATTCAAGTTTAAATCGATAAGGCATAATCAAGGATGCTTATGGCCGCTTATTTTGACTGCATTACCTCACGCAATTGCCCAAAAGTGCGGAGTCAATGGCTGCTATTAAGCATCATATTAAGCATTGTATTAAGTGTGCCTGTGTATGCTGCTCAAGAAAGTGACACTGTTGATCCAACTGCAGTAGACAATAGCGCTGCTAAGCCTCCGCTTGATAGCAGCGCATCATCGAATACAGCTAATGATGTTAACAGCACCTCTGTTCCCAATGACGTTCCTGATAGCAATACCTTGCCTGCTCAAGCGCCGACTATACCACCTGCGCTAACACCCCTCTCAATCGAGCCTACACCTGCTATCAATGGCGAGAGTAGTAATAATACTCAAATTGACACTGCTCAAACTGCGCAACATGATAATGACATCCGCCAACGTATCAGTGGGATCTTCTCAGAAATTGAAGGCTTGCAAGCAATCAATGTCAGTGTCAACCAAGGCGTAGTTACCTTAACCGGTGAAACACCCAACGAAAAAAAAGCCCAGCAAGCCATTAATCTCACCAATCGCTTGACAGATGTGGTCACAGTTGAAGATAAGATTAACCGAACGCTTGATGTACAAGACAATGTCACGACGGTTTATCAAAGCATCAAAGCACAAGCCAAAAACCTTATCAAAGCCGTGCCATTATTATTGGTTGGGATTATTTTATTCGCTATAGTGACTTGGTTTGGTAGTTGGTTGTCCAATCGGCAAAAAATGTGGCAGCGCTTAACGCCCAATCCTTTTGTCGCAGAATTATTATCGCAGACCGTCAAAGTTATCTTTATTATTATAGGGCTAATCTTAGCGCTCAGTTTGGTTGGTGCAGAGACGATTTTGGGCACGCTACTTGGCGGCGCAGGGGTTATCGGTATTGCCGTTGGTTTTGCGGTTAAAGACACGATTGAAAATTATATTGCCTCACTCATGCTCAGTATTCGCCAGCCATTTCGCGCCCGCGATCATATTTTGATTAATGCTCAAGAGGGGATCGTCGTGCGTCTGACCTCGCGCGCAACTATCTTAATGACGTTAGACGGCAATCAGCTACGTATCCCGAATGCCGAAGTCTTCAAAGCCACGATTTTAAATTACACCAAAAATCCTGAGCGTCGCTTTACTTTTGAATTAGGCGTTGATGCCAATGATGACCCGCTTGCTGCCATCAAAGTAGGCATCGATGCGATAGGACAATTAGGTTTTGTTTTAGATAAGCCAAAAGCCACTGCCATTATCAAAGAAGTGGGCGATTCAAATATTATTTTGCAGTTTCAGGTTTGGGTCAATCAATCAGAAGCGGATTTTTCCAAAGCTCGTAGTATCGCCATTCGTGAGACCAAGCACGCACTAGAGGATAAAGGCTTTAGCTTACCTGAACCCATTTACCAGCTGCGCTTTAACCATAAATTAGAAACAGCATTTGAGCATTTTCAAAATGGTCAAATTAGTGATGATAATGCGAATACAAATATAAGCATAGCGCCCAACACCTTGGATACCTCAAAACTGCCTAATGATTCTCAAGCTACTGAAACAATGGTTGAGAATAAGGATAAACAACAAGCAAAGGCGCGGGCGAAGCATATTTTGCAAGGTCAGAATGCCAATGAGGTGCTTGATGCCCGTCCTGATGAAAAGCTAATGGAAAAGGTCGAGCAAGAAATTGCTGAAAACTCAGATGAAACAGATTTATTAAGCAATAATAGCCCACAAGAATAGCATTGATCACAAGCTATTAAAATCGGCATAAAAAATGCAGCGAAACGTCTAAAGACACTTTATCTAAATAGACGAGACATTTTTATGCAAATGAGACATCTGATTATTTTCGCGATCGTTGGTATCTTTGGGTTACTGGGCTTTAATATCATCAATAGCAGTCAACGTGAAAAACACCGAGAAGCTATCACAGCAAATAGTGAGACAGAACTGGCTGATAGCGCCTTATCTAAAAATAACGATGCTGATGCGAGCAGTGCTATTGCCAGCGATACATCAGGGATCGCAAGCAAACCCTTGGGTCAGCAGCCAAAAGCCATCCTAGATAATGCCACAGCCAAGATTGATCAGGCACAGCAAGCAGATGCGGCACGCTTAAAGGAAATGAGAAGTGCGCAATAGTGATTCATACACTATTATATAACTATTAAAAAAGGCCAACGATAACGTTAGCCTTTTTTAATAGTTATAGATTCAAGCCAATTTAGCTCTTTTTACTACCGCCTCTACCACCACGGCTGCCGCTTCTCTTTGCAGGGGCTTTTTTTGGCTGATCCTTACCTTTCGTATGCTGATTGGACTGATTACGAGTTGCATGATCTTTTTTGGTTTGATTCATTTTGCTAGATTGTAGCTTTGCTTTTAGTTCAAAGTCGATTTGTAGCAGATCCATATTAACACCCGCGACTTTTACTTTGACCAAATCACCCAGCCCAAACACTGTGCCTCTGTCTTTACCGATCAGCTGTTGCTGCTGCTCATCATAAACAAAGAAGTCATCACCAACGTTCGAGATATGCACCAAACCGTCGATATACAAATCAGTTAAGGTAATAAATAAACCAAAGTTTGTCACGGTGGTCACTACACCATCGAACTCTTCGCCGACATGGTCTTTCATATAGTGACACTTAAGCCATGACTCCACATAGCGCGATGCTTTCTCAGCGCGGCGCTCTGTGTCTGAGGTCTGCGTGCCAGCCCCTTCCAATGAAAAATCCATCACCGGTTGTTTGGCGTTTGTTACTTTCGCTTTAATCGCACGATGCAACATCAAGTCAGGATAACGACGAATCGGCGAGGTAAAATGACTGTACTCGTCATAAGCCAAACCAAAGTGACCGATATTATCCGGTGAATAGTTCGCTTGCATCATCGAGCGTAGTAGCATGCTATGAATACTGATCGCATCGGGTCTGTCTTTGGTCGCTTCAATAATGCGCTGATAGTCCGCTTGAGTAGGATTTTCTTCTGGGAAGCTCAAACCGAAGTTTTTGGCGTATTCATGGATACGCATCGACTTTTCGCCATCTGGCTTATCGTGGTTACGATATAAAACAGGCAGCTCATTTTTTAGCGCAAAGTTTGCCGCACAAGTATTGGCAAGCAACATACACTCTTCAATCAGCTTTTGAGCATCGCCGCGAGTACGAGGCAAGATGGCTTCGATACCGCCTTTTTCATTAAACTTAATATACGTTTCAACGGTCTCAAACTCCATTGCATGACGCTCTTCACGCTTTTTAAGCAGCAGCTCATACAATTGATGTAGGGTATCAACAGATTTTTTAACCTCTTTATTTTCTGTCAATGATTTAGGCACGCTGCTGTCTTTTGGATCATCAAGATAGGCATTCACTTGGTTATACGTTAGGCGCGCTTGCGAGTGCATCACCCCAGGATAGAACTCATAACTGGTGATTTTACCAGCACGTGATATCTTAATATCAGCAACCATACACAAGCGATCAAGATTAGGGTTCAATGAACACAAACCATTAGACAACACTTCAGGCAACATCGGAATCACGCGATGCGGGAAATAGACTGACGTACCGCGCTCATAAGCATCTTGGTCTAGTGGCGAGTTTGGCGTGACGTAATAACTCACATCTGCAATCGCCACTAATACACGATAATTACCACCTGAACGTTTTTCTGCAAAAACCGCATCATCAAAGTCGCGCGCGTCTTCGCCATCAATGGTTACCAATGGCAAATCACGTAAGTCGACACGACCTTTTAGATCTTTTTCAGTCGGTTCTTGATAGGCGTTGGCTTGTTTAAGGGCTTCTTCGCTAAAATCTGAAGGAATATCATAATTGAGTAAGGTGGTCTCAATAATCAATTCACGATCATTATCATCAGATAAGACTTCAGTAATTTTGCCCGTGGCGAATTCATGCTGGTTTGGCCAGTCAATGATGTCAACTTTTACCGGCGCGCCTTGCTTGGCATTAAACGCCTGTACATTATCTTCTGTAACCGTAATCGGCTGATGGTTATTGGGGCTCCCAAGTTCAACACAGTAACCGTCTTCATCATGAGCAAGTGTACCGATAAAATGGTTTTGACGACGCTCAACAATATCAACGATACGTCCTTCAGTACGACCGCGGTTGTCCGTTGATGTACCGACTGCTTCTACAGTATCGCCATTAAAAACCCAGCGCATTTGTTTTTCATGCAAGAATAGATCAGGCATATCATTTAATAAAACAAAGCCAAAACCTTTAGGATGCGCTGATACTGTACCAGTCACGACATCATGCTGAGTGACTGTACGATAGCGATAAGGGCGACCATCACGATTGACTTGTCCATCACGGGTCATCGCTTTTAGGCGATTGCCCAAAGCGTCAAACTGATCAGGATCAGCAATGTTAAAGGCCTTTGCCAATTGCTGATGGGTGATTTCACCGTGCTCGTTAATCGTGCTTAATATCAGCTCGCGACTAGGAATCGGATTATCATATTTTTGTGCCTCACTTGAGGCGTTTGGATCATTCCAACTCATAAAATACCGTATCTGTTTTTAAATTATTAATAGTGACTATCTTAACACGAACAACGACTCAATATCTTAGGTCAATTGTCCAATCTGTATTTGATAGCAGACAGCTATTCACTTTTAAATGTTAATAGTCATCAAAAGCGACAGCTTAGTTAAACTAAAGATAAATTAAATATCAATCGAATTTGATTTATCGGTTATTTTTTTGCTATCCAACTCTTTTGACACTTCTAATACTGTGGTCTGGTTGGATTTATCAAGATATTTTTGCGCTTTATCAACCTCAGACGTCAAGGTATTGACCGTTTGTTTCATATTCTCTAACGCTTCAACTTTATAATTGCTAATCATATCCATGGTGTCATAGACGTTATTGAAGGCATTTTGTAATTTATCAAGCTCAATCGTGCTACTGGTTGCTTGTTCATGAATTTCAAGTGATTGGCGCTTTAGCATCGCAGACGTTGATTCAATCAAGCTGCTGGTGGTTTTATTCAACGCCGTGATTTGATCAAGTACCAGTTTTTGATTGGTCATAGCTTGTGCCACCACAACCGCTGTACGTAAGGCAGAGATAGTTGTAGTGGTGGCGCGATCTACGCCTTTGATCAGCTCTAAGTTGTTTTTACGGATGGTATCAAGCGCTAGATAACCTTGCACATTGACCGCCAATTGCGTTAAAAAGTCGGTATTTTTTTGACGCACATAAAACAGCATCTCTTCTTTAATAATGCGCGCTTTTTCAGGATCGGTGGCTTCTACCGCATATACTTTTTGTTCAAGCTGCTCATCGATTTTTTTGCCCACATAGATATATTGACGAATCGATTGCATCAGCTCCCACATATTGATTTTTTCTTGCTCAATCATGGCATTGTCTTTGAGCAGCTCATCTTTGCCATTATAAAGGCTCGTTACTACTGCATTGATATGTGATTGTGCCGACTCGTACTGACGAAAATAATCTTGTACCTTGTTACCAAATGGAATGAGACCAAACAGTTTACGTGAGCTGGTCAGCTCTTTTTTACTGGGGTCTAAGTCTTCGACGATACCACGCAGCTCCGTCAAGGACTTGGCAATAGGTGAGTTATCAAACAAACTATCGTTAAGACTTTTCGCTGGTAGTGCTAACATGCGATTAGAAACTTGCGCCGATTCGCGAATCTCTTTATTGCCCAAATTATGGATAGACTGGACGTTTTCTTTAAACTCATTACTGTGCACTGAATTATTGATTACATGATCGACAAAAGCATCGACTTTGGCATCCAGCTCGGGAATATCGCTTTCGTCCAATTTTACCATCTGATCTGCTTCGCTTTTTTGAATCTCTTTGACAGGTTCAGGCGCAGTGAGGGTAATGGTTGGTGTACGGGTGTTGGCAGGTGGGGTTAATTCTTGCATAAGGATTCCTATAAGATTATTTTTATTGGCTGAACTGTTTTTATTAAAATTATTATTCGCAAGTTCAGAATAGTTCTTTAGATTACCGTGTAATAAAGGTGTTGAGAAGGTAGGTTTTGTAAAGTGCGGTTAGCTTCCTATGTTTCAAGCTAACGATAGTCAACGAGTTGTAAATGTTATAATTAACGATAAATTTGAATTTTAAGCGCTATATACCAAAAACCACCAATACACCGTAGCATATTGATGGTTGAAATCATGAATATCTATATAAACATATAGTCACCACTAAGCCATAGACGATCAAAAAGTCTATTTCTTCTTAGTAGGTCCTAACAGCATGCCCATTTGACGACCTTCCATCTTAGGATACTGTTCGACGTTTGAGATATCAGCGGTATCTTCAATGATACGGTCAAGTTGCTTGCGACCAATCTCTTGGTGCGCCATTTCACGTCCGCGGAAGCGAATACTAATCTTAACTTTATCTTGATCTTCCAAGAAGCTGATGATTTTTCTCAGTTTAACCTGATAATCGGCTTCTTCGGTGCTAGGACGTAGCTTCATCTCTTTAAGCTGAGTCTGCTTTTGGTTTTTCTTGGCCTCTTTTGCCTTTTGCTTTTGATCATAGAGGAAATGTTTATAATCCATGATTTTGCATACAGGCGGTTTGGCTTCAGGAACCAGTTCGACCAAATCTAGACTGTCTTCACGTGCCGCTTTCATCGCGGTTTCGATATCAACCACGCCCATCTGTTCGCCGTCTTCTTTAACCAGACGGACTTCTTTGGCACTGATATCTTCATTGATGTTCAAACGGTTGGACTGTTTAATAGGTATTACTCCTCATCTGTTTTTGGGGTCTGTCGGCCTTTCTCAGCGACAGCAGTCTGTACTAATGTAATAAATTCAGCAACACTCATCACGCCGAGGTTTTCACCTTCGCGAGTCCGGACATTGACACTGCCCGTCTCAACCTCTTTATCGCCTAATACTAGCATATAAGGAACGCGTTCTAATGTTTTCTCTCGTATCTTAAATCCAATCTTTTCGTTACGCAAGTCACTAACCGCACGTAAACCTGCATTTTTCAGCTCTTTGACCACATTTTCACAAGCATCTGCTTGTTTATCCGTGATATTCATGACCGCTACTTGCTGCGGTGCTAGCCATACAGGCATCCAACCGGCATAGTTTTCAATCAAAATACCGATAAAGCGCTCAAATGATCCTAAAATAGCACGGTGCAACATAATAGGCACTTCGCGCTCATTTTGCTCATTGACGAATTCGGCATCGAGACGCTCAGGCATATTTGGATCAACCTGAATGGTGCCGCACTGCCAGACGCGACCCAACGAATCTTTTAGACTAAATTCAATCTTCGGACCGTAGAATGCGCCTTCACCGGGTAGATAATCCCACTCAAGACCTGAGCTGTCTAGTGCATCGGCCAGTGCTTTTTCGGCAAAATCCCAAGACTCATCGCTACCGACACGTTTTTCAGGACGGGTCGAGAGTTTCATAATAATATTGTCAAAACCAAAGTCTTCATAAACGGCAAGGGTCAGCTTAATAAAATCTGCAACTTCTTGCTGGATCTGCGACTGTGTACAGAAGATATGAGCATCATCTTGGGTAAAACCACGAACTCGCATCAAACCATGTAGTGAACCTGATGGCTCGTTACGGTGGCATGAGCCAAATTCTGCCATACGTAGTGGCAGGTCACGGTAAGATTTTAAGCCTTGGTTAAAGACTTGCACGTGACATGGGCAGTTCATCGGTTTCACGGCATAATCACGATTTTCACTGGCAGTCGTAAACATGTTGGTGGCATAGTTGCCCCAATGTCCTGAGCGTTCCCACAAGCTACGATCAACGATTTGCGGCGTTTTAATTTCTTCATAGCCATTATCATGTTGGACTTTACGCATATATTGCTCAAGTACCTGATAAATCGTCCAACCATTAGCATGCCAAAACACCATACCCGGCGCTTGCTCTTGCATATGGAATAAATTAAGTGCTTTACCAATCTTACGATGGTCGCGTTTTTCCGCTTCTTCAATACGCTGAATATAGGCTTTTAAATCTTTTTTATCCGCCCACGCTGTACCGTAGATACGCTGTAGCTGTTCATTTTTGGCATCGCCACGCCAATAAGCGCCTGACATCTTAGTCAGTTTGAAGACTTTTAAGAATCGAGTATTTGGCACGTGTGGACCACGGCACATATCGACATATTCTTGATGATGATACAGACCAAAAGCTTCTTCGCCCGGCATATCATTAATCAGTTTTAGCTTATAGTCTTCACCGCGTTCTTCAAAGATTTTAATCACTTCATTGCGCGGCGTCATTTTCTTGATCACGTCATAATCTTGCTTGATCAGCTCCATCATGCGTTTTTCAATGGCTGCCATATGCTCAGGCGTAAACGGCGTCTCACTATAGATATCATAATAAAAACCGTCATCGATAACAGGACCAATCACCATTTTTACATCGGGATATAATTGCTTGACTGCATGACCCAATAAGTGAGCGCAAGAATGACGAATGATATCGACACCATCATCATCTTTTGGTGTCACGATTTCAACTTTCGCATCGTGGGCAATAGGGTCATGCGCATCTACCAGTTGACCATCAACACGACCAGCAACCGTCGCCTTAGCAAGTCCTGCCCCAATACTTTGCGCCACTTCCATGACGGTGGTATTACCTTCAAAGTTTTTTACGCTACCATCGGGTAAAGTAATCGCTACCATAATCTATTCACCTTTTTGTGTCCGTTGGCAGTGATGATTGCAACCATCAATCATATAACCGCAAGACGACGTCAATTATATCCAACTGCTATGATATGTTATAAGAGATAGGTATTACTTAAAGGTATAAAGTTCAGACAAGCCACTTTGGAACCACAAAGACTTATAAGAAGCACCATTAAGCAATATTATAAAGTCAGCTATTATAGCAAAAACTGTCTATTAACACTAGATAGCTGCGCAATAGCAGCATTTATGAGTAGCCTTCTATATAGCCATTAATGGCTCTCTATATATAGGTGCTTTTTGTGCATACATCAATACGGTCAAATAAAAAGATACTTAGCTTCAAAGGCGGCCATAAATGTAGGTCGATGATGGCCTTGGAAAGACAGTCATAACGTAATTAGATAGAGCGCTTCTAGGGTTAAAAGTCTATTTACAACATGATTTAAAAATAGTAATATTGATTAATAACCTAAGCCCTTGAAAGTTATACACTATTTAAACCGTCATAAAATAAAGGTAAAAACCTTTGATAAAGCAGTTGACACCCTTGTCAGAATCTATATAATACGCCCCACAGCAAAGGGAAGCTTAGCAATAAGTTAACAAACTT
>NZ_JBFFMS010000048.1:0-13545 GCF_041554015.1 Psychrobacter sp. | reverse complement strand
CATTTACTTTGCATGGCAGAGATGCCTTGATCTTACGGATTATGCCTTTATGATGACCATCGCCGGACAACCGTTTCTTACCGATTTTCAGACGCAGCAACTCATCAGTCAGTTTCAGCAAAAAACCGAGCTAAATGTCAGTCAAATTCATACCCAGCAAGTGTATGTGTTATCACGAGAACTCAAAAGTGATGAGCATAAAAAAGCGCTAGACTTACTTGCTGTCGACAGTAGTACTGTCCTTGCAGCCCCAGATAGCAATCAACTACAAGTCGTCGTTGGCCCACGTTTTGGCACCATATCGCCATGGGCAAGTAAAGCGACCGATATCTTTAATAACTGTGAAATTAAAATCAATCGCGTCGAACGTGTCATTGTTTATACGCTAACCGTCGATGGTGACGCAGGCGAAAAATTGCCAGTAAATGCTGAGCAATTATTGTTTGACCGTATGACCCAAAGCTTGGTCTATGATTTAAATGACGTCAGTAAATTGTTTGATGATGAACAGCCAGCGTCGCTCAATCATATCGATGTGATCGGTCAAGGTCAGGCGGCGCTTGAAGCAGCCAATACAGAATTTGGTTTTGCGCTATCTGTTGAGGATATCGACTATTTGATGAATGCCTATGTCAATGAGCTAAAGCGCAATCCAACCGACGTTGAGCTCATGATGTTTGCCCAAGCAAACTCTGAGCATTGCCGTCATAAGATTTTTAATGCTGAGTGGACGGTCGATGGCGAAGTCCAGCCAAAATCACTGTTCCAAATGATTAAGAATACTTATAAAGCCAATCCACAAGGTATCTTGTCGGCTTATAAAGACAACGCTGCGGTGATGGCAGGTTCTGAAGGCTTGCGTTTTTATCCAATTCCTACTGATGCAATGGATGCCAACTCTGCGCATCCGTATGATTTCCATCAAGAAGAAATCGATATCTTAATGAAGGTCGAAACCCATAACCATCCAACTGCGATTGCCCCTTATGCAGGTGCAGCGACGGGTGCGGGCGGTGAGATTCGTGACGAAGGCGCAACAGGTCGCGGCGGTAAGCCAAAAGCAGGTTTAACAGGTTTTCATGTATCACACTTACATATCCCAGAGCTTGCGGAAAAATGGGAGCAATCAGGTCAAGTAAGTACGCAGGATTATGGTACGCCGGATCGTATGGCGACCAGTCTTGAAATTATGACCGAAGCGCCACTCGGCTCAGCCAATTTCTCAAATGAATTTGGTCGTCCAAACTTATGCGGTTATTTCCGTAGTTTCCAATTGGACACATCAGCGGCAAAAGACGGTAGCGAGATGCGCGGCTATCATAAGCCCATCATGCTTGCAGGTGGTTACGGCAATATTAAACGTAACCTCATTGAAAAAAATGCCATTCAACAAGGTGATCTATTGATCGTCCTTGGTGGCCCTGCGATGCAAATCGGTCTAGGCGGCGGCGCGGCATCTTCTGTTGATAGTGGTTCGCTTGATGAAGGTCTAGACTTTGCATCTGTACAGCGTGATAACGCTGAGATGGAGCGTCGCTGCCAAGAAGTTATCGATCGCTGCTGGGCACTAGCTGGTAATGGACAGTCTGGTAATGACGTTGATGCAAGTAATAACAGTAAAGATGGCAACCCAATAGTTTCTCTACACGACGTCGGTGCCGGTGGTCTATCAAATGCGATGCCAGAATTGGTCAATGACCATGAAATGGGCGCGGTGCTCAATCTACGTAAAATCCCATCGCTAGAAGCGGGCATGTCACCGATGGCGATCTGGTCAAACGAAGCGCAAGAGCGTTATGTGCTAGCGATTCGCCCAGAGAGCAAAGAGCAGTTCGATGCCATCTGTGCCCGTGAGCGCTGCCCGTATGCCATCTTGGGTGAAGCTACAGAAGTACGTCAATTAGTTGTAAATGATGAATTGCTCCCTGAGCAGCCTGTTGATATGCCGATGCAAGTATTGCTCGGTGGTACACCAAAAATGCAGCGTAGCTTTAGCAGTCAAGAAACTACTTTGCCATCACTAGAGCTAGGTGATGTCAATTTAGCCGAATCAATCAAAGACGTGCTGCGTCATCCAACTGTCGCTAGCAAATCTTTCCTTATCAGCATTGGTGACCGCTCTATCACGGGTATGGTCGTGCGTGATCAGTATGTCGGTCGCTATCAAGTACCGGTTGCCGATTGCGCCGTGACGGCTTCAGGCCTGATAGCGCTAGATGGTCAGCCAATGAGCGGTGAAGCGATGAGCGTTGGCGAACGTACGCCAGTGGCTTTAATTAATCCAAAAGCCTCTGCACGTCTCGCGGTTGGTGAGGCAATTACCAATATCGCTGGTGCGCGTATTACTCAGCTATCTGATATCACCATGTCAGCAAACTGGATGGCAGCTTGTGGTGATGACAACGAAGATGCTGCCTTGTTTGACGCCGTCCACGCTGTTGGTGAAGAGCTATGTCCAGCATTAGGTATCGCTATCCCAGTCGGTAAAGATTCGCTATCGATGCGTGCTAACTGGACAGACAGCAATGAGGACGGCAGTACGGACAAATCAGTGGTTTCGCCAATGAGCTTGGTCATTACGGCTTTTGCACCTGTTGTTGATGTGGCAAAAACCTTGACGCCTGAGCTAATCAATGGTGATAGCGCCTTCTACCGTATTGATTTATCAAAAGGTAAATTGCGTCTAGGCGGTTCAATCCTTGCGCAAACGCTTAGCCAATTAGGTAACGACTGCCCAGACTTGGCGCAGCCGAGCGACTTGGTTGACTTCTTCAACTTTATCCAAGCGGGTAACGCGCAAGGCGTCATCAGCGCTTATCATGATATCGGTGATGGTGGTCTGCTTGCGACCATCGCAGAGATGCAGTTTACCAGCCGTCAAGGTATCAAGCTGTCATTGACTGATGACAACTTATTGGGTCAGCTGTTCAGTGAAGAGCTAGGCGCGGTCATCCAAGTATTACCAGAAAACGTCGCGGCTTTAATGCAATTGGCAGAAGAGTTTAACGTCAGCGAAATGATGAGCCTCGTCGGTCAAAGTACTGAAGAAGACAGCCTTATCATTCAAACCCCAACTCTTATGGGTGACGATACTTTACGCTTTAGCCGTTCTGAGCTACAACAAGAGTGGAGTCAGGTCAGCTATCAAATCGCCCGTCGCCGCGACAACCCAGCGTGCGTACAGCAAGAGTATGACTTGATCTCTGACGCTAGCCATCAAGGTCTTATCGCTGCACCAAACTTTGACCTCAATCAAAAGGTTGAAGAGCCATACTTAAACAGCCGCGAAACTAAACCAAGAGTCGCAATCCTGCGTGAGCAAGGCGTCAACGGTCAGACAGAAATGGCAGCAGGTTTTACCCAAGCTGGCTTTGAAGCAGTCGACGTGCATATGAGCGACTTGCTAGAAGGTCGCATCAATCTACGCGACTTCGACGGTCTGGTCGCTTGTGGTGGCTTTAGTTACGGTGATGTGTTGGGTGCAGGCTCTGGCTGGGCAAACTCTATCTTGTTCCATGACGAGTTGCGCATGCAGTTTGTACGCTTCTTTGCCCGTCCGGATACCTTCTCACTCGGTGTCTGTAACGGTTGTCAGATGATGGCGCAGTTAAAAGATTTAATCCCAGGCGCGGAAAACTTCCCACGCTTTATCGCCAATAAATCAGCTCGTTTTGAAGCGCGTACGGTCAACGTAAAAGTCGAGCGCACCAAGTCTATCCTATTCAAAGGGATGCAAGACAGTATCTTACCAATCGCTATCGCGCATGGTGAAGGCTATGCCACGCTAAACGAGACAGAAATCGACGGTATGGCAAAACATGGTCAGCTTGCTATGCGCTTCGTCGATAGCCAAGGTCAGTCAACTGAGACGTACCCGCTCAATCCAAACGGTTCGCTCGGCGGTGTCACGGGTCTGTGTAGCACTGACGGTCGTGTTACCATCATGATGCCGCACCCTGAGCGTACGCTACGTGCCTACAATCATAGCTGGAAACCAGAAGCGTGGGACGAGGACGGCGCGTGGATGCGTATGTTCCGTAACGCCCGTGCTTGGATTCGTTAAGATATAGACCAAGTAATTTTAGATAATAAAAAAGGTGGGCTTTGGCTCACCTTTTTTGTGTTTGGGGTTTGAGTTTTTGTAGTAGGGGAGCTATTTTCCGCCTTCCGCTTGTATCTGCCAGTTTGGGCGAGGCGCTAGCTACTGTTTGGGTCGTCGCTTGCTTCGCGTCGCCACCTCAAACTCTAGCCATCGCAACTCGCCCAAACTAGCAGGATACCGCTACAGTCGGGGCTAGCGGTGACATCGTGTTCTTGATATTATCTATTGTAGTTTAGAGATTTCATCTTATAAAGCCGCGACTTTTACTTCATTGAATTTACGTTATGGATACTATTTGGATGACAAAAATAATTGACTACATAAATGAATTTCCTCTACCAATGAGTTGTGTACCGCTAACTTTAAAGTCGCTTCTTTCACAAGAGAGCATCGATATACCAGATAGTAAAATAAATGTAACTACTCAATTTGAAAAGAATCAGTACAAGAATGGGTATGAACATCTACATATGCTCATGGCTTGTGTTCCTGAAAAAGATATTCAATCTCTCAAAGTGCTATCAGAAAGTGCAGAAGGTACAGTTAAATCATCTACGCCAATCTGTGATGAAATAGGGGGCATTTACCCAATTAAAACAACTGTATCAGGATACGACTATATTGTTGCGTCATGGGGCGATGGGTCACGTTATTCCTATAACTTAGCTGAAAAAGTGTGGATGACTTTAGGGTTGTCACCAAGGGTTGTGGGTAATGATGAACAAAAAATAATCTATGATGATTTATCACTACCAATCATAGGGGTGACCGAAGGAGATATCGCTTCCGAGTTTGAGTTTAAACTCAAGCGAGATGTCTATTGGATAATGCGAAATGATTATTTAAGAAAATACTTATGGATGACAGGTTGCTATGGTGTGCGAGTTTTCTTCTATGAAGCATATATAGATGACAGTTCTGAAGTAAGACAATTAATAAATGATAATAATCACTATAATGAAATTATTGGCAATGGCTGGGGCGAACTAGATATACGTGAAGTTGATGGAAAAATACTATTACAGTTATGGGCATCAGTTGTAGCAGTTTCTCCAGTTTTATGTAGTGAACAGGATATTTATTCGCTGATATGGCCAGACGACTCTCAACCTATTACTCCTAAGCAAGTTAGGGACATCCGTAGCAATAAATATGCTTATCTAGATGATAGGTTTTTAGAAAAATATGAAAAAAATAAAGTATTCAATGCTGTACCCTCTAAAGTTTATAATCATTTCTCCAGTTCCCCTTCGTACAAAGGTCAATGGGCCTTTAGAGATTGTAAGCGAGTAGGTAGAAATATAATCAAAGTTCCTTTCTATGAGCTATATAGGGGTATACCAGACCAAGAGGTTTATCACGCACACCAATATGCGATCTCAGAAGAAGAGTTTGTAGCTAGAGATAGTTCAGAAGAGCATATTGTTTCTAAAGTAGATAGACTATTACTACAGCTAATAGAGTTAAGTGAGAATTTACCAAAGCTTGTTGAAGCAGCTAACGGTGAAACTATTCTCCCTAGTCAATTTAGTGAGTTTGAACGTCAGTCTTATAATAATGAAGGATTTAAAGATTTTCCAATTATCCAGCGTATGGCGCAGGTCGCCCCGTTAGATATGTATCAGCAGGATTTTTTATCTCGTTGTAAAACCTTAAACGAGATTATGGTTAGATTAAAAGTAGGTACTTTAAGAAGGGTTTTACGAGCTCTAGGCGCACGTAAAGATGAAGTTGCTAACTTACAAGGATTAAAACTTCTTCAAGGTATATTGAATATTTTAGAACACTTGAATGAGCAGTTTGAAGATAAAAGTGCGCTGGCTGATTCAGCAAAAATGATAGATTGGAAGAAATCAAATACTACAATGGCGCCTTTATTTGTTAATAATGATTTAAGAAATGCTGACTCTCATGAATCGATAGAGGAAGCTATAAAAGTTCTTGAGAGATTAGGTTTCGATACATCTACAGTCAGTAGTGGGTACGGTAAAGCTCTGGATTTCTTACTTGACGGAGTCATTGTTTCTATCAAATCAATTAATCGTAATATCACAGATGTACTTAATTGATAATTTTTTTTAAATACTTGCTGACCGTACCAGACAGTAGGCTATATTTTGCCTTTACTCTGTATAAAGGTATGACAAAATTAACCTACTCTGTGGTAATCATCTAATTATTCATCATCTGAACCCTTTTTAACATCCCTCTGAGCCTCAGCAATCAACTCATGAATCCTAGCGCTTTCTTTTAGTACACAAGCCTCATAAGCTGACAGCTGCTCAGGTTCTTGTTCTTTTTTCATTTCCTCTTCTTGCTCCTGCCTCGCTTTTTCTTCTAGATATTTCTGTAGATCGTCTTGTTCATTTTGCTCGTTTTGCTCATTGTATGGTGAGTTATTCATGGCATATGTCTCCTAATGTTTTTATCACTTAATAAAAGTCATCACGACCAGCATACTTCTCATTGAGAGCCTTTAAAATAGCATAAGTTTCTAAATCCAGCTCACCCGTTGGCTGCTGCGGTCTGAAATGCAGTTGAAAGGCATACACGACATTGCGACTGGCTTTATCCCACGCGTCTGTGTCATTGATTTGATAGCCGTAATCGCGAAACGCTTGCTTGATTTCAGGTATCGTAGCTGCGGCAAAGTCTTGTTCATTCATAAAGTATTGCTTATCAAAGTCATCATACCAAGCCCCAATGCCGTACTCCTTATGTAGTCTCTGCCAAGGGAACTTCGCCCCTGGGTCGATTTTACGCGAGGGTGCCATATCGGCATGACCGATAATATTCTTTGCAGATATATTATATCTTTTTGCCAACTCTTGCACCAGCTGCGCCACTTTTTTAATCTGCAATTCATCAAAGTCGACATAGTGCTCATAAGGATGATAGTCGAGCGCGCCGTTTTTTAAGGCATCTCGATATTCAGGCTTAATGCCTGCATTGACAATCTCGATGCCGATAGAGGTATCGTTGAGTATCGTTCTACCAGCAAAACTGCCATTGCCTGCATGCCAAGCGCGTTCGCCCTCGGGCACTAGGTTATAAATCTTGTTGTCATTATGATCCAAAATCAGATAGTGGGCGCTGACTTGACCGGTGGTCAATGTCTTTATTGATCTGGCATTATCTGAGACCGTATAGTGCAGGACGATGGATTTAATGCGCTGGCTCTTGCCAGTGGCTTTGTAGGTCTCGCTATCGATAATAAAGGATTCACTGTTCGCTATTTGCGACTTATTGGTGGTCACGCAGCCAGTTAGGGGCAGCGTTAGGGCACAGGCTAATGCGAAAAAGAGATTTTTTGCCATAAGTGCTAACCCTTTTTAATCTTCTTTACCAATACCTTTTTCCAACTTTCTTCCAGACAGTCAATTACCAGCCATGGCTCAATGACTTCTGCTGCAAATTTCTCTTTTGAATTTGATAACTGCCACAGTGTCTCAAGGGTGGCAAACGGATAGGGGCGTTCAATTAGATAAACCGGCAAATCAGCGTTAATCATGCCATCACGTACGACCTCAAAGTACCAGCCAGCGATACCTTGCTTACTAACCCATGCGGCAATATTCGGTACTTTGGTAAATTGTCCGATTTGGTCATTGATCTTATAGCAGGGGCGGCGCGGTTGCACGATACGCAATTGCACACTGTCTTCCCCATTCCCAGCAATACCTTTATCTTGCCCATACTGAAAAATATCGCCGATACAAACCGTTGATTCATCCATCTCTGGCAGACCATTGACCGCTTCAGTCGTCAGGTTCTCACCTAGTGTGCCAACGCGTACCTTTAAACCAAACTCAGCATTAATCTTATCGTAAGTCGCCGTTGCTAGTTGATGCACGGCTTTTAGGGGTCCACCATGATGGCGTCGGTCGGCTTGTTCGTCGGTGGCGAGACCCATAAAGTTAACCGCGACAGGGGCGTCAATGGGCGCTTTATCAATGGCGCTTATCTCTTCTCGGGTAAATGGCATGGCTTTGCCAGCGCGCACGCAAACTAGGTTAGCGATATGTAGCGGTAGGGTTTGGTTAAAGTCGGCTGTATTTTTTTGAAAGATGGACTCTATTGTCTCTATATTTATAGGTTCTATGTTCATTAAATTTTCTAATTTATAAGGGAAGAATGGGTGCAAGGTTAATATGAATGGGTATTATCTTAGCCTAATCATGCACCGGATTATATGGCTTTAGCACTTTAAAGTTTGGCGCTGCCAATTTTTAAACAAAAAAAGACCAGAAATGATATCTGGTCTTTTTTAAGCAGTTTTGGCAATAAATCAGATTACTTGTTTTTATTGCGGCGACCAGCAGTTTTCTTTTCACGTGGCGTCGCAACCAGCTCAGCCAATTGCTCAGGTGATGACCATAGACCCTCTAAGTCATAGAACTCACGGGCTTGTGGCGTCATCATATGGACGACAACAGCGCCCAAATCAATCAATGTCCAGTCAGAGTCGATACCGCCTTCACGGCCAAGTGGCATAAAGCCCGCTTGTTTTACTTCAGCGCCGACACTATCAGCCATCGCGCGCACATGGCGCTTAGAAGTACCGTCAGCGATGACGATGCGCTCCATTACGTCTGTTAATGCTGCTACATCCATTACGGTGATATTTTTCGCTTTCATATCGTCAAGCGCGCTTTCGACTACCGCTAAGCACTCTTTTAAGCGTTCGTCTGTCATGGTGTTGGTCATAAATTTTAATCTCTTGAATCGTAAATATTAAAAATAAAATGCTAAATCGTCAATTTGCATAAAATTGTATTGTCGAATTGACCCAATATGAGTAGTGACGTATCAAGACAGGGTGTGCAAAATGACAATGATAAGATGATTTTAACGGAATTGAGCCGCAGAATATAGCTGATGGGCGATAATATATTGATAAACAGCAGGATTTAGCCATTTAGCGGCTGAATTGGGTGCAGTACTGCCTATGATATCATTTATTGGTGCGCGAGATGTGATTTGCATTTGGGTCGCGTGTTTTATATTTAGAGAGTGAGGCATGGTTGGCGCGTGAGCAGTATATGGGAGAGGTTGCTGCAATTGCTGGCGTATCTGGGTGCTTGATATCGCTGTCACGGGGCGCGGGTCGATATAAATATGCCCTTGATGGCGATTTTTGATGTTAAAGCCAGCCGTCAACGGTGCGGCATTTACTGTCAGTAATTCAGGTATCGAATCGATGATTAAAGGGCGTAGCGGTATGGGAAGTTGAGAGTTTAAGGGATTCTGCCATTCAGTCTTAGGAGCATCTTTATTAAAATCCAAATTTTCTGCACGATTAAATACCCATAGATTGACATAATCAGTCAATGCTAAGCCACTGTTCCATTTATCCAAGCTGCGCGCGCTGTCCATGCCCATGATAAATATCAGGCTGTCATTTGGATAGAGAGTCCGCAGGTTCTGCACACTATCGATGGTATAGACGGGCGGCGCTTGCCACAGCTCAAGCTCATTTATTTGTAATGGCGTATCCTGTATGGCAAGCTTTAGCATAGCCAATCGGTGCTCAGGGTTGGTGCTTCTGTCTTTAAAGGGAGAGCGCGCATTGGGCAATAACGATATATAAAGATCGCGCTGTTGTTGCTTAGCTAACGGTAATAAATGCTGATAAACGTACATTGCCATTTGCAAATGACCCTTATGGACAGGATCAAATGAGCCGCCCAAATAAGCACGAATAGCTGGGGCAGTAGTTGTTGCAGGGCAATGATTAATGGTATTTGGCATAAATGAGTAAGAATGAAGCAGATGGGCATTGGGTTTGATTGATGATAAATCGACTATAGCACGTGAGTCACGTGAGTATTCATTTATCGCGCATATCGTTTTCATGATGCTTTATTATAGTATTGATAAGCCATAAAAAAGCCGACCATCACCATGATAATCGGCTCACTAATGTGTTTTTAAATAAAATTTACATATTAAATCAAATCGCTATGCGCTTGGATGGCAGTCAGGGCGATGGTATAGATAATATCATCGACCAAAGCGCCACGTGACAAATCATTGACAGGTTTATTCAAACCTTGCAGCATCGGTCCGACACTGACCACATTGGCGCTACGTTGTACTGCTTTATAAGTGGTGTTACCCGTGTTTAGATCAGGGAAGATAAAGACGTTTGCTTGTCCGGCAACGGGTGAGTCCGGCGCTTTTTGCTTACCGACGCTCATGACCGAGGCGGCGTCATACTGCAATGGGCCATCGACTTTTAGATTTGGCGCTCGCTCGCGGACGATTTGGGTGGCACGGGTGACTTTTTCAACATCAGCGCCAGTACCAGATGAGCCAGTAGAGTAGCTGATCATCGCCACTTTTGGATCGATACCAAAGGCCGCAGCAGACTGCGCTGACTGAATAGCAATCTCAGCCAACTCTTCTGCATTTGGATCAGGGTTGATGGCACAGTCACCATAGACGACCACTTGCTCAGGCAGCAGCATAAAGAAGACTGACGACACAAGTGAGTACTCCGGTGCCGTTTTGATCAGCTGAAACGCTGGGCGCACAGTATTCGCCGTAGTATGAATGGCGCCAGAGACCAGACCATCAACTTCGTCCATCTGTAGCATAGCCGTACCCAGATACACGGTATCTTGCAGATATTCAGCAGCCACTTCGGCGCTGGTTTTACCTTTACGCCGCTCAACCACAGCAGTGATATATTTATTCATATCAAGGTTATCAGGATCGATAATCTCAAGCCCCTCTGGCAATACCAAGTCGAGGTTTTTAGCCACTTGCTCGACATCAGAACGCTTAGCGAGCAATACGCAATTGGCAATACCACGGCTCTGACAGATACAGGCCGCTTCTACCGTACGCGGCTCAGAGCCTTCTGGTAGCACGATGCGTTTTCTGGCATTTTGCGCTTTTTTGACCACCTGATGACGGAATGCTGACGGTGACAGACGCGGCTCATAATTTTGGCTAAAGTAACCTTTAATCCAGCTCAAATCTAAGTGGGCAGCGACATAACGCGCCACTTCTTCAGCGCGCTCGGTGTCATCGCTTGGAATCTCAGCACTCATATGTGTGAGGTTTTGTACTGTCTCGTAGCTGTCCGTCTCGACACTCATCACTGGTATGCCAGTTTTGAGGGCAGATTGCCAAAGCTCAGCTACGGTTGGACTTGGCGCGACACCGCCGGTCAAGACCAATCCTGCCAGCGGGATACCGTTGATACAAGCAAGTCCCGCTGCCAATAATAAATCATCACGGTCACCGGGCACCACGATAAGGGTGCCACGCTTGAGCACTTCATCGACGCGTGAAACTGAGCGTGCGGTTAAGCTGATACGATTGATACGGCGCGACTTTGCTTCACCGACATTGAGCCATGTAGCATCAAGCTCGGTAGCGATATCCCATGTACGAGGTACCGACAATGAGTCGCTAAAGGGTACTACCCCGATAAGACGAAATTGCTCGGTATTGAAATGTGGCGATAGACGTTGGACTTCTTGCATAAAGCCTTCGTCCAAGCTCACAATGGCTTCACCAGGAGCAACAATCTGATTTTCTACGGTGCTTTGCGTATTTGGTAAATCATGCATGCGCATCAAGATGCAGCCAAGCGTACGATCACTTCCCATACCACCAAATTCGCGAGCATGGACATCGAGCTTATCTGCCAAATAGGCAGGTTTACTGGTATCAGCGGTACTGACAAAAATGATCTTGGCATCTAGCGCATGGGCGATCGCACGGTTGATTTGTGAGGCATAAGAAGTTTCAGTGGTCGGAACCAAACCTTCGCAAATGACCACGTCATAATCATCGCCTAAGGTATGGTAGTTGACGACCACCTCTTCCATCAAGTCATCAAGATTGTCATCACCTATCATACGCTCAACCCGTTGACGGCTGATAGATGCTGGCGGCTTAAGCCCAAAAGCATGCATTGCCAAAGCGCTTGAGCTGTCCAAGCTGTTTTGCTTATCGAGCGTGTCATCTTGCAAAAACGGCTTCATAAAGCCCGCTTTAATGCCGTTATAATCAAAAGCACGAATCAAGCCTAACGCCGCTGACGTCACGCCGATACCGCGGCTGATGGGCACAAGTAAAATAGTTTGCATAATATATCCTACTGTTTATTATATTTTTAACGAGGTGGTACTACTCTTTATATGTTGCTACCAATCTTACTGTAAACCCAAGGCTTGACGCGTTTCTTGAGCGATACGGCATTCTTCATCGGTCGGTACTACCCACAGCTCAATGCTGCTATCGTCGGCTTGGAAACTGCCTTCGCGACCACCGACCAAGCTGGCGTTTTTAGCGGCATCTACTTTGATACCAAAATGCGGCATCATCTCTAAGATACGCGTCCGCGTGGTGACCGAGTTTTCGCCAATACCACCGGTAAAGACAATACCCGTAAAGTTAGGTAGGGCACAGCTTAAGCTAGCAAGGTATTTAGCGACACGGTAGCAGAACATCTCAATAGCAAGCTTGGCGTCTTGATGACCTTCGTTGGCTGCTTGCTCAATAGTACGCAAGTCATTTGATAAGCCTGAGATACCGAGCAGACCACTTTCGTTATTAAGTACTTTATCAATTTCTTCTAAGCTCATACCGAGTTGGCGTTTAAGATGGATATGTAAGCTTGGATCTACATCACCGCTGCGCGTGCCCATCATTAGCCCTTCAAGCGGGGTCAGACCCATACTGGTATCAAGACTTTTGCCATCGTAAACAGCCGTTGCCGAGCAACCATTGCCTAAATGCGCTGTTAACCAACCATGCGGGCCTTTGGCGCTGGTAATTTCGCTGGCACGCTCTGATACATAGGCGTGCGAGGTACCATGGAAGCCATAACGACGGATTTTATGTTCGTCATAAAGGGCTTTTGGTAGCGGATAACGGAATGCCACCGGCGGCATGGTTTGGTGGAAAGCAGTATCAAAGACCACCACTTGTGGAATCTCAGGATAAATGGCCTGTACCGCTTCGATACCCAAAGCATTGGCAGGGTTATGTAAGGGTGCTAGCACTTTTAAGCGCTTCACTTCTTCTAGCACATGCTGATTGACCCGTACCGCTTCTGAATATTCACGGCCGCCGTGTACCACGCGATGACCAACAGCGATAAAGTGATACTGCTCTAAGAGCTCAAGGATTCTTTTTAAGGCAAGTTCGTGACGACCACCAGCAATGGCGATTTCTAGTTTTTCACCATTTAACGTCGTGTGTTTGATACGGGCGGTGTCGAGGCCTAAGTTTTCGGCCAAACCTGTGATACGAGTAGAATTGTCTTCGCTGATGAGCGCGTATTTGATAGAAGAGGAACCGCAGTTGAGGACTAAGGTGGGGTTGGTCAGGTTTGATGTTTCAGTGTTTTTGTCATCAAAAGTCGTGGTTAGGCTGGCACTCATACTCTATCCTTAGATTATATTTTGTAAGTGGTGAATCGT
>NZ_JBFFMS010000047.1:0-15265 GCF_041554015.1 Psychrobacter sp. | reverse complement strand
TCCACGGGCATAGCTCTCTAGGTATGTCACGCCAAGGAGCACCTGTGCGAAGTTTCCAAAGAATAGCTTCCATAACCTCGCGGTTCTTTTCTTTTTGATAGCAACCATGTTGTACCATAGTTATTTGTAACTGTTCCCAAAGGCTATCGGTTAATGCTTTTCTGGCCATCTTGGTTATCTGCTCCATATCTTCTAAAATACATGCTTTATTTTAGAAGATATATACGCTTTTTCCAATTAGGGACACGCCCTAGTATTGTTGGTTAATTTAGATGCCTTTTAAAAAGCTCAGCAATGTCTCTTTTTGCGTACTAGGCAACTGGGTAAAGCGTGTTTTTACGGCTTCTGCTTCGCCGCCATGCCACATTATCGCCTCAGTCAAACTGCTAGCACGACCATCATGTAAGAATCTTGCCTCTGGGTTACGAGCCACAATGCCAATACCCCACAGCGGCGGTGTGCGCCATTCATAACTTTCTGCATTTTTTTCTTTAACGCCGTCATCAAGCGCTGCGCCCATATCATGCAGCAATAAGTCAGTATAAGGATAAATCGTTTGCTGAGACAAAAGCGGAAAGCGCATACTATCGCCGGTTTTCTGTTTCGGTGTATGGCAGCTAGCACAGCCTACTTGCGTAAACAGTTGCGCACCTTTATTAAAGGCAGATACGTCGGTTATGCGGCGCTCAGGCACGGCAAGCGCTGTCATAAAATCAGTCACCGCGTCCAAAGCGCTATCTGAGACTTCTGGGCTACCGCCATTCGCGGCGGTCCAGCAAATCGGCTGGCTAGGTGTACAATTTGGGTCCATAAATATCGTAGTGGTCAAGCCCATATCTTGTGACATGGCATTGGCATTTTGAGTACGCAGACTTGAATTAATCGCTTTCCAACCAAAGCGTCCAATACGCTGCTGGACACCGTCATTGACCCAATGTACGCGACCACTGATACCGTCATTATTACTATCATCAGGGTCAGCCGCTGCCATGATATTAGCCTCAGGAATCAAGTCGAGTAAACCCATACCGACCAGCTGCGGCGAGATACGTCCGCTAATAGCACTATCGCCTAGGGGTTGATTGAGGTCAGTTGGCGTAAAATTAAATTGTATACCAGCAGGTTTGTCATTTTGACGGGCAGTCGCAACGTAGTGCATTTTACCTTCAGTAGCAATACTAGATTCGATACTTTGGTGCTGCATTTGCTCACCATAGTAAGCATGAGCTATGCCTTGGTTGTTGCCCAATCTAAATAAGATGGCATCGCTTAACTCGCCGTTTGTCGCATAAATGGGTTTGCGTCCTTCGGCACTATGGCACTGAGTACAAGCATTGGCATTAAATAGGGGACCAACACCATCGAACAGTACACGACCTTGATTGGCAGGTGTCCATTCAGCAATAAATAACTCACGCCCTGTAGAGACACCGCCCAGAGCGCTGCTAGGTAGCTTCGGTATAATTTGCAAAAATGGACGTGAGATGTTAGCCGAGATGGTGGCACTGCCGCCCGCTGGTAGCCACTGAGTATCAGTTTCTGGGGTTTGAGGTAAGTTGGGCTGGCTGGGTGTGCCTGAAGCGCTATCATCAGTGCCATCTGATCCGCCACACGCGCTTAATACTATTGCCATACTTGCACAGAGTAAGCTGTTACGCATGACTGGTAGTAATGGAAGGGTTAAAGCGGAAAATGAGGTTAAAAGTCGAGACATGGTATGACCTAAAAGTACGAAAATGAAAGAATAAATAAAAACGGCCTAAAAAATACGTCAGATAAGCGTTAAGTAAAAAGGGCAACATAAGGTATGCCACCCTTTTTGCTTATTACGGTAGGTTTACAAATATGCATTTATATATATGAGCCGCTGTTATAAGCGTGACTGATTAATTATTGCTTATACATTAGCTTGGCAGTTTTACAGGGATAGGGTAGTTATACATCCAAGTATGAGAGGTGTTTTCATTGCCCAATGAGCCCTCAAAGCTCCAGCCCCATGTAAATAAAGTGCGGTTATCAAAAGGAATGCCATTGTTTTGATTGAATGGTTTTTCATGGGCAATTAGGTGCATTGTACCCATTGCCATATTATCGATGTTTTTTAGGCTGCTCAGCTTGTTTGTTGGTTCATCCAGATTTTCATAAATTGTCTTGCCCTTGCCATCTGTTTCACCAAACATACCCCAAGCGTAGAGGATGCCATCTGCTGCAGGCGTGTTGCTGGTATTTGAGGCAACATCGTCCAGCAGAGCATAGCTGGCATTACCATTGGCATAGACACGGCGTACCTCTTTATCTGTGAACCAAGGTAGTTTGGTTGGGGTAGTGATAATGCTTGCCCATGCATTTGCTGTATTTTTAAAGTCAATGCCGTTATAGCCTATTTGACTGCTGGCATTTAACCCCCAAGCATAAACAGAGTTTTTATTGGTCAGTGCTAACACATGATCTTTACCAGCGGCAAGCTGGGTAACTATTTCTTTTTCTGCTTGTTGAGTAGTACCGTTAGATAAGTCGTTTGCAATGACGTTGATACGCATAGGCTTACTGTTAATATTGATACAATTATTCGCTTTATCACATGTGCGACCGCGCCCAAGATTGGCGCTCGCATCGCTGCCCCAACCCCATACTTGACCTTTATCATCTAGAGCATACGAGCTACTGCTACTGGCGACCACTTGGATAATATGACCGACGCCCTCAGCCGCCGAAAAATCTACTTTAACAGGTATGCTACTGTCTATAGCAGTGTTATTGCCAAGCTGCCCTTGCGCGTTGGCGCCAAATGCCCAGACGCTACCGTCTTTAGTCAATACCAAGTTATGATTATAACCAGCCGTTAGCATGACCGCATTATCTATACCGGCAATTGCGCTGATATCAAGACGGCAGTCAGCTGCTTTGACACAGCTATGGCGATTTGCCTGACCACGCCCTAATTGCCCGTACGTATCGTTGCCCCAGCTGTAGACTTGACCTTTATCATCGATAGCAAGTGAGTGGTTTTGATTAAATTTAATAGACTTTAGGTTTTTTGGGGCATTATTCATGAGCATGGGTATCTCTGGATGTCCCATGATATCAGTGTGTGTGGATGTGTACGCTGTGCCTGTTTGCCCATAGTTATTGCGACCCCAACCATAGAGCTGTCCATCATGTAGGGCTGCGGTATGTGAGCCACCGGCTGCCACCGTATCACCCAGATAAATGTTTTTGGTAGAACGCATGATGTTGCCTGCACCATCAGTGGCGGCTAGGGTAATGTGGTTTTCGCCTAAATCTAACAAGATGCGATCGTTGAAATAACCGTTCGTATCAACCGTTATTGATTGAGGCGCTTTACCGTTCAAGGTATACGTCACATACCTTATGTCATCCTGATCTTGCACCTGACCTGAGACAAATACAGCGGCAACCGCGCTATAACCACTCGAAAAGTTGCTATCCGTTGTCAAAAGCGGCGGCGTCCCATCGATGATGTCTGTGGTGATATCAGAGTCATCGCCGCAAGCAGTCAATAATAAAGTAGCGGTAATCAAAGCGACTGCTTGGGTCAAAGAGGATAAACGCATAAGTGTCTCAATAAATGATCAATAAAAAGAAAAGGAGTAGCAGTGCCAATCCTAAGATAGGGGCACTCAGTAAAGTGGCTGCAATAATTTAGGTGAATAATATTACAAACGATAATTATTATCAATATGTAAATTAGGATGTGGGTACATCAGATAGGCCGTTCAGATAAACTGTATGTCGGATTAAATCAGCAAAGATGACAATAGCGGCGTGCAAAAGAGACGATTAAATATGGCGGCGAATGGCTATCCTTGTTAGATTCACTATTTTCGGCATAGCCCATTTCTGCATTGACTGCTACACTATCGAACTATTACCTTATCTAGCACTCCAACATATTCTTTAGAATGTATTATAAAAACTGATTAAGGACAGGTTATGCATATCACGGCAAATTTTGACGCGGGCAATATTGAGGTTATTAGTTTAGAGGACAAAAAAGATATCCAATTGGCTATTCGTCCGGACGTCGGTGGTGAGTTTTTTCAATGGTTTAACTTTCGTATAACTGGTCAGATTGGTGAGCAATATGTGCTCAATATCCTAAATGCAGGGCAAGCAGTATTTCCTAAAGGGTGGGAGCATTATCAAGCAGTGGCCTCCTATGATCGTGAGTATTGGTTTCGCTTGCCAACCTCTTATCAAGACGGCAAGCTAACCATAAACGTAGATATGGCCTGTGAAACCCTTCAAATTGCTTTTTTTGCCCCGTACAGTTATGAGCGTCATCAAGACTTATTAGCCGCTGTACAAATGCATCCATTCGTGACCCTAGAGCATTTAGGTGACACGCTGGATAAGCGCGACTTAACGCTGGTTAAAATCAGTGATGGCGATAGCAGCAGTAACGAGAGTAAGCGCAATATTTGGATCACGGCGCGTCAACACCCCGGTGAGACCATGGCTGAATGGCTGGTCGAAGGTCTTCTGTATAGCTTATTAGATGGTGATAATGCGACTGGCAAATTATTATTAGACAAAGCGAACTTCTATATCGTACCGAATATGAATCCAGACGGCAGCGTGCGCGGACACCTGCGCACCAATGCAGTTGGAACCAACCTAAACCGTGAATGGGCAAATCCAAGTTTGGAAAAAAGCCCTGAAGTATTTTATGTGATTAAAAAAATGGAAGCGACTGGTGTTGATCTGTTTTATGACGTACATGGTGACGAAGAGATACCTTTTGTCTTCCTTGCTGGCTCTCAAGGGACGCCCAGTTACAACGACCGCCTCGCGCGACTCCGTGATAGATTTGCAGAAGTGTTAAAGCTTGCCAGTGCTGACTTCCAAACTGAAGAAGGCTATGACATTGATGCGCCGGGTACAGCGAATATGACGCTCGCAACGCACTGGGTAGCAGAACGTTTTGACTGCCTAGCCAATACTTTAGAGATGCCGTTTATAGACAATAACAATGTACCTGATGCCGATACAGGTTGGTCGCCAGAGCGTTCTATTAAATTAGGAGAGGCGTCATTAGTTGCGATGCTGGCAGTCGTTGATGATTTGCGTTAGTCAGTTAGTTATTAAATACCAACTGCTTATTAAGTACTAGCTTTTATAACAGCATATAAGAAAAACTCTCCTAAAAAGGTTGTTATCGCTATCTTCCAAATAGCGGTGGCAGCCTTTTTCCTATTTACTACGTCTAAAGCTAAAGGGCTAATAGCGCTCGTTTATAAACTTGGTAACTTGTAAAGTATCTGATTTCTTGAAAAAATTGCTAAAAAATAGGCTGGAAAACATGCAAGCTATCGTCAATGACAGTAGCATCGATACTAAGGTATGACTAAAAAAATGATCGCCAAATGCCATTTTATATACCCCCATCGTCCACCCTACAGCTGTGACGATTATAAAGATTTTATAGCGATATCTTCGTAGTGTTGGCAAAAATGCCAATCCATATAAAGAAAACCCTGCGCTGGCATGTGCGGCTGGAAAGCACTTTGTAGGCGTTTTAGCGAGGCTGTTTTGCCAGAGATTAAGGTATGGTAAGTCACCATTAAATAGCGACAAATGATTGGGGCAGCTTACATGGGTGAGACCCTTGAGCGCTGCAATCACTGTAGGTACGATAATTAGGAGGAGTAATACATAACCTATCTCTCGGCTAGACAATGCAGTGACGGGTCTAATAAAAAACACTTTAGCGTTCAGATTGCGAGCGTAATGACGTTGCCAGTAGCGCCAAAGTAATGTCATGATTAAATAAACACCAAGTAATATTAACAATAACTTTGGAAAATCATAAAAGATAAATCTATAAGGCTGCGCGCCTTTATCAAGAAGCCAATGCCCGTTGATATAAAAAAGCTCACTAATCCGAACATCGAATTGGCTGTGTTCGAACGTCAGCGCCGCGATGATGGTTAAGCACAGCAGCTTAAGCCACATCCAGTCCGTTGTGTTTTTTGCTAGCGTCATTGAATCCCCTTTTACACTATATTTAGCCAAAAACTCTCAGTACCCCTTAATATAAAAGGTTCCATAACGCCATTATCCATAAGACAAACAGAAGCGATAATGCCAAAAACTGCGCTGCAGAGCCCACATCTTTGGCTCGTTTAGCGAGCGGATGCTGTTCGGTTGAGGTATGGTCAACACAGGCTTCAATACCAGTATTTATGAGCTCGACGATAAAGGATAAAAAAGAGGAGGATACCAGCAGCATTTTTATGCTGATATCAAAAGGGATCAGGATGATTGCAACAAATAACATGCTATTTAGCCAAAAGATTTGTCTAAAAGCTGCCTCATATTGATAAGCGGCTTTAAACCCATCTAGCGAATAACCGGCGGCTTTCACAATACGAGAAAGACCTTTGTTGCCTTTGGCAAGACTGGCATAACTATTAGGTGCAAGCAGCTGTGTGGCCGTCGTATGATTTTCTGATTCAGAATTGATGGTATTCATAATGGATTCTTAATAGGCAGTGTTGTTGAGTTACGCTAGATATACTAAGTAGTCAAAAAACTAGCATACTGTGCTTATAAGGACATTATAAGACAGCGGATATTAAGAAAGCGTTAAGAGAATACTGATTGCTTGGTTCGTGAGATATGGTGAGGATTGTTATCCATCATTTATTATAATAAATGCTAAAGGTGCTACCGCCTGTCGTATTGGCTTGATGAGTAAGCTTCCATCCCATGTGAGTCATGATACGTTGCACAATACTAAGACCCAAACCGCTACCTTCTACCTGATCGCCCGTATTTATACCATTCAAACGCTCAAATCGCTCATACAGTAAGGGCATCATAGTTTCGGGAATACCGAGACCGGTATCAGAGACCATAATTTTTTCAGCATCAATTGTGATGATTACTTCGCCCTCATCTGTGTACTGAAAGGCATTTTTGATGAGATTGCCTAATGCCATTTTTAGCAGCTCAGGTCGTACATAGGTGCAATACTCTTGTTCAGCCACAACTGTGCACGTCACTGTCTTATAGCGCAGCAAATACTTTAAGCGCTGCACTTCATTTGAAGCAATATTGTTGATAGAGGTTTGCGGTGTATCCAGCTGTTCAGGTGCGCGCGATAAAAGTAATAAAGCGCTGATGATTTCAGAGGTTTCTTTGGCGGTCGTACTAATACGCTCAGCAAATTCGCTCAGACGACTGTGGTCTCCAAGTTGTGAGGCTAATACCTCTGATGCACCCATAATAATGGTCAACGGGGTGCGAAGTTCATGACTGACATCACCGGTAAATAGCTGCTCACGTTTTAGATATTGCTCTAGTTTATGGTTTTTTTCATCGATGGCGCGTGCCAATACCCCAACTTCTGAGGGTAGATGGGTTAATTCGGTTAGATTTTGATGATCGGTTTCTACTGCTTGTTTTAAATCCAATAAGGGTTTGATGATTTGCTTGGAGGATACGTAAGAGAATAGCGCTGCAATAAGCAGGCTTAAGACAACCGCAATTTTTAGGGCATCGGCGAATATATCTTCTAATTCTTCAAAGATGGCTAAAACAGGATAGTTTTCCATCACCATCTCAGTCCCTTCTAAGTAGGTCAAGATATATTTTTGCTCATTTTGTTGATGGGCAAAAAAATGAAGGTTGGTTTTAGTGGCGCCCGTCTGATGATTTACAGTGACCCGTATTTCTTGTACGACATTGTTGGCTAATGCTTTTAAATCTTCAGGCGCACTGTCATAGCGATATATTTTGATACCAGGATTTGCTATATAGACAGCTTGTTCCCCTTCTTTTTCTTGACTGAGTTGCAGCTGTTGTAAAAGACGCCCTTTGACTAAGTCCTGTTCGATTCGCATCTCAGCATACATAAAAATGCTGACGAACGTGGTGCAAAGCAATAAGGCAAATAAGAAATAGGAGATTCGAAACTTATTGGCAATGGAGTCGATAGTAAACATGGCAGGGGCTTATTTAGAGTGGGGCAATCAATAGGGAGATATAGGCATAAGTACATGTAGCAGCTTTCAGACTTTAAATTGTATTATGAGTTTTAAACCTTGTCTGGGTCAATCATTTGGTAACCAACTCCCGCCATTGTTACTATCATAACTTTATCAAACGGTTTATCAACTTGTGAGCGAACACTATGCAAATGCGTGCGAAGCGCATCACTACTTGGCACATCCTGCCCCCATACTTTTTCCTCAAGCTCGCTCTTACTGACCACCCGAGGCGAGGCAAGCATCAAAGTGTGTAAGATTTTAAAGCCCGTTGGGGTAAGTTTTACTGATTTGCCTTCTCGTTGGATACTATGCTGTGCAGTATTTAGAGTCAGCTTGCCAACTTCTATATTGTGCTCAAAGTATTCGTCTTGATGGCGGCGTATTAATGCTTTAATGCGAGCTTCTAATTCAACCAATGAAAAAGGTTTGACCAGATAATCATCGGCTCCGCTATCAAACCCTGCTACTTTGTCCAAAACAGTATCACGCGCGGTTAGCATCAATACAGGCGTTTTATTGTGCAGCTCCTCTCTAAGTGTTTTACACAGCTTCGTACCATCCATGCCGGGTAGCATCACATCGAGCAATATAACATCGAAGCGATTATTTGAAGCCAGTGCCAAGCCGCTCAAACCATTATGGGCATTATCCAACTCAAAACCTTTTGGCTCAAAAAAAGCATAGATGTTCGCGACGATATCAGGATTGTCTTCAATGATAAGTATCTTATACATAATGCCCACTATCTAGAAATGCGTGAATTGAAAAACAGTCTAATGGGTAGTCTGAAAAAAAGTGGGTTCTGACTGCACTTCTTTGGTTGTAATATGAAAGAAGCTTAGCAGCGTTGGTGTAATAAAGTCGTGTGACACCGGCTGATTGGTCATAGCAGACAGACTTTTGGGATTGATACCATTGTTTTTAGGCGACCAGATAATCACTGGCACCTGTTTTTGTGCATCAGGTGCAATGCCATACGGCAGACCATGTAAATACACGTTGTTTTCACCCAAGCTTTCTCCATGATCACTAATATATACCATCACCACATCATAGTCTTGCTCATAGGGTTTTAGCGTATCTATAACGGCATTTAAAAAGTAATCGGTATAGCGAATCGCATTGTCATAAGCATTTATGACAGACTGAGCATCACACTTCGATAGCTCATTGGTCATACAGACTGGCTTATACGTCTCAAATGCTTTGGGGTAGCGCTGGTAATAAGCAGGACCGTGATTGCCCATCTGATGTAATAAAATCAGTGTATCTTTTGGCGCCGCCGCGGCCTTGTTACCTGCGCTTGGCTTAACTAAAGTATCAAAGCCGTCAAGCATGCCAATATCACGACACTCAATATCACAATTAGGATTTAGCTTAGGCGTTTTATAGTCCTCAACCGCGACTCGATCTGCCACGCCCTTAGAGCTAGAGTTATTGTCCCGCCAGATCACAGTAACGCCTTGTTTGTTGAGGGTATCAAGCACGTTTTCATGATATTCAGCCGTGTCAACGTCGTAATCGTCTCGGTTTGCATAACTGAACATGCACGGTACGGAATAAGCCGTTGACGTCCCACAAGAGGTTGCATGCTTAAAGCTATAGATATCTGGCTGGCTGGCAAGTAGCCGCATGGTATCGCGCTTATAGCCATTTAAACCAACATGATCCGCGCGCACTGTCTCACCGACTACGAACACCATCAGCTTAGGTTTCGTTGTACTGCTGACGGCTGCGCTACGCTTTGCATCAGTCGCATGTTGTATCAAGGTATCGGGGCGGCGTAGCTCATCGATATAATCGGTAGCGAGTTTGATGACCGAATAAACAGGGGTAATGGGGTTGGTATAACTACGTACTATTTTATGTTGGCGAAAAAAACTGGCATATTGATCTCCAAATGGTAATAGGCAAACCGCTATTATCGCAATAGACGTTATCAAGGTGATTGCCTTTTGCACGATTGAGCGAACTATAGACAAACGCTTTATACGAATCTTACTAATCAAAAAAGCAGGGAGCACACCTAATAATAAGAGTCGAACGATAAAGCTTGGTGCCATCAAACCCATTGCTTCTGCTCGGTCAGTCTGTAAGCTATTAGCCAACATACCGGTGTCAAATAAGGTTCCATAAGCATCAGTGAAATAACCACATACGGCTGCAATCAGTACCATAGCAATAAGCACTACTTTTGCCGTCGGACGATAACATAATAGCTGAAATAATAACCACATCAGCCCAAATAATAAGCCTGCAAGAGACGCTACAAAACCCATGTTATCAGCAAACGAATAAATCATTAATACTTGCCTAAAAAAGCCAATATTGGCGGTAGCAACGAGATAGAGCGTCACCACTATAATCAAGTAAGTAAGATTGATTTCACGATGATAAGAGACGTTTTTATCAAGGGTCGCCTTATTATGCTTAGCAAGAGGCGTATGACGACGCTCTGCTATGGCTAGATCAGTGATTAAGTGTTTTGACATACACGGGCTTCTTAATAGAGTGAGATAAATTTTATGCTCTAAGGTAGCAATTACCCTGTTAAGAAGATGTTAAGAAGCAGAGGTTGGGTGCACAATAAGCCATTTTGACACTTTTGACACTCCATAAAAATTACGATGTAACCTGACGCTTATAAGCAAATATTTGTTATTGTTGATGAACTGCTATCTCTAATAGGCTACCTAATAAATCATCATGACCCTAAATCCATTTACCCGTCTTAGCGGCTCTATTAGTGCGTGGATCACTGTCTTTGTGATAGCGTTGCACGGTCTTACGATATGGGCGGTGATGTCTATGGATAGCCCAGAGGTTTTAGAGATTAAGGCCGCTACGCCTCAGATCATCCAGTTAGAGCTAGTGACATTGCCATTGCCATCATCCACTAAAGAACGTCAGGCTAAAACCGCCCTTAAAAACCCTAGTTCTGTTATTCAGCACCTACCGCAAGCAGAGAAAAAACCCATTGAATTATCAGATATTAAACAGCCAACCGCGAAAGTAATGAGTGCTGAATCAGCGCTGACCTTTAGTAAGCGGTTAGATTCTGTCACAGCATCAAATACTGAGCCGAAAAACCAACCATCCACTCTATCAAAAGAGCTGTCAGATACAGAGCAGTCTAAGATCGAAAAAGAGACCCAGCTGCCAGTCTTAGTACAGACAAGTACGCTCAAAGAATCAGCTGATATGAACGAAAACATGGCGGAGGATGAACAAGATCTGGTGGCGTTGGTTGAGGCGATGACAGCGCAGGTCAGTCCTGAATCAGCGGATATATCAGCGCAAGGGCTGGTCATAAAAGAGACGCGAAAAACAGTTAAGGTTAAGGCTGAAGAAGAGATAGATATAGCGGCGTTAATCCGATCGGTAACAGCGCAGTTCAATCGTGATCAAGCACGTCAGTGGCAAGAAGGTAGAAAGCGGGCGGGTAAAGAGCTGTTGCAGGCGCAGGCTGGTAAGAGTAATGAGAAGCAAAAACAACGCCATATCAATAATGAGGCAGTTGACTTTCTGGAGGAGCAAGCCATCTGGCTTGGTCAGAAAAAACCTAAAACAGACCTACCATCGGCGATTTGGCGTGAGATTACTAGTCAATCAGGCGATATCTTCACCGTATTATTGGCGCTTTATGTCGATAAAAACGGTTATATTACGAATGTGCAATTGCTTGAATCATCGGGCAATAAGATTATTGATATTGCAGCGATGACACAAGTCCGAGCAGGACAGCTCAAACCGTTCCAACAAAATCAGCAGCCTGTAAATGGTGTGGTACCAATGTCATTTATATATGAGCGACCTTAATCTAAGTAATAGCTCGTTTTTCATTTTTGATCAAACCGCCTATATAAAAAGCATATTGATAAAAGAATGTATTGTCAGCCTCACTAGCTACTTAACTGCTTTTAGGAGTCTCTATGGATTTTACAGATTATTGGCAATATACGGATGTCATTACTAAGAGTCTGTTTTTTGCATTATTTACCTTGTCGATTGCGTCTTGGGTAACAGGGATTTTACGATTGTACTATAGCCATCAGTTGGCCAAAACCGTCGTCGTTGACCTATCTCAGCAAATACGCAGTCAGATACCGCCCACTTTACAAGTCCAGCCAGAAGAGCGCAGGCTTCTTACCGAACAAATGCTATTACAGCAGATTGGTCGCTATCGTTATCAAAGCGAGCAAGGATTGCCCCTGCTTGGGACGACTGCGGCTATTGCCCCCTTTATTGGGCTATTTGGAACAGTGTGGGGCATATTCCATGCGCTACGTAGTATTGGTGATAGCGGGCAGGCAGGGCTGGCTCAAGTAGCGGGCCCGGTAGGTGAGGCGCTTATCATGACTGGTTTAGGTCTTGCGGTTGCGATTCCTGCAGTGATTTTTTATAACATCATCACGCGTATCAATCGCCGAATCTTATATAGAGCCAATGACATAGCACATGGTCTATTAGGCGAGTCAATGCGACCAAATATGCCAGCCGATATCGAATTTACCGCTGTGAATTCAACGGCTGCCAAAGCGCCTGATAATGACAATGCTAATGACAGTGACAATGACAGTCATATTGCTGAGCAACAAGCTGCTGATGGTAAAGTGTAAAAAGTAGAAGCAGTAAAGGTGCATTTGAGCAATTGACGAATGAAAAAGCATAAGGAGGTAGGCATGGCATTCCATCTGGGTAATGAAGAGTCCCAAGGTATGAGCGAGATGAACCTCATTCCGCTCATTGACATTATGCTGGTGCTGATGATTATCTTTTTGGTCACAGCTACAGTTATAAACCCAACTGTACCCCTAGATTTGCCTAATACCGATGCCACCGTAAGCGACTTGCCTGACGAGATACTACAAATCAGTATCGATAAAGACAGTGCTCTATTTCTAGATGAAGAAGCGCTGACATTAGTGCAGCTGCAATTGCAATTTGAGCAAGTATCTAAAGATGGTAGCAATCCCAATATTCATCTGCGGGCGGATCAAGATACCCGTTATGATATGGTTGCACAGGTACTGGCTGCCGCTAGTAGTACAGGCTTGACTAAGGTTGCCTTTGTCACTGAATAAAGAGAATGCTCATCCTATTAAAACTGCCTGCTGAAAATAAAAAAGGGGCTAAAATCACTGATCTTAGCTCCTTTTTTAATATTTTTTTAATATTTTAATCACATTATCCGTTCAAAAAACCACCACAATGCAATGGCGATGCTGACAAGAGAGCCCATATAAAATATAACCGATTTATAAAAACGCGTATGGCGTAATAACAGCGCGATCGGAAATACTAAGGCGATAAATAGCAGCTGTCCCAGCTCAATGCCTATATTAAAGCTTAGTAATGCTAATACGCGCGCGCTTGTTGCTAGTGGCAAATCTACGAGCACATTGGCAAAGCCAAACCCGTGAATAAGACCAAAAACAAAGGCCAGATAGACCGCTCGCACCCGTAACATCGGGACTAGATTGTTTAATGCCGCGAATGCGATGGACAGAGCAATGAAAGATTCGATAAAGCGGGCAGGAATACTGACGTTACCAAGGGCGGCTAAGCTTAAGGTAATCGAGTGTGCAAGCGTAAAGGACGTTGCAATCCAAAATACCTCAAGCATCGCAGCTCGCGGTTTGGCAACGGCAACCAATTGTTTTTGCTTGCGTACATAGACGGCTGGTATTAAAAGAACAAACAAAAACAATAGATGATCCCAGCCAATCAGCAAGTGGTGTATCCCGCTTTTTAAAAAGTTTGTCGCCGTAGAGAACCAGCCGGCGTCTGTCCCAGCACCTAGTGAAGTTTGTCCAACGGTCAATACTTGAACCGGTAATTCGCTTCCAGCTTGCGTCAATATTAAGCGATGGTTAGCATCGATACCTGAAAGAACTTGATAATTAAGTTCTGAAATAGGAGCTGCGCAGCCCAACTCAAATTCAGTATATAAATAATTAAAGCCACCACGTGTATTGATCGCTAGCGGCGCAAAACTTGTGGCTTGGCAGGATTGATCGCCCGCTGCTAATGTCACCTGAGCAGCAATAAGCTGCTCTATAAACGTCGTCTGTGATTTAACCTCTGCCCAACTTACTTGACGGTCTTGGTTTGCATCTATATTTATCAGCAACGCTAAATCTCGAAGCGACAGCTCGTATTTAGCCTTATAAGCGGTATTTGATGAGCTTAGAGGCTCTAAGTTTAAGTAGGCTGTACTAGATTCATGTGCCTGCAGTAATGTTGACGTCAGCACCAATAAGAATAAAGTCAGATAACGATAAGTGCGACTCCAAATGAGCCTGATAAATGCGCTCATGAAGATGTCTCCTTATTTATTTGCTTACTTGCTTGCTTGCTTATTTGCTTGCCTGAACTGCTGATTTTTCCTAAACGCAGGTCGCGCTCAAGTGCTGGGTATTCAAATTGTGTGTCTGTCATAAACTGGCGCAGTAGCTCAATGTCTTTTTTGCTACCAGCTTTGATGGCTGCTGTCGCATAGATCACGATATCAGCCGTTTCGCGCTGCTGTTGCCAGTTTTCGCGAGCCAATAGCAGCGCTTGGTCAATCTGATTAGCAAGTAGCGCATAAGTAGCCTGCTCACGCATATGGGCATTTTCCTCGCGTATCTTCCATACATTGATGCGTTCTTTCATAAGCGCTAAGTTTTTCTGAGCGTTAGGATCGCCCAGTTGCATTTGAGCTGTGATGAGCTTTAGCAGCAGCGCGTCTTTGTCCGTATGATCCTGCAGCAATAGCCGCGTTTTTTCATACTCTCCTTGCTTTAGTAGCCAATCAGCGTGTGCCATGAGGGCGGGTACCGTTTGGGTATCCATCACATTAAAGACTTGATTCGCAAGTGGAACATCTTTGCTACGCAGTGCCGCGTCCGCCTGAATAAGATAAATCCAGCGGGCGGTCGATGCATCGAGTCCAGGCGCCAGATTGGCAAGCCCGCTCAAGGTTTGCTTAGCTTGCGTCAGTTGACCGGTCATACTTTGTACTTGCGCCATACATGCCAATTGATAGACGCGTAGGGACGCATCATCGAGTTTGGTACAGTAGCTCATTGCCTCATCAAACTGACCTTGGACGACAAGCAGAGAAGAGAGTGTCAACAGCGCATCTGCATGAGTAGGCTCTTTACTCAATATCTGCTGTAGCTGTGCCTTGGCTTTGGAGAACTTGTGATCTGCCTGTAATGCTCGTGCTCGTAACATCAGGGTTTCTACATCTGGATCCTTTATTT
>NZ_JBFFMS010000046.1:0-16802 GCF_041554015.1 Psychrobacter sp. | reverse complement strand
TAACTTATTAACTTATTAACTAATTAACTCATTAACTGATTAACTGATTAACTGATTAACTGATTAACTGATTAACTGATTAACTGATTAACTGATTAACTGATTAACTGATTAACTGATTAACTGATTAACGAAGAATATATTAATGGTTTTTAGCCTAAATGCTTTAATGAGAATAACTCATGCCGACCATCGCTTTAGATTCTGACCTGATTACTACATTTGACCCGCGCTCACTGATTTATCTGTTTGATATGATTGGCATCGTCGCTTGTAGTATTTCAGGAGCGATATTGGCTAAGCACAAAAACTTTGACGTATTTGGCTGCTTACTGGTATCGATTGTGACGGCCATCGGCGGCGGTACGGTACGCGATGTGATTTTGGATCGTCATCCCCTATTTTGGATGGTGGATATGAGTTATCTGACGGTTATCACCATCTCTTCACTGGTGATGCAGATATTTTTTCATCCTAATTCTCGACACGTTGATACCTTTCTTAAACTCTCGGACACCATTGGTCTATCGGCCTTTACCTTAATCGGTATCAAAGTAGCTGATAGCATGGGGGCAAATATGCCGGTGGCATTATTACTTGGGGTTATCACAATTATTGTCGGCGGTATCATCCGCGATATGATTTGCAATGAGATTCCACTGGTACTACAGCAAGAGATTTATATCACCGCTGCTTTAACAGGTGGCGTCCTTTATTTTGCGCTGGACCATATTGGCGTCACCACTTGGATTGCTGATATAACGGCTATGGCGACGATTTTTACCTTACGCATGCTTGCCATTCGTTATGACTGGCAGTTTCCATCCATTGAATGGAAATATTAAGAAGTGGCTGTTAACGCTTAGCAGCTATACATTAACATCGTTACGGTCAGTAGTCTTAAGCTAAACTGCTAGCTGCATCTACCCTACCTTTTACCAGTGCCAAATCTTTTATCATCAGCTGCAAGCTTTGTTTGCCATTCCACTCATTGATGTCAAGCTCAAACAATATATGCACTTTTTCGGCGCGGTAATCCCAAGTACTGCTATCAAAATTGAATTGAATGGCTTCGATCGGATACTTTACATCAGGATAGCGTAGCGACAGTTTAAGATGCTTGTCCTTTAATATCTTAAAGTTTAATACTTCAAATACCCCATCAAATATCGGTGGTGCAAACCCATGCCCCCAGATATTAGATTCGGCAAGATGCTCAGCAAACCATAAGCTAAAATCACTAGCTTGTAATGTACCATCGGTAAATTTTTGCTCAGCGAATACCTCAGCATCCATCTGTGCCAGCACCGCGTTAAATGCAGCCACAAAGGCGTCAAAGTTACGACGTTTGATGGTTAAACCTGCCGCCATGGCATGACCGCCAAAATGGCTGATTAAATCAGGATGGCTCTCGGCAACTTGTTCAATAGCATCCCGAATATGCACGCCAGCTATAGAACGTGCTGAACCTTTGATAGCATCATCATCGCCGGTACGTTCAGTATCTGCGGGCGCAAAGACAATGCTCGGCAGATAATGGCTTTCTTTTAGCCGCCCTGCGACGATACCGATGACGCCTTGATGCCAATCATCTTGATACAACACAATACTGCGGCTATTGGTGCTCTTTTTCTCAAGCTTATGCTGAACGATAATATCACCGCTTTCTTCAGCATCAGCGTCAATAGCTGTATCAGCCGCTAATGCTTGGACGATATTATCGGCTTGCGCTCGCATCTCGCCCTCTACTTGGCGACGCGTACGGTTAAGCTGCTCAAGCTCCTGTGCCAATCGCTGCGCCGTTGCCCAATCATCTGCTAATAAGCATTCAATACCGATGCGCATATTATCCATACGACCAGCAGCATTGATACGCGGACCTAAGACAAAACCAAAGTCTTGCGCCTGTAATTTCTTGGGATCGCGACCCGCTTGCTCAAGTAATGCTAGTATGCCAAGACAGCCGCGTCCTTGACGAATAGCATTTAGGCCATGATGGACCAAAATACGATTATTTTTATCAAGCACACCAACATCAGCAATCGTACCAAGCGCCACCAAATCTAAATATTGGCTGACTTGTACAGTGGATTTGCCAGCATCACGGCGCAGTTTTGCCAGTCGCCCGAGTACGTAAAACGCTACCCCGACGCCTACTAAAGCTTTACTCGCAAAAGTGCAGTCAAGCTGGTTGGGATTGACGACCGCTTCAGCAGGCGGTGTCTCTTTAGTCGTCAGATGATGGTCAGTAATAATGACAGTGATACCATCAGCCTGAGCGCGCGCCACACCTTCATGGCTTGATATACCATTATCTACTGTGACAATCATTTGCGGTTGGTAGGTTTTAATACCCAATTCGACAATCTCTGGCGTCAAACCATAGCCATATTTAAAACGATCAGGCACCAAGAAATCAACCTTTGCCCCCATGGCAGTCAGTGCGCGCATCATAAGCGCTGTACTGGTTGCGCCATCACAGTCAAAGTCTCCAACAATCAAAATACGCTGACCGTTATCTATGGCGCTATCTAATAGATTTACCGCTGCAATAATACCTTTTAGCTGCTCCGCAGGTAGCAGGCCAGCGAGCTGAGTGTCAAGCTCATCTGGCTGCACGATACCGCGACCGGCATACAGACGAGCAAGGGTAAATGAGTGGGCGGCAAGTGGTTGCAACGCGGCGGGCAACTCGTCAAGGCGAGTACTGGTATTACGGGTAGTTAAATTTAGCATAGACGTATTCTACTGGCTTTAGCAAGCGCTCACAATATCAATTTAGAGGTAATGTTTGGCATGTCGGTGCAAGGTTAGAGATTGCTTATACCTTTATCATCACGTAATTTATGTTGTACTTAGTATGAACCTAGACTATGTGTATTTTTGAATCTCATTTTTTACATTCGCCATCATTTACAAAAACGGTGCAGATTACCCCTATTTTTCAGCATTTTGCTACAAAGCAGCGATTGTATGGTATTTATAAATACATAAAATGGTAGGCATCTTGTAAATCGCGCAGATGCTTTTTAACTAGGCAGTATTTGCTTATTGATTGTTTCTTTTTTCATTATTTTAAGGATATTCTATGAAAACCACCCCTTTAGCTGAAAAATTACCGAATACCATTGATCCAAGTCTAGACCTTGAACAAGTAAAAAAAGAATGTCTGGCAATGGTCAAAAGACGCGCTAGAGTTTCTGCTGGTGTTGCTATCGTTCCGGTGCCATTTTTTGATGTGGCAGTCGATGCTAGTATGCTGACTATGCTGCTACCTGAGATTAGTGAGCGCTTTGGTTTACTTGAAGATCGTCAAGCAGCGGTAGACTTGGAGTCACGCGCTATTCACTGGAGCGCGCTAAAAGACCGTACTGTTGACTTTGCAGGCTTGATGGCAACCCGTGGTATCGTTAAAAAGACTGTTCAGGGCTTTGGTGGTCGTATCGCTGCCAAGCAAGTCACTAAGTTTATTCCACTGGGTGGTCAACTGGTCGCGGGCACCATGGGCTATATGATTTTCAAGAAAATCGCGACTGACCACATCAATGAGTGCTATAACTTAGCCAAAGATATCCAGCAAAAGCAGCATGGTAAAAATGTCTAAAGTGCTATTTTAGATAAGGGCATGCTTCTTACTGATAAAAAAGCTCTGTTCATAACAGGGCTTTTTTATTGAGAATACCTTGCTTGGTTAATCAAACGTTTGTCCGTCATACCATTCTTATGGTATAACCTATCTTTGATGCTAGACATTGTTCAACACATCGTTCAACATTACTAAAATAAGTAGGGATCTATGATTACGGTTGAAGGACTCACCGCTAAGATAAAACAGCGCATAGACTTGTATCTTACTAATGACTATCCGCTCCATAAAAGAGCGGTTGCTAGTTACGACTTAGTAGACAGCTGTCATCATATATTAGCGGAAGATATTGTCGCGCCTTTTTCTATACCAAGACAAAACCTGTCTGCGATGGATGGCTATGCGATTGCTCAAGGTAGCGCGCTTGCAGCAGATACGGTCATTGACATCATTGGTGAATCGCAAGCTGGCAGCCCTTATAATGGTGATGTCCAATCAGGTCAAGGGGTGCGTATCTTTACTGGTGCAGTCGTACCTGATGATTGTGATACCGTTATCATGCAAGAAAACACCAACTTTGCCGCCATAAAAGACAGCATTGATAAATCAAAGCCATACTCAATCACCCTTAGCCAAACAGCTCAGTCTGATGACCATATCCGCAAACAAGGCGAAGAAATTGCAGCGGGAGAAACTGTTTTATCTAAAGGTAAACGGCTGAATCCTGCTGATATCAGCTTACTGGCAAATTTGGGGCTAGATAAAGTTACCGTCTACCAACCTTTAATCGTTGGTGTGCTCGCAACAGGCGATGAGCTAGTAGCGATTGGTCAAGAGCTGACAAGCTTGGCGCAAATATATAACTCTAATACCCCCACTCTTAAAAGCCTACTCCTTGATTTACCACTAGTTATTCAAGATTATGGCATTATCCCTGATGATTTAGAAAAGACTACCACTGCTGTCACCAAGGCCATGCAAGCGTGTGACGTGCTGGTCTCTACCGCTGGTGTATCCGTTGGTGATTATGATTTTTTGACCACCGTCATTGAGCAATTGGGCAAAATTAATCACTATAAAGTTGCCATGAAACCTGGTAAGCCGTTTGTCTTTGGTGAGCTAACTAACGAGCTTGCCAAGCCTGTACTGTATTTTGGTTTACCAGGCAATCCATTATCAACCATCGTTGGTACACTGCAGTTTGTGATACCGGCTTTGTGGCAGATGGCAGGAGCGTCTCATGCAGAACAACCTCTGCAATTGACCGTCATAGCAACCCTTAAAAACGATGTTAAAAAATCAGCGGGTCGTAAAGATTTTCAAAGAGGCATTTTAACCCAAGATCAATCAGGCAACTTTCAAGTTGAAAGCCTTAGCAAACAACAATCACACCGTATTAAACAGCTAAGCCATGCCAACTGCTTTATTATATTGGCACAAGATTCTGGAAATGTCGGCGCAGGCGAAGCCGTACAAGTACAGCCTTTTCCTTGGATATAGTGCATGCCGCTCAAAGATGCTACAGTGGATAAACCTTTAGGCTATAGACGGTCTGAGATTTAACACTTATCATTTAACTGCGGCTCTGATACTAGCCATTAATTAAATAACGGTTATTTGTTGCTTGGTATTGGTTATTGGTTATTGATAGGCGCGCTGTCGTATTTATACTTGAATAGTCTATTTCACTCACAACCTGAGGCAACGCTTAAAAGTACACACTATATTTTATATTAATGGTAATCATCTATGAACCATCTTACCCCCACCGTAGGACATGCTCAATTATATTCGCCTACTGCTGCATCTGATTTTTTTGATGATCATTTATCATCAGAATTAAAGGTCTTGTCTACTGACTCTGCAACCAGCCTGCCTCAGCCCTTAACCGATGGCTTTGCCCGACGCCTAACCTATCTGCGTTTATCGATTACTGATTTCTGTAATTTTCGCTGTGAATATTGCTTACCAAATGGCTATCAAGGTAAACCACCACAAGATGAGCTGAGTGTCGCTGAAATTGCGACGTTAATCCGTGCTTTTGCCCAAGTAGGCACCAAAAAAGTCAGGATTACAGGCGGTGAGCCTTCTATACGCCGTGACCTTGTCAAGATTATCAAAACGGTTAAAAACATCGAAGGGATTGAAACCGTTGCTATGACCAGCAATGGGTACAAACTTGGTAAGCATTTGGCAGATTGGCAGGCAGCAGGGCTTAATCAGTTGAATATCAGTATGGACAGCTTTGATGCTGCTACTTTTCATAAGATGACTGGCTTCGATATGTTACCGCAGCTCTTGGCTGATATGGATACTCTGCTGGCAACCACTAATATTAAGCTTAAGATAAACAGCATTTTGATGGCAGAAACCGCCTTTGAAAATTTGATGAATGCTATTGATTACATCAAAGACAGAGCCGTCACTTATCGTTTTATTGAATTTATGCAGACCAGTGACAACAGCGACTTATTTTTTGCTCAGCACGCGCAAACCGACATCATCACCGGTTATCTGCTAGAAAACGGCTGGCAAACTCATGAACGCGGCAGTAATGACGGTCCAGCGATTGAGTACAGTCATCCTGATTATAAAGGGCGTATCGGACTGATTGCCCCATATGCAGCCCATTTTTGTGACAGCTGTAATCGCCTGCGGGTTAGCAGTCAAGGCAAGGTACATCTGTGCCTATTTGATCAAGGCAATTACGATATTCGTGCACATTTGCAGCAAGAGGATGTTGCAGGATTGGTCCGTACTTTACACAGCTTTATGCCGATTAAGCCTGAGCATCATCACCTTCATGACTCGAACAGTGGCATAATGGCTAACTTGTCGATGATTGGTGGTTAGCGCTGTTAGTAAATGAGTACTAATTTTAAAGTGACACATTATATTTCTTAAGGAATACTTATGAGCAAGCTGCAAGCACCTTTTACCCCACTTAATCTTGCGATCTTAACTGTATCTGATAGTCGCACGATGGCAGAAGACAGCTCAGGACAATATCTGGTCGATCAATTAACCGCAGCTGGGCATCAGCTTGCCGATCGTCAACTGATCACCGACGATATCTATAAGATTAGAGCCGTTGTCAGCGGCTGGATTGCGGACCCAAATATTCATGCGGTGATTACCACTGGCGGTACGGGATTCTATATTAGAGACAGTATTCCAGAGGCTGTTAGTGTGTTGTTTGACAAGTCAGTCGACGGTTTTGGCGAGATGTTTCGCTTAATCTCAAGAGAGGACATCGGCATGTCTACCATACAATCTCGTGCGGTAGCTGGCATAGCAAATGGCACTGGCATTTTTTGTTTGCCAGGCTCATCGGGTGCTTGCCGTACTGCTTGGGAGGGCATCTTACAAGAGCAGCTCGACAGTCGTACGCGTCCGTGTAACTTCGTTCCGCACTTTATGCATACCAATCCAGGCCATGAGTCATAAATGTCGGCTATGCCAAGCTCTTTAGAAGATAGCAAGGATTCAAATCATTTGGCAGGCATTGTTATCTTAGCAGGCGGCGCATCCACACGTATGGGTTCGCCTAAAGCGGAGCTTGTCTTACCGACCAGTGAGCGCTTGCTTGATTATCACGTTAGACAGGCGCTGAGCTTAAGCGCAGAAATCATGCACAACGTGCCGATCATGATTGCAGATAATGGTCATGGTTTTGATATCGATCCAGATTTAAGGGCCAACAATCCGCAAGTGCCACTCATTCATATCACTGATTATCTTGCGGCTGACGATGTTGCTGATCATAATCATAAACAGCTCAAAACGGGCGGCGCATTGGTCGCTATTGAGGCAGCATTACAGTATTTGATTGGTTCAACGACATCAGCCACTATGTCAAATGCGCCCAGCTCTTGGCTGATGGTTATCAGCTGTGATAGCTTGATTGCTGCAAGCGAGTTATGGAAAAAGCTGCAATCTTATATAGTGCAACCTGTAGATAAATCGGTTATTTGTCTCGCCGATGAGCATCATCTATATCCATTGTTAGCTATTTATCGCTTAAGTATTGAGCCGGCTTTAAAGGCTTATATCGACGATGGACAGCGCCAAGTGATGAGATTTATTCAGCCCATTGTGCAGCCTGTAGCGTTTTTGGATGACTGGCAATCTTTAACCAATTTTAATACGCCCAAAGAGTTTGAGCGCGCCTGTATCGCCTTACACCTTCTACAATAAGATTTACTGAGCAAACCTATTTAAGAGAAAACAGAAATGAATACCAGCAGTCAAAAAATCATACATACTGCCTTGTCACATTTAGACAGCGATGGCGATATCACCATGGTCGATGTGAGTGGCAAAATAGCGACCACAAGAGAGGCATGTGCGCAGGGACAAGTGATCTTTCCTGCAGTCATTTATGAGCAAATCAAAGCTGCTGATGGCATGACAAAAAAAGGCAGCATCACCCAGACTGCCCATATCGCAGGTATCATGGCGGCAAAACGCACCCATGATCTGATTCCACTTTGTCATCCTCTACCCTTAGATAAGATTGGTTTAACTTTTGCATACGATGATAACCAAAACAGCATCACTGTCACCGCCACTGTTAAAGTTACGCATAAGACCGGCGTAGAAATGGAAGCATTGACAGCTGTCAGTATCGCTTGCCTAACTATCTATGATATGACCAAAGCCATCTCTCACGACATCATCATCAATAACGTGCATCTGATGAATAAGATGGGCGGCAAATCTGACTATCAACATGCATAAATACACAGTAGCGATATAGATACGATAGATGTAGAGCTTGGCAATGAATAAATAATGGAGATATTTATGAGCAATTTAGTAGAAAACACGACCGATAACAATACGACGATGGATATCACCGTTTTGTACTTTGCCAGCTTAGCCGATGAAGCCGGATGCCATGAAGAAACCGTAAGCGTGCCACAGTCTACGTCATTGACCGAGCTGTACAAGCAGCTACACCAAAAGCATCGCTTTAGCCGTCCACAGTCAGAGCTACGTGTGGCAGTAAACGATTACTTTGCCAAGTGGACAGATAAGATTCATCATGGCGATAGCGTGGTTTTTATTACTCCAGTAGCAGGCGGTTAATAGTATTTAGACGCTTATTTGTAGCGCCAAAAATTTTAAGAATCACAAATAGAGACAATATATGGCAGACCACGTACATGGACAGTCGATGAGCATTAAGCGTAGCATCGATGAGGCTTATCTTATTGCGGAGCGCGATGGCTTTGCGCTACTAGACTCAGACATCGATGAAAATCGTCTTAAAAGCACGCTTGATGATGACAGCTGCGGCGCTTTTGTATGCTTTGAAGGCCGTGTACGTAATCACAATAATGCCAGTAGCGTCAACCGCTTGACCTACTATGGCTACGAAGAACTTGCACTCAACCAAGGGCGCGCCATTATCAAAGAAGCCAAAAAGCGTTTTGAGATTACTCACGCTATCGCCATTCATCGTATCGGGGCGTTAGAGATTGGCGATGTGGCGGTTTGGGTTGGGGTGGTTTCGTCCCATCGTTATCCTGCTTTTGATGCCTGTCGCTGGATATTGGATACGATAAAGGCGGACATTCCTATCTGGAAGCAAGAATACTATCAAGATGACTCTTCAAAATGGCTGAGCAATAATGGGTAAAAATATAACAATAGCAGCACTGAGCTTAACCGTTATGCTCACAGCTTGTAGCAAAGAGAAAGTTACTGACTTGCCAGCTGAGACCGACAGTACCACTGCGCCAAAGCCAATCCTGCGTATCGCTGCCGCAGCCAATTTATCGGATGTATTACCTGCAATGATAGAGGGCTATAAAGCGGATAGAAATCTGCCCGACCAAGAGATTGAAGTTACTTTTGCGTCATCAGGTAAGCTCTACTCTCAAATAACTTCAGGGGCACCGTACGATATCTTTTTAGCCGCCAATCAAGCCTTCCCAGCGCAGTTGGTCGATGAGGGGTTAAAAGATGGCACTAGCCGTACGCCCTTTACTTATACTCAAGGGCAGTTGTCGCTCTATAGTGCCACCAAATCTCTTGCTGGGCTGAATCAAACTACTTTAACAAATCTGTTTAAAAGCGATGATAAAGTCAAAATGACCATTGCCAATCCTGAGCTTGCCCCATATGGTGAATCAGCCAAAGTCTACTTAGAATCCCAACAGCTCTATGAGGATTTGATAGCAAAAAAACGCATCATTCAGGCAGAAAATATCGGACAGGCGTTCCAATATGCCCATACGGGTAGTGTCGATTATGGCTTTGTGGCGCACTCACAAGTCATAGCAATAAAAGCTGCGCCTGAGCATTTTTATCTTTTACCACCAGCGTCTTATCCTGCTATCTTGCAAGATGGTATTATTATCAATGATATCGCGATGGCGGTAGACTTTACTGATTATCTACGGTCTCCTGCAGGACAAGCTTACTTCTCTAAAGCAGGCTATTTGGCCATTAAATAACTGCTTTGCAGGATGATCTTTATAAAATTTTTACTACTCGCTCTTTGCTTTATGAAGAAAGGCGTGCTTACAGTCAGCTAAAGCGAGCGCTGTAAACACGCCTTTATATTATGATATTAAGCAGTTTAAATGCCATAGCACCATGACTAACCTCTATAAATATATCCTGTAAGTAAGCCACTGAAGAAAAGGTAGATGATAACAACGCCATGATGTCTCAGTCTCTCATTTTAGATATGCTGCTTCCTGTGTGGGTGAGCATCAAGCTTGCTGGTGTCACGACCCTATGCTTGCTGGTACTTGCAACCCCGTTAGCCTATTGGCTAGCAAAGCCGAGCCGTGGTCGTATTATGGGGCGTATCAAAATCATGCTCATGGGGGTGATTGCGATGCCGCTGGTCTTGCCGCCTACTGTGATTGGTTTTTATTTATTATTGCTGTTGAGCCCCAATTTTGGTATTGGTAAGTGGCTGTTGCAATACAATATCAATGCCTTTGTCTTTACCTTTGAAGGGCTGGTGATTGGCTCTATTATTTACTCCTTGCCTTTTTTTGTACAGCCTGTCTACGCGCAATTTTTACGTATCCCAGCCAGTGTCATGGAGGTTGCAAGCCTACTAGAACCCAGTCGTTTTAGGCGCTTTATACGAGTCGCTTTACCGCAAGCTCGTATTGGCATTATCCTTGGTAGCTTGATCAGCTTTGCGCATACCATTGGCGAGTTTGGCGTGGTACTGATGATTGGTGGCAGTATTTCGGGGGAGACCAAAGTAGTCTCTATCGCTATCTATGAGCAGGTAGAAGCCTTAAATTACGATGGCGCGCATCTGATGTCTGCTATTCTTATCATAATGGGCATGGGCATGGTGGCGCTTATTGCAAGTGTCAGTCGACTCTATCAGCGCCTATAAGCGTAGGCGTTAGATTCACACTTCTTTTAGCGCTCTGCACTGTCTTACACACCTGTTATACGCTTATTTTATTCATATTCACAAAAAGCCCTCATTTAACCAAGGTTAACATGAGGGTTTTTGTCAATATCTAAAAATGCATGGCTGTTTAAAAATGAAATTTTACCAAAGCGCTTGCGGCATTTTGGTCTACGCCATCGACACCATATTTATTTTTCCAGTAGCTATATTCCATACCGACTTCTAAGCGGTTATCAATACCGAGCACTTCTTGCAAATTGTATTTTAGTTGCGGATTGATATGCAGCTGATTTTTTGCATCGTCATTATTAAACGAATAATCCACATAGCCATCTACGACAAAGTTATTTTTCTCCCAGCCATAGGTGAGCGTAACCTGCTGATCGTCATCGGTATTTTCATTAAATGCATGGTATATAGAAGCCGACGCATATTTCATACCGGGTATAGGTATGTTTAAATCGGCACCGACACCCACTAAGTAGTTGTCTTGACTAAAGCCATTACTGTTTGAACCAAACTCGTACTGACCCGCTAAGTTAACTTGCTTGATAAAACTATTATCATATGTGGCAAGCTTCAGCTTGGGCGCAAGCTCACCATAGGTTTCTTTAAACTCTTTACCAGCCGTATCTTCTTTACCTTGATGGCGATCGACAAAGAAGAATACCCCGCCCCAATTATGACTCGAGGCATGCTCTAAAGTAACGGTGGTTAAGGTTTCTTGAGGTACTAGCTCATAATCGGTACCGTACAGTGCTGAGATACTGGTATCCGTGAAAAGGACTTTTGCTTGAGCGCTGCTTATAGCACCAAAAGCTGCCATGGCAACAAGCACACAAGTAAGGGGTTTAGTGATGAGTGGTAGGTTTATAGATAAATGATCACGCACAGTAGTATTCCTTTATTTACAGTCGTTGATGCCTAGCAGCATTGCACCATGATTATCACAGTTATGTTGTCATGGTCGTAAACGGGGTTTAACTTCCTGTTAAAACGCACCCGTACTGCTAGAGGGGAAAAGGCTATCGGCTTTTAGTAAAAAAGCGTTATCAAAACCAACATCAATGCTGCTAAAACCATAAAAAAAACTTGATAGCTTATGTTGACAGTCTCGTTTTTGGCAGCAATTGTTAACACTTTGAAACAGTTAAGCATGTTTCATGAAGGCTGACAACTGCCTTTTAAGATCAAAAATCGGTAAAAAACCTACTGTAAGTTGTTGATATCAGCTAAGTTTATGATTTCATTAAATTAACTGACCAAATGGTCAAGAATATTAATTTTGTAAAGGAGACAGAAATATCATTATTTTCAGAAATAAACTGCTAATAAAATGTCTGGAAAATCTTCAAGCATAAAAAAACCTCAAACACTTTAATGTTTGAGGCTGACACTTAAAAAGCTAACTAGGTTTGAAATATGGCGCAGCGGACAGGACTCATATTACCGATATGCTATATAGTCAATTCTCAATAAACCCAATACGTTATATTGCAACGCGGAGCTGGTATAAATTTTTCTGACGTGCTGCACCTATATCGATAGAGTTGGCGTAAAATTCATCCTAGTCCCACCTTATCGTTTTAATACTGCATTCACTTTACTATTCCCACTACAGCAAATGAATGGTGCATGAGGCTGTTTGGCTTGCCCTATGTTATCTAATAAGGCGCCAGCCTCTGAACTTGGCAAAGAAACCCTTAAGTCTGTCAGAAAAATTCAAAGCCTCCGATTCTGTTACTTCCTCAACATGATGGCGCGCCGCCAGTATCGGCTGCTGCACCAATCTTTCGTGATGATCAAAAGCACGATCAAGACTGATACTCATGATAGAGAAGTTGGTCGGCCGTGGTAGACAGCGATATACTTGACCTTTATTAATTAAATCAATAACCATATGGGCATCTTTGAATTCAGTCAACATAAGAACCATCAGATCTGGCTGAATGTTTTTTAAGGCATAAACGATGGGGGTGATATTCTCTTTATTGAGTGTCGAATCGGTAATCGTGACGCCAAAGCGTTTTTTTTGTAATAACTTGGCTGCCTGTTCAAGGTTACTGGCCCAGCTCACAGTATAAGCGCTCTTAACATGACTTTTTATTTGCTGATAGACGCTCTCATCGTCATCTAATACCAATATATTACGATTGCTGCCTGTGCGTCCACCAACGCAGTGCTGAGCATCATTGCCTTGCATAGTGTTTTGAATGATTTCTTGGGTTTGCTGAGCAATTTCTGTGGCTTTATTGACGATTTGTTTAAGCTCATCATTCTGCCATGGCTTTGTAATATAACGATAAATTTCGCCCTCATTCACAGAGTCAATCACTGCATTCAAATCTGCATAACCGGTCAGCAAAATACGCAGTGTATTTGGTGAAGCCGCTTTGATATCACGTAACACTTCTGTACCTTGCTTGTCTGGCATACGTTGGTCGCTGATGACCACTTGGACATCATGCTCGCTGACATATTTCATCAATTCACTAGCATCAGTGGTGGTAAATACATCATGTGACTGGCGAAAATGCATTTTTAAACTGCGTAAAATACGTGGCTCATCATCGATAAAAGCGATTTTTGGTTTTTGCATGACGCTCTCTTTAAATAAGTGATTGGAAATCTCTCAACTTTCAAATAAGGCTTGTGAAGGTTTAGGTTCGTGAGCACTAGACTGTATTGGCAACTTAATAGTAAAGGTCGTACCTGTGCCAACGATTGAGCTAACCTCGATGTGTCCACCGTGTTGCTCGATGATTTGTGCCGTAATGGCCAACCCTAACCCTGTGCCATCGCCTGCTTTTTTGGTGGTAAAAAACGGCTCAAAAATCTTCACCAGCGTATTTTCTTGGATACCGATACCATTGTCTTTGACACTGACGACAATGTGCTGCTGCGCCTTATCGATAGATGAGCTCACTTGCAATGTCCCTTTATGATCAATCGGCATGGCTTGGGCGGCATTATTAAAGAGGTTTAATAATACTTGGTTGATCTGTGAAGGATTGCATTGAATCGGCGGCAACTCGGCTAGATTGGTTTTGACGTCTAGAGTTTTTAAATTATTGCGCGCCATAATCAATGAGGTATTGATGCAATCATTGATATCGACATCCTTTACCTTAGATTCATCAATGCGAGAAAAGTCACGCAAGCTGACGACCAGCTCTGCAATCTGATCGACGCCGTAAAGTCCATCTTTAATCAAATCTGCCAAATCTTCACTTACTTCATCTTCTTTAATCTCATCGCAGCATTGTAAGGTTTGCTCTATCAGTTGCTCGACTTGTTCTTGATTAGTAGTTGGCGCTTTTAAGGCCTGCAATAATTGGTCGGTATGCTGTAGCAACTCATCAAAATGCATGAGATTATCGCCAACCAATTCCATGTTACTTCGCACATAGCCTAATGGCGTGTTGACCTCATGCGCTACGCCTGCCACCATTTGACCCAATGTAGCCATTTTTTCGGAGCGTACCAGATGCACTTGTGAGGCTTTTAACTCATCCATGGCTTGCTGTAAGTCTTGCGTGCGGGCGGCGACTTGTTTTTCTAGATGCACATTGATTTCGGCAAGTGCGCCTTCATTCTCGACAACGCGGTCAATCAATTGATTGGTCTGCTCACTAATGATTTGAATCTCGCTGACATTTGAATAAGGCAGTTTGTGTGCACTTAATTGTTGATATTTTTTTTGTTCAATGAGCATCCCCATATCAGCCACTGACTGTGCCATCTGCTTTAGCGGCCGCGTAAAGTAGCGACGAAACACCCAGGCGGTTAATAATAAGATAGGAATAAAGCCCAATAGCATGGCTTGAATGAGTTTATTAGACAGGGCATTTGCCACGCTCATCAGGTCATTATCAGGCTTGACGATAACCATCTTCCAATATGTAAATGGCATGCGAAATACGAAGGCGGTGGCGGGCTGCTGCAACACAAAGTCATTGGGTACAGCGATGGTATCGACCAAATGACTGTCTACCAAGTTAAACGTTTGATCGATATTTAACAGCAATAATGCTGAGAGTAATTTGGACTCTTGCTCGCTGATTTTATTCAGATTGGTCGTGCTTAGAATACTACGTGCAGCGAGCGTATAGCGGCTTTCATCTTTGGCCACTGCCTCATCGATCAGTGTTTGATTGATATTATCTAGACTGTCCGCAATAGGGGCAAAGCTAGGGTTACTTGCAGCCAACTGACTTGTCGTTATGACCTCGTCCTGACCGCTATCTTTAGTGGCGCGCATGACCATCGACTGATCGGGAAAGGTCAAAAAACGATTGTCGAGGTCTACCAAAAAAACATAACCGCCAAGCTTATCTTGCCACTTTTTCATCGCCTCGCCGAGATTATCGAGTAACAGATTAAAACTCACCACCCCATCAAAAGCCTGATTGCGACTGTCGTACAAAGCCTTGGCACACGTCATCATCGGTTGATTGCTCACCGGATCGACATAAGCACGGCTCCAGACACAGTGGTCATGACGCGCGTACATCGCAGGAATGTACCACCAATCACGATAATAGGGATTTGGGGTTTGGCGCGCTTGATTATAACCCTCTAATGGCTGCATACTGCCTGACTCATCACGCGCCCATACAAACGACTGGCGCTCTCGGCCCTGAGCGTACATATTTGGGTCAAACCATACACCGCCACCTACAATGCGTTGATCTGTTTGCTGCATGAGATTGCCAAAGGTTTCTTTATACAGGGCATCTTGTTTTGGTAAGCCGCCCGCCATCGTACTGGTCGCTTTCGCCAGTCCATCGACATGATTGATACTCGCCATGATACTATTAATGGCTTCATTACCCGTTTCAACCACTGTCTCTGAGGTCATCTCCAGTATGCGCGGCTTAGCTTGGGTTTCGATGACCCAATACACCATTAAAATAATCAGTGAAAAAGCCAATGTTAAAATAATCAATATACGGGTGGAAATACTAGCAAACCGACCAACAACCTTCATAAACATACCTGATATCTATGCGCTAACTATCATCGATAAGTCAGTGATTGACTAAAGACATGAGTATGACGCAACCGCTATTTATAGTGAGCTCAAGAATACGATGCCGTTATGACAATACGATGACAATAATCGTGTTTTACCGTATGTTTGGTATTGTCCGGTTATATGCAGAAGTTATATGAGCTTCTCATTACTTATTTCTGCGAGTTTTTTAGGATAAACGACACTTCTTTTATTGCGAGCATAAGTCAGGTTCAACTGCCCAGCAATTATCGGAGACTGACTATTTTAAGAGAATACGACAATAAAAAGACGAACCTATAATGAATCGAGTATTAGGACAATACAGCAGGACTGAAATAAATTTTACGCAGCCGCTGTTGGCGTAGACGCAGCAAGCCAGAAAAATTTATACCAGTTTCGCGTTACAATATAACGATTGGGTTTATTGAGAATCAACTTTTAACAATCTTGGTCACAAAATGGTCACTGTTTGGTCATTTAGACTCTAGACCGCCAACTTTATCAAGCGGGTTTATCTATTGATAAATCTCTATTGGATGCGATAAGAAAGAGTCAGTTACTTCTGATAGGATACTAGAGAAGAATTAGCTTGGTCTGATAAGTAAAGGCTTGAAGAGGAAATGCGGACACAAAAAAACCTCAAGTATAAATACTTGAGGTTTAAACTTTTGTATTAAAACTAAGTTTTAAATATGGCGCAGCGGACGGGACTCGAACCCGCGACCCCCGGCGTGACAGGCCGGTATTCTAACCAACTGAACTACCGCTGCTTAGGTCGTACTTAGTTTATTTAACCACTTAGC
>NZ_JBFFMS010000045.1:0-16928 GCF_041554015.1 Psychrobacter sp. | reverse complement strand
TCGTATCTCCTGGCAAATATGAATTCGGCGATATTTTGCGTGATAACTTAACGCGCATTGAGCTGGAGGGCTAACCACGATGAAATTTTTACACAATATGTTCGATCGTATGGAGCCGTCTTTCACCAAGGGTGGCAAACATGCAAAATACTATGCCATCTTTGAGATGTTTGATACGTTTTTACGTCAACCCGGCACAACCACATACGCCTCATCCCATGTACGCGACGGTATTGACCTTAAGCGTATTATGATTACCGTCTGGTTATGTACTTTCCCTGCGATGTTTTGGGGTATGTACAATATCGGTCATCAAGCATTGACTGCGATTGCAACCCTTGGCTTGCAGCCTGAAGGCTGGCGTACCATTATTACCAGTATGGCAGGCTACAACCCAGACAGTATCTGGGCAAGCTTTGTCTATGGTGCTATGCAGTTTTTGCCTATTTATCTCGTAACATTTGCGGTAGGTATTCTCTGTGAGATTATCTTTGCTGTGGTGCGCGGCCATGAAGTTAACGAAGGTTTCTTTGTGACCTCTGTCCTGTTTGCACTAACGCTACCACCAGATATCCCTTTATGGCAGGTTGCCTTAGGTATTATCTTTGGTGTGGTTGTAGCAAAAGAAGTGTTCGGCGGTACGGGTAAAAACTTCCTTAACCCTGCTCTATCGGGTCGTGCCTTCTTATACTTTGCTTATCCGGCTTATATGTCAGGCGACTCAATATGGACTGCGGTTGATGGTTTCTCGGGTGCAACGCCACTTGGTCTTGCTGCCCTTGGCGTGCTCCCACAAGACTTCGTCGATGTTTATGGCAATGCCATTACCTGGAGTGATGCATTCTTAGGCAATATGCAAGGTAGTATCGGTGAAGTATCAACATTAGCTATCCTAATGGGTGCGGCGGTCTTACTTTGGACGCGCATTGCTTCATGGCGCATTATGGCAGGTTGTGTGGTTGGTCTGATTGCCACCTCCCTTGTCTTTAATATGATCGGCTCTGAAGATAATATGATGATGAGCTTGCCGTTTTACTGGCATCTGGTCATCGGTGGTTTTGCCTTTGGTGCGGTATTTATGGCAACTGATCCTGTATCTGCTGCGCATACCAATAAAGGACGCTGGGCTTATGGTATCTTGATTGGTTTTATGACCGTATTGATTCGCGTCATCAACCCAGCTTTCCCAGAAGGCATCATGCTAGCCATTCTATTTGCTAACTTATTTGCGCCATTGTTTGACTATTTTGTCACGCAAGCGAATATCAAACGCCAAACTGCTCGGAGGGTTCGCTATGTCCAAGCCCAAAAGTAATAACGCAAAAACCATCAGTGTGGCATTGACGCTATGCTTGGTGTGCTCGGTATTGGTCTCAGCTGCAGCTGTTGGTCTAAAGCCTGCGCAAGTAGAAAACGCGCGCTTAGACCGTAACAAGAATATCTTGGTTGCCGCTGGTATGTTTGACCCGGCATCCGACACCAATGAAGATGTGGCGGAGCGTTTTAAAGATTTTGAGGTAAAAATCGTTGACCTTAATAAAGGCAACTACCTCGATGATGACGCGCTGAGCGCTGCTGGCATCCCTGATCGTAATGCTTACGATGCCAGTCAAGCAGCTAAGAACAAAGCCCTAAGTGAAGACTTAGGCAGTAATGATCCTGCTGGTATCGGTCGTAAGCCTAAATATGCCAAAGTCTATGTCAAAAGTGATGACGCTGGTAAACCTGAAATGGTGGTTCTGCCGATTCAAGGCTACGGTCTCTGGGGTACGATTTATGGTTTCTTAACGCTTGAGAGTGACATGAATACCATTAAAGGTATCAGTTTTTATGAGCATAAAGAAACTCCGGGTCTAGGCGCTCGTATCGAGGAGCCAGAGTGGCGCGCCATGTGGAGCGGCATTCACTCTTATGACGAAAACGGCGCTGTGGCAACTGGTGTAACCAAAGCCGGTAATCCAAAAGACAACTGGGTCGATGGTATCAGTGGTGCAACCTTAACTGGTCGCGGCGTTAGTAACATGATTCAGTTTTGGCTTGGCGAGCAAGGTTATAAGCCGTACTTAGACCAGCTGCGTAAAGAGAGCGGTCAAACACTGGCAGATGTTGATGTAAAGGCCATTCAAAGCCCGTATAAAAAACTGGGTCAAAACCTACACCAACAGCAGGCGCACCCCGTAACCGAACTGGTCGCAGTCGTACCAGCAGCAAACGGCAAGGAGGCATAACATGGCTGATACAAAAGGTATTTTAACCTCGCCTATTTTTGATAATAACCCGATTGCCCTACAGATCTTAGGTATCTGTTCTGCGCTTGCGGTAACGACTAGCGTAGCAAATGCGTTGGTAATGAGTGTGGCGTTGACCTTGGTCACCGCATTTTCGAGCTTTTTTATCTCTATTATCCGTAAGCAAATCCCATCAAGCATTCGTATTATCGTACAGATGACGATTATTGCGTCATTGGTTATCTTAGTTGATCAGATCCTAAAAGCAGTCGCCTATGATGTCAGTAAAGGCTTATCAGTATTCGTTGGTTTGATTATTACTAACTGTATCGTGATGGGCCGTGCTGAAGCATTTGCGATGAGCAACCCACCAGTACCAAGCTTTTTGGATGGTATCGGTAACGGTCTAGGCTATTCGGCAGTATTGCTATTTGTCGCCAGTATCCGTGAGCTTTTGGGCGCAGGCAGCTGGTTTGGCATGACTATTTTGCAAACCGCGACCGATGGTGGCTGGTACGTACCAAATGGTCTATTGCTACTACCACCGTCAGCGTTCTTTATTATCGCCCTGTTTATCGTGATTATCCGTACATGGAAACCTGATCAGGTCGAAGACGCTGAATTTGTAATGAAGCCGCAGTCTAAAGGCATGGCACAAGGGGGCGGTCACTAATGGGACATTATGTCAGTTTATTTATAACCTCGGTCTTTATCGAGAATATGGCGCTGGCCTACTTCTTAGGCATGTGTACTTTTTTGGCAGTATCGAAAAAGGTTTCAACCGCTATCGGTCTTGGTGTGGCAGTTATCGTTGTAATGGCGATTACCGTACCGCTAAATAACCTACTGTTTCAGTTCATCCTAAAAGATGGTGCGCTGGCATGGGCAGGTTTCCCAGATATCGATTTAAGCTTTTTGGGTCTACTCAGTTATATCGGTTTGATTGCTGCGACAGTACAGATTCTAGAGATGTTCTTGGATAAGTTCGTCCCAAGTCTGTATAACGCCCTAGGGGTATTCTTACCGCTGATCACTGTGAACTGTGCCATCTTAGGTGGCGTGCTATTTATGGTTGAGCGTGACTATAATTTTAGTGAGTCAGTTGTCTATGGCGTCGGCGCAGGCTTTGGTTGGGCATTGGCGATTACCGCCTTGGCGGGTATCCGTGAAAAGCTAAAATACTCAGACATTCCAGCGCCGCTGCGTGGTCTTGGTATTACCTTTGTCACGGTTGGTCTGATGTCACTTGGCTTTATGTCGTTTGGCGGTATGTCAATTTAAACCGCTACGCTTAAAAGCCTATTTAGCGATTTGACCTATTTAATTCATTTATTCGGTAGGGGTTCAGGAAACACGCAATGACGTCTTTTCGCTCCCCTACTCCATAGATTAAGGATACCTACCATGGATTACGCTACGGCGATTGGTGGCGTTGCTATGTTTACCTTGATCATCATGGGTCTCGTTGCCATTATTTTGGCGGCGCGCTCACGACTGGTCAGTTCAGGCGATGTTACTATCCATATCAATGATAATCCCGAGAACGACGTTGTAACACCTGCAGGCGGCAAACTGCTACAAACACTGGCGAGCGAAGGTATTTTCTTATCTTCAGCTTGCGGTGGCGGTGGTACCTGTGCGCAGTGTCGTTGCCGCGTTATTGAAGGGGGCGGATCTATCCTGCCCACCGAAGAAGGGTACTTTACCCAAGGTGAAATCCGTAACCACATGCGCTTAGCTTGTCAGGTTGCGGTCAAGCAAGACATGAAAATCGAGATTGACCCTGAATTCTTTGATGTACAAAAGTGGGAATGTGAGGTTATCTCTAACGATAACGTTGCTACCTTTATTAAAGAGTTGGTGCTTAAAATTCCAGAAGGCGAAGAAGTAAACTTCCGCGCTGGTGGTTATGTACAGTTAGAAGCGCCGCCGCATGAAGTGCATTATAAAGACTTTGTGGTTGACGAAGAGTATCGTGAAGATTGGGAAAAATTTGGTATCTTCAACTATGTATCAAAAGTTGATGAACCGGTTATTCGTGCTTACTCGATGGCCAACTATCCTGAAGAAAAAGGCCTGATCAAGTTTAATATCCGTATCGCAAGTCCACCGCCACGTGGTCCTGACGGTATTCCACCAGGCAAAATGTCCTCTTGGGTATTTAGCCTCGTCCCTGGCGATAAAGTCACGGTTTCTGGTCCTTATGGTGAATTCTTTGCCAAAAAGACAGACGCTGAGATGATTTTCGTCGGTGGTGGTGCAGGTATGGCGCCGATGCGCTCACATATCTTCGATCAGCTAAAACGCTTGAACTCTAACCGTAAAATCAGTTTCTGGTATGGTGCGCGCTCTATTCGTGAGATGTTCTACGTTGAAGATTATGATCAACTAGAAAAAGAGTTTGATAACTTTGAGTGGCATGTGGCGTTGTCTGATCCACTACCAGAAGACAATTGGGAAGGTCCAACCGGCTTTATCCATAATGTCTTACTTGAAAACTATCTAAAAGACCATCCAAACCCAGAAGACTGTGAGTTCTACATGTGTGGGCCACCGATGATGAATGCGGCGGTCATCGACATGCTACACAGCTTGGGCGTGGAAGATGAAAACATCATGCTTGATGACTTCGGTGGTTAAGCAAAGAAAATCTATTTAAAGTGATAAATAAAAAAGAGTCTCAATTGAGGCTCTTTTTTTGGTTTTGACTATCGGCACTTCTTACCTGACAAGACTAGCAATATAAGCAGTACCACCATAAGCAGTGTCGCCATAAGCAGTGTCGCCGCTTTTTTGAGGTATAGCTACTATAGATATTAAGTAGCCAGATGTATTTTAAAATGTCTGAGGCTGACCATTGGCGTTATAGGTGGCAAGGGGTGTAAAATAGGTAATGCCTCATTTACCCCTTCGTTCTATCAAGCTGTGATAACTCCTATGAAAAACCCAAGTATACAAAAACCAACCCCATTCCCACCTTCTATAAAAGCGATAAATATCACCCTCCTACCTATTATTGCTATAAGCGCTGGGCTAGGAATGAGCGCTTGCCAGCAAAAGAGCAATTATAACAATCTGAGCGGTGAGACCATGGGGACCAGCTACCATATTAGCTATCAGTTGCCAAAAGGCGCGGATGAAGTGGCTATACAAGCAGACATCGATAAGCGTTTACAAGATATCAATAACAGTATGTCTACGTATCAAGCGGACTCTATCATCTCTACCTTTAATCAAGCAGATAAAGATACTCCTATTACCATTGATGAAGATTTTAATCATGTATTAGCAGCTTCGAGACAAGTCTATCAGCTATCGGGCGGTGCCTTTGACCCTACAGTAATGCCGCTCATCGATACATGGGGTTTTGGTAGCACCATGACCGTTGAGCGTTTACAAAGTCCACCGACGGCGCTTGAGATTGCACAAGCGAAAGCCTTGGTCGACTTTGACAGTGTTATACAAAAAGATAAGACCATTTATAAAACCAAAGAGGGCGTTGGGCTTGATTTTTCTGCTGTTGCCAAAGGCTATGGCGTTGATGTCATTGCTGATGTGCTAAAAAATAACTATCAAATTCGCAACTATATGGTCGAGATTGGCGGTGAGGTGGCAACCGCTGGCGTCAGTGCCCAGCAGCAGCCGTGGCAAATTGCAATTGATGCGCCGATCGAGGGTAGTACCGTCAGCGAGCGTCAAAGTATGGCGGTAATCCGCCAACCGATCAATAATGGCAACACCATGCATTTGGCAACCTCTGGCAACTATCGCAACTCTGTCGTCTTTGATGGTAAGCATTATAGTCATACCATTGACCCGACCACAGGAGAGCCTATCGTAGGTGGTGCGCCATCAGTGACGGTCGCAGCAGAGTCGGTCGCGCTGGCTGATGCTTGGGCAACTGCCTTAACAGCAATGCCTTATAAAAAAGCATTAAGCGTCGCTAAGGAGCAAAACATAGCGGCATTGTTTGTTGTATTGGCAGAGGGCGTGAGCGTAGAGGCAGCTGCGGACAGCATTGATGATTGGCAGGTGGTACAAACACCTGCTATGCAAGCATTACGTGCCGATAAAAAACCGAGCTGAATCTAAAATCACTAAATAAGAGTACTGACAAGAACGCTGATAAAAGCAATTGCGCGCTTATTCTTAGATTTTTACTAAACTAACAAGCTCAAACGGGCAAGGCAAATTTTTGCTATACTAGCAATATGTTATCACGCAGATAACAGTCCCATTTTTAATGTGAGGTCTCCTCTATGCTTAGCCAACTGCTTCCTATGCTTATCGTCACCTTTACCGTCTTTATGCTGTTTTTTGTATTTATGGGTATCGGTTATATGGTCAAAAAAAAGCCGCTTAGAGGGTCTTGTGGCGGTGTTGCCAAATTGATGGGTGATGAAAACTGCTCATTCTGTGGTAATGATCCCAATAAGTGTGATTCACTAATCGCAGAACAACAAGAGCATGCTCTAAAAGCCGCTCAATTGGGCAAGTCGGTATAAATACTCAGTTTGTTACCATACGCTGGTAGTATTTAGCCGTCATTTGTTCTTATAATAGCGTCAGACCTTATAAAAAAAGGGCTGGCGCTATTTTTATGGTGCAGCGTTATTGCTCCACATCACTATTCATATCTACTCATACTGCCTTAGCCGTTAAGGCAGCAGGGTCATATGACTGGCTTTCTGCCGATATGTCGACATTCTGTTGTTTGTCTCACTCATCTTCTTCGTGAGATTTTTCTGGTGTTATTTTGCAAGCGACGACTCTTCGGCGCTGTTTAATAACGTGTCCTTTTTCTTATGCTAATAATAGTCGTGCTGCTATGTCTACCTCTCTTAATGGGCAAAATGAATTGCCTTTACAGTCTCAGACGGATACTCCTGCACCGTTTCAGCTACCCTCTTCGCGCTTTACCTTTTGGCTCGTCTTATGTGCCATGATTCTATTGGCGACCAATATGCGCGCGCCTATCGTTGCACTTGGTTCTATAGCACCGGTGGTTCAAGGGGCGCTCGATATCTCCGAAACTCAAATCGGCTGGCTTGGCGCAGTGCCGATGCTGACATTTGCACTTGGGGCGTTTATATCGCCAGCGATTGGTAAGCGTTTTGGGCTTGAAAACACTTTAATTGCCATGATTAGTCTCTTAACCGTGGGCATGATTATTCGCAGCATTATTCCCACTTGGATAGGCTTTCTATGTGGCACCTTACTGCTGACATTGGCGATCGGTTTTGCCAACACCCTTGCAGCACCAGTGATTAAGCAGCGCACGCCCAACCATATCCCTCTTATTACAGGATTATTCAGTCTGACCATGACGGTGTCAGCAGGGATTGTCGCGGGCGTGGTCTTGCCATTATCAGAGCACGTAGGTTGGCAATGGGCGCTTGGTGGTTGGTCGATTTTGGGCGTATTTGCCATCGTTATCTGGGTCTTCCTACGACTGCGTTTGGGCTCGTCGAGCGATCAGATTATTCCTATCGCTACTCAAGGTTCCTCCGATATTTCTATGTGGCGCACCGGCTTTGCTTGGCAAATTGCGGTATTTATGGGCTTACAATCGCTACTTTTTTATACTGCTGCCAGTTTTTTACCATCGATTTGGCTCAGTAAAGGTTTGTCAGCGGTCAATGCGGGGCAGATGAACTCGGTGTTCCAATTTATGGCACCTATAGCGATCTTAAGCTTAACTTGGCTTATCAATCGTGGACGACCTATTCAGGCACTGGCGGTATTTGCAGCCGTTTTAAATGTGATTGGTATCTTAGGGGTCAGCTACTTATCTGTAGATTTGGCATGGTTATGGTCGGCGCTTATGGGCATTGGGTGTTCAGCGATTTTTACCTTGAGTATGATGCTGTTCTCGATGCGTACTTATACCGCCAATCAATCAAGTGAGCTGTCAGGTATGGCGCAAGCGGTCGGGTATTTGATTGCGTTTTTTGGTCCATTGGGGACTGGTTGGTTACATGAAGCAACAGACAGTTGGGATTTGCCTTTATTGATTATGCTGATATTAATGGTAGTAAACGTAGGATTTGCTTGGCTGGTCAGCCGTCCGGTGATGGTCGATGGCAAGCGGATTTAGTTTTTATCACAAATCGATTAACTTTTGCACCATATTGCTGCTTATCTGATTCTGCTAGACTGATGCCATCGCCTATAGGACAGCAGAATTATGATAAACAGACTTTCTCGCTTACCGCAGCACTTGATTACGGTCGCTGTCTTGACCGTCGCAATCGCAATCAGCGGTTGTCAAAAAACGCCTGAGGCTGGTAATACTCAGACGGATACTGATATTCAAGCCAGTACTCAAAACAATACTCAGAACAGCAATCAAACTTCCAATACTCAACTGTCTCAAACCACAGCCACAAAGAGCCCTGCTGAACAACAAGCGCCTTTGACCATATTGGCATTGGGTGATTCGTTAACCGAAGGGCTTGGCGTTGATAATGATGACAACTACCCCGCTCAATTACAAACACGCTTGCAAGAACTTGGCTATAAAGATGTAAAAGTCATCAATTCAGGATTGAGCGGCGAGACCAGTACCGGTTTGGTCAATCGCTTGGATTGGGTATTACAGACCAAACCTGATATCACTATTTTGACCATTGGTGCTAATGATGCTATTCGTGGTATTGATGTCGCGACGGTTGAAGAAAACATTCGTACTGCCGTAAAGCGCTTACAGGACAATGGCAGCGTGGTTATCTTGGGCGGTATGCAGATCTATGACAACCTTGGCTCTGATTATGTAAAATCCTTTGCCGCGATATATCCAAGAGTGGCAAAAGACATGAATGTGACGCTTATCCCGTTCTTTTTAGACGGTGTCGGCGGCGACCCTAAGCTCAATCAGGCTGATGCCATTCATCCGACCAAAGAAGGTTATACGCTGATTGTTAATGACAATATCTTACCGATATTACAGCCTGAGCTTAAAAAAATAAACTCATCAAATGTGACCAATACGCCTACTGAGACTGTCCAATGACATCAGCATTACCGACCTCGCAAGCCGCGCTGCTTACTGCCACCAAGCTCAATAAGACCGTACGTATTGGTGATCAGTCCTTATCTATCATCAAAGACGTCGATATTCATGTGAATGCTGGCGAGTTTGTGGTGATCATGGGTAAATCTGGCTCTGGCAAATCTACTTTACTCGGTTTATTAGCGGCATTAGATTATCCTGATAGCGGCGACGTCGAGCTGGCAGGTCAAACGTTAAGCCGATTAGATGAAGATGCCTTGGCAGTTATTCGTCAGCGCGATATGGGTTTTGTCTTTCAATCCTTTCATCTACTACCAACGCTAACTGTTGCTGAAAACATCGCTTTTCCATTGGACATTGCCCGTCGCCCAGATGCAGCGCGCGTCGATGAGTTGATTGCGGCAGTTGATTTGGTTCATCGGCGTCATAGCTTGCCAAACCAGCTATCAGGCGGTGAGCAGCAGCGTACAGCGGTTGCACGCGCATTGGTATCACGCCCAAAAATTGTCTTTGCCGATGAGCCAACTGGCAATTTAGATGAACAAAATGCCAATCAAGTCATGCAGCTGTTACTGGATTTGCGTCAGAAAACCGGCTCAGCGTTGGTGGTGGTCACCCATGATTCAGCACTTGCTGATATGGCAGATCGCGTTATCACCATGCATGATGGTATGATAGATGGATCGAAACTCAATGGATAACATGGATAATGAGTCGAATTATTCGAGTGGCATCATAAGCCAACTATTTAATCGTCTGCTAATTTCGAAAAGCTTGGGCGCGCAAGCTCTCAGCCGTAGCTGGTGGCAGCGCTGGATATATCCAGTATTATTTTTACTGACTTTGACGCTGTCACTTGCGACCTACCTCACCCTTGATTCTATTCAGCAGTCAGTTGACACCTATATCAATGACAATCAGCGTGCTTTGGTCGGTGGTGATTTAATCTTAAACAGTAAGCAAGATTGGCCAAGCGAAGTATTAACGCAAGTTGATACCCTTGCCGACACGCAAACGGTTTTTGACTATCAGTTTAGCGCGATGGTCATCACCGATGAGCAGACTTTGCTTGCCAGCATAAAAGCGGTTTCCCAATCCTACCCATTATATGGTGAGGTCGAACTTGCATCAGGACAGCCCTTATGGCAGCAGCTTACCGCCAATAATGTGGTGGTTGCCCCTGAAGTCCTCAAAAGTTTAAGCGCTGATATTGGTGACCAGATTACTATTGGTGATGCGCAGTTTACGATCAGTGATGTATTAACAAAAGAACCTGATCGTCCGCTAAGCGCCTTTGGCTTCGGTGGGCGTATTTTGATGCCCCAGCAGGCGTTAGAGGCAACCAATCTATTGGGGCAGCGTAGCCGTATCAATTACCGCATTGAGCTGGCAGGTAATGCAGAATTGATGGCAACTCAGCGCGATAAACTGACGCAAATATTGACCAATTATCCTGATATCGAGATCTCTGATGCAGAATCTGCGGATACTTCGGTGTCGCGCATCTCTGATAATGTCTTGATGTTTTTAAAGCTTTTGGTCATTGCCGTATTGTTATTGTCCGCAGTGGCTATGTATGGCGTCATCACCGCCTTTGTGACCAAACAGCAGTCGAGCAATGCGATACGTTTGGCACTGGGTGAGCCGCTCAAATCATTAAAACGCAGCTACTATCAGCTTCTTATTATCACTGCCGTTATCGCTTGTATCGCAGCGACTTTAGTCAGCTTTGGCTTACTCAACGTCGGTCAGCCTTATCTTGTGGCTATCTTGCCAGCTGACGTCAGCTTGGCGATCAATCCTATCAGTGCTGTTAAAACCACCATCATAGCCTTAGTACTTACGCTGCTTATCGCCCAGCGCGGCTTAAGCACATTGAACACCACCAAACCTGCTACCTTGCTCAATCAAGGTGCAAGCTCAGCGGTGCAACACCTGCCCTGGTATAAACGCTTACCGTTAGCTTGGTATGGGTTAATGCTTGCTGGTCTATATGTGTTTTTTGCTTATGAAGTAGGCGGATGGCTATTTGGTGCGCAGTTATTAATCGGGTTAATTGGCTTTGTGAGTATATTTTGGCTATTAGCACGCGGCTGGCTGTGGTTATTGGCACGTATCGCCAGTAACACAAAAATCGGCTGGATGCAGCGTGTTGCGATTCATAACCTTGCGCGTAAGGGCAACCAATCGGCATTGTTTTTCGTCACCTTAGCATTATCGGTGGCGGTACTGACCCTCATCACAACGCTCAATCACAGTATCAATGCCCAGTTTATTAACGCTTATCCTGAAGATGCACCCAATCTATTTTTGTTAGATATTCAAAGCGATCAGCATGATGAGATTGATAGCATTATTGACGCACCAGTGAGCTATTACCCTGTTATACGCGCTCGAGTAGTGACTGCCAATAATATACCGGTACAAGATATCGAGCCTGCTGATGGTTTTGATGATCCTGCGCGTGTCTTTAATCTTAGCTATGCTGATACGGTGATGGACACTGAGTTTATTACAGATGCAATAGTAGACAATCAGCTGTATGCACCTATTAGCACGGAGAATAAAGACCCAGCGTCAACCGTTGCGCCCTTATCTATTTTGGATACTGCTGCCAGCTTACTGAATGTCGGTATGGGTGATGAGGTGCGCTTTAATATCCAAGGGATCGAGATCGTCGGGCAGATTACCAGTATCCGCTCGCGTTTCGAGCAAGGTCCTAGCCCTTATTTTTACTTTTTATTTGAGCCAGCGGTTCTCTCTGCTGCCCCGCAGATTCAATTTGCCACCGCTCACGTAAACGCTGAGGATATTCCAGACTTGCAAGGAAAAATGGTACGCCAGTTCCCTGCGGTGACGACGATAGACGGGACAGCCATCGCTCAGCAAATCCAAGAGCTTGTGGTACAAATGAGCCGCTTGGTCTATGTATTTACGCTACTTGCCTTACTGACTGGGGTTATGGTATTGATTAGCTCGTTATTATCCACCTCACAAGACCGTCTGCAAGAAAGCGCCTCATTTAGGCTGCTCGGTATGCAAAAGCGCGACTTGTATATGCTAAACATACTAGAGCTTGGGGTACTAGGCATCAGTGCCGCGACCTTTGCGGTGATTATCGCCAGCGTTGGGGCATGGGCTGCCCTCACCCAATGGTTTAATCTGCGCTTTAGTGTGCCGTGGGTAAGCCTGAGTATCGGTAGTATGGCGTTGATCGTATTGCTGTTTGCCATTGCTATTATTTATGTGAGACTGGTGATTGGACGCGGAATTATGGCAAGGGTACGGGCGATGATTTAATATTTCTTATTACCTATCAGCATTTACATAACTTAGGTTCGTTAGGTTAGCTTAAGCATGATTTAGCTTAAGCTAACCTATTTTTTAGTTTACTATTAACCTTTTTAAATTTTGCTATTTGCTATCCTTATTTCTAAATGATACATTCCATATCAATTTGTAAACATCCAATCCCTTTATAACCCTTTGAAACAGCATGGTAGCCTTATGAAATTCTCAAAGTTCGGTCAAAAATTTACCCAGCCCACTGGCATCTCACAATTGATGGATGATTTGGGCGATGCGCTAAAAAGCGATCAGCCTATCAATATGCTAGGCGGTGGTAACCCTGCCAAAATTGATGCTGTCAATGAGTTATTTTTGGAGACTTATAAAGCGCTTGGTGTTGATAATGATACGGGCGAAGCCAATAGTAGCGCAATTATTAGTATGGCAAATTACTCCAATCCGCAAGGGGATGCCGCCTTTATCGATGCCTTGGTTGGCTTTTTTAACCGTCATTATGACTGGAATCTCACCGCAGAAAACATCGCCCTGACAAATGGCTCACAGAATGCGTTTTTCTATCTGTTTAATCTATTCGGCGGCGCTTTCGCTAATGAAAAGAATGAATCTGTAGATAAGTCCATTCTACTGCCATTGACCCCTGAGTATATCGGCTATAGCGATGTGCATGTCGAAGGTCAGCATTTTGCCGCCGTGTTGCCGCATATCGATGAGGTGACGCATGATGGCGAAGAAGGCTTCTTTAAATATCGTGTGGATTTTGACGCTCTAGAGAATTTGCCAGCGCTAAAAGAAGGTCGTATCGGTGCGATTTGCTGTTCACGCCCGACCAATCCGACTGGCAACGTGCTGACCGATGAGGAGATGGCGCATTTATCCGAGCTTGCCAAGCGCTATGAGATACCGTTGATTATTGACAATGCCTACGGTATGCCCTTTCCCAATATCATCTATTCTGACGCGCACCTTACTTGGGATGACAATACCATTCTCTGCTTTAGTTTGTCTAAAATTGGTCTACCTGGTATGCGTACCGGTATTATCGTCGCAGCGCCAAAGGTTATTGCCGCTGTTAGTGCCATGAATGCGGTAGTAAACCTAGCGCCGACACGCTTTGGCGCAGCGATTGCCACGCCATTGGTGAACGATGACCGTATCAAACAGCTAGCTGATAATGAGATTAAGCCCTTTTATCAGCAGCAGGCGACTCTTGCCGTGAAGCTGTTAAAAAAAGCCTTGGGCGATTATCCATTAGCGATTCATAAGCCTGAAGGCGCGATATTCTTATGGTTATGGTTTAAAGACTTGCCAATTACGACCGCTGAGCTGTACGAGCGCCTCAAAGAAAAAGGCACGCTTATCGTGCCAAGTAAACACTTTTTTCCCGGTGTGGATGTGAGCAACTATCAGCATGCACATGAGTGTATCCGCATGAGTATCGCCGCTGATGAGCAAACGCTGATTGATGGTATTCGCGTGATTGGAGAAGTAGTGCGCGAGCTTTATGATAATAAGTAAGCTCGCCTAGATGGTTTATTTTATAAAAAAACCTTCTACGTGCCAGTATGTTACAACCGCTTATTATCGCTGTTTTAACATACTGGTCGGTTTAGTAACTGACTGAAAAATCTTCGTCCACATAGTAAGTCCATAAAGCACATACGACAGCATACAAGTATTGATAATATCGTGGATGCTGGCCATACGCTCTGCGCTTCCTATCCCCGCAAGACCTAACTCGGTAATGGTCTGACGATTATCCAGATACTCGCCCAATAAGGCGATGGCTGTCACCATAAGCACAGCGATAAACGCTCTGATACTGTATTTTTTGAAGATTGGACGCAGCAAAATGACGCTTAATAGATAAACACTGATGCCTACATAGATATGTAGGGCATCTTTTTCCAATCCTGTGGCACTCACGACGCCGTTTTTAAAGAGATAAAAGTCCACGATTTTATTCCGCGTATAAGAGATAAAAGACAGCTGAGTATAAATGAAAAACAACCAATTATAAATTTAGAATAAAAAAGGTAGATTGCGCATTTGCCAACCTACCTTAGCACTCAAGCAAATGTTTAATGTATGTGCTTTAAATATCCCAGTCTACAAAATTCTTTAAAAGCTGAAGACCTGCGGTATGGCTTTTTTCTGGATGGAACTGGGTAGCAAATAAATTGTCTTGCAAGATACTGGCACAAAACGGCTGACCATAATCACAAACAGCAGCCACTTGTGAGCTGTTAGCTGGCTCGCAGTAATAGCTGTGTACGAAGTAAAAATGTGCCTTATCTTCAATACCATTCCACAGCGGATGCGCCAAATCCATACCGTTAACAGTATTCCAGCCCATATGCGGCACTTTGATGGTCGCCCCTTGCTCATCTTTCCATGTCGGGTCAAACGCTTCTACATTGCCATCTAAGATGCCCAAGCATTTTGTACCACCATTCTCAGCGGACTGCTCAAACAACGCCTGCATGCCCACACAGATAGCCATAACAGGCTTATTAAATATCGCCTGTCGTATGACCTCGTCAATGCCTGCCTCCTGCATGCCAGCAATACAATCACGCATGGCACCGACGCCTGGGAAGAAAATCTTATCTGCTGCCGCAACGACTTTTGGGTCATTAGTGATAGAGACTTCTGCACCGACCGCTGACAATGCTTTGCTAGCTGAGTGCAAGTTACCCATACCATAATCTAATAGTGCAATTTTTGTGGCACGACTCATCTAAAACGCCTCTTTGGTCGATGGTAAGGTATTTAGCGCACGCTCATCGTATTCGCAAGCCATACGTAGCGCACGGGCAAAGGCTTTAAAGGTAGATTCAATTTGATGATGACTGTTTTTACCTTTTAGGTTGTCCAAATGCACGGTCATCCATGAATGATTTACAAATCCATAGAAAAATTCGCTAAACAAATCAACATCAAAAGTGCCGACATGCGAGCGCGTAAAGGGAATGTCCATATGCAGACCGGGACGACCTGATAAATCAACCACCGCGCGCGTTAACGACTCATCAAGTGGCGCGTAAAAATGCCCATAGCGACGGATGCCTTTTTTATCGCCCAATGCTTTATTGAATGCTTGACCGAGCGTGATGCCCGTATCTTCAACACTGTGGTGATCATCGATAAAGGTATCACCGGTACATTTGATGTCTAAGTCAAACAAACCATGACGCTTGATTTGGTCAATCATATGATCCAAAAACGGCACGCCTGTGTCTACCGTACCTTGACCCGTACCATCAAGATTGACCGTACAGGTTACTTGGGTCTCAGCCGTAATACGCTCAACAGTCGCGATACGTTCAGGGCGACCATGTAAGTTGCGGTTTTGCGTAGGGTGTTGCTCAGCTGTATCAGATGTATTGGCTGTCGTCGTTAAATTGGCGGTCATGGCTACTCTCTATTCATTAAAAGCGGTCAATAAATTAGGGCAAAAAAGCACCCAATAGCTGTTCATTAGCATCAAAATCATTTTATAACAGAAAAAACATATAAGGAGTGGCAGCGTTTATGTCGATTATCAAAGAGCAAACCCTTGGTTTGAGACTTTGCAAACAGTGCCTCCTTTCATCATAGCAAACCCTGCCATTTACTGCCATGACCAAGCAGTAAACCACGCACAAAATCCTCGCATTCTGCTAAAATAATCGCTTCAGTTTTATCAATCGTGACCTTGCTGATTCTATTATACCTTGCTGCATCAACTTATAGGAATTGAACATGCCTTTAGAAGCCATCGCTATCAATAGCTTGGATGCGCCACTCATCAAAAAGCCTGCTCGTGACAACGAATTAGCCGAGCGCTTGCAAGCCCTCTATGACACCGATGATAGCCAGCCTGATGGCGCTGAGGTATTGGCCATTATGGAGCAAGGGTTTAAACGTGGTCAAACGCTGTATGTTGGGATGTTTAATGACAAGCCTATCGCCGCGGTTGGCTGTTTTGATGATGGGCAAACCGATAGCAAACGCTTGCAGTATCTCACCGTACACCTACAAAATCGCGGCCGCGCGATTGATGCTAAATTTATCAAACTGGTCTATGATGCTGAAGTCAAAAAAGGTGTGCGAGCTTTTGTCCCAGCTGACCCTGATATTCATCGTATTATGAGCGACTATGAGCTACTGCGTGTAAAGGACTAAATGTAAGCTAAATGGACTTATTTTGATAAATCGTACATTATTTTTACCCTTTTATCACATATAATGCAAAAACTGCTTGACAGTAAGCGCTATATTTAGTTTAATAGCGCCTCAACGAAGACGGCTCGATAGCTCAGTCGGTAGAGCAACGGATTGAAAATCCGTGTGTCGGCAGTTCGAACCTGCCTCGAGCCACCATTCGTTTAAGAATTCTA
>NZ_JBFFMS010000044.1:0-19042 GCF_041554015.1 Psychrobacter sp. | reverse complement strand
TGAACCGGCATACTCATCATTGCTACAACTAACGGCAACCCAGCCGCGCTCATAAATAAAGGCGTACGCATAAACACTATCCGTCAATAAAAAACTTGCTTAAGTTAAGTTGAAAAGCACTTCTTGCCCAGACTCTGCTGCGTCATATTATAAACACATACAAGGCAGGCTCAGAACACTTTATATAAAACGCGTCATAAAATAAACTAAAATATAAAATTAGTACAGCAGCACAGCCATAAAAGAAATCATCTATAAAGCTAGTAATAGACAGCGCAGAAACATAAAACCATTGCTCTATCGCCTCTTACTGTGCAAGAAGTAGATTATGTCATCAAAACAGCCGACTGATATCATTACCAATTGCTAACACCATGAAACCTGCCAGCAAGAGTAAACCGATATTTAAGCCCACCATTTGTACGCCCTCAGAGAGTGGCTTACCGCGTATTAGCTCAATCAAATAATAGACAATATGACCGCCATCTAATACGGGAATGGGCAACAGATTCAAGACAGCAAGGCTCAAGCTGATCAAAGCTGCGGTAGATAAAACCATCTGCCAGCTAATATCAAAGCTTTGCTTGGCGACTTTGGCTATGGTAATCGGACCTGACAAATTATCAAGACCAATCATACCTGATAGCATCTTGCCCATTGAGCTGACAGTCATAACGGCTAATTGCTCAGTTTTTTCAAACGATTTGACTAATGACTCCGCTGGACCATAGACCACCGTGGTTTTATACTCATCAGGAATAACAATCTCAGACTGTGCCACCATAGCACCAATTTGTCCATAATCGTTACCTAAATTGTCCTTTTTACCTTGCGGCATAATCTGTAACTCAATCGGCTGATCATCACGCAATACGCTAAATGTCAGCAAAGTCTCAGGATTGTCACGGATAATGCGAGTAGCGCTGATCCAGTCGTCAATGACTTTATCATTGATAGCCGTGATACGGTCTCCCACTTTGAGACCTTGACGACTGGCCGCGCCATCAGGTGTTAAATCACCGACTATTGGTGCGATATTTGGCTGCCACGGTATCATACCAAAGCTTGATAAGGCATCCTTACCTTGCGCAGCGCCTTGCATGAATTCTTGCACAGGCGCTTGGTAAGTCTTGGTCATACCCTTATCTACTTCAGACTGCAACGTCACACTGATATTGGTTGTCTCACCCATACGCCCAGCAAGGCGATAGTTAATCCCCTCCCACGTCTGCACATCATGACCGTCGATTGCAATGATCTTATCACCGACCGGCAGCTGTGCTATTGCAGCGGGCGTATCTGGCAGTACCTGACCAATCTTGGTAGCAAGCTGCTCTGATGGAGTCATAAATAACACCCAGAATAGCGCAATGGCAATCACAAAGTTCATGATAGGACCAGCAGCCACAATCGCTATCTTCTTAAGCGGATGCTGGCGATTAAATGCCAAATGCTGCTCATCTTTTGCCACCTCACCTTCACGCTCATCAAGCATCTTGACATAGCCGCCAAGTGGCAGCGCTGAAATACGATAATCAATGCCGCTTTTCTTACTGGTCCAGCCAAAGAGCTTGGGACCAAAACCGATCGAATAAGTAAGCACTTTAACGCCGCAAAGCCGCGCCACGATGTAATGCCCCCACTCATGCAGGGCAATCAGCGGACCTAAGACAAAGATTGCCGCAAGCAGCGTTAATAAAAACGTCATGATTATCTCTCTGTATGTTTCTCAACAGCTTTTATCAATTAGCTGGTTCTCGATATCATTACGCCAATTTTGCCACAAGCTTATCAGTAAGGTGGCGGGCTATTTTATCAATGACTAAAATATCTTCTATGTCTGCTGTATCGTTTAATGGCGGTACCTGTATATCATTTAATGCTTGCTCATTGATATCAGCGATATCGGTCAGACGAATTTGATTATTTAAAAATGCGGCTACTGCAATCTCATTGGCTGCATTTAAAATGATAGTCGCGTGCGTACCCGCTTGCATCGCCTCTCGTGCCAGACGCAAACAGGCAAATTTTTGCAAATCAGGCTCGATAAACTCCAAACCATTGAGCGCAAATAGATCTAATGGTTGTGAGCCACTGTCAATACGATCCGGATAGCTTAGGGCATGGGCGATAGGGGTTTTCATATCTGGGCTGCCAAGCTGCGCCAAAAAACTGCCATCGCTATATTCTACCATTGAGTGAATGATACTTTGTGGATGAATGACCACATTTATCCTATTTTCAGGCAAATCAAATAAATGACAGGCTTCAATCAGCTCAAGCCCCTTATTCATCATGGTAGCAGAATCAACGGATATTTTTTGCCCCATTGACCAGTTGGGGTGTTTGACCGCTTCAGCGACGCTTGCTTGCTGCATCTGTGTAAATGACTGCTGTAAAAACGGTCCGCCAGAAGCCGTTAGCCACAGCTTACGTATGCCATGATTTGGCTGATGGATTTGCGTGTTATCTTGCTGAATGGCAAAGGGCAAGCACTGAAAAATAGCATTATGTTCAGAATCAAGCGGCAGCAAGGTTGCATGATGGGTTTTGACCGCATTGATCATCACTTGCCCTGCCATGACCAGTGCTTCTTTATTAGCCAGTAAAATACGCTTGCCTGCACGCGCAGCAGCTAAGGTAGAAGACAAGCCTGCAGCGCCAACGATAGCAGCGACAACCGTATCCGTTTGTGAATCGGTCGCAATATCCACAAGCCCTGCATCACCGCCGACCACCTCGATATCGAGACCGGCAGCTTTCAGACGCTGTGCAAAATCATCAACCGCCGCTGTCGGCACGCCAACCCGCTTAGGAGAAAACTGCTGACAAAGGGTTAATAGCTTCTCTAAACGATGATAGCCAGATAGTGCATAAACGTCATAATGCTGTGGTTGTGCCGCCAAGATGGCTAACGTGCTGTCGCCAATCGAGCCTGTCGCGCCTAATACGGCGATACGTTGGGTCATAACCATGGATGCCTATAAGTAATAATATAAATAATACGGTGAAAATTCAATCAGCTGCCACGCTTATGGGTTGTCAGATAACGAATACAGCCGTGTTGATAGGTTCAGGCAAATCAAACAACAATCAAACCAAACTGCTGTATTGCCCAAAAACCTAGCGCAAAGATCGGCGTGGCAGACAACAGCGAATCAATACGGTCAAGCACACCGCCATGCCCCGGCAAAATCGTTCCTGAATCTTTAACAAGCGCGCGCCGTTTGAGCATGGATTCGAACAGATCGCCCAGCACGGATGCCAAAATGGTCAGCGCTGACAATGCCACAAATGCGATAAGGGCAGCGCCCGTCAATTGTAATTTAAAGACACTGATAATTACGACCACCAATAAGCCCGTCACTAAGCCACCTGCCAACCCTTCGATGCTTTTATTGGGCGAGACATTCGGTGCCATTTTTCGGCGACCAAGCTTGCGTCCAACAAAGTAAGCACCACTGTCAGCGCACCAAACCAATAAAAACACGTACAGTAGCCACCATGCCGATAGTTGCCATAAGTAAAACATGGCCGTAATAGCTGCCGTTAGTATGACAGCACCCATCAGTGCCAACTGTTTACCATACCAATTGGTAGAGGTTGGGAAAACTCGTACCCAAGACAGCGCCATCAACCATATAACGAGAGAGGCTGCCCACCAAAACAGCCATGTGACTTTAAACATCAGTGACACAAGCGTTAATAGCAATACCAATAGGACAAATATGGCTGGTTGACGCCATTTTGGCATCAGTTTTGTCCACTCATGGGCCGCGATAATGACCCCAATCGCCAAAAGCGGGGCAAAAAATATAGGGGTTTGGCTCGCAAACATTGCAATACCAACGATAATAACGAGAACAACTGCCGTTTTAATTCGTTGCCACATACTTATTGAGCCTTATAACAATGAAGGACATTTGGTCAAACTGCTGACTATAATAGCGTATTGATGGTGAGGCATGCTATTGAAAGTGATTAAATTTGACAAAAGTCGCCTAATATCAGAAAAAGCATGACCTAAGATATTTGCTGCGCTGTCGCTACTTGCTCACTGGTTTTACCAAAGCGGCGCTGACGTTGAGCAAAATCCTCTAGCATAGCAGCAAGCTCATCGACACTAAAATCTGGCCATAGTGTTGGGGTAAAGAACAGCTCAGCATAGGCTGCTTGCCACAATAAGAAGTTTGAGAGACGGTACTCGCCGCCGGTACGTATCAGCATGTCTACTTCTGGCGCATCTGCCAATTGCACATACGCACCAAGTTTATCCTTGTCGATATCATCAATTGACAAATGACCTGCCTGCACTTGCTGTACCAGCTGTTTTGCTGCATGAGCAATATCCCATTTACCGCCATAACTGATGGCGATAACTAAGGTCATGGCATCAAAATCAGCCGTTTTTGCTTCAGCATCTGCCATTAATGACTGCAAATCCTCACTGAGCTGACTGCGGTCGCCAATAAAACGCAGGCGAATACGGTATTTGACCATACGAGGCATTTGCTCATTAATGGTTAAGCTCAGCAAATGCATCAGTAGAGCCACTTCGCTTGCTGGGCGTTGCCAATTTTCGCTAGAAAAGGCAAATACGGTTAAAACCTCAATACCCGTACTGACGCAGTACTCAACAATCGGGTCTAGCGCATCTTTGCCAGCGATATGTCCCTGACCTTTACCTAAATTATGGACTTTACCATAGCGATTATTGCCGTCCATGATGACAGCGATATGGCGTGGAAGAAGGGCTGGAACTGAATTCTCTGACATAGACATAGGCTGACTTGCTTGTTGTTTGAGTAAAATAATCATGAGGCGCGACAGGCTACGTAAAATCCTAGCACGTATTTATAAATGATTAAAAAGTATCGATGGCAAACCCATCATTTTATACACGGCAACAACCAGCCAATAGTACTTTGATATTGGCTGGTTGTTTTTAGCGACTCGTTATATAAAACATGGATAGCGTGGCATTTCTGATAGTAAAGAGATGTGTTTACACTTCCATCAATTCGCTTTCTTTTTTGCTCAAACGGCTATCAATCGTTTCAATATACTTGTCAGTGATTTTTTGAATATCATCACTGGCGCGGCGCTCATCATCCTCTGATATCTCTTTTTCTTTTGCCAACTCTTTGATGTCATTCATCATATCACGGCGGATATTACGAATAGAAACGCGGCTGTTTTCTGCTTCGCCACGTGCCAATTTTTGCATATCTTTTCGAGTTTCTTCTGTCAATGCTGGCATGGGCACACGGATTACATCAGCTGTCATTGGGTTCAGACCCAAGTCTGCTTCGCGAATGGCTTTGTCGATTGCTTGTACCATAGTACGGTCAAATGGCTGCACCAGTAACGTACGCGAATCTTCAACGTTAACGCTTGCTACTTGATTTAACGGCGTAGGCGACCCATAGTAGCTGACCATCACACCTGTCAACATACCTGGGTGCGCGCGACCAGTACGCACCTTGCTAAAAGTGCTTTCAAGCGCTTCCAAGGTTTTTTGCATGCGCGCTTCGCCGTCTTGCTTAATCTCTTTAATCATGAGGTATCCTTATTTATCGCGATCGATAAATCATTTATTGTTTATTATAAAAACGGTTTGGGTATTTTTATCGATAAGTAGCGGTCTTGCCGCCACCTCTCTTTTATCATGTATTCGTCTACGCTATTAATGATAGACGCGGGTGCCTTCATTCTCACCCATCACCACATTTAATAAGGCATTGGGCTTATTCATATCAAACACTTGTAATGGCACATCGTGCTCACGGCATAATGCAATAGCGGTTAAATCCATCACGCCTAATTTCTGCTCTAGCACCTCATCAAAGGTTAGACCGTCATATTTAACCGCATCAGCATGTAAGCTTGGGTCTTTATCATAAACGCCATCTACTTTGGTCGCTTTTAGAATCAAACCTGCTTCGATTTCAATTCCGCGTAAGCAAGCGGCGGTATCAGTGGTAAAGAAAGGGTTACCCGTACCAGCAACAAAGATACACACTTCACCATTTTTAAGATAACGAATCGCATTACGACTGCTATAGCTTTCAGTGACTTCACCAATCGGCAATGCTGACATTAGGCGCGTTTTGATATTACGGCGCTCAAGCGCATCACGCATGGCAAGACCGTTCATGACGGTTGCAAGCATACCCATTTGATCGCCTGTGACGCGGCCGACCAAACCCTCTTTTTGTAGCTGCGCGCCGCGATATAAGTTACCACCGCCAACGACAATCCCCACTTGCACCCCAAGTCCGCGCAAATGAGCGATAGACAAGCTCATCTTATCGAGCACTTCGGTATCGATACCCATATCTTTGGTACCAGCTAAAGCTTCACCAGAGAGTTTTAGCAAGATACGAGAATAACGCGGGTTTTTGTCAGACATGAGGTCACCTTGTCAGTATTAAATTATAAGTAAAGTTATCAGTAAAATACAAATAGAGTTTGCTTTGAGACTTGACGCTAGTGCGGTGCTGATTGATAAGCAGGTACCACAGTCAAATTGCGCTAATTGTAGCAAAAACTGCCCGCTGTTGGGCAATTTTCACTGACATATTATGTTTGGGCTTTAAGCTTGATAACTGGCAAATAGATCATATTCACTAGCATCGTCAATAGTGACGGTTAAGAACTGACCTACTTTCACCTCAGCAGTGATGTCATCGACATAGACATGACCGTCAATCTCAGGCGCATCAGCATAGCTACGACAAATCGCAACGCCCTCTTCACTATCAATCTCATCCACTAAAACCATCAAGGTTTTGCCGATTTTTTCTTGCAGTTTTTGCGCTGAGATATCTTGCTGTAGCGCCATCAAACGCTCATAGCGCTCTTGCTTAATCTCTTCTGGTACATGATTTGGCAAGTCATTGGCGACCGCTCCTTCGACCTCTGAATAAGTAAAGGCACCGACGCGATCAAGGCGCGCCTCAACCAACCAATCAAGCAGACATTGAAAATCTTCTTCAGTTTCCCCTGGGAAGCCAACAACGAAGGTTGAGCGAATGACGATATCAGGGCAAATCTCACGCCATGCGTGGATGCGCGCCAAGGTATTTTCGCTATGCGCCGGGCGTTTCATCGCTTTTAGGATGCGATGGCTGGCATGTTGGAATGGGATATCAAGATACGGCAGTAGCTTCTTCTCGCCCATTAGCTCAACCACTTTATCGACATGCGGATACGGATAAACATAATGCAGACGCACCCAAATACCCAAATCATTTAACGCTTGGCATAAGTCATAAAATTTTGACTTAAGCGGCATGCCATTCCAAAAACTGGTTTTATATTTCAAATCCAGCCCATAAGCGGAAGTATCTTGCGAGATAATCAATAGCTCTTTCACGCCCGCTTTTTTTAACGCCAGTGCTTCATTCATCACACTATCAATCGGACGCGATACCAAGTCTCCACGTAAGCTTGGAATGATGCAAAAAGTACAACGATGGTTACAACCTTCTGAGATTTTAAGATAAGCATAATGGCTTGGGGTTAATTTGATACCCGCCTCATTAATCAAATCTATTTTTGGATCGTAATTGGCATCCAGACTGCGGTTGGGTCTAGGTACATGCTGCGCCACCGCTGTAATCACTTCGTCATACGCATGCGCGCCGGTTACAGCTAGTACGGCTGGGTGCATTTCACGGATTTTGTCCGCTTCTTTACCTAAGCAGCCCGTTACAATCACCTTACCGTTTTTGCTAATTGCTTCACCAATGGCATCAAGCGACTCTTGTACCGCAGACTCAATAAAGCCGCAGGTATTGACCACGACAAGGTCTGCGCCATCATAGTCGCTCGCCACTTGGTAACCGTCACGGCTAAGCTCTGTGATAATGCGCTCACTATCGACCAGCGCTTTTGGGCAGCCTAGTGACACAAACCCAATCTTTGGTGCTGCGTTCACTGGCGCATTGACATTGACTGCTGACGCTGCTGAAACCACGTCGCTGCTTTGCTCAATGCTACGGTTTTGATTATGATTGGCTTTATGATGGTAAGGCTGAATACTGTCCGTAGAGCTTTGCGCAGACATGGCTGCTGGCTTGGCAGGATTAAAAAGTATGGCAGTGTCTTTTGGCGTAAAGTCTGTTGGCATAGAATCTGTTGGCATAGAATCTGTTGGCGTCGAAGTTGACGGTGAGGTAGTAACAGTCGTATTAACCGACTCGGTAGAAGTGTTGGGCATGGCTGACCTTGCTAGAGATAAATTGGCTGTGCGCATTGTACGTTTTTTTTACAAAAATCGCCAGTTTTGCCGCTCTATAGGGTTGATTTATGGTTAAATATTAATTGCGTCTTTTTTTCTTCTAGGCAATCGCCATGACAACTCATTTGACAACCGTAAAACCAACACCTGACTTAGCATTTATGTCACAGCATTTGTTCACCGCTATTTTATGGATCAATGATGACTTGACCATCACTTGGCTCAATGCCCAAGCCGAACAACTACTCGCTATTAGTAGTAGTCGCTTACTGGGTCAGTCTATATTGACCCTGCTTGCATCTGAAACATCCGACGTATTGAAAGCAGCCGATAGCACTCATGACAGTGATAACCATGACAACTATGCTCACCATGATAAATATGTGACTGTCAATAAAAGTAGTGGCGAAAATAGCCATGAACAAACCTGCTCTTTAAAAGAGCGATTTCAGCAAGCAAAGCGGTATCAACAACCCTTTATCGATCATGATCACCTTATCAGCACGCCGCTAAATGGTAATTTAACATTTTCAGTCGATTATAGCGTGACCCCTGTCATTTATGAGCAGCAGCCCTACTTTATTATTGAGATGTGGGGCAAGGATCGCCAAAGTCGCATCTCAGAGGAGCAGCGCCAGCAGCAGCAATATAATATTGCCCGTCATATGCTGCGCTCGGTCGCTCATGAAATCAAAAATCCGCTTGCCGGTATACGCGGGGCGGCGCAATTATTACAGCGGCAATTCATCAAATTCAGTGATGTCTCGCCTCTTAATAGTTCTCCTCCTGCTATTCTTGGCACAAACCCTACTTTTAACCCAAATAACCCTCTACAAAAAACCGCTGAAAAACTGCGTAATTATACTGATATCATCATCTCAGAGACCGATCGTCTAACCCATCTTATCGGGAAACTCCTTGGCTCCAATCAATTACCAAATTGGCAAACGCTAAACATCCATGAGCCACTGGAGCATGTGTTGTCTTTGATCGTTAATCAATATCCGCACGTGACGCTACAGCGCGATTATGATTTGTCATTACCTGAGTTAAGCGCGGATAAAAATCAGCTAATACAGGTATTTTTAAACCTGATTAATAATGCCTGTGAATCGATGACTGAGTTTGAGCAGACGCTACAGCAAAGAGAGTCGTTTGAGCCTAAGGCGAAACAACTTGCTGCCCTACCAACGAGCAGTGATGAGATCACCAGTTATAAGCCAACGCTACACATTCAAACCCGAATTGCTTTTCAACATACCATTGCTGGGCAACAGCACAAGCAAGTCCTGCAAATCAATATTACCGATAACGGCTCAGGCATTGATCCGGCATTAATCGGACAAATATTTTTCCCGATGGTGACCAGCCGTGCCGCTGGGACGGGGCTAGGATTGTCTATCGTACAAGATATCATTAGCCATCATCATGGTATGATTGACGTGAGCTCTCAGCAATCAAAAAGCTTTAGCGATGCTGTCAAAAATAATTATAACCATCAACACACCAGTTTTACGCTTTACTTGCCTTTCAATCAGCCAGCGCACCATGCTTAAAATAGCCAATACCCTGAGCTTCAAACAGCCAATACCCATGACTTCAAAACCTTGACCCAAATTATAAAACAATAACCCTAAATCCCTTGCTTATTAGGCCTGATAAATGACTGCATATAATGACAACGCCCTATCACATAGCGATAATCAAGGCTCTGCCCAACCATCAGACAATCAAGCCATACGAGAACCTGATAAACAAGCGACAAAAGTAACAGTCAATAACGCGCCCGATGCTAACCCTGCAACGCTATGGCTCATCGATGACGACGCAGCACTGCGTTTGGTGTTGGCAGATACTTTTGAAGACGCAGGATTGACGGTTATTAGCTTTACCCAAGCGCAAGCGGCGTGGACACGCCTCAACGATATTTTGCAACAACAGGAGTCTGTCGCTCAGTTGCCTGACGTAATATTGACTGATATTCGTATGCCCATGATGGATGGTTTGTCTTTTAGTGATTGGGTACATGAGCATTTCCCTAAGCTGCCCATTGTCATTATGACTGCCCATTCCGATCTTACCTCTGCTATCAATAGCTATCAGACAGGTGCTTTTGAATATCTGCCAAAACCGTTTGATTTGGATGATGCAGTCGTTACGATTTATAAAGCTATTAATTATCAGCCAAATCCAGTCGTCTCAAATCATTTAATCGAATCTAATACGAACGTAAGTACCGATGCCAAAAAACAGCCTGCGAGCAAGCCAAATGTAGTCAAATCAGCTAAAAAACTCCCTAAAACTGCTAAAAATAAGGCTCAGGAAAAACCTACACCCCCAAATAATGACAATCCAAGTGGCATCATTGGACAGTCACAAGCGATGCAAACGGTATTTCGTGCCATTGGGCGCTTAGCGCACTCACCTATTACCGTCTTGATTACTGGGGAATCAGGCACGGGTAAAGAATTGGTTGCCAGTGCGTTGCACCAGCATTCACCGCGCCGCCAGCAACCTTTTATTGCTCTTAATATGGCCGCCATTCCACATGATTTGATTGAATCTGAATTATTCGGTCACGAAAAAGGGGCGTTTACTGGGGCGACGACAACGCGACAAGGGCGTTTTGAGCAAGCGGATGGTGGGACATTGTTTTTAGATGAAATTGGCGATATGCCTTATAGCACCCAAACTCGGCTGCTACGAGTACTGGCCAATGGTGAGTTTTTTCGCGTCGGTGGCCAGCAGCCCGTCAAAGTAAATGTACGCATCATTGCCGCTACCCATCAAAACTTAGAAGAACTGGTCAAGCAAGGCAAATTCCGTGAAGATCTGTTTTATCGTCTCAATGTTATTCGCTTGCCCCTGCCGCCATTACGGACACGACCGGAAGACATTCCAGCATTAGCCCATTACTTTATGCAGCGCGCTGCTGAACAGATGAATAGCGCAGAAAAACAGCTACATCCGTCAGCGCTACATATCATGCAGGCTTTTGAATGGCGCGGCAATGTCCGCCAGCTTGAGAATGTCTGCCTTTGGTTGACCGTGATGGCCACAGGCGACACCGTGATGGTGGATGACTTGCCACCAGAGCTACTTGAAAATATCTCGTCTGATTTAGAAGCGTATCAACAGCAACATCTGCCTTCACAAGCTACGACTGACAATGACCAAACACACCCTCATCCCCACCATTCAAGCTGGCAACAAGCATTGGCTGCTTGGGCTGAGCAATCGCTACAAACAGGAGAAACCGATATTTTGCAGACGGCAACCCCTGAGTTTGAGCGTGTTCTACTGACAGCAGCGCTCAACCATAGTGGTGGCAAAAAGATAGCCGCTGCCAATTTACTCGGTTGGGGACGCAATACCCTGACACGTAAATTACAGCAATTAGATATCTCTTTAGCAGAAGGACAAAATAATCGTTATTAAAGCTTCGAATATATAAATATAAATACTATTAATATCAATTACTTATAAAAATACGTGAAAATAAATGCAAAATAATCAAAAATAAATGCAAATAGGGCTTGCCAAACATTTCAAACTCTATATAATAGCCAACCACTGAGACGCACTACCGAATCAGTTATTTATCTCAATGGGGTTTGAACATCAACGCCAAAGATGGTAAGGTAACGAAAATGGGGCTGTGGCGGAATTGGTAGACGCACCAGATTTAGGTTCTGGCGCCGTAAGGTGTGAGAGTTCGAGTCTCTCCAGCCCCACCATTTTCGGATAGTACATCTTAGACCAAATATTAAAGCCTGCTTTTTAGCAGGTTTTTTTGTGCCTGTCATTTGATATCTCATTTTTAGTATACTCATAAAATGCATCCACGGGACATACTGCAACACAGTCTGGGTAGTTGCATTTAATCCAGTTATCACCAACGATGAACGCCATAAACATTACCATTTATAATTTAAGGTGGCGGGTCGTTTTCAAGCTACAATATAAATTCGTAAATTTATTCTGCGTAAGTAAAATATTTATTCGCTTATTTGTATCAGTAGCAGTAAAATGCGCGAATGTTTCCGACACTAGCTTGTGAGTAACCAATGATACGTTTAACTGAAATTAAACTGCCGTTAAATCATACACCTGAAGATTTAACAACAGCCATAACAACAAAACTTAAAATTTCTGCTGAACAAATAGACGCAGTTGTTATATTTAAACGTGGTTATGACGCTCGTAATAAGAGAAATATCCAATTAATTTATACGCTAGACATCACACTGACCGACTCGGATTTAACTCATGATTTACTGGTTCAGTTTGAGTCAGACAGCCATGTTAAAGCAACACCCGATACCAGCTATAAATACGTAGGTGAGGCGCCAGAAAATTTAACTGAGCGCCCTGTTGTGATTGGTTTTGGTCCTTGTGGATTAATGGCTGGACTCACCCTTGCTCAAATGGGTTTTAAACCTATTATCATTGAACGTGGTAATGAAGTCAGACAACGCACCAAAGACACCTTTGGCTTTTGGCGTCAGCGCAAATTAAACACAGAATCAAACGTACAATTTGGCGAAGGCGGCGCCGGTACCTTTTCTGATGGAAAATTATATAGCCAAGTGAAAGATCCAAATCATTATGGCCGTAAAGTCATGACAGAATTTGTTAGCGCAGGCGCACCAGAGGAGATTTTATTTGTCAGTAAACCGCACATAGGTACTTTTAAGTTAGTCAGCATGGTAGAAAAAATGCGTGCTGAGATTATAAAACTCGGTGGCGAAGTCCGTTTTTCTACTCGCGTAGATGACTTGCATATCACTGACTCAAAAGTAACTGGCGTGACCCTTCATAGTGGCGAAACCTTACACACCAACCATGTTATTCTTGCTGTTGGTCATAGCGCCCGTGATACCTTCCAAATGATCTATGATAAAGGCGTGTATGTTGAAGCAAAACCTTTCTCAATTGGCTTCAGAATTGAACATAAACAGTCAACCATAGACCAAGCACGCTTTGGCGACAATGCTGGAAACGAGATACTTGGCGCGGCGGATTACAAACTGGTTCATCATTGTAAAAATGGTCGTTCTGTCTATAGCTTCTGTATGTGTCCAGGCGGAACCGTGGTTGCCGCAACATCAGAAGAAGGCCGTGTGGTCACTAACGGCATGAGCCAATATTCAAGGAACGAGCGTAACGCCAACAGCGCTATTGTTGTCGGCATCGACCCAGAGCGGGATTACCCAAACCACCCTCTTGCTGGTATCGACTTACAAAGACAACTAGAGACTTTAGCGTTTGAATTGGGCGGCAAAAACTACAATGCACCAGCGCAAACCATTGGTGATTTCTTAAAAGGCAAACCAAATTCAGAATTGGGTGATGTTAACCCGTCATACACACCGGGCATTACCTTGACCGACTTAAGCAAAGCACTGCCCGATTTTGCCGTGGATGCCATACGTGAAGCTATTCCAGCGTTTAATAAAAAAATCCAAGGATTTTCATCTGATGACGGTTTACTCACTGGCGTAGAAACCAGAACATCGTCACCAATAAGTATTAAGCGCAATAAAGAATTCCAAAGCATTAACACCAAAGGCTTGTTCCCTGCAGGTGAAGGCGCTGGTTACGCAGGCGGCATATTATCAGCAGGGATTGATGGCATTAAAGTAGCCGAAGCTGTGGCGAAATCAATGTTGAAGATAGAGTAAGAACGGTTTTAGGCAGTTATTGGAGTAAATTAGGTTTTAGTCAAACATTATCCTAATTCTGATAAACAATATTGCGGTCTGTTTATCAGAATTTTTAATGATCAATGCTATTGTCTAATGATGTTAAATCTACCAATATCTCATCCATACTTCGATACCTTCTCTCCACCCGCTTCGCCAACGCTTTCTCAATGATGCCTTGATAGCGACTATGCTTTAAATGCAATTCTGGAATTGGCTGTTGGCAATGCTGAAGCGTCCACTCTCTTAGCGGCTCACTACTCGGATTATCTATCTTAAACGGTCGCTTGCCCGTTAATATCTCAACCATCATTATCCCAAACGCATAAATATCACTTTGTACTGTTGCATGCTGCCCTTGCCAGCGTTCAGGGGCAAGATAGGCTGGCGTACCAGCACTATGTCCCTTACTATTTTTATCGCTGATTTGAGAAATATCATTGTTAAATGGCTCTGCCAAAGCAAAATCTGTCAATAACAAATCAAACGTGATACGGCTATTATCCGCATGATTTGGCAAAAAACCATCTAGCAAAATATTACTGGGCTTAATATCATTATGTAGCCAGCCAGCGTTATGTAGATGAGATATAAGATACGCAGATTGCACCATAAAACAATGCTTTTGTACGTCAGTTAATAGTGAGTGATTTTGAATATTAAGCTGAGTTGTCAAGCTGCCGTTTGGATAATATGGCATCACAAGTATCGTTAGCTGCGAAAACGGTTTTAGTATTTGAATGGTGACGTTATCGTAGGCTAGTATTGGTGGCGCGATAGCAGGCAGGCTGTTTTCACTGATTGATATGTTTATAGATTTTAAAACGTCAGCCTCATAAACTAAATCAGCCGAATTTTTCTTGCTGTCAGCACTTAACTGCCATTTAATCATTACCTGATCAAACTGTGGATGCTGGGCACGCGTTAAGCCTTGAAAATCATACTTACTATTATGAGCTTGCTGGCTGATGCGCTGATGAGAAATCTCGCTATAATTCAAGCTTGAGAATAACGTCGTCAGTGTTGGCAGAATTTGCTGCGCTTGCGTTTGTAGTGTCTGCTTTGTACACGCTTTTATATTAGAGGAATTACTGGCATTATGTTTCATGGTAAAGTGAAGCCTTTATACGTCTAGTATGCCAAACGTCATTTTAATTTTACGAGCGACCAAGTATTATGCCCCAATCCACTAAGCCTGTTATCAATTACGCCCTGCCCGATCATTTATTGAATTTGCTTGGACAGTATCTGCAAGAGCAAGTCACGCCAACTATTGAGATTGACCCTGAACAGCTGGCCTATCGCTGGGTCGGTGGTCATCAGGGGCATTTAGAGCCATTGGCAGTGAACTTATTTTTAAGTTTAGATGACTTGCACGGTATCGATACCCAAAAGGCAAAACTGGTACAAAATACACGGCAATTTCTAAAGGGCTATCCTGCCAATCACGTACTAATGACAGGTACACGCGGCGCTGGCAAATCATCGCTGATTCGGGCACTGCTACAAGCTTATCATAGCGAAGGGCTGCGTATTATTGAAATTGCCCGTGATGACCTGCGCGTACTTGATAAGATACGCGCTGCCATTAATGCGCTGCCAGCGGATTGTGGCTGTCATTATGTGGTGTACTGTGATGATTTGGCCTTTAACGGTCAAGATGAGAGCTATCGGACGCTTAAAAGTGTGCTAGACGGCGCGCTGGATTCAGAGCAAGACAAGCTATTGGTTTATGCCACCAGTAATCGCCGTCATCTGTTGCCACAGCTGATGAAAGACAATGTCAATATTTATAATGGTCAGACCGATGAAGTCAATCCTTATGAAACCATAGATGAGACAGTCTCGCTGTCTGATCGCTTTGGGCTTTGGTTGTCATTCCATCCTATGGATCAAAACACTTACTTACACATCGTGCACCATTATTTATCACTTTTGCAGAAACAAACTTTAGATGATGCTAATGACGTTAAAGAAAATGATGTTAATAAAGTTGATGTCGAAACAGCCAATAAGGCGCTACCAGATAATATAAGAGCCGCAGCATTACGCTGGGCATCAGAGCGCGGTGGACGTTCAGGACGCGTAGCATATCAGTTTAGCCGTTACTGGATAGGACAGACACAATTGGCAGCTGAGGACAATCAGTCGTAAAACCTCATTAAAGATTACTTTTATGTCAGTTGTCAGTGATTAACAACCGCGTGCAGAACCTAAGTACTGCACGCGGCTACCCTCTTCTTCGTCTGCCAAATCTGCTGCGCCATTCACCATATATTGGTCAAAATCTGCTGCTAACCATAGATTGTCTTGATAAGTACTTTGGGCATCTATACGAATATGCGCCATGTTTGGCGTACTACTATCTGGATTATCAAAGCTTTGATAGCGAGCGCTAAAATGGGTTAGGATTAAGTTTTTGACACCGAGTTGCTCAGCAAATCTACCTACTAGCTGCGCGCTACTATGCATCGGGTCAAAGTCTGGATTTTTTGCCTGAATCTTATTCAATACCTCATGGGTATAAGTGGCCTCATGCACCAATAAATCGGCATCGACTACTGCAGCGCTTAGGCACTCTGGGGTGTCATTATCACCAGCGACCACCACTCGTGTACTTTGCACATCATTGTCAACATAGTCTTCTGCATAAAGCTTACGACCGTCATCGGTCACAATATCTTCGCCCTGTTGCAGTCTGCCCCACAGCACGCTTGCTGGAATACCTGCTGCTATTAATTTATCGGTATTAAGCGTACGCCGGCTGATGGTTTGCGTGATACCGAAGCCATAAGAGGTGACGCGATGCGATAAAGGATAAATATCTATAACCAGCTGATGCTGGTGGTCTAAATTGATAGTTACTTTATTGACAGTTACTTTACCTTTATGCTCATCATTTGGCTCAGACAATATATCTTCGATCGCCATAAAATTAATGGTAAAAGGTAAGTATAGCTCAGTGGTCAAAGTAATCGCTTCAAGCAGCGTTGCTATCGCTTTTGGAGCAATAATCGTCAGCGCTGCAGTACGTCCTGACATCGCCGCACTCGCCAATAGTCCTGGCAGACCATAGCAATGATCGCCATGCACATGGGTAATACAAATGGCTTGCAGCTGATGTAAAGATAGCTTGGTATGTAATAGCTGCTGCTGGGTGCCTTCGCCGCAATCAATCAAAACCCAAGGACGCGACTTTTTGTTGTGCTGTTGATTTGCTCCTGAACTATAGGGGTTTAGGCATTCAACTGCCAAGGCGGTGACATTACGCTGCTTGGTTGGCACGCCTGCTGAGGTGCCCAAAAAGGTTAGCTTCAACATAGACAAGCTCTTTTAGCCTAGTCGCTATTTGCTATAACGACTGACATACCATGGTTCTTTGACCTTCAATCATTTTTCCGCCATTGGCCGTACATTCACTGACCATATTGGACTCATAAGATTTCCAGCCGCCATAAAAGCTAGCAGCGCATAAAATCACTACCAGTAGTTTTTGTGACCAAGCTTTAATAGATACCTGCTGATGATTCACACTGTCAGCAGTTGTATCAAACCCTTGCTTAGTAGCCACATTAGTATCATGATCAACATCGATATCGATATTTTTGTCATTTGATTTATTTAAGTCTGTCATTTTTTATCCTAAAAAAGGTTTTGTCTATGAATAAACAAAACCTTTTATTATCATATTAATTCGTCATTGATTAATAATTAAATGTGCCGCGTTTAGAACTTTAGACGACCGCCCTTCTCTTCTGCACGCTTAAAGGCATCACGCTCTTCACAACGTTTGAGCCAAATTAAAATGTTGGCATATTTACTGCGATCCAATCCTTTACCAGCATTGGCACCGACAACGGCAAGATGCATTTGGATATCAGCAGCACTGAAATCGCTACCAGCAAACCAATGATTGTCTTGCAAATGCTGCTCCATCATCGCCAATATAGTATCTAGACTTCTGCTTATCATATTTTTTTCGACTTGATTGCGGATGCTTTTGCTCACAGGTTTGATCAGCATGGGCGACTGTTCAACCACCTTGGTAAATACCAGACGCATGACCAATGGCGGCATTACTGAGGCTTCGGCAAAATGCAGCCAAAACGTATAAGCTTCCCACGCTGCTTCATTATCATCGGCAGGCTTAAATTGTTTTTGGCTATCATAATGCTTAAGCAAATACTCAATGATAAATCCTGACTCAATGAGCACACGCTCATTTACTTCTAACATCGGCGCATGACCGAGCGGATGTATTTGTTTTAAACTGTCAGGCGCGCGGTAGGCTTTATTGCGCGCATAGCAAGTCAGTTTATAATCAACCTCAAGCTCTTCTAATAGCCAGATAATACGAAACGAGCGTGAGTTTGCTAAATGATGAAGGTGTAACATAAACCATCCTAGTTATAGTGTGAATAAGCAATAATAATGATAGGTAGCGCCCGCATTCCATTGCTAACATTGCTAAGCCTTTTGAGCAGCATTAGACATGATTGATTAGGCATGATTAAGCATTGTTTTCAGCGTGGCAGCACTGCTGTCGATAATAGCGCAATTAACCAGCCTTTAACACAGAAACTGTGTAGAGCACGGCTACAAAACCATGCCTAGCAAGTCAAACTTATCGCCCTTAAGCTGTCAGTGTTATTTAGCATGTAATTCTTCAATTTTGCGCGTCATCTTGTCTATTTTTTGCTGATATTTTCTAATCTTACGGAAACGATGCGCGGTCAGCACGCCTTTAATACGGCGATTTTTTAGGCGGCGGCGCGGCGGAAAACTGCCGACTTGAGGCTCGTTATACCCTTGCAAGCGGTCGTCACGCTTACGAGTCACATAACCAAGCGCACTATCGGCAATCATAATCAGCAGCGCGATAAAAATCATACCGTACATAAATAACGAGCCACCCTCATCGATGCTTTGGTGCAAAATCGTGATGGAAAATATAAATAGGAATATCGGCTCAAGGTAGCATAAAGTGCCAAATAGCGAGACGGGCAGCTTTTGACTAGCGACCATAGTCAGTGCCATCGCCGCTGTACTGATGATACCCAGTAGCGGCAACAGATACCAAAATTTATCCGTC
>NZ_JBFFMS010000043.1:0-20071 GCF_041554015.1 Psychrobacter sp. | reverse complement strand
GCTTGTACCGCTACGCGGTAAACACGTGAACGGGCACCGTAGTAGCCTTTTGCGCGTTTTAGGATTTTTTTGTGACGACGATTCGCCTGTACACCACGTTTTACACGGGCCATAAATTACTCCAAGATATTTTTAATCATTATTAAACGAATCACGATGTCATCAGATAATAGACATCGTTATCAAATTGCAAAGTCAGATATGTTTAATTTAGTCGCTCTGAATTAAATAGCGCTCAATCAAAGATAAATGACGATAGCCTATTAGATGTATGGGCACATACGACGAACTGCTGCTTCGTCAGACTTGTGCACCAACTTAAGACCACGCAACTGGCGAATACGCTTAGGTGATTTCTTGGTCAAAATATGGCTTTTGAATGCTTGCTTACGCTTAAAGCCATTCGCTGTTTTTTTGAAGCGTTTAGCTGCACCGCTTCTGGTTTTCATCTTAACTTTCATGATGAGTTGCCTCTTTGTCTGTGATAGAACCTGGTCGTCAAATAGTTAAGAAAGAATAGTAGATGTAAAAACACGCACTAAACCTCTATTTGCCTCGAGGTGGGAGGCGCTATTTTAGCAGATAGGTCGCTGTTTTGCCAAGGAAAGTTTTGCTCCCTACTCTCACCGACGCTGGTTGCTGGAAATGGTGAATCTTTAAGCTATATTTGTCGTGGAAAATTTTATAACTGACAGCTTAGGCAGTGTAAGTATGTGCAAATCCCTTGCTGCTCATTAATAATTATTTCTTTATCAAAACTCAGCTCAGGTATAATTGTACTTTAATTACTGATTTAACCTATTGAATGCCAGCTTAAGCTGTGTTTAAGTAGAGAGTGCGCGCTGATAAAGCACTCATATACAGGATAGATCGGCTAAATAACCCTTGTTTAGCAAATACTTAGCGGCTTTTTATTACTTTTTACTTATAAGATGACAACAAGATTATGACTTCACGTGCTTGGCTGGCTGCCGTAAATTTTAATGCTGATGGTTTGATTCCCGCAATAGCTCAAGATCATAAGTCAGGACGTATTTTGATGATGGCGTGGATGAACGCTGAATCACTACAACTGACCGCGCAAACGCAGACGGCGGTGTACTTTTCACGTTCTCGTGCCAAATTATGGCATAAGGGCGAATCATCAGGACATACTCAGCATGTGCATGATATTCGTCTAGATTGTGATGCCGATGTGATTGTCCTTAGCGTCACTCAAGCGGGTGGCATAGCCTGTCATACGGGTCGCGAATCTTGTTTTTATCAGCGTTTGGATTTATCAGGGCAGACGCCTGAGTGGCAAACCGTTGATAAAGTCTTAAAAGACCCTACTGATATTTATCATGCCAATGCAGGCGCTGATGCGACTAAAACTAATGATACAGACCCTAAGTCTGCCGCTCATGTTAGTAGCAATCACGCTCAAGCGGATAAGACTTCAATCTTACAGCAGCTAGATAAAGTATTGGCAGAACGCAAACATGCGGATACTGATAGCTCGTATGTAGCAAGTTTGTACGCCAAAGGGTTGAATAAAATACTAGAGAAAGTCGGTGAAGAAAGCACTGAAAGCATCATCGCGGCCAAAGATTTTGCTAATTGCGACGAAAATAGCAACAAAGCGCAATACGATGACGCTCGTTCTGAGCTTATCTATGAAGTCGCCGATGTCTGGTTTCATACTTTAGTCGGTCTAGCTTGGTTCGATATCGAGTCCGATATGGTACTAAACGAGTTAGGAAGGCGCTTTGGTCTTTCAGGTATCGATGAAAAGGCGGCTCGATAGTTTTTTACAGGCTTGACCATTGCCCTGTTTGATTATGGTTGTTTTCACCTTTTCGTCACAAGTGCAGGGTATAATATAGCTCTATTTCGCTTAGTATAGGATGCCAAGGTTTTTATTGAGTATGTTTATTAAATATATCGCTATTCAATAAACTTATAATCGGCATTTAAAGACTGAAAACCAAGATACAAGGATACCTTTATGGGCAGTTTTTCTATTACGCATTGGCTGATTTTGTTGGTGGTAGTGGTGGTGGTATTTGGTACCTCAAAGCTTAGAAATGCTGGTAAAGATTTGGGCGGCGCGGTCAAAGGCTTTAAAGAAGCGGTCAAAGATGAAAATACTGAGCACGCTAAAAAGCAGGTGGTGCTCGATCATGATGGCAATGCTCATCCTGAAGAGCGTTCAACCACCAAGACTGATGACAAGCATAATGTATAGCTTTTAGACAGTGACCTTTTAGACAGTAACATTGGAACATTATGTTTGATATCGGGTTTTCTGAACTACTCCTTTTTGGCGTTATTGCCCTAATCGTCTTGGGCCCAGAAAAACTGCCACAGGCAGCGCGTACCGCTGGGCAATGGTATGCCAAAATTCGCCGTACGGTTTCTACCTTGCAGTCTGAAATCGAAGCTGAGCTTGATTTGGCAGAAACGCGCCAACAGATGCAAAAAGAGCTGGCCAAAATTCGCCAAACTGAAGCCGAGATGCGCCGTGAAATGGCAGAGATGCGCGGCAGTATGCAAGCGTTTGAATCCTCACAAAACCAACACCTAAAAGCAGATCATCAGCCTATCACTGATAAAGCACAGTATACCAATCATCAAGATAATGATAAAAAAGGCGATAGTTCGCTTGTATCACCAAAAGCGTTTGACTATGCCTATGACAGTTATGGGGCAGATGAAGCATTAAACGCGCCTGAGCTGTCAGATACCCAAGGTCATGATGATAGCGATACCCAGCCCATTGCCCCAGCAACGACCCAAAGCCGCATTCAACATATCAGCACCAAACCATGGGAAAATATGTGGTTCCGTCTTGGTGCTTATGATAAGGCAAGGCGTCTGCCGCAAGCGCCCTATTTACCCAACTATAAAGCCGATATTTTATTGAATAGTCCTGCCAACCAATTGCACAGTCCCTTAGCCGAACAGGCGGCTGTTGATAAGCAGGAGCATGATTAATGGGCTTATTTAAACGTCAAAAAAGCCGTCAAGAAAAAGTAACGGATGCTGCCCTTGATACTGATACTGAGACAGAGAGCAATGGCGATATATTAAGCTCACTTGGCGATATGCCGATCACCGAGCATCTCATTGAGCTGCGTCGGCATCTGATTAAGATATGCGTTGCTGTACTGGTGATATTTTTGGCATTGGCTGGCTTTTCACGCGAGCTCTATGACTTTTTGTCGGATCCATTGGTTGCCCAGTTGCCCGCCAATTCGACGATGATTGCTACCGATATCACCTCCAACTTTATGGCACCGATACGCCTGACTATATTTGTTGCTGCATTTTTTGCGATGCCTTATATCTTGTATCAAATCTGGTCATTTGTCGCACCCGGCTTATATAAAAAAGAGAAAAAAGTCGCTATCCCAGTGCTACTGTCTTCTATATTACTATTTTATGCAGGCGTGGCTTTTGCTTATTTTATTGTACTCAAAGGCGTGCTTAAGTTTTTTATCATGTTTGCGCCGCAGAACGTCCTACCGATGACAGATATCGACAGTTACTTAAGTTTTGCCCTTAAATTATTTATGGTATTTGGGCTGACGTTTGAGATTCCAGTGGTCACCTTGCTATTGATATTGACTGGTGTCGTCTCCATTCAGAGCTTAGAAGATAAGCGCCGTTATATTATCGTCGGCTGTTTCGCCGTTGCTGCGGTCGTTACACCGCCTGATGGGGTGTCGATGTTGATGCTCGCTATCCCGATGTGGCTGCTATTTGAGTTAGGCTTGTTTTTGGCAAAAATCTTAATTAAAGAAGAGCGCAGCCTTGATGCAGTTGATGATCTAGAACTGAACAAAGAATAGCGCTACTTATCAGACACTTATTGCCAAAACACTCAATGCGCTAATCTGTTAATATAGCTGGCTTATTTCCAGCTTTATTCCCTATTAACTTTTTTATCCTGTTATGTGCGACTGCAAGTATTTTGCAATCAACATCAATATCAACATTACGATCAGTCAGCCATTGTCTATGCAGTGGCTTTTTTTACCCCCGTTATTTTTGCCCCATTCTAGTTTTTAGGTAGCTTTATTATGTCCGCATCTATGCCAGCTTATATGAGCGATCCCACTGACGAGCAGCTCAGCGCCCTCAATATGGCGATGGATCACAAGTCTTTTAAAGTGGTGGCCTATGCTGGTGCTGGTAAAACAACGACCTTAAAACTGATTGGTGAGCGTTTGCGTGGGCGTGGTTTGTACTTAGCTTTTAATAAAGCCATTGCCAATGACGCGCGCGCGAAATTCCCACCCCATGTAGAATGCCGTACTTTTCACTCACTCGCCTACCGTCATGTCGCCCGTGATATCACTGCTAAGCTATCGTTACCGCGTTTTTCACCCAAACGTTTGGGTGATGATTTGGGTTTACAGCCTGTGCAAGTTCGCAGGCAGATGGATGGGGTTAATAAATATATTACCCTCACGCCAGCCCGATTATCGCGCTTTGTCAGTGATGCTATCAGCAATTTTTGTAGTACACATGCCAGCTATCCTGCCCCAAGGCACATACTGTTTCCAAGCTGGCTTGATGATTCAGATGCTGAGCAATTGCGTGAGATGCTCTACCCTGCCGTTGAGCAGCGCTGGCTACAGTCGATTGATGCACGCCATCCGGCGGGTATCGGGCATGATATTTATCTAAAACTTTGGGCACTATCAAAACCCAGTATCCCAGCTGATTTTATTTTATTTGATGAGGCGCAAGATGCCGACCCATTAATGATGGGGATTTTAACCCAGCAATCGAGGCAAGTGATTTATGTAGGCGACGCCCATCAGCAGATTTATGAATGGCGCGGCGCGGTCAACGCGATGAAAAAACTGCCATTGCCGCAAACCTTATTGACCCAGTCGTTTCGTTTTGGTGAGCCGATTGCTGAGATTGCCAATACGCTATTAAAGGCACTGCAAGAAGATGTGCCATTAAAAGGCAATCCTCATAAGCAGTCTTCTACTGATAAGGGTATGGTTCATAGTAAAAAAGATGCCATCCTTTGCCGTACCAATGCGGCGGCGATGTCACAGCTATTGACGGGTTTAAAGCTTGGCCATAGAGTGGCGCTACAAGCCGATACTGATCGTATGCTTAAATTCTGTCAGGCAGCCGAAAATTTAAAAAACGGCAAATCCGCTTATGGCGTGCCCGAGCTGGCGTATTTTTATAATTGGGGTGACGTCCAAGAGTACTCTGAAACCAATGAAGGTAGCGACCTTAAAACCTTGGTGAAACTGGTCGATGATCATGGCACCAATGTGCTCAGCCAAGCGGTGAATAGTTTATCCAGTATTGAAAATGCCGATTATGTCATCTCAACGGCGCATAAAGCCAAGGGTCTTGAATGGAGCAAAGTACAGCTCGATGACGATTTCTATTATGATGTGACCACTAACGCGGTAAAAATCAGCCCAGAAGAATTACGTCTGCTCTACGTCGCTTGCACACGTGCCCAAAGCAACTTGGATATTCATCATATTAAAGATTTGATATTAGGATTACAGACCGGTAAAAAAGTGATTTTTGGTAATACTTAGTTTTCTTTTTATCTCACATTGTGTAGCTTCATAGTCTCACAATTCATACTCTCCTAGCCTCATAGTCTTTACCGACCTCAATTTATAGTAATAGCCTACCAACCATGAATAACACTCCCTCTTTATCGCAAGCCATGCAAGAACGCCAACACACTATCCAGCGCTTGTTTGCCAATCCAGTTCGTCTTCTTGCGCCAATGGAGGGCTTAACTGATCCATTGATGCGCCAAATCCTTACTCAAATTGCCTCAGACTTGGGTCGCCCTTATGATTGGTCGGTGAGCGAATTTATCCGCGTCACTCAGCATGTCTTGCCCGCGCATGTATTTTATAAATACGTGCCAGAATTACATCATGATGCCAAAACCGCATCCGGTACGCCGATTCATATTCAACTACTCGGTAGTGAGGCGCAACTCATGGCAGACAATGCCGCCTATGCTGCCGAGCTTGGTGCACCTGCAATTGATATCAACTTTGGTTGTCCGGCTAAAACGGTCAATAGCCACCGCGGTGGCTCAGTCCTACTTGACGAGCCTGACGTGATGTATGACATTATCAGCGCCGTACGCCGAGCCGTACCCGTCAATATTCCCGTATCAGCTAAGATTCGCTTGGGCTACACCGATAGCAGTCGCATGGATGATATCAAAGCGGCAATTGCGGCGAGCGGCGCCGATTGGTTGACCATTCATGCACGTACCAAGACCCAAGGCTATAAGCCGCCAGCTTACTGGGATAAGATTCAGAATTTTAATACCTTAGATATACCAGTGATTGCCAATGGCGAGATTTGGAACCGTGCGCATGCGCAAAACTGTATGGCGCAGTCAGGTACAACGCATTTGATGCTCGGTCGCGGCGCGGTCACCCGTCCCGATTTGATTGTGCAGGTTGATGCCAATAAAAACGATATAGAAACAGAGACCGTCTTAGCATGGGAAGATTTAATCATGCATCAGATTAAATTTTTAGAAGGTATCGCAAAAAATGATGTGGTACTGGTTGGTCGTTATAAGCAGTGGTTAGCCATGCTTACCAAGGGCTATAGCGAAGCAAAGATATTATGGGACAGTATTAAAAGAGAGAAAAATAAAGCAGCTATTATTAGCGCACTACAAATAAGTGCACCATAACATTAGCTGCTGTTATCTTATAAATAACTGTATTTTTAATTAGCCACTGCTATCCGCGCTATACGCTAACTCGAATCGCTAAATAAAAGAGCATGAGACAGCAGGCAATAGAAAGCCCCCAAAGAATAGAGCGGAACATCGCTAAATTAGTGATATAGGCAACACAAAAACCTATACGAATCAGCACATATAGCCAAGCTAGGGTATTCACAATCATCTGTGGCACAAAAAACAGCATCGCGACCAATACGGCGGCTAAGAATACTGGTAAAGTTTCATAGCTGTTTTGCTGAGCAGCATTAGCACGCGCCGCTGCACCCGTCGTTGCTTGCAAAAAATCTCGCGGATGAGCATTGTCAGCCAAATTAAAACCGCCAATAGCTTTCGCTGTCAATGCCATTGTTAATGGTAATAGACTTGCTACGACCATCGCCCAAATGGCTGACGCTGCGGTATCAGACACCAGTCCTAAGAATACATTCATCAATAGATTCGCCTTTATCCTGCGATAACTTCAAAGTCATGCGTCACATTGACCCCGCCCTGTACCAACATACGACTCGCTGAGCAGTATTTTTCTGCAGATAATCTGATGGCTCTTTCTACTTGGCTTTCTTTGACATCTTGTCCTGTCACCACAAAGTGCATATGAATGTCAGTATAGACAGCTGGTATGGTTTCAGCACGCTGAGCGGTCAGCTCACAGCGTACGTCCGTCACCTCTTGACGCGATTTTTGCAAAATTGCCACCACATCATAGCTGGCACAGCCACCAAGCCCCAGTAGAATCAGCTCCATTGGACTGGCGCCTTTTTCTTTATCACCATCGATTTGGACATTATGCCCTGATGGCGACACACCCATAAATGCTTTATCTTGTTGCCACGTAACGCTTGCTTTAGATTCTGACATTTTAAATAATCCTTTTTATTTCATCATAGGTTCTTATTTGTTCGATATGATTGAGCCAATATTGGGCCAATATATAACCATAGCTTTATCGATTGAGTACTTTGTCACTGATTGAGATAAGCAAAATATGCCTAGTGTAGCATAAGCCAAAACCTGCTTTAATGAATCAAAAGCTCACATGATGACTTACATTGTTAAGTAAGCACGTATAACGATAAGACACTCAAGCAAAAATCTTAACAACAAGAGAGTTTAGCTAAATAAACCTACAAAAGTCTGCTTAGATATCTTTATATAACTTCTTGATTTTAAATTATTAAAGCTGTGAAACATTTTATAGCAAAATACTGTTACACATTTTGCTCTTTTCTTGGTTTAATGATGGTAATGAATCTTATTTTATCAAAGTATTGATGGCTGTCACCCTATAATAATTATGATCGCTATCACTGTACTTTACTTAAATAAGCTATTTTTAAACATTTTAAAAGGTTACGTCATGATAGATGCAGACGGCTTTCGCGCCAATGTCGGCATCATCTTGGCAAATACACAAGGGCAAGTTCTGTGGGCAAAACGTATTGGTCACAACGCTTGGCAGTTCCCTCAAGGCGGTATCGACCGCGGGGAGACGCCGATGGATGCGATGTATCGCGAGCTCTGGGAAGAGGTCGGTCTACATCCGCGCCATGTCGATTTGCTAGCGGTGACGCAAGATTGGTTGCGCTATCGCTTGCCGAAACGCTATGTGCGTCATGGGCAGTACCCTTTGTGTATTGGGCAAAAACAGAAATGGTTTTTGCTACGCTTAGATGAGCCAAATACCCAACACATCCGCTTTGATGAGGGCAAACCAGAATTTGATAACTGGCAATGGGTCAGCTACTGGTATCCACTCGGACAAGTGATTCACTTTAAACGTAGCGTATATCGTCGCGCTTTACAAGAATTGGTACCTGAATTACCGCTTCAACAAGGTCTTATTATTCCGGAACAAAACAACCATTTGTTGATGGAATAAATTCAGCAATTTTTCATATAATTAGCACAATAATGAATACCGTTAGTGATATCTACTATCATTAGCGGTATTTTTTTTCATTGCACTTTTATAAATAGCTTATAAACAGCTAATGAGAGCATTCACGGCTGATGAGTATCGCTTGAAATCCTGCGTCTTTAGCAGTGTCTCGTTGTAATGTCAAAATACTTTGGGTCCTTGTACCGTAGCTTGGCATAGCATTATTAGTACCCTCAGTAGCAATGCCAGTCAGATTGGCGCTTTCAATATAAATAGACGACAGCGCTTGCTCTATTTTGATATCGATACCGGTATCCGGCAGCTTTTCTACTGCTGCCTGCGTATTATCGGACAGTACCTTAAAAGCCGCGTCTTGCCAGTAGTCAGCTGCGCTGTTTTCGCTAATCAATGGCAATATCTCTTGCCGCAGCCGACCACGTAAGCGTTCGGTTTTAAACCACCCTTCCTCTGGCTGGCCGTTAGAGAATACGTGCAAGCCTGCATATAAAGGGGTTGGGGCATGACCACGGTTATTAACAATCACCGCTTGCTTGCTATCACCGACAATCAAATTAAAGCCAGCATAATCTTGCAAACTGATTTGCCGTGCAAACGCCATTGGGCTAATATTACTGGTCAAAAAATCTGCTACTAATGCACCACGCGAGCGTTCATCATTGCTTGCTTGCACGCCATCACGAAAGTTCAATACCGCGGCCCAGCGACCGTTTTGCTCATAAAAATCATCATAGGGCTGTTGGTGGATGCCAAGCCAAGTGCCGCCACTTTGCGCATCGCGTCCTGCAAAAATAGGCTTATCTGCCCACTGATGGAGTGGCTCTGTCGGACGCTGCAAAAATTCATCACGATTGGACAATAAAACCAAAGGCAGCTCATCAAATAATTGCCAAGCAATGGCGACGATACACATAGTTTTCCTTTTATAAGATTATTAGGTGGTGTTTCAACATAAAAGAGGGTCGTTCAAAATAGCGTTATGCTGGGATAAATTTTTCTCGCTTGCTGTGCGCTTCGCACTCCAGATGCTTCACAAAATTTATCCTAGCAGCACTCCCATCAGCACTGTATTCTTTTTGAATTGAGCCAATTATATGGTTCTGGTTTAACATTAATTCGTGCTTAATTTTTTATCGGCAGGGTAGCTGATTTGATATGTTGACTGCACCACTTGCGCTTGTTTACTGGGCAGATCAAACTCCCATGCGACCATACCTTTATTATCATTCCAATCTTTTTGACTAATCGCTGGCGTGTGTGCCGCAGTGACTTTAATACTGTCATCGCTACTCACCGGCTCAGCGCTTAATACTTGCAAGCGCACGCTGCGATCGTGCTGATTGGTAAATTGATACGCTTGGGTAATGGTTTTGGTTTGTTGACGGTTAAAGACGCCTTTATCACCTTTTTTATCTTCATCCGTCAGCTGTTTTACAAGCAGACTCGGATCAATACCAAAACCAATGCCCTGCTCTTTTAGACTCTGATACTCATAGCGTGATTGACCAATATAGTTATCATCGCGGTATAACTGCAATGAACCATCTGCCCAAGCTGGCGTCAAAAACGGCGCAGATGCATACCAATAAGCGGCGGTCTCGGCACTCGGTGTGCTGCGTAGCCAAAGTTTGCTAGTGCCAGACTGCTCATCGATGACCGTGCGTACGTGCCTGCCGTCACTAGGAATACTGACGCGCTGTGGCAAACGGTACTCGGTAATGCCGTTTTTATTTTGGCTGCTTACCGTAAAGCTCGGCAGAGGCGCCATATTTTCGGCACCACCATAACTATCGCTAGCAGATACAACCACCACTGGAGCCGCGTCCCTCTCCATCATCGGCTGTGCAAACCTAGTCATTTTAGCTTGCTGCTCTTCATATAAGGATAAGCGCTTAACTCTTGGTAGCTGGCTGGTCGTCGTTTGATGAGGATTAACGGTACTTAAAATAATAGGCACATTGTTCCAATTTTCGCCCGTTTGTTGGGCGATGACGGCAGAGGCTGTGATATGAAGCTGTTTATTATCAGTATTTAAACGCGCTTGATAAGTCGGCTCCCAACTGGCGCCCTGTACTTGATAGTGCAATTTCACGCTACTGGCAGAGCGGCTAGCGGTACGTACACTGACTTGGGTGACATTATTTTGTGTCGAAGTTGTACTGCCAGCAACCAGCTGGTTTAAATCATCTTTAGCACGAGCTTGTCGTTTTTGCAGCTCTAGTATTTTTTTATTGATACTGGCAGCTTGCGTTTCTAAATCGCGTGCATTATTGGCAAGCGTGCCAGCAGTAGTGATTTGCGTCACCTTAGTCAGGTTTTGCAAATAGGCTTTGGTCAAGTGCGCCGCTTCGAGTTCAGCACTGATATCCGCTAGATTATTCTGCTGAGTCTGTACATTCGCGGCCCCTTGATACTGGCACTGCGCGGCTTGCTCACCACTCAAAGTTTGTATACTGACCTCACCGATATTGACATTGCCCAGTGCTTGTACACTAACACTGTCAGGCTCGATTGCAGGCGAAAGACAAGAAAAAACCAGCGTCTGCTCACCTGTGCCACTGATGGGCAATGCGCGAGTCACACTGGCTAAGCCTTGATAAATGGTAATTTGCTCGATAGTACTGGCTGCTGCTTGCGCCGTTATAGGTACCAAAATACTAAAACCTGACGCAATGGTAGCTAATAAAAACGGCAATCTGTTTTGCTTAGGGTTTGTTGCTTGCACATCAACTGCACTAATTAACGGTTTATCGTGCAAAAATGATGGTGATGATAAATGAGCCTGCATGATGATTCCTTAGAAGTTGATGCGCTTTTTTCATCTTATCGGTTTTTTTAACGCTTTGCTATTTATTCACTTAACCATACATTTATCATAGTGTTCGCAAGGGATGAATTTTGCTATTATAGACAGCATTTCATTACCAATAATTATGACGACCTTATGATAATTCATCCTCAGTACGATCCTGTAGCGCTGTCCCTTGGTCCAGTAGAAGTACACTGGTATGGCTTGATGTATTTGCTCGCATTTGCCGCAGCTTTTGGTCTGGCTTGGTATCGCAGCAGCAAACGTGACAATTGGACCACCGATATGGTATCTGATTTGGTCTTTTACGGGGCGCTTGGTGTCATTTTAGGCGGTCGTATCGGTTATGTACTGTTTTATCAGTTTGGCGAGCTGCTGCAAAACCCTGCTTATCTATTAAAAGTCTGGGAAGGCGGGATGTCTTTTCATGGCGGTTTTATCGGCGTTATGGTAGGCATGTGGTTTTTTGCTCGTAAATATAAGAAAACCCCCTTCCAAGTATTCGATTTTATTGTCCCTTGTGTACCCACGGGCTTACTATTTGGTCGTATCGGTAACTATATCAATGGCGAATTATGGGGGCGCGTCTCAGACGGTGGCTATAATTGGCTGACCTATTTCCCGCAAGCCGCTGCCTTTGATATGCAGCAGTTACAAAGCAATCCACAGTTGCAAGAGTTGATGATTGAGGTCAATGGTCAGTACGTGTTGCCGCGTCACCCCTCACAGCTATACGAAGCCTTTGCCGAAGGTCTGCTACTATTTATCTTTTTATGGTGGTATTCATCAAAACCACGCCCACGTATGGCCGCATCCGCTGTATTTTTACTAGGTTACGGTATCAGCCGCTTTATCATCGAGTTCTTCCGTCAGCCCGATGCTGACCAAGGCTTTATCTTATTAGGCTGGATGACCAAAGGACAGCTATTGAGTGCACCGATGATTATCGCCGGCTTAATTATGCTGATTTATGCTTATAAGCGTGGTATTTATGATTGGGGTAAGCAAGCGGCCTATTAATTTTGCTATTTATTGAGCAGCACATTAAGAGCTATATTATCAAGAACCATATTCAAGCAAGTGGCGTTTTAAAGCGCAAAAGAGTAATTTTATGACCATGAACAGCTCTATTAGTAAGAACCAGCAGAGTAAAAACGAGCAAGCCTATTTAGACCTGCTACGCCTTGTCATGAGTGAGGGCACTGAAAAAGGTGATCGTACTGGAACGGGCACGCTTAGCCATTTTGGCGCGCAGCTACGTTTTAATTTAGCTGATGGTTTTCCATTATTAACCACCAAAAAAGTTCATCTAAAATCTATCACTTATGAGCTGCTATGGTTTTTAAGTGGCAGTACTCACGTCGATTATCTACAACAAAACGGCGTCCGTATTTGGAACGAATGGGCAACGGCTGAGCAAACTGCACGCTTTAATCGTCCTGCAGGCGACTTAGGTCCTGTTTATGGTCATCAGTGGCGTAATTATGGCGCGAGCAAAAGCGCAGATGGGCAGTATCACTCCGATGGTATCGATCAGATCGCACAGGTGGTTGAGCAAATAAAAACCAATCCTAACTCGCGGCGCTTAATCGTCTCTGGCTGGAATCCGGGTGAAGCAGAGCAAGTCGCCTTGCCGCCTTGTCATACGCTATTTCAGTTTTTTGTCGCGGACAATAAACTCTCCTGCCAGCTCTATCAGCGTTCAGCAGATTTATTCTTAGGCGTACCTTTTAATATCGCAAGCTATGCCATGCTTACTCATATGGTGGCGCAAGTATGCGGACTAGAAGTCGGTGAATTTATTTGGACCGGTGGCGACTGTCATATTTATCAAAACCACCGTGAGCAAGTAGAGCTACAGCTGACGCGCTCGCTTTATACGCTACCAACGTTGACGCTTAACCCTAATGTAACAGATATCTTTGATTTTAAATATGAGGATATCAGCGTTGATGGCTATGAGTCGCATCCAGCAATTAAAGCGCAAGTAGCAGTATAGCGGCTGTCTATTCAGCTATTTATTCGACTTCTCTAAACCATATTTCAACATTAGCAAAGGATAATTTATGAGCTATGCCAACACCGAAGTTGCCCAAATCGCCGCTATCAGTAGCAATCGCTGTATTGGTAAAGACAATGAGCTACCGTGGCATATCTCAGCTGATTTGCAACATTTTAAAAGTATGACAACCAAACCAAATGACGGTGCGATACAAGGTATCGTCATCATGGGTCGTAAAACGTTTGAGTCGATGGGCAGCAAGCCGTTGCCCAAACGTGTAAGCTTTATTATCAGTAGCCAGATAGATTATGCTGAGCAAAAAGGCTTGGTAGGTAGTGAAAAAGCCTATGTCATGCACAATTTAGACGATGCCTTAACCCAAGCAGCAAGCCTTGCACATGGTGCGCATCTTGATACGATCTGGGTGATTGGTGGCGAGCGCGTGTTTAGCGATGCCTTGATGTACACCGACCGTATCGAGCTGACTCATGTCGATACTAACATTCCTGATGGCGATGCCTTTTATCCTGAGTTGCCAAGTGAGTTTGAAGTCGCAGAACAATCTGAGCAAATGCATGATGAAAAAAGTGCGTTAGATTTTAGATTTGTCACGTATAAAATAAAAGGCGCTGAATAATAGTCAATTTTCAAACAAAACGTAAAAAGAGGCTGTCCTAGATAATACTAAGACAGCCTCTTTTTTATGTTCGGATTTTATTATTAGAAATTTAGATTTATCGCATATGACCTAAACTACTCGTGCAGTACTTTATAAACGGTTTTCGCTAATACTGGACCAATTCCCTGTACGCCTGCCAATTCTTGCTGTGAGGCACCGAGCAATTGCTGCATACCGCCAAAATGATTAAGCAGGTCACGGCGGCGCTTTTCACCAAGCCCAGGTATTACCTCTAGCACCGATGATGAACGACGCTTATCGCGCTTCTTACGGTGCGCTGTAATCGCAAAACGATGGGCTTCATCGCGGATATGCATTAATAAATGCAGCGCCTTACTGTCCATAGGCAAATCAAGCGGCTCATGATCGATAAAATGCAGCACTTCAAGCCCAGCCTTACGCCCCTCACCTTTTGCCACACTGATAAGCAAAGTATCATTAAGGATACCCAATTCAGTCAGCACTTCTTTGGCGATACCAAGCTGCCCTTTACCACCATCGATCAGCAATAAATCAGGCAGCGGTTGCTTTTTATAACGCCGCGTTAGCACCTGCTTCATCGCCGCATAGTCATCGCCGCCTTGGATATCATGAATAGCATACTGACGATAATCACGGCGACGCGAGCCGCCTTGATCAAAGACCACGCAGCTACCAATGGTTGCCTCACCCATGGTATGCGAGATATCAAAACACTCGATACGGTCAATGGTACGATCCGTGACCTCAGTCAAGACATCTTTTAACGCCACAAAGCGCGCATGTAATTCCAAATAATCACCAAGTTTGGTTTTTAGCGCATTATTGGTATTAAGCTTAGCCAAATCTAGCCATTCAGCGCGGTGCTCACGGACATTGGTTTTGATAACGACCTTACTGCCAAAATGGCTTGCCAACGCTTCACTCACTGCTAGCTGATCAGGTAGCTCATCACTTAAAATAATCTCCGCTGGCAAGTCATCGGTTACCTGAAAATAAAATGAGGTGATAAACGCTGATAAATTATCAGCAAGTGGCTCACTGCTATCGACATCAGGGAAGTAGTTCTTACCGCCAAGTACACGCCCACCGCGCACCGTCAAGACATTGACACATGTCATACCTGCTTGACTGGCAATGGCTATCACATCTGCCTCCCCTTGCACGGTATAAACAGCTTGCTTAGCTTGTACTTCGCGCAGCATAGAGAGCTGATCACGATAAAATACCGCCTTTTCAAAATCCAACGCTTCAGCAGAAGCTTCCATTTTTTCAATCAAAGCACTATGAATATCGCTAGAGTCGCCTTTTAGGAAGCGAATGGTATTATTGACGTCCTCGCTATATTCTTCTGGCGAGACCAAACCGACACAGGGTGCACGGCAGCGCTTAATTTGATACTCAAGGCATGGGCGCTTACGCTGCTTAAAAAAGGTATTGGTACATTGGCGCATCTGAAACATTTTTTGCATAAGCACCAGTGTTTCCTTTGCCGCATGCGCAGAAGGAAAAGGACCAAAGAAACGCCCTTTTCGGTGATTGCCTTTACCGCGCCCATAAGCCAATCGTGGATAAGGTTTATCCGCTGAAATAAACACATACAGGTAGGATTTATCATCACGTAGTAGCACGTTATACGGCGGACGATACTCTTTAATCAGATTTTGCTCGAGCAGCAGTGCTTCGGTCTCACTACGAGTAATGATGGTTTCGATATTATGTATCCGCGCCACCAGCGCCCGTGTCTTTGGATGGTCAATGGTTTTTGCAAAGTAGCTGTTCACACGGCTTTTAAGCGATTTGGCCTTACCGACATAAAGAATATCACCATTTTTACCAAGCATTTTATACACCCCTGGCAAATTTGGCAGGCGCTGAATAAGATGCTTAAGCCGGGCTTTTTTATCGTCGACAGGACTAGACTCTGAAACATTGACCATAGAATTTATTGCTCTCAAGATACTGATATACAGATGTTTATGGGGCGATAGTGAGCGTTTTACAAGAACCCTTATCAGCTTAGCAATAACCATAAAAAAAGCCAGCATCAAGGCTGACTTTTTTATGAATGACTGTAATGACTGTTTAATAGCAATAACAATGCTACTAGTGACGAAAATTCGGTAACAGTGCTGGGATACCTGGCAACATACCAACGATTGCCATCACCCCTGTTAGTATCACAAAAGTGACTACAGGGATAATCCAGCGGCTCATCTTCGTTAAGCTGGCACTGCGCTCTTTTGAGCCAATCAAACCCAAATTATCAAGCACTAGGGTAATAGACCAACCAAAGGCGGGGTTAACCAGAGCCGATGCAAAGACCACAATAGCCGCAGACTGAGTGGTTTTGCCCTCGCGTGTCATCTCCATACCAGCTTCAAGTAGCGGTATAAAGACGCCAACGATGAGCGCCACACACATGACCGGTTCCCAAATTGCCAAGTCCATCGGATAACCCCAGATACCAGCGATCAGACAAAATAGCCCCGTTAATACCGCACCAGCTGGAATAGGACGCTTGGCAATGGCCGCAGGGACGATATATGTACCCCATGATGAGGCAAAGTTCGCCCCGCCAAGCACAGAGCCTACCACCTGACGAAACGAAGCACTGGTCATGGTGTCATCGATATCCATCAATACCCGTTCAGTACGTTTTGGATAGCTGATCTTTTGAAACACCTGATGACCCAAAAAGTCTGGCGACCACATAGCCACCGCCAATACTGCAAAGGGCAGCACAACAATAAAGCTCTCAACCGTTGGTAGTCCAAGCATCCAGCCGGTGTTTTCACCCCACCAATACATCGGATTCATATTTGGTAGACCGGGTGCGGTTTTAAAAGCAAAGGGCGCGCCCATGGCAAAGGCAACGCCGCCACCCAACAAACAGCTCAGTGGTACCGCTAGCCAGCGCTTTTGAAAATTCTCTAGGACGGCATATAGGATAATTGTCAAAAGAATGACCACAAAGGCAATATGCGCCATGCCGATACCTTCTGCCCATGCAAACAGGTTTTTGACTTGCGAGATAGTACCAATAAAGCCCAAGTACAGCAGCAAACCACCGCACACGCCTTTACTGGTCAAGTTTGCCAAGAGACTGCCGCCTTTACTGATTGCCAACAGCAAACCAAAGGCGCCGATCAGTAAGCCAAAAGCCATCGGGTGACCACCCGCGGCAACGACGATAGGAATAAGCGGAATTAAAGGCCCATGAGTACCCGCAAGGTTGGCAGTTGGTAGCAAAAACCCTGAGAATAAAATAACAAAAAACGCCACGATGAGTAATTCATAACGGACGTTTTCTAGGACAAACGCATCACCCAAACCAAGCGGACCTGCAAAGGTTGCGGCAATGGCACCCACCATCACCACTTTACCAATAGTCGCCGCCATCGCCGGAATCGTATCCTCATATTCAAAACGATAATCACGGAACGGCAGATTAGGTTGCCAGCGCTTGGGCTGCATGATTTGCAGTTCATGATTAAGATAGGCATCACGATTTTTAAAGCTTGAACTAGGCTTATGTAAGTTTACATAGCTGTCTTGCAACTCGTTATCAGAAGGGCTTGATTGCTGCTTAGAATCTATAGGGGGAAGCTGTGTACCACTCATCACATTTCCTTGTGTCGACCGACGTTTTAGTGACTCCATCTTCGCTTACTGCTGTCGCAATAAACGATAAACCACCGAAGAAAAAATGTAGTCATTGTATGTCATGAGACTGTGGAACGCGAATCTATAACAATTCAAATATACTATAAATATAGCTATCATTGATAACCTAAAGTTTTCTATTAAAAAATTTCAAACTTATTAGCTACTTAGTTGCCCAAAAGGTTGCAGATTGTCGTTATCAACTATCAGTCATTAGTAAACATTTTTTGCATCGTTAATCATGCCTTAACGCTATAATCAAGCCCAAAAAAGCACTATTTTATAGTCATGAACGACTGAGGTAAATAAAAGCCAAGTACAAGATATAAAGGAAGTTACGCTTTAGCTCTAGCGCCTTTAACCGTTTTTCACTATGATAAATACCTTTTTTACCCATAATGATTGAATCATAGCAGTCTAAAAATCAAGAAGTACCCTAGGATAAGTTTATGAGTTTACTACCCAAAAATCTTGAGACGCTAAAACGTAACGCTAAAAAAAATATTATGCCATTGCTCACGCCTTATCTGCTCAAGCTGCGTATCAATACTTATGCGCCTTATATCGGTGCTGGTATCAAGATTGAGCACATCAACCTTGACCAAGGCTTATGTGTGGTCACGATGGGACTAAATGGTCTCAATAAGAACATCGTCGGGACACAGTTTGGCGGTAGCCTATATTCAATGGTTGACCCCTTTTATATGCTCATGCTCATGCACCAACTCGGTAGCAGTTACGTTGTTTGGGACAAAAGCTCGCAGATTGAATTTATCGCGCCGGGCAATAGCAAAGTCACCGCCCGCATGAAAATTCCTAGCAATGAAATCAAGACCATTCAAGAACTAGCAAAAGACGGTGAGCCGGTATTTCGTGAATACCAAGTAGATATCGTTGACGATCAGCAAAAGACCATCGCTATCGTCACCAAGACGCTATACATACGCCTACGTAAATACAGCAAATCTAAAGACCAAAACAGCCGTATTGAAAATTTTGAAGATTAAAATTTTAGGGCTAAAGGCAAGCTCTACAACCGTTATTGAAATTTTGATGTAAAACGTGCTGTATGGCTGATGTTAAATGAGATGCATACGTTAGCTGGCAATGTGAACTGACATTATTTGAAGAGTCTGAATTAAAGCGACAGAAACAAAAACCCCAATCTGGCATGCGCACAGATTGGGGTTTTGTCTTTTTTGGTACTACCCGCTTATTTATATGATAAACCTATGAATAAGGGTTTGTATCTACTATCGCCTTACTTTAATCAACTGTAGATCATACAGCTTACTAAAGGTGGCAAGCTTTTGCTTAAATACCAGGTGCAGTTTCAACTGCATCAGGAACGCGAGCATCAGTTTTTGCCTTAACAACTTTAGGCGCACGCGGAGCAAGCTTCTCGCGGATACGTGCTGATTTACCAGAGCGCTCACGTAAGTAGTATAGTTTCGCACGGCGAACAGCGCCACGGCGTTTCACTTCAATGCTATCGATGATTGGTGAATGCAATTGGAATGCACGCTCAACACCAACGCCACTTGAGATTTTACGTACGGTAAACGCTGAGTTTAAACCGCGGTTACGCTTAGCAATTACAACGCCTTCAAAAGCCTGTAAACGCTCACGCTCACCTTCACGTACTTTTACTTGAACCACAACGGTATCGCCGGGTGCAAAGCTTGGGCGCTCAACCAATTGAGCATTTTCGATGACCTGAACCAATGGATGCTTGTTGCTCATGAGAGTTATCTCCTCACATTAGATAATAGAGGCTTGACGCATATCACCTGTTTGTAATAATTAATTATATCTCTTTTTAATAAGACACAACGTAAGTGGGTTATGACAAACGGCCATTATGCTATGACTCGTTTTGTTGTTGCGCAAAATTTTATGACTTAACTGTTTATCTAACTAAGCGTTATCAACGCTGCTTTTTATCTGCTTTTGCCAATGCTTTTAGCCACTTTGCTTGCTCTTGCGTCGGTGTAAACGCTTGCCATAAGTCAGGACGTCGCGTTTGCGTACGTTCGACTTGCTGGGCAAAGCGCCACTTAGCAATATTGGCATGATGACCTGACAGTAACACCTCAGGTACTGCCATACCCGCAAACTCATGCGGCTTAGTATAATGTGGACAGTCAAGCAAGCCATCGACAAACGAGTCTTGCTCAGCTGACTTATCATCACCCATAATATCAGGCAGACGACGTATCACACTATCCATCAGTACCATGGCTGGTAGCTCACCACCCGTTAAGACATAATCACCGAGCGATATC
>NZ_JBFFMS010000042.1:0-22935 GCF_041554015.1 Psychrobacter sp. | reverse complement strand
GCGCAGTCTTTTCAAACGTTGCCGGTGCAGGCGAAGCCACTTTCAGCTCCGCTGCCGCAGAAGTATCTCATCCTGCCAAACAAGGCTTGGTACAGAGCTTCTCTATCTATGTTGATACGGTTCTCGTCTGTACAGCAACTGCGCTCATGATCTTGTCTACTGGCATGTATAACGTCATTCCAGCAGAAGGATTGGTGCTAGTTGAAAACATGCCAGGCATTGAAGCTGGAACTGCATTTACCCAAGCCGCTGTATCGACAGTATTTAGCCAATATGGTAGCGGTTTTGTCGCTATTGCTATCTTCTTATTTGCCTTTACTTGCTTGATTGCTTATTACTATATCGCTGAAACCACGCTTGTCTATTTAGATAGCAAGTTACGCTATCCGGTGCTAAAGCCGATATTAAAAGTGGTATTTTTAATCATTTGCTTCACTGGAAGTATGCAATCAGTCGGTGTCATGTGGGCATTAGGTGATATTGGCTTCGGTAGTATGTGTTATCTCAACTTTATCGCTATCGTATTACTCAGTAAAACGGCTCTCAAAGTATTAAAAGACTACGATGAGCAAATGAAGCTGGGACTTGACCCTGTCTTTGACCCTAGAAAAGCAGGCGTTGAAAATGCAGACTTTTGGATAGAATATAGCGATAAACATGATAAGCGCTAAATACCAGCTAAATAATCGTGACGTTTTCCTATATAAGCCTTCTATATCATCATGATGTAGAAGGCTTTTTTCTGGTATCAGTCCCATTATAGAGAACATACCATGGTATTTGATAGCTTCTTGATAGCCTCGAATGAGTGGCTGTATGTACCAAACAATGCTATTATTAGCGGCTGAGATAAAGCTTATAAAGTACAGCTATCGGCATACTGGTTTAGCAATAGTTTAATATAAACCCTTGATATTATAAGGTTTATAAAATAAATCACCAGCTGTCTTTTTTAGTTTGTCTCTGACACTCACTTGTACCCTCTCCTTTTGTTTGCATCCGTAAGAGTCTTCTATGGCATTTGTACACCTTGGCATCCACAGCGAATATTCCATTACCGATTCTATCGTCCGTATTAAGCCACTGGTTAAAGTGGCAGCGGCAGACAATCAAAGCGCCCTTGCCTTGACAGATTTATCCAATCTATATGCCACGGTAAAGTTCTACCGTGCCTGCTTAGGCGCAGGTATCAAGCCCATTATCGGCAGTGAAGTCATCATGGACAATGAAGACTCGCGCCTGACCTTACTTGCGATGAATAACGAGGGCTATCAAAATATCACCCGTATCGTGTCACTTGGCTTCACCGAAGGTCGTGCTGATCCTGCCAATCATGGGACGCCGGTTATTAAGCGCAGCCATATTTTAGAGCACGCGGCGGGCGTCATTGTCTTATTTACTGAAAAATCAGATGTCGGACAAGCATTGGTTGGCTCAATGCCAGAAAAAGCCGATGAGCTGATTGCAGAGTGGCAAGCCCAGTTTGATGATCGCTTATATTTTGCGATTAAACGCACCAATCGTACCGGTGAGGATGCTTTTATTAAGGCGGCTATTCATTCAGGTGCCAAACATAATATCCCTATTATTGCTCATAATGATGTGCGCTTTTTAGAGCAAGATGATTTTGATGCACACGAAGCGCGGGTTTGTATTGCTGGCTCGTATGTACTTGCCGATCCAAACCGTCCACAGACTTATTCCGATGAGCAATATCTAAAAACCCAAGCGCAAATGCAGCAGCTATTTTCTGATATTCCGCAGGTGATTGACAATACGTTGCGCTTGGCAACGCGCTGTAATGTCACCTTGACGCTCGGTATTAACGTCTTACCAGATTTCCCTGTCCCTGAGGGCGAAACCATTGAGTCGTTTTTCCGATTAGAGTCGCAGCGCGGGCTTGATAACCGTTTAGACAAGCTCTTCCCAGTTGAGACGCGCAGTGATAATTGGAGTGATATCCGCCAAAGATATGATGAGCGCTTAGAGTATGAGCTAAAGGTTATCCTATCCATGGGCTTCCCCGGTTACTTCCTAATCGTCATGGACTTTATCCGCTGGGCAAAAGCCAATGGTGTACCAGTTGGTCCCGGCCGTGGCTCTGGTGCAGGCTCGCTCGTGGCTTATGCGCTAAACATTACCGACCTCGACCCTATTCATTACGATTTATTATTTGAGCGCTTCTTAAACCCTGAGCGTGTGTCCATGCCCGATTTCGATATTGACTTTTGTATTGAAGGGCGTGATCGTGTTATCGATTATGTGGCGCAAACCTATGGTCGAGAGGCCGTGTCGCAGATTATTACCTTTGGTACCATGGCAGCAAAAGCGGTGGTGCGAGATGTGGCTCGGGTACAGAGTAAATCATACTTTTTGGCCAATAAAATCTCCAAACTGATCCCAAAGACCCCAGGTATCACTCTTGCTCAGGCGCTTGAGCAAGAACCGCAGCTTAAGGACTTAATCTCCAATCCCGATAATATGGATTATGAAGATGCCACTGAAGTGTGGGAGATGGCCATTAAGCTTGAAGGCGTCTGCCGCAACGTCGGTAAACATGCTGGCGGCGTATTAATCGCGCCGCATAGAATCACCGATTTTAGCGCCATTTATTGTGATGATGAAGGTCATCGTGTCAGTCAATTTGATAAAGATGACGTTGAAGCGGTTGGGCTGGTGAAGTTTGACTTTTTGGGTCTGCGTAACTTGACCGTGATTGACGCCGCTGTCAGAAATATTAACGTGCGCCGAGCCAAAGAAGGTAAAGATCCGCTGGTACTAGAAGACTTACCACTAGATGACAAAAAAGCCTATAAGCTGCTGCAGGATGCCAAGACCACTGCCGTCTTTCAGCTAGAAAGTATGGGCATGAAAAAGTATCTGGCAAAATTACAACCGACCAACATCGAAGATGTGATCGCCATGTGTGCGCTCTATCGCCCAGGTCCGCTAGATGCCGGTATGGTAGAGATGTATATCGACCGTAAGCATGGTCGTGAGGAAGTCATTTATGACCATCCAAACCTTGAGCCGATTTTAGAAAATACCAATGGCGTCATTGTCTATCAAGAACAGGTGATGCAAATCTCGCAGGTGATGGCAGGCTATAGCTTGGGCGGCGCTGATATGCTACGCCGAGCTATGGGTAAGAAAAAACCTGAAGAGATGGCAAAACAGCGCGATATTTTTATCACGGGTGCTACCGCTCAAGGTATCGATGAGGCGACCTCAGGCGGCGTCTTTGACTTGATGGAAAAGTTCGCCGGTTACGGTTTTAACCGCTCGCATTCTGCTGCTTATGGCGTACTCGCTTATCAGACCGCTTATCTGAAGCAATATTACCCTGCTGAATTTATGGCAGCGGTACTGACCTCAGATATGAACAACACCGACAACGTGGTGTTCTTTATCAATGATTGCCGTGAAAACTTTGATTTAACCGTCGTCAATCCATCGGTAAATCGCAGTGAGTGGCATTTTGTCGCCGATACCCCAACCAATATTATTTATGGTCTTGGGGCGATTAAAGGGGTTGGTGAAGGTGCGGTTGAATCTATTGTTGATGCACGAAGACGTGAAGGCCCGTTTAAAGATCTCTATGATTTTTGCCGCCGCGTTGATATCAAAAAGGTCAATAAGCGCACTTTAGAGGGGCTGATAAATGCAGGCTGTTTTGATGACTTTGCAGCCACTTTGCGACCTGACTTGCCAAGCGACGAAGCTTATGAGATTCGCGGCGCGCTTATGAGCCAGTTGCCAAGTGCGGTACAAGCCGCTGAGCAAGACCGTCAAAACCGTGAAATCGGTATGATGGACTTATTTGGTGAGATGGATGGTGTCGTTGCCGCGCCGCCACTGGTGATGACGCCAGAGCTCATTTGGGGTGATAAGCACCGTCTAAAAGCGGAAAAAAACACCTTAGGTCTATATTTGACTGGACATCCGATCAATGAATACTTGGATGAGCTAAAACGCTATACCTCAGGCGCGCGCCTCGATAAATTGACTGACACTGGCTATAACGGCAGCTGCTATTTTGCCGGTCTTATCATCGATATTGCCAATTTTGGCACGCGTAATGTGATTACCTTAGACGACGGAACGTCACGATTAGAGGTTAGCTGCTACGCTGAACGCTTTAACCGCGTCAAAGAGCAGCTAAAAATAGACGAAGTCGTGATTATTAAAGGCAGTATCCGTGAGCGTGATGGCAGGCTGTTTGCCCGTCTTGATAATGCGATGAGCATCGTTGACGCACGCCTAAGATGGATGAAGAAAATCAGTATTAAAATTCACGGTAGCGATATCGAATTGCTCAATCGTATGCAGCCTTTACTGAAGTCTGCTCAAGCCAGCATCATTCCAGCACCAAAACTATCCTATGACAACGAGCAAGACGAGCAAAGCAGCAACTTTAATGGGAATAACGGCTATGATGCTGCGATGGGTGGCAGCCTATATGATGAAAATGGGAATGATTTACTGGCGTTAGAAAACGACATGGCACAAGATGTGCTCTACCATAATGGCAGCAGTTATAGCAATAACAGCCTGAGTAATACAGATGATACTATCAATGACAATTGCCTGCCGCTTGGACTGAGTATTTATGAAGAATATGGTATTGCCAATATAGGATTGTCCGAGCATTGGCGCCTTTACCCGAATGATGACAATTTGCAGCAGCTCAAAAGTATGATTAGTGAAGATAACTTACATTTTCACTACAGCTAACAAATGTATTAGCGTTAGCATATTTATTAGTAGGAAGATATTTATTATAATGATGCTTTTTACGCAAACTTTAACTCTATTGGACACATGACTATGGCTAATATTATGAACAACGATATGACTGCCATAACTGATGACGAGATTATCAATACTGAGCAGTTTGAGGACATGCGCGACTTATTAGAAGAAGACTTTGACGATTTGATACAAGTCTACTTTACTGATTGTCGCCGCCGTATCACAAAACTAAGACAAGCTCAGCAACAAGAAGATAATGCCAGTGGCTTTGAGCTTGCTCATGCGTTAAAAGGCGCCAGTGTCAATTTGGGCGCAACTCAAATGACGCGCCTTGGCAGTCAATTACAAGAGCTTTGCCGTGAGCGTCTGATCAGCGAACAAGCTCAACTTATTGAGGACATTGCAGTGGCGTTGCAACGAGCCGAGCAAGACATCAACCAGCGATTAGGACAGTAATGAGTAACAACGTATCTTCACCTTTAGCCATAGCAGCACTAACCGATCGCGATTATTTGTCTTGTATTCAAGTAGTGATGGTCAATACGACATTACCTGCTAATATTGGTTCAGCGGCACGCGCCATGCATACTATGGGGCTATCAAAATTGACGGTGGTTGATCCTAAGTTGCCGATTGACGAGACCAGTGTCTCTCATGCCGCTGGTGGTAGTGAGCTATTATCGTCAGCCGTCATCGCACCCACGCTTGAGTCTGCTATTGCCGATTGCCAGTTGGTATTTGCGGCCAGCAGTCGTAGCCGCCATTTGCCGCGTCCTGTGGTCACGCCCACACAAGCGGCGAAAATCATGCTGGATTTTATCGATAAGCAAAGCACGATTAACGGGCAAGCCAGTAATAATACAGCGCCCAATATTGCCATTTTGTTTGGCCGAGAAGATCGTGGCTTGACCAATGAAGAGCTAGCTTATGCTGACTATCATATTCAAATCGATGCCAATCCTGCTTATCCAGTGCTCAATGTCGCCTCAGCTGTGCAAGTTATTGCGAGTTTTATTTATGCTTATACACAAACGCATATACAAGCTGATAGCGACAGCCTAAAGACGACAGGTGGCTTAGCAACTACAGGTCACCCTATGCTGAGTACTTATCTGCGTCAGCAATGGGATGAGCCCGCGATCACTCAGCAGCAATTACAACAGCTGACTGAGCGTACTACTGCATTGATGGTGCAACGCAAACTTGCCGATAGTGAAAACTTAAAATCATTGCCATCACGCCTGTCTCGACTTGGCTCACGATTGCAGCTTGATCAAAAAGAGTATCAACTACTCAGCGCCTTGATTGCCAAAATCGCAAAAGACTAAAATTCTAACGGTAAGGTTTTTGGCGTTGATTCTTTGGCATGAGCAGCCGTCATGTGACGGTGAGCAGTTTTTGTCACTTACTAGCTCATAACATGACAAGTTTACTTATAAAAAGGGAATTTACAATGAATTGGAACGTTTATCTGTCCGGAGAAATACATACTGACTGGCGTCAAAAAATCATGCAGGGTGCAAAAGCACAGGGTTTAGATATTACCTTTACTTCAGCGGTTACTGAGCATGAAGCCAGTGATGCCGCTGGTGATGTACTCGGTAAAGAGGATAATGGATTCTGGCGCGATCATAAATCGTCCAAAGTTAATGCAATTCGCACCAAAAATATGATCCAAAAGTGTGACATTGCTATCATTCGTTTTGGTGATAAATATAAGCAGTGGAACGCCGCTTTTGATGCCGGTTATTGCGCCGCGCTGGGCAAACCTTATATCACATTGCATGCTGAGGATATTATTCATCCGCTAAAAGAGGTCGATGCTGCAGCAATGGCATGGGCACAAACGCCAGAGCAAATCGTTGAATTGCTCAAATATGTTGTCAGTGATAGCTAAAGCACAATCCTAATCGCCTGTAGATAAAGGGTCAATAGCTGGCTTTTTCTACAGGTGATTTTTTATTTAGCGTACATTGCTATATTTTGTGCTATAAAACTGCTATAACTAAAGAGATTGTAACCAAAAATACGATAGGACGGTTTATGTCATTGCCCGCCACACTATTCAAATCGCTCGTCCGCATTAAAAGAGACCTAAAAGAAGATATCGATGCGGTATTCAATCGCGACCCTGCTGCTCGTAACAGCCTAGAGGTAATCTTAACTTACCCTGGTATTCACGCGCTTATTCTACATCGCGGCGCGCATTGTCTTTGGCAAAATGAGCAAAAACTTGCGGCTCGTGTGATTTCTTATGGCTCGCGTATCATCACTGGCATCGAGATTCACCCTGCTGCCAAAATCGGTCGTCGATTTTTTATTGATCATGGCATGGGCATCGTCATTGGCGAGACGGCGGAGATTGGCAATGATGTGACCCTATATCATGGCGTCACGCTTGGCGGTGTTTCGTGGAATAATGGCAAACGCCACCCTACTTTGGAAGATGGCGTCATCGTCGGTGCCGGTGCCAAAGTATTAGGACCATTTACTGTCGGCAAAGGCGCTAAAATCGGCTCAAATGCCGTCGTGGTCAAGGCTGTCCCAGCAGGTGCAACCATGGTCGGGAGTGCTGCTCGCATGATATCAGAGCACCATGATGAAAAGGGCAATCCTATTACAACCAAAGTCAATGATGCCAAGCAACAAGAAAAAGTGGCGCAAGCGGCAGCTTCTAAAGATACGGTCACGGATGAAAAAGCCACGACTCACACAGCGCGAGAAACCACTTTTCAAGCTTATGGCATCGATCCCATGTCGCAAGACCCTGTCGCTGAAGCCTTTGCTAAAATGCTCGAGCATATCCAGCAATCAGAAAACCGCTTAGATCAATTGCAAAGCGCGATGTGTAAAATCGATCCTAACTTTTGCAAAAAGGAATATGACAAATTGTGTTTAGAGGATTTGGATGTGATTGGTCGATCTGATATGGCGGCAGCTGGTACTGAACAGAAATAAGCTACTATACTAGTTGTCGTCGTTACTAAATAAAAAAGAGGCCAAACAGCCTCTTTTTTTATTTTAACCAATTTTAAAATTATCATTTAAAAATATAAGGCATTGATTTTTGGTTTCATAACCACTAAGGACTCTTTAACTAGGATGGCTTATACTTCTTATTATTCATAAATAAAAATAGGAAAACTCATGGCTCGTTTACAAGATAAAGTGATCATTATCACAGGTGCGGCTCAAGGAATGGGTGAAACTCATGCGCGTTTATGTATGGCAGAGGGCGCGAAAGTGGTCTTGACCGATATCAATGCGGATAAAGGCGATACGTTGGCAAAAGCGCTTGGCGCTGATGCGCTATTTATCAAACATGATGTCACCAATGAAGACGATTGGGCACAAGTCGTTAAAGCAACTCAAGAAAAATTTGGTCAAATCGATGTCTTGGTCAATAATGCAGGTATTACCACGCATAAATCTATCTTAGATACCTCTTTAGATGACTATCGCAAGATCTTAGAGATTAACCAAGTGTCAGTATTTTTGGGTATGAAAGCGGTTATTCCAATCATGAAAGCCGCCAAGCAAGGCTCTATTATCAATATCTCATCGATTAATGGTCTGGTTGGCGGCGCTATTGGCTATACCGATTCTAAATTTGCGGTACGCGGTATGACCAAAGCGGCAGCATTAGAGTGTGCCCCTCATGGCATTCGCGTAAACTCCATTCATCCAGGTGTCATTGCCACACCGATGATTATGCAAGGCGATACCAAAGATGCGGTTGAAGCGTTTGCCAAAACCATTCCGATGCGACGTGTGGCGCAGCCAGAAGAAGTCAGTAGCATAGTGCTATTCTTAGCGTCAGATGAATCAAGCTACTCAACAGGTTCAGAGTTTGTTATTGATGGTGGTTTGACCGCGCAGTAAAGCTAGGGGTTAAACTATAGTGAATTTAGTATTAAAACGATACAGCGGGACTGGGATAAATCTTACGCAGCTTCTTTCGGCGTAGGCACAGCAAGCCGGAAAAATTTATCCCAGTTCCGCGTTATAGTATGGCGTATCTATTTTATTTAAAATCGACTATATTTAAGTTTGGTATCAGTCGTTTAACTCAATCTTTTTAGCAACTTTTCTAACCACCTTTTGAGATTAATTCTTCAAGCCCTACTCTCTCATGTGCTTTAAATGGATAGCGATCTGCCATTATTATCCATTTAGACCCTTCAAAATTACTATTTTTGCTTAGGCTATTATTTTGAGGCACACTGATAAGCAGTATATCTATATCCATCGTCACTGTTTTTATAGCCGCTGATGCTTCTGTCAAACGCTGTCTTTGACAATCACACTCAAACTGCTTAAATATCTGTTGTAGCTGCTGCAAAGCGACAGGCTTCGCTAAAGTTAAATAAACGCACTGATTGGTATAATCAGGTTTTGGTAGCTCTATGGTGGCAGTAAAATCAGGGTTTTGAAATGCCGTGGACAGCTGTATTTCACCTAAATCGGCTAACTTTTCTCGAACATGCGGTAAATGAATGTCTGCATCATGATTACTGCCCACAGCTAGTAGAGCCGCCGTTATAGGCTGTGCCTGCAACGCTTCGGGCTTGCAGCGCGTCAGTGACATAAGCCAATTAGCCACTTTATGCGTCATTAGATGAGATGGTATCAGCTTGTATGGTAGCGCCATTAGATGCTGATGTAGCATAGCGCGTGATTTGCACCCCAACCGCATCCGCCTGCTCAATCGCGGTAGGCTTAGCAACACTTAAGGTGATTTTGTGACAGCTATATTTTGCCAACAGTTTATCAGCGATTTGCCCAGCCAAATGCTCTAGCAGTTTTGCTTGAATGGTTTGACACCATGCACTGACATCATCGCAGACTTCTTTATAATTTAGCGCATCGCTGACATCATCTGACACCGCAGCGCGGCTGATATCCGTTTCCATTGCGATATCTATCAAAAGTGGCTGCGTAATGACGCGCTCCCACTCATATACGCCAATGACTGCCTCAACTTTTAATCCCTTAACAAATACGACATCAGACTGGGTATGAAACATACAAATCCTTGTTAATAGTATTTTTACCACCGATTTTAGTATGATGGTTTATTTAGATGTTAGTGCTTCTTCACGCAGGCGTGCTGCTTTTAGCTGCTTACTTGGGCGATGACGCCATAAGTCGATACTGAATAATAATAGACCCAGCCAAATTAGACCAAAGACCGCCAAACGATGCAAATCAAAATGCTCATTGTAATAGAATACCGCTAAGAAGAAAATAAAGGTCGGGGTCAGATAGTTCATAAAGCTGAGGATACTATAAGCGACCAGCTTGGTAGATTTATTGAACATCAGCAGCGGTATCAACGTAATAGGTCCCGCCAACATCAGTAGCCAAATAGCAGGCGTGAACCAAAAGCTGATATTACTACTCGCCACATCAGACTGCCAGAACCAGGCGATAAAAATAGGCAGCAGCATGGCTGTCTCAACAAACATCGCATCGACCGCTGTCAGAGGGGTTTGGCGTTGAATGGTGCCATAAGTACTAAAGCTAAATGCCAATATTAATGACACCCACGGCAGGCTACCGAGCATGACAACTTGAATGACAACTGACAATAGCGCAAAACCAATCGCCACCCATTGCAAGGTACGCAGGCGCTCTTTGAACAAAACCATCGACAATCCGACGCCAACGAGTGGCCCAATAAAGTACCCTAAACTGGCCTCCAAAATCTGATCATGATTGACCGCCCAGACATAGGTAAGCCAATTGATAGCAATGATAACACCTGAAACAAAGGTATAGCCGATCCACTTTGGGTTTTTCTTTAGGGTATCAATCCACTGCCAGCGCTTGGTCACGACCAGCACAATCAATAGGCAGGTAAATGTCCATACAATACGATGACCAATAATTTCGGTGGCATTGTAGTCCGATAATTGCTTAAAGTATAAGGGAAAAGCGCCCCAGATAAAAAAGGCCGTGAGGGCGGTGAAAATACCGCGTCTGGTCGTCTTAATAGGCGTAACAGGTTTTTTGATGACATTTTGGGTAGTCATAAGATAGGACAACTTTTTAGAGCAAAGCGTACCCTTAATCAATTATTATCATGGATGATAACTCGATGGTAAGAGCACAGGGTCACTACAGAGAGAGTAAAAGGTAAAAAGCAATGAGTTGATACTAGAAATCGTATCAACTCATTGCCGGCGAAAACCATAATAAAAACAAGAAAATCGACAATAAAATTAAGAGTTTATCTTACTGGTTTTATTGCCGAGCCAACATCATTAAATATTGGCTCACATCAAAAGCACTGCGTTAAGCACTTACAACGTCAATAGACATGCCTATTTGGTTGGCAAGATCTGCAAATCCTGGGAAGCTGGTATTGACCGTTTCAACGCCTTCAATGGTAATCTGCTTGGATGCACGTAAGCTTGCAACTGCAAAGCTCATGGCAATACGGTGATCATGATGCGAGACAATATGTCCGCCGCCAAAGACAGGCTGGCTATTATTGACTTCATTAACATCAGTATCACCACTCTGACTGACAATACCTTTACCTTCAATGATTAGACCATCTTCAGTCACCGTACAATTAATACCTAGTGTCTGTAAGCCTTCTGCCATCACCGCAATGCGATCTGATTCTTTAACACGTAGCTCTTTTGCACCGGTTAGCACCGTACGTCCTTGAGCACAGCTGGCGGCGATAAACAATACGGGGAATTCATCAATTGCCAAGGGTACTAATGATTCTGGAATGTCGATACCTTTTAGGTTTGAGCTGCGAATGGTAATATCAGCGACTGGCTCGCCGCCGACATGAGTCTCATTACTTAAGCTAATATCAGCATTCATTAGCTTTAAGATATCAATAATGCCGGTACGCGTAGGATTAATACCGACTTGCTTTAAGGTCAGCTCACTCCCTTGGCTGATAGCCGCAGCGACCATAAAAAATGCTGCCGATGAGATATCAGCAGGTACTGCGATATCGCCGCCTGTGAGTTGCCCGCCGCCTTCAACACTGATACGATTGCCATCGACTGTTACTGGATAGCCAAATGCTGCGAGCATACGCTCAGTATGGTCACGGCTGATTTCAGGTTGAATCACGGTCGTAGTGCCCTCTGCCCATAACCCTGCTAACAGCAAACATGATTTAATTTGTGCAGAAGCAACTGGCATATCATATTCAGCCCCTTGCAGCGGTTTGCCAATACTGCCCCGACCCGTGATGCTAAGTGGCGCTGTACCTTGCTGACCAGTACTTTGAATCACAGCTCCCATCTCACGTAATGGTGCTGCCACACGCTCCATCGGGCGCTTATTTAAGCTGGTATCCCCTGTCAGCACACTATCAAATGACTGTGCAGCTAAGATACCTGCCAGCAGGCGCACACTGGTGCCAGAGTTGCCCATATATAATGGTGTCTTACTTGGCTTTAGCCCGTTCATACCCATGCCATGAATGGTCAAATTGCCATTATCAGGACCTTCAATATTTACGCCCATATCGCGAAATGCTTGCAAAGTAGCAAGTGCATCCTCCCCTTCCAAAAATCCCGTCACCTTGGTGACGCCTGTAGCAAGACTACCGAGCATAATACTGCGATGCGAGATAGACTTATCACCAGGAATGGTAATGGTGCCAGAGACGGTATTGCTTGGGGTAATATTATAAGAAGCTGACATGGCAGAAGTATCCGTATAAGGGGTGCTGGCTAACATATGGCCAAAATGTCGCCGTGCGGCTTGCGCGCGGCCCAAAAGTCCCATCAGGGCAGTTGAATCTTTATTAATGATAAGCTGGCGTATGTTGGTTAAATAAACGCTGTATTCATCAAGGGCGCCCACAATCGCGCTTTGATTGGCAAAAAATATATCATGCCACATTTTAGGGTCGCTGGCCGCAATGCGACTAAAGTCACGAAAACCGCCTGCAGCATAGCGAAACATATCTAAATTATCATCGTGGCTTGCCAATTGTTCAACCAGATTGAACGCCAATAGATGCGGCAGATGACTGGTATGTGCCAATATTGCATCATGACGTTCAGCCGCCATCGGCATGACAGTCGCACCAACTGATTCCCATAACTGACTCAGTTTGGCAATTGCCAGCTGACTGGAGGTTGGAAGCTCACAAATGATGACGCTATGATTGACAAACAATGCGGCTCGCCTGGCATGATACCCTGAATTCTCGGCACCAGCAATCGGATGGGCGGGTACAAACCCGACGGGCAATGTCTCGAATACCGATTTGGCAGCCTCAATAATATTGACTTTGGTACTGCATACGTCGGTAATAATACAGTCACTAGCAAATAAACCGTTATCCATTGCAGATTTAATATCGATAAATACCGCTTGTACCGTTTGTACTGGCACAGCAATGACAATTAAATCACTGCCAGATACCACTTCACTGAATACAGCACTACCAGCGTCTAGTAAGCCATGTTGGATCGCTTCCTCCAAACTTGGCTTATGTCTATCGACTGCGACGATACGTTTGGCTAAGCCGTTGTCTTTAATCGCTTGCGCAAGGCTTGCACCAATCAAACCCAAACCTATCACACACACCTGCTGAAATAGCGGCGGCGTAGAGGATGAGGTCAGTTTGGTTGTTGCTGGCATATTTACGGTGTGATTTATTTTTTGCATATTGTTTTAGTTATTAGGTTGCTTAATAGATTGCTTGTTAGAGACGGGTTTAATCATCGGTCAAAATCGAGCGCAGCGTATCAATCAGACGCATATTGTCTTCTGCGACCCCAACGGTAATACGCAGCCAATTGTGCAAGCCGTAAACCTCTAACTGGCGCACGATAACGCCTTGCTCAAGTAATGCCTGATAGATAATAGCAGCGTTTATGTCTTCCATCTCAACTTCTATTTCGACCATGATAAAGTTGGCATGTGACTTGATAAAACCCAGTCCTAGGGCATCAAACTGTTTCTCCAACCAACGCATCTGCTCGATATTCATCAGACGAGTTTTTTCGATAAAATCTTGATCCGCCAGTGCCGCTGCCGCTGCCGCCAGTCCAATGCGGCTTACATTAAAGGGCTGACGTATGCGATTGAGCAAATCTGCCACAGCCACCGAGCTTAAGGCATAACCAATACGCAGACCTGCTAACCCATACGCTTTGGAAAAGGTGCGCACAATAACCACATTGTCAAATTCATCGAGCAGCGCCCGATTGTTACTGTCAGGACTATATTCGATATAAGCTTCATCTAACACCACCAGTACCGAGCTTGGCACACTGGCGACAAACGCTCGCAGCTCTGCTTGGTCAAGCTGCGTGCCGGTTGGGTTATTGGGATTGGCGATAAATACCATCTTGGTATTAGCATTGTCTTGAACCGCTTGACTCATGGCTTTTAGGTCATGTCCAAAGCGCTGAGCGGGCACCTCAATATCCATAGCACCTTGCATTTTGGCGAGCATTGAATAGACGATGAATGCATACTGACTATAAACGATGGCATCATCCGCCCCCACAAAACTACGCGCCAAGATATCCAACAAATCATCCGAGCCATTGCCCAAAGTAATCTGCTCAACATTGACATCATTAAAATCAGCCAAAGCTTGCTTTAGGTAATAACCATTACCATCAGGATAACGTGACAGCTGACCGAGCTGCTCAGTAATCGCTAACGTAACGTGCGGTGAGCAGCCGCTTGGATTCTCATTACTGGCAAGTTTGACCACATCTGAGACGCCATACTCACGCGTTAACTCTTCGATAGGCTTGCCAGTTTGATACGGTGCCAACGCCAAAATACTGTCATAGGCAGGTACGAGCGGTAATAAATTTGACTCTGTCGATTGCGTAGACTGCATGATTGATCCTTAGATGTGAGCACCCATCTATTATTGGCCAAGCTTATTTAAGCCCATTAATGTCATTAGTGACGACTATTTGTGATAAGACAATTTATAAAACCTTTGCTATTCATATCAACAAAACGATGATTAATAAAAATCAGTAAATTATAGTACCGCTTTTGGATAAGAGCCTAGTACACGTAAGTCTTTGACCAATGGACGGATATCAGCGATAGCAGCGCTCACGTTCGGATCTTCGATATGCCCATTCATATCAATAAAGAAGACATAAGCCCATTTATTAGGACGTTCTGGACGCGTCTCGATACTGGTCATAGATACGCCATGATACGACAAAGGTTTTAAGATTTCGATCAGAGCGCCCGCTTTATCATGCGCTGATACCATAATCGAGGTTTTATCTTGACCGGATGGCGCAATTGCTTCATGACCAACAATCAAAAAGCGCGTGGTATTGCTTGGATTGTCTTCGATATTGGAATACAGCTTATGCAAATCATATTCTGCTGCTGCCACATCGCCTGCAATCGCTGCCGAATGCCACTCGTTCTTCAAGCGACGCGCCGCTTCACCATTACTCGATACCGCAACACGCTCAACATTGGGATAATTTACGTCAAGCCAATGACGGCACTGCGCCAATGATTGTTGGTGTGAGTAAATACGGCTCAATCCATCGAGCTTGGTATGTTCAGCGACTAAAAAGTTTTGATGAATCGGCAGCTCGACTTCACCGATTATCTTTAATGTAGACGACAAAAAGCCGTCTAGCGTATGATTGACGACGCCCTCAGATGAGTTCTCAACAGGCACAACGCCATACATCGCAGTACCCGCTTCAACTTCGCGAAACACATCGGTAATGGTGTTCAGTGGTACAGTATCGGCTGCTTTACCAAAATGCTTTAAGGCAGCGGCATGAGTAAAAGTGCCTAATGGTCCCAAAAATGCAATGCGCTGCGGCGCTTCTAAATCAAGGCATACCGACATAATCTCACGAAATAAGCGCGCCATCTTTTCATCGGCGATAGGTCCCTCATTACGCTCCATGACGGCTTTTAGAACTTGCGCCTCACGCTCTGGACGATAAAAAATAGGGTTGGTATTTTCGGCACTAGGATCATTGGCAATGTGATTCTTTTTTACGGTCGCCACTTGCTGAGCCAATTTGGCACGATTGTTAATCAGCGTCTGAATTTCACAGTCTACCGCATCGATACTGCCTCGCAACGTATTTAAAAACTCTTTATCCGTTGTGGTAGTACCGGTGCTTGCGGTGGTTTTATTTAGATTATCATTGTTTTGTTCTGGTGACTGCTCACTCATTACCGCCCATCCTTTTTAGATTTTATGATCTGTTAAGTATAACTACTTGTCAATGAGGACTATAAACACATCGTTAACAGACATGAAGACTTTTTGACATAAATATTAAGGACATCAATATTTTTGCTGTTCATAACTTTTATATCACCAACTTATCATTATTGATTTTTTAAAGCCGCGCTAGTATCTAGATAAAGTCCGTAGTATTCACAGCGCTCAATCACTGACCGGCTCTACTATAACAAAAACTAGGGACAGTGCCCATTCGTAAATGAGTGTAAAGTGACAAATCGCTATAAATCTTAGTATGATTAAGCGCGATACGGGCTTAGCCTCTGAAAACTATCAGGTAACATGCCCCCAAATCTATGTTACAGTTTAGACGGACACAGGATTTTACCCATAATCGTCCATAATCGTCCATAATCGTCCATAATCGTCCATAAGAAAATAACACCATTACTGAATAATACCAAGGATATCTGATGAGCGCATTACAACAGCTTCGCACTATGACCACCATTGTCGCGGATACAGGCGATCTTGCCGCCATTGAGCGTCTAAAACCTATCGATGCGACCACCAATCCAAGCCTAATCACCAAAGCACTGATCCATCCTGACAATGAGGCTATACTATCAGAGACCATGAGTCGCCATCGAGGAGATATTGATAAGGTCATTGATGAGCTAACCATCCAAATTGGCTGCAATATTTTATCTTTGATTAAAGGTCGCGTCTCAACTGAGGTCGACGCCCGCTTGTCCTATGACACGCAAGCGACCATTGATAAAGCATTGGCATTTATGGAAGCCTATCAAAAAGCAGGTATCGACTCAGAGCGGGTGCTGATTAAGATGGCGGCGACTTGGCAAGGTATTGAGGCGGCACGCTACCTTGAAACGCAAGGTATACACTGCAACCTCACTTTACTTTTCGGGCAACATCAAGCCATCGCTTGTGCCGATGCTGGCGTGACCTTGATTTCCCCTTTTGTTGGACGTATTTTGGATTGGCAAAAACGCCAGCAGAACCGTCAAAGCATACCCGTTTCTGAAGACATGGGCGTACAGTCGGTGAAGCTCATTTACCAATACTACAAGCAACATGGCTACAAAACGCAGGTAATGGGCGCAAGTTTTCGCTCAACTGAGCAAATATTAGCGCTGGCAGGCTGTGATTTATTGACCATTGCACCTGATCTCATTGATGAGCTTGCAGCAATGGATATTCAGGTTACACGTCAATTATCAGAAAGTATGTCGATGGACATGACAGATATGACGCGAGTGAGCTTGAGCGCTGAAGAGTTCAGTAGTGCCTATCAACAAGATACCATTACTCAAGATCTGTTACCAAAAGGCATTGATGGCTTTATTGGTGCACGTGATGAGCTTGCCCATATGCTAGCGAGTATGCGCAGCTAAGCTATATATCTGAGCAATATAAACATAGACCCAAGCTTAGCTGGCTTAAAAATGACGCATTAAAGCACTATAAAACAGTGCTGATATTACATAAGTCTACGCTGCAGGTAATAAAAGAGATTTGCCTGCTCATAGTAAGTTGGCTATTATGAGCGACCTAAAATGACGACAAGCAAGGCTCAATTATGAAACGGCTAGCAGTGATATTAGCAAGCAGTACGCTTGCGATTGGTGCTCAGGCAGTAAACTGGTCAAAAGTAACGGAAAGTCAGACCGGTTCCATTTTTAGCTTAGATTTGGATTCTATCGAACGCTCCGACATCAATATCCTTGATGAAAAGCAGGTCGAAAATATGACTGTCTCTATTCGCAGAAACTATCCTGCAGTAAAAAGCGTCACAAGTGACAGTAAAGAGAGCGGTATTCATCATAGCGACCAGCAATGGCTGATCTCCTGTAAGGACGCCAGCTATTATAGACGGGCGTACGTTTATTACACCGCTGATGATAAGGTCATAAAGTCTTGGCAATCAGAAAAACCTCTCCTGACCACCAAAGACTTTAAAATAACGGCTCCAAAAACAGTCAGTCGCATACTGGTCGAGCAAGCTTGTAAAAACTACCAAAAAGCCAAATAACACACGGAACATACAAGCAGCCTAAAAAACCCTGATTAAAAAAGCGCGCTGAATAGATTCAGCGCGCTTTTTTAATCAGGGTTTAGATGTACCATTTCAAAGCCATTTTAAAGCCATCGAAAAGTGATAGTGATGGCACATTACTTAAAAAACACTGCCAATTATTTATGCCTTTAATACCGTATAAACCGGTACTGGAAAATCGCCATGTAAGTCCACCAAATCTAGTAATACTAATGCACCAACGACCGTATGCTCCGCTGATTGGCATAGCTCATAAGCGGTGGTCAATGTGCCACCTGTTGCCAAGATATCATCAACCAGTAACACGCGCTCTGGGGGCAGATTATTTTGCATCTCAAGGGTATCTTTGCCGTACTCTAACGCATAGGCTTTGTTGGCAACGGGCGGTGGCAGCTTGCCAGGTTTACGCAGTAAAATCATCCCTTTACCCAAGCGTCCTGCCAGCAAACTTGCAAACACAAATCCACGGGCTTCAACAGCACCTAAACAATCTACCTCATCCATTAAGCCTTCAGGTAGGACAGCCAGTAGCGCATCAATCACCTCATTAATGTGACTGCGTAGTAACGGTGTAATATCATAAAAATCGATGCCGACTTTAGGGAAGTCTGGTACTGTGCGAATGATGTGCCAAAATGGATGATCAGTATTGAGCGTATTCGATGACTCGGTTGCGGTATCAACTGCTGGAACAGCGGTGTTTGCGCTCATAATAACCCTTAGTTGTCTATAACTTAGATGATGCTATAACAATAGCAAATAATATATGCATCGGAAAATTAGCGGCGGTTATTATATCATAATCGCCTTTGATATCATGATGCGATGGCCAAAAACAGCCCTACTTAAGCGCATATAATCAGGCATAGTGACTTGATAAACGTTTATTAATCTCAATATACAAGTGTAAACTTATCTATGAAAACAATGGTTATATGCTAAACTAGCTGCGTTTTTGCAGTCTATATATTGAGAGTAATCATGCTGTATTTACCCTCAGTATCACCTTAAAAATGTATGGTAACACTGGTAATAATCGATAGGACTCTTTATGAAACGTTATGAATGTATTGTCTGCGGCTGGATATATGATGAAGCGCTGGGCTGCCCTGAAGAAGGTATCGCACCGGGCACCAAATGGGATGATATCCCTGATGATTGGACATGCCCAGAATGCGGCGTTGGCAAGCTTGATTTTGAGATGTTAGAAATTTAAGCCAATGACCCCTTTTAGATAGGACCGTTCATGACAGAAAATACCGACATTGATACTGCTGCTACATCACCAGAGCAACCGGATAGCAGCTTCAGTTACCCGACGCCTGAGTGGCAGAAATTTGGTGAGCACCTATGGGGCGCATCAGACCTTAGCGAGCATCTTCATCAAGCCATGATAGATATCGGCGACGGTATCGAGCTGTGTGTTGAGGCTGGTGGTAATCCCAATCATCCGCCCCTGCTTATGATTATGGGTCTTGGCTCACAAATGATCTTTTGGCCAAATAATTTTATTAAGCGCCTTATTGATGCTGGTTTCTTTGTGATTCGTTTTGACAATCGTGATATTGGTTTGTCTTCTAAAGTACAAATCGATGGTCTACCGCGTATCAGTCAGCTAAAGATGATGATGCGCCTGCAAACAGGACTCTCTAATAAAGGGGCGCAGGTTGCCTATAATTTGACCGATATGGCAGAAGATACGGCGCGCTTAATTAAAGCCCTACAGCTTGGCAAAACACATTTGCTGGGTGCCTCTATGGGCGGCATGATCGCTCAAATCGTAGCGGCACGTTATCCAAGTCTGGTACAGCGCATGGCATTGATGTTCACCACTACCAACCGTGCCTTTTTAAAGCCACCAAAGCCAAGACAGCTATATACGCTGATCAATCGCCCTGAGAGCCACTCTGAGCGTGATATCGTTCGCCATAGCGTTTGGTTTATGAAGACGGTGGGTACGCCAGGTCATGTGAACGTGCGCATGGTACGTGATATTGCAAAGATACGATATCAGCGTAATTTTCATCCTCTTGGCACCGTACAGCAGCTCAATGCGATTTTGGCGTCAGGTTCTATCAGCCGCTTTAGTAAGCAAGTCAAAGCACCGACGATCGTACTACATGGCAGTGCGGATGGATTGTTGCCAGCCTCACAAGGTCGCGTGGTGGCCAAAACCATTCCTAATGCCAAATTTCATTTGATTGAAGGCATGGCGCACGATATTCCTGAGTACTATCAGCCATATATGGTTGATTTGATTAGCAAGCACTTATTAGAAAAATAACGTTAATAAGCAAGCTTGTGACATTTTCAGCCTATAAAAAAGCCCATAGCAATCATTGATCGCTATGGGCTTTTTATGGTCAAAACAAAACAGGTTGTTAGGATTTAATCACAGGTGACCGCTGCGCCTTTTTTATCGATACACATCTTATTGCCATTTTCTAAGCTGCCAATCCAAGCCTTTTGCTCAACAAATACAAAAGAAGGTTTGCCCTTATAGTGGTTATCAACCCTGAGGTCTTGATTATCAGTATCTTTAAAAATAAAAGGAATCACAAGCTCGCCGCCAAGATTGATAAAGCCCCACTCTGCATCGATACGCACGCCCGCTAGCCCCTCTGAGAAGGGACGTACTTCATCGAAAGAATACGTAATCATAGTGACATTATTGTCATCAACAAAGCCCCATCTCCCATCTTGTTGACGCGGCTGCAAGGTAGTAAAGCGATCAACCGGTATGGCAGCTACATCTTTTTGTGTGCTAGTTTCGCGAGTGCTGGATTTAGCTTCTGATTTACTCGCAATAGGACGATGATTGAGGCGACTGTTTGTAGGGCTTTTGCCATTACTATCTTTATCTTTTTTGGCACTGGCATTTTGAGCACTGGCACTTTGAGTAGTGTTATTTTGAGTATTGGCGTTCTTAATATTGCCCTCTTTATCAAACCAGCTTATCGCTTTGTTTTTACGTACACGAGCCGTGCCGCCTCGGTAATCATCAATGTCACTAATCGCTGCTGAAAATGGAACCACAGTCCTATTTGCCGTATCGATGACGCCATAGTGACCGCCCTGCTTGACCACGATACGCCCTTCAGATACCGGACGCGCCCACCCTTGACCGTCATTTAGCGCATTGTACATCACAGGAATCACTTCACGACCTTGCATATCCAGATAGCCGACATGGCCATTACGCATGACGGGCATTAGACCTGCTGAGATCTTATCTGCATCCACTTTTTGATAGCGCGTCAAATCAACAAGGCTTTTACCTTGCCTATTAATAAGGGCAACCGGGGCACCAAAATCTTTCACCGCTAAGAAATAACCACTACTGGGGGTACAAGAGACATTCTTATAATAGCTCTTTGGGATTTTACAGCTGGCAGCGTGCGCGCTTGGCACAGCAAATAACGCCATTGCTAACACGCCAACTGACAGAGTACAGCGTTTTACGATGAATAACTGCTGTGCAGATAACATTGATGACAGCAGTTGTTTTGATAACGTACGTTGGAGCATAAGCAAACCTAAGCTGGAGTAGTAATGGCTGTTGAAGCAATTTAAATGAGATATGTTAAGGGTGTTAATTTTTTTAAGCGACTGATATCACAATATAAAAGTAAAAATGAGAGTAACAAATCACAGCAAGAACGCCAATGCTATTCCTGTAAGGATATTCATTAACAGCAGCTTATATTTAAGCGTTGAACAAAGAGCGAGCTGTGTACATATTCTTTAATATCATAAAATGCCACTATAAAATAAAAATAAATAATATCAAACCATTTCAATTTTATCTTAAAACATCGACAATACGGCATGTGGTAAAGACGATGTCTTTAATACACAATAATTGAAATACAAATTGTCATGATATAAGGATGATATATGGCTATTGCCGCTTCACGCTCCGCCGCTACTGGTTTGCTCATTGGCTGTGTGATCTTTGGTTTGGGCAGTTTAATTGTCGCTCATGTTGATATCGGTGGCTGGGCCATGGCGTTTTGGCGCTTGGCTATTTCAGGCGTGGTATTTGCGGTATTGGCAAAAATGACAGGGCAACGGCTACCGCGCTCAAAGCGTGCGGTTTTTTATGGCTTATTATCAGGCGCATTCTTGGGTTTGGATTTGGCGCTGTGGCACGAGAGCATCTATGCGGTGGGTCCCGGCATTTCAACCTTATTAAATAGCTTGCAGATTTTCTTTTTGGCAGCCATCGGTTTTTTATATTTTAATGAGCGCCAGTCTGTCTTACAGCTGGTGAGCTTGGTCCTAGCAATGCTAGGTGTGGCAATGATTGGTAGCCCCGAATTTGCCCAAAACAAGGCAGCTGTATGGGGTTTCTTTACTGGTATTGCATCAGGAGCCATGCTTGCAGCTTCAATGACCTTTATCCGTAAAACCCATGATACGGAACCGACGCCAATATTTATGCTGATGCAACTGGTGAGTATTGGTGGCGGATTGGCGATGATTGTGCCGATGTTTGTCTTTGATATGGGTAATATGTTGCCCAAGACATGGTCGGATATTGGCTGGATATTGATTTATGGGACAGTCATGCAGTGTCTAGCATGGGGGCTTATCGCCTACTCTATCCCCAAGCTGTCTTTGGCGCTAACTGGATTGTTGTTATTAACTGAGCCGGTTGCGGCACTGGTCATTGACTATACATGGCTTGATAAACCTATTAATAGCCTACAGTGGAGTGGTGCGCTACTCACGATGTTTGCCATTTATTTGGGCTCACTAAAACCCAAACCACGTGACCCCTGCTGTCAAATCCGTAGAACCAAACTTGGGAGATTTTAGTTACGCAGCCTGACGATAATAATCAAACCACACCTGTCTTGGCGATTTAAAGCCCAAGCCCTTTTGGATTCTTGTTTGGTTGTAGTACAGCTCG
>NZ_JBFFMS010000041.1:0-23509 GCF_041554015.1 Psychrobacter sp. | reverse complement strand
CCAATCTTCTAGACGATGGATTGTGCCGTTGTTGTCTTGAACTAACTTGATATAGCGTTCAACCATGCCGACCACTTGGTCGCTTTGGTCTGGGTGTACAAGTAACACCAGTTCGTAATGTCGCATTATGACTCCTTACGGATTAGTAGCTATTAACCCTATGTTAATAGCAAGGAGATTTATAAGGTAAGCTCAAATCCTACCTATTATGATAACTAATTAACAGAAGAATAAGCTTAGTTTATAAAGCGCCGTATTATAACAGTAGTCGCTGATGAACACAAAGGTTAATCACCAAGCGGCTGTCAATAAAAATTATTAATCAAATCCCTCATCTCTTTACCAATAAAAAAGCAACGCTTTTGCGCCGCTTTTTATAATAATTATCAAAGAGAATATGAATAAGTAAAAACAAGCTTATTTTATTTTTGGCTCTTTTATCAATTGACTGCTATCTGCTTTGACCACCAAGGTTTTGGCTAACTTGTCATGCCAACCGATATTTTCAGGGCTTTTAGAGGCCATATAATAATGAATGGCGACAACAACAAAACCCAAAAAGCTGGTAAAAGAAAACAGTAAGTTATAAATGATAAATAACAAAAAGGTACGCATACCGATAAGTTTTAAAAATGAGGGCAAGCGATGGGTCGTTTGATCAACCACACGGATACCCGTAATCAGCTTCCCAAGAGATTGCCCACGTAAAGTGATGAACAACAACTGCAGGGCAAACAGACCAAAGACCATAACCTGAGACATCATCAAGGTGCTGCTAGGTAAGCTCTCCATCAATGTCACTGAGTATTGATAAGCGGCGTCCATATCTTGGATATTTTGGAATTTAGTATAGTCGATATCCATCTTGGTCAATGCCATGACAAGCGGAAAAATAGCCAATAAATACAGTAAAGCATTCAGGGCTGTTGCCAATATCCGTGACATGATAGGCGCCAGTACCACATTTCCCATGACTTTATCTTTCGCTGAAGCCGCTTTGGCTGCGCTCGACTTATTTAATGACACGTTGCTATTTGGCTTATAGTGACGATTGTTCGTCATATCTGCTTTGCTGTTTTTGGTGGTGTCCGTCGAACGTTCAGGCTTACCATATAGACGATCTAGAGATACCGATGGTTGATCCTTATTGGTATCTGCTGCCTCGTCTTCTGGGAAGACAGTCACATTATTGATGATAGAGTCGTTCACCTCAGGCGGCGTTACTTGAGTTGGCTGATAAAAGGCTTGATTGTTGGTCAAGTTGCCCACACGCTGCCACTGATCTAAGCCTTCATGCCAAACCAAGTCATCTAATAGCACTTCACCAGAGGTGAGCATAATATTGAGCTGATCCAACGTGTATGGACCAGCTTGTACGTTATTTCGAGCAAGGAAAATCTGCATAATTGCCTACATAGTTAGTCATATCTTAAGTCACTGTTTATAAAAACTGCTTTTCAGTCACTATTGGTTATACATTATATTAGGGTCTATTTGAAAAAATCAAATAGACCCTAATGATTGTATCTTAAATGACGGTATGAATTAACGTTGTGACGTCACGTTACGACTTACTTCGCTTCTTCACCGGCTAAGAAGAACCAAGTATCTAACACTGAGTCAGGATTTAATGACACTGAGTTGATACCTTGTTCCATAAGCCAGAAAGCAAGATCTGGATGGTCTGATGGACCTTGACCACAAATACCAATGTACTTGCCAGCTTTATTACACGCTTCGATCGCCATAGACAATAGCTTCTTAACCGCAGGATCACGCTCATCAAATAGGTGTGAGACAATACCTGAGTCACGGTCTAGACCAAGTGTTAACTGAGTCAAATCGTTAGAACCGATTGAGAAACCATCGAAGTGCTCTAGGAACTCATCTGCTAATAGGGCGTTGGTCGGTAGCTCACACATCATGATAACACGTAGACCGTTCTCACCACGTTTTAGGCCGTTTTTCGCTAGTAATTCGATGACTTCTTTGGCTTCGCCAACGGTACGTACGAATGGAATCATAATCTCGACGTTGGTCAGACCCATCTCGTCACGGACGCGTTTTAGTGCTTTACACTCAAGCTCGAAGCAATCACGGAAGTTGTCAGATACATAACGACTGGCACCGCGGAAACCAAGCATTGGGTTTTCTTCTGATGGCTCGTATAATTTACCACCAAGTAAGTTTGCATATTCGTTAGATTTAAAATCTGACATACGTACGATAACAGGTTGATCCATAAAGGCAACGGCCAGCGTTGAGATACCTTCAACCAATTTATCTACATAGAAATCCACCGGTGACGCATATCCTGCGATACGCTCATTGATCGCTTGGGCGATTTCACGTGGCAAGCTGTTCATGTTAAGTAGGGCTTTTGGATGCACACCAATCATACGGTTGATGATGAACTCTAAGCGCGCAAGACCGATACCTTCGTTTGGCATTTGGGTAAATGAGAAGGCGCGATCTGGGTTACCCACGTTCATCATCACTTTAAACGCAAGCTCTGGCATAGATTCAACAGAGTTGGTCTGTACTTCAAAATCAATCTGACCTTCATAAATAAAGCCAGTATCACCTTCAGCACAAGAAACGGTGACGTCTTGACCATCAACCAATAATTCGGTGGCGTTACCACAACCAACGATAGCTGGAACACCAAGCTCACGGGCGATAATAGCCGCGTGACAAGTACGACCACCACGGTTGGTGATAATCGCAGAAGCACGCTTCATGACGGGTTCCCAATCTGGATCGGTCATGTCTGATACTAAGACGTCGCCGTCTTGTACTTTATCCATCTCGTTTAGGTTGCTAACGATACGTACTTTACCAGCGCCGATGCGTTGACCGATTGAACGACCTTCACATAGGATTTTAGCATCGCCCGTATTAATGATATAGCGCTCCATAACATTGCTGTCTTGGCGGCTCTTAACGGTTTCTGGACGGGCTTGCACGATAAAGATTTCATTGGTATCACCGTCTTTTGCCCACTCGATATCCATCGCTTGACCATAATGCTTTTCGATGGTCATCGCTTGCTTGGCAAGAGAGTTTAGCTCTTCAGTCGATAAAGAGAACTGCATGCGATCTTCTTTTTCAACATCAATAATTTTTACCGATTTGGTGGTGCTACCTTCATCACCATAAATCATTTTCTTATGCTTGCTACCTAGGTTACGACGGATAATCGCAGGTTTACCGTTGGCAAGTAGTTGCTTAGATACATAGAATTCATCTGGGTTAACCGCGCCCTGTACAACCATCTCGCCCAAGCCGTAGCTTGAGGTGATAAAGACCACTTGATCAAAACCACTTTCGGTATCTAGGGTGAACATAACGCCCGCAGCGCCAGTTTCTGAGCGAACCATACGTTGAACAGCAGCAGATAGCGCAACACCTTCATGCTCAAAACCCTTATGCACACGGTAAGAGATAGCACGGTCATTATATAAAGAAGCAAATACTTCTTTGATAGCGATTAGAACGTTATCAATACCGCGAATGTTCAAGAAAGTTTCTTGTTGACCAGCAAATGAGGCATCTGGCAAATCTTCAGCAGTGGCAGAAGAACGCACAGCAACAGCGATATCTTCGCCGCCACTCATGGTTTCAAAGGACTGACGCACTTCTTGCTCAAGGTCACTTGGCAGCTTTTGCTCAATAATCCACGTACGGATTTTTTTGCCAGTTTCAGCAAGCTTGTTTACATCATTAACATCTAAGGTTTTAAGCTCGCTGTTAATTTTGTCAAGTAGACCTGTTTCTGTCAAAAAGCGGTTGAACGCGTTTGAAGTAGTAGCAAAGCCACCCGGAACGCTAACACCCAAATCAGATAGATGGCTGATCATTTCACCAAGCGAGGCATTCTTGCCACCAACCATCTCAATGTCGTCTTTTCCTAACTGATCTAGATTGATTACAAGTGCTGTAGATTGCGCTGCCATGATAACTCCAGAAAATAAGGTTATTTAGTAAAGATTATAATGGTCGATTATACTCCTATATTTTGAGAAATTCGATAGCTTGACGTAAAAAAATCATGAAAAAGCGACAAATTGTGAGATTTGCTACATATTTATTTAGATGATTGATAAATCTCGACATAATCACTGGGGATTTTACTGTCAGACAATCATAAAAAATCGATGTCAGTCTAAGGGTGGGCCTGTAACATTGATTACTATTGAGCGTCTATTATGCGTATAATATGAGGATGGAATTTGAGACGCATATGACCGCATTATGAAGCGCTAGATGCTAAAAATGAAAGGCTGCTACTGAGGTTTCAACCAAGGATTTAACAATAAGGTATCAACGTTATGTATGTAAATCATTCGTCACCACAACCCAATTCTACGATTCAAAATATGAAAGCATTAGAAGTTGATAACGCTCAAAACATAAGAACCGCTTTTTTTATCTCTGATGGTACGGCGATTACCGCAGAAACGCTTGGTCGAGCTATTTTAAGCCAATTTGCTTCAGTGCCCTTTGAGACGCGAGTATTGCCTTACGTGGACAACTTAGAACGTGCTGAAGATGCGGTGGTGCAAATCAATACCGCTTATCAGCGCGATGGTTTGCTACCATTGGTGTTTGATACCATTGTCAGCCCTGAGATTCGTGAGAAAATCAATTCGGCGCACAGTTGTAATTTGGATATGTATGAAGGTCTTATTGGTCGCGTAGCAGAAGAGACGGGCGTGGAGCCAGATGGGCACTCAGGTCATGCACATGATAACGTCGACTCTGAGACCTATAAAGAACGTATTGATGCGGTGCATTTTGCCTTAGATAACGATGATGGCGCGCGTACTCGTCATTATCATGCAGCCGATATTATTTTGATTGGGGTATCGCGCTCTGGTAAGACGCCAACTTCATTATATTTGGCACTCCAGTTCGGTATTCGCGCCGCCAATTATCCTTTGACCGAAGAAGATCTAAACGACAACCAGCTACCTAAAGCACTGCGTGAGCATAAAAATAAGCTATTTGGGCTAATTATCGATACCGATCGTTTGGTGAAAATCCGTCAAGAGCGCCGCGCGGGTAGTCGCTACTCAAGCTATCAGCAATGCCAGCAAGAGCAGCGTGCGATACAGGGGATATATACCTCGCAAGGGATTCCAAGTTTGGATGTGTCAGAGATGTCCGTTGAAGAAATTGCTACGCGCATCTTACAAATGACCGGTTTAAAGCGCCGTATTGGCTAGCGGTGATCAATCTCTATTTTTAACAATTGGCATTTTTTGATAATAATAGGTGCAGCTTCAGCTATATTGCAAAATAACGTTTCACCACGTATGGTGAACACACTTTAGCACCCTTGATGTTTTTATCTAAACATTTAAAGATAAGGGCGTCTACGAGCTAAAAAACAGATTCATCAATGAATAAAGAGGGCACGATGGGAAGTAAAACGATAGGCGACGCGACCAATGATACCGGTAAAGACACTAAAACTGAGGTGTCTAATAAGGAAAGTGGGCGTGTGCCAAACCCCGAGCATACTGAGGGTCAAAATAAGAAAGAGAAAATCGAGCAAACGCATGAGCAAGTGACCGAAGACATTATGCATCATCCAGATTTGGTCAATCCGTTAGATGACACACGTATCGATATAAAATCAGGTTTTACCAAAGACTCACAACGTCTAAAAAGTGACAAGCATGAGTTTGAATATGATGCAGTGGTACTGGGCGCAGGTCCTGCTGGTGAAGCGGCTGCCATGAAACTTGCCAAATCCGGCAAGAAGGTGGTGGTTATTGATCCGCGTGAGCAAGTAGGCGGTAACTGTACGCACGTTGGTACAATTCCAAGTAAGGCTTTGCGTCAATCGGTTTTTAACTTGATTAACTTTCGCCGTGACCAGATGTTTACCAAAGCGATGGACTATCATCAAGTGCCGCTAAATATCGTGCTTGCCAAAGCCCGTAAAGTCATTCTGCAACAGGTGCATACGCACACCAGATTCTATGAGCGTAACCAAATCGAGGTGATTCATGGTTGGGCAAATTTTATCGATAAAAATACCATACGGGTTGAGATTGATGAAAATACCTTTGAAATTATTACCTTTAATAAAGCCATTATTACGGTCGGTAGCCGCCCATATCGTCCTGATATTTTAGACTTTAATCATCCACGGGTGTTTGATTCTGATAAAATTCTCCAGATGGATTATGTGGTTAAGAAAATCATTATTTATGGCGCAGGCGTGATTGGCTGTGAGTATGCGTCTATCTTTACTGGTCTTGGTTATAAAGTGGATTTGATTAATAACCAAAACCAGCTGCTAAGCTATCTTGATAGTGAAATCAGCGACGCCATCGCCCATGATTTTCGTCAATTTGGGGTGGTTATCCGCAGCAATGAAGAGATTGACCATCTAGAAACGCATGATGACTGTGTGATTTTGCATCTTAAAAGTGGCAAGAAAATTAAGTCCGATGCCATTTTGTGGTCAAATGGTCGCTCGGGTAACACGGAAGGTTTAAACTTAGAGTGCCTAGGTCTAGAGGCCAATAGCCGTGGTCAGCTAAAAGTTGATGACACGTACTGTACCGATGTGAAAAATATCTATGCCGCGGGCGACGTTATCGGTTGGCCATCACTCGCCTCGGCGGCTTACGATCAAGGGCGCTGTGCCGCGGCCTTTATGGTGGGTGATAGTGATGCAGAGCCGGTATCAAGTGTGCCAACGGGTATTTATACCATTCCTGAGATTTCATGTATCGGTAAAACAGAGCAAGAACTAACCGATGCCAAAGTCCCTTATGAAGTCGGTCAGGCATTCTTTAAGCATCTTGCGCGTGCGCAAATTATCGGTGAGCGCTCGGGCGTTTTAAAAATCTTGTTCCACCGTGAGACGTTAGAGATTTTAGGGATTCACTGCTATGGCAATCATGCCTCTGAGATTATTCACATTGGGCAAGCTGTGATGAAATGTAATGCCACGCTTGAATACTTTGTCAATACCACCTTTAACTACCCAACAATGGCGGAAGCCTATCGCGTTGCGGCATTGAATGGTCTTAATCGGGTATTCTAGCCATTAAAGATGTAAAAGCCAGTCAATAAAAAAGCGTCTGTAATCATACAGGCGCTTTTTTTAAATCATTTTTTACCTTAATAAGCCCTTTTACGCGCTGAATTAACCCAGCGAAACAGCAAAAGTAGGATAAAGTAAAAAGCCCATAATCCTGCCAATGCATAAAATCCTGTTGCCACCTGCGCAATACTGGCACCCATCTGATTAAGCTGCACTGAGGTATTGATACCGGGTGTCGTGGGCAATAACCAACGAATCACTTGCAAGAATTCAGGAAGTTGATGGGCGGGCCACGGATAGCCGCTGACAAAAAACATCGGTAACGAGCTAAAAATCAGGATTTGCATACTGCGCTCACGTTGGCGGAACCAAAGCCCAAGCACGCAGCCAAGCGTGGCAACTGTCGGACAAAATAGCAGCAAAAATAACAAGCTGCCAAGCATATTTTGTCCGCGCGGATAGTCATGCAGCTCAAATGCCCAGCCATAATAAAAGCAGCCAATCACAAAGCTAAACAGACTTAGCGCGGCAATACGCCCAAGCCAGCCGCGAATATTGGTTCTATGTCGCCTCTGCTCATACCATGTGCCAATGAGCATCGCCGTTGACATCAACAGTGTTTGCTGCAAAATAAGAATGGACACCGCGGGCACCACGTACGCGCCATAACCTTCAGTTTGATTGTATAAAGGCATAATCTTTAACGGCACGGCTTGAGTATTAGCCGCAGCGGTCGCTAGATACGCCCCTTGCGCCACATTTTTCTTTACCTCAATACCTGCTGAGACGGTGCTAACCGCTTGTAAAAAGCCCATTTGTACGTTTTTATTTAATAGAAAATAGCCACCATTACCAAGCACACTGACGCTAGCAGCTTTGCCAGACAATACTTGCTGCTCAAGTCCGCTTGGAATAATCATATAGCCTGCGATGTCATCTGCCCATATGGCATCGATGGCTTGCTGCTCATTTAAAAAGCGCTTTGTATCTAGCAGCGGGCTAGCGCTGGCATAGCGAACGATGGTTTGCGACAAAGGGCTATTGTCTTTATCAACAATCCCAACAGGTACGTGATTGACCACTTCGGTCGAATAGGGCCAAGGATAAAAGAAACCATAAATAATCGGTGCAATCATCAGTAGTAGCAGCACCCCTTTATCAGAAAATACGTCTTTGATGGTCTGTAAAAAGCTGCCAAAGAAGCTTGGTGATGCTAGATTCTCTTCTGATAGCAATGTTGTAGCAGATAACTTATGATTTGATTCAGATGACATCAGCGTGCTCCCCAGCGTTCAGGATGCGCTAATGCGCGTTTGCTTAATAAAGCTGCTAAATAGAGGGCAATGAGCGTCGCTAACGTCAGCCCATAGACAATCGGTAAGGATATCATGACAGGCGCTTGCATCTGTAACTGGGCAATATGCAGCTTAAGATAATGAGTGAGTGGCAGCACATCCGACCAATGCTGGGCATTTTTACTGATAGCGACATAAGGAAACGTTACGCCAGCAAAGGCATAAGAAGGCGCTGAGATAAAACCCGTCGCTGATAAACCCATGCGCAATGAGAAGGAGCTTAAGGTAAATATGGCGCCAAGCCAAAAAGATAACATCATCAGTAATACAAGGCTGATATAGGTGACCATGAGCGCGATGGTAGCAATGGCTTGTTGCGGGGCTGCCAGCCACAATGCCAATACTGACCATAGGCTATAAGCCAATAGCGGCCAAAAGTATTTACCCAATAAAGCAGACATCAATACCGAAATACTTACGTTTGTTGGTGTTGATAATGGTCGGTTTGACACCTTATCTGCTGCGTTATATTGAAGTTCATTATTAGGCGGTAAGGTCAAATGAGCACGACTGCCATCAATAAAGCGATACCAGCGACCGATGCGCTTATCACGCAATTCACGACCGATCGTTGTAGCACCAATCACCATGGCCAAAATATGTAGTAGAGCAGGAATGACCGTCGATGCCAAAAATTGCTGATAATCGGTGGCAGCATTGAACAGGCTGATGCGCTGAATGCTAATAGGAGAGTAGGCAATCGCCGCTTGCGATGGTGCCATGCCTTGCTTGACCAAGCGCTTCATCTCAACGCCCGCTGATAAGGTACCGATGACAGACTGTACACTGGTTTGGATAATCCCAGAGTGAGTACCGTACTGGGCATTAACTTGCAAGATAATAGGAGCAGGCTTACTCGATGAGATATTACGAGAAAAGTCCTCAGGGATAATGACCACTGCATAAATATCACGTTGCAAGATAGCTGCTTTTGCAGCAGCTGGGGTGTGATATAACTGTTTTACCGTCAGGTTAGGATTGGCTTCCAAATACCGTACCGCCGTATTGGCAACAGGACCGTGATCATTGTCTATCACCCCTATAGGCAAATCTGTGATTTGTATTTGTGAAAATATCCACCAAATCAGCAGCACGGTAGTCAGCGGTATCCAAAGCACCATTGCCAAATCCCACGGATTTTTGGCCAAAAACCGTCGCTCGTAAGCCGCACTGCGTACAAAAGCATCCTTTAGCTTCGTCAGGCGCATGGCTTACTCTTGGTTCAGATTGACGGGGGCAGGATTAAGACGTACTACCACACTCATGCCTGAGCGAATACGTCTATCCGGCGTAGTTGGTCGGGCTTTGACCTCAAAGGTACGCACATCAAAACCATCGTTGTTATTGGTCGGCCGCCACGTGGCAAAGTCTGACAAGGTTGAGGTCGCATAAACAGTAAATTGCTTGGTATAAGGCTTTTCAGGTGAGGATAAAGCGGGAATTGTACCCATAAAGCGCTGACCAATCGCAAATTGATTTAAATACGTTTCGGTGACGTTTAACACCACCCATTGGTCGTTGGTATTGACTAAGGTTAGCAGGGGCACACCTTGACCAATGACCTCACCAGCATTGACGATGACATTATCCACGACACCTGAGATAGGGCTTTTCAAATTGGCTTCTTCTTTTGCGACCAATGCTTCCTCTAATTGCGCATCGACTTGGGCAACTTGTGCCGTCGCCGCTGATTTATCTTCGCTGCGCGCGCCTTCCATCGCTAGCTCATATTGTAGGCGTGCAGCTTCAGTTTGGTCTTGGGTTGCTAAATATTGCGCATAAGCTTCATCGCTTTTTTGTCGTGCCATCAGTCCTTCTTTATACAAACGATTGACGCGCTGATAGGTGTTTTCTGCCAAGTCAGAGGCTGCTTTATGCGCTTGCCAAGCCGCTTTTGCTTGAGCGATTTCTTGCGGGCGCGCCCCATTTTCAGCCTTGTCTAGCTGGCTTTGGGCCATTTGTTTACCGGCACGTGCTTGATTGATTTTTGCGTTAATCTCAGGCGAGTCCATCTCTATCAGTTGTTGTCCAACCGTTACCGCATCACCTTCTGTGACCAAAATATTTGCAATCCGTCCGGGTACTTTTGCCGCGATAGACGTTTGCTGCATTTGCATTTGCCCTTGAAGGGTGATGACTTGCGGCTCACTATGCTGATTGCTTTTATATAAACCATAAGCAATTGCGCCTAGGATTATCAAAATAACCAACGCCAAAATAGCCTTTTTAATCTTTGCTGATTTATCGTTTCTTACGGATTGGCGCTGATAGTTTGGCACTGTTTGCTCATGCTCATGCTCAGCGCTAGTGTCAGTGCTACCATCAATATCACTCTTGAACGCATCAGTATCACTTCCATCAACCGCAGAGTCATGGGGCATGGGCTTATTATTCATATGGGTTGATTCAGCCGCTGTGTTTGAGCCATCTAGTTTGCGCGAGTCGCCTGATTCGTTGTTAGATTCAGTCATGACAGTGAGATTCCTAAAGCAATAAAGTCGGTAATAAGCAAAATAAATCGTTTATCGTCTGATATGGTTAAGACGATAAATAGATGATGTTATTTGTCATATAAAGTGGGTAGCCGAATATCGGCGGCATTGAGATAGGCATTAAAGGCAAGGGGCGTACCGCAGCTCTGCATAAGGGCAGCAAGTGACTGAACATAGCTATAAGCCGCTTGCGCTTGCTCGGTACGTGCCTTTAGTGACTGCGTTTGCGCTTGGGCAACCTCGACTGGTGTATTCACGCCTTCCTGCAGTCCAAGCCTGCGTAAACGCAAGACCTCGGCTGCAAGCTCTACATTGCTCTGCAAGGCTTGATAGCGCGATTGGGCGTTATTGACATCATGCCAGTTTTTTTCGACCAGCAATAATAGATTGTCACTAACTTCAATCTCAGACAAGTCGGCTTGGCGTATTTTGGCGTTACTTGATGCCAGCGAGGCGGTTTTATCCAGACCACCCCATAGTTTCCAACTTGCTGATACGCCCGCGACCCAGCTTGGGTCTTTTTCGATTTGCCCGTAGCCATATAGCATCACAGTTGGTTTGTAACCCGTATCTGATAGCGCATGCAACTGCTGAGCCTGCGCGCGTTTTGCAGCGACTTTTTGTAGACCTGGATGATGGTTCAGCGCCAAATCTTGAAAGTAGTTAACGTCCGGTAAGGGGCGGCTTGAAACAAACAAAGGCGTACGAGGTTTGATACGATACTCAGTGCGCAGCAAACGCTGGAGCGCCATCATGGCAAGGCGCGCATCATTATTGGCATTGACGGACTCGCTTTTGGCATCAGCCAGTGCTGATTGCGCCTCCAAGCGATCAACTCGCGATATAAAGCCTTCTTCAAAAAGCCGCTGCGCCATATGGTCAGTCTGCTGTAAGGTATCATAGGCATCGTCGCGCAAGTAGGCGGCTATGATTGCCAATTGTGCCTTAAAATAACGCTCAATCAAGGTGTTATAAAGCTCATTTTTGTCCAATATACTGTCAGCGACTGCTTCTTGGGTACGAGCATTGGACGCGCCTGTCAAAGCGGCAGTACGTCCAGCAGTATAAATAGGCCATACTACCCCAAGACCTGCGCCCGCCGTAGAGCCTGAGCGTTTTAACTCATAGTTATCTGGGATACGCTCACCAACCAATTCACCAAAATTTGGTAAATCTGGAATGGGAGGGATAATATCACCAACACCAGTATTAATATCATTAACGATGCCGTTTTTCAGCGATGATAAATCAATGTCCGCATCCAAGTTGTAAGCAGTGGCTGAAACACGAGCGAATACGAGTGGATGATCGATGGTTTTAAGCGCATCTGTTTGATATTCGCTGGCGGCAATAGCCGCTTGATTGGCAGCGATTTTCGGTGAAACTTGCAGCAAGATATTCTGTGCCTGCTCAAGACTTAGAAGACTAGATACTTCTAATGGATAGCTGTTTTCTATGCTTTTATGGGTAATAGGATCAATAAGCGTGCCTACAGCAGATTTGTTCGCAACAGCTGCACTGTTAGAGGATGCCGTTTTAGAGGTGAGGTCTTGATTGATCCCCTCAAGCGCACTTGATGTAGGGTTTTGATTGTCAGCATCAACAATCTGTGTCACATTGACCGCTATTACCTCGTTTTGCGACTCACTCATGTGCTCATCAGCGCGTGCGGCAGTAGTCGCCGCTATGCCAAAGAGCGTCATCGTCATCATAGCAGCGGACAGAGTCGATAGAACAAATTTCATAGGTCACGTAAGCCATTAATTAAAATACAAGGTGCAAATCAACAGGTATTTAAAATCATATGCCGGACATAAACAGGATTGGTTATGCTGAGTATGTTTTATGCTAAAGACCATCTAAGCTAAATAACAGGCAGGATGCGTTGTCAGATAGACTAGATGGTCAAATATGATTCGATCTAATATCTGTTAGGGATAACAAAGCGTACACTTTAGTGCCACAATGGTGACGGGTCAATGCTCACTATTTGCTTATTGTGCATTGTAACAGCAAAGGGTTTATGGTAGTGCTTGGCAACGTAATAAATAATAGCATTATTTATTAAACAGCGGATATAGGCTAATAACTTGTTTTTTCTCTGATTTTATCTATCTTATAAGCTTAAGTTTTTTGTAAGTGCCGTTTATTAAATGAATAGCACTATCTATATTGAACTATATTGAATGTTAGATTTTATAAATTTATTATGAATAAATAATGATATGGTCTATGCCAAATAAAAGATACCTTGTATAGCAATGCGGAGTTGGTGTAAATTTTTCTGGCATGCTATGCCTGTATCGATAGAGGCTGGATAACATTTATCCCAGTTTCGCTATATTGTTTTAATATTGAATGACTATATTAGACGCGAATAAGACCAGATGAGATATGAGCCATGGCAGGATATGTTTTAGCATTAGATCAAGGAACCACATCGAGTCGAGCGATATTGTACGATGATCATGCGCGCCCAATCAAAATGGTACAGCAGCCAACGGTTCTAAAAACGCCGCAAGCTGGTTTTGTGGAGCAAGATGCCCAGCAAATCTGGCAGACGCAAATCAGCTGTGCCCATGACGTTATCAATCAGGCAGGGCTACTTGCCATCGATGTTGGCAGTATCGCCATTACCAATCAGCGCGAGTCTATTGTCATGTGGGATAAGCTAACGGGCAAGCCGCTTGCGCCAGCCATTATTTGGCAAGATAGGCGTACGGCAAGCTACTGTCAAGCGCTTGCTGCTAAGAGCTTAACAGACACGCCGCAAGGTGTTACGAGTAGCCATGATGACCAAAGCAATATGGCAAGCGAAGTACGACGTATTACTGGTTTGCGTTTAGATCCATACTTTAGCGCCAGTAAAATCGCTTGGCTACTAGAGCAAAATCCCAAATTGAGCGTACGTGCTAGTAAGGGTGAGGTAGCAGTTGGTACGATAGACAGTTGGCTAATATATAAGCTTACAGGTGGTGAGCATGTCATTGACGTGACCAATGCTTGTCGTACCTTGTTATATGATATCCATAAGCTGGCATGGTCAGAGGAATTGTGCGCCCGATTTGGTATCCCTATGAATATTTTACCCAAGGTTTTGCCATCGGATGGTGACTTTGGTAAAACCAAAAAAGGGTTGTTTGCCAAGCAAATTCCTATACATGCGGTATTGGGCGATCAGCAAGCAGCACTTTTCGGTCAAGGTTGTCTCAAAGCAGGCATGGCAAAAAACACTTATGGCACAGGCTGTTTTATGCTGATGAATATCGGGCAACAGCCGCTGCTCAGTGAACATAAGCTGCTTACGACCATTGCATGGCAACGAAAATCAGCACCAACTCGTCCGGACGGTCTCTCGTTTGAGCAAATCGTGCAATCTGGCAAACGTATGCTACAGCCGCCCAACAGGGAAGTGACGTATGCCCTAGAAGGCAGTGTATTCATGGCTGGTGCAATCGTTCAATGGCTACGGGATAATCTGGGTATGTTCCAAAAAAGCGGTGAAGTTGAGGACTTGGCAAAGCAGGTTGAGAGCAGCGAAGAGGTAGTATTGCTGCCAGCTTTTACAGGGCTTGGAGCCCCTTATTGGCGCTCAGATATCAGTGCCAGTATCACTGGTATGAGCCGCGGGACGACCAAAGCGCATATTGCGCGAGCAGCGCTCGAGGCTGTTGCTTATCAGACCTATGATGTGCTCATTGCTATGCAAAAAGACAGCCCGCAGCCACTGACTGAGCTTAGGGTAGATGGTGGCGCTGCAAACAACGATTTATTGATGCAGTTCCAAGCAGATTTACTAGGCGTACCGGTACTGCGCCCACGAGACACAGAGATTACCGCTAAGGGAGCTGCGTTACTTGCTGGTATAAAAACAGGTTTATATGATGATGCCACGATGCACGCGTCATGGCAGGTAGACCGCGTTTTTGAGCCAAGTATGTCTGCCGATGTACGTGAACAACACCTGAATAAATGGCAACGGGCGATTAGTAGGGCATTACTGCCTATGTGATGACAATTTCATAGAGTACTAATATCTCCTGATTTGAATGGTCAGTGTTGATTTAGCGGTACTTAATTTATGACCAGTTAACGTAAACACTTATGGCAAATGATAAAACTTAGATCTAGATACAGACAGTAACGTAAGGTCATCCTAACTTTGACACAGTTAACATATTCAACCTATTTATGAGCGCTATCACTTCATATACTTTACTGGAGTTGATAAACAAGCAATCCGTTTTAAGCGGCTTTTTCACATCATAGCCATATGATAAAAAGCAGATTGATAATAAACAGAATATCTAATAAATTAATTAAGGATGATCTTATGAATAACAATATAACAGACCCAAATAACCGTGTGGTTGCTGATGACTATCTTGAAGTAGGCGATAGAGAGCGTATTATCGATGATAACGAGCGCCGATTAACGGGCAATGATCACACAATCAATAATACTGTGATTAGACATGAAAATGACAATATGATAGATGATCATGATGCAATCGATCGTAGTGATGTCAAACATATGTCAAAAGAAGCACGAAGCGACTTAAATGCTGATCCAATCACGGGTGAGCCAGGCTCGCATCCGGTCGGCACAGGTCTTGGTGGTCTTGGTGGTGCAGCAGCAGGTGCGGCTATTGGTACCATGGCAGGTCCTTTAGGGACACTGATTGGTGGCGCTATTGGGGCTATCGTTGGTGGCGGTGCAGGTCATGCGGCAGCTGAGGCGATTGACCCAACCCGCGAAGAGGCTTACTGGCGTGCAGAATATGCCAATGCTGATTATTATCGAGAAGGTCATGATTTTGACCGTGACCTACATCCAGCTTATGCCGTCGGTTATGCCAACCGCGCGCGTTACCCTGCTGATGCTCGATTTGAAGATCATGAAGCAGATTTAGAGCGCTCATGGAATGAAGTAAAAGGCGAGTCACGTATGGAATGGAATGATGCGCGTCGAGCATCTCGTGACGCATGGAATCGTATTTCTTAACATTTCTTTCTTGATACCTTCTTATTTTTTTAATAAGGTTTAAGTAATATTAATAGTCTATATATTCTAAGCAAACACGACTAAAGCTTGCTGTTATATTACTAGGCTTAGTGCGATTGTAGACAGTTGTTGTTAACAAACACAATAATTCGAATTTATGCTATTTTAGAGCCTCCAAAGATTTCTTTGGAGGCTTTTTTGCTGTATATTAATATGTATGAATATATAATATGCCTCATTATCTAAATTAATTAGCTTGTAAATAACAGTGAGACCCCATAGTTAAAAATAACAAGAGGCAGTTTATGTCCAGTAATAATGAAAATAGTCATAAGCAGTTTTATATAGCAACTGCTAACTTGCTCAATTTTGCCAATCCCAATCGTTTATATTATCCAAATGCACCTGTTTACAGTAATCGCGAATACGAACATAAGTTACAAGGTATCACGGATTTATTATCAAAGGCACATGCTGATATCATTGCGGTCCAAGAAGTCTGGGATAGCGAGGCACTTGAAGCATTGGCAGTATTATTGGGCTTTAAGCCTGAGCATGTCGTTATACCGCTGGCAAGTAATGATAGCGCCAATCCCTATACGCAAGGTAGCGGGGCGCAAAATACGCCCGCTGTTGGTATTATTAGTCGGTTTACGCATTTAGAGACTAAATTGCTAGAAGAGATTGCCCCAAAAGCGGTTATTGATATCCCAGATATTGGTCCTTATCAGCGCTTTAATCGTCCGCCCCTTATGCTGCGTGTGGATGCATTTGGTCAGCCGATAACGATTATTACCGCTCATCTAAAGAGTAAACGTGCTTTTTTCTTACGTGATGAGGCGGGTAATTTGTTAGAAGATATGGATGACCCAAGCATCCGTATTCGTGCCAAGTTGCGTAGTTTGTGCATGCGTGCAGCAGAAGCCGCTTCCATTAGGCTTTTTATCATAGACAGATTGCAGCATACCCGTGAGCCCCTGATTTTACTTGGGGATATGAATGATGTGACTGAAAGTGTGACCACTCAGCTGATGACTGAGACTGGCGAGGTCAATTATGACAAGAGTATGCGAGACGTTGCTCTGTTTGATGCGGCTCGTATCCAAGGCCGTTATGGTTGGATGAAAGATGTGGCATACACGCATATCTATCAAGGTATGCCAGAAGTGATTGATCAGTTATTTGTGTCCGAAGAATTTTTACCTGATAGTAAGTTTTCGCTCGGTCAGGTTGAACGGGTTGACTACTTTAATGATCATTTAAAGTGGGATTACGCAGATAGAGTGATCGACCATGGTATTATAAGAGCGAAAATAAAGCTGCACAATTAGCACGATTTTATAATTAATGACTGAATTTTTTTTAAGCTATGCTTGTTCCTTGCTTGATAGTGTACAAGCGTTTATTATGCCTCTTCGTTGAGTGTAGTAGCGGTGTTATCAATCCATATAGGCTTGGTAGACATGGTCTTTCGATTAAAGGTGCATACTATCCGATGAACACTATATTTCTAAATATTTTTAAAGATGTGACATAACATTAAGAGATTTATCATGATTGAAAATAAAGACGACAAAATTGAAGATGTACTGGTGGATTCAGAACTGGCAAAAAAGCTGGTGCCGAATAAGTTTAAATTTACCAGTCAGCAAGGGCGCGCCCGTCGTCAAAAATTGTTGATGGGTGCCAAAAAATTGAGTGAAACTCAATCTATTAATGATATTACGCTTGCTGCGGTCTGCGAAGAAGCAGGTATTCCACGGGCGTCTGCTTATCATTTCTTCCCGAATATTGAAGCCATATTTTTGGCGCTGCGTTTTTTAAATGCTATTGATATCTTAGACGTACTAAGAACCGTTGAGACGGTTAAGTATGATAGATGGCAGGGATATCTGACAGCGATGATTGATCGCTGCGTACAGATTTTTGATGAAGATCAAACCAAAGCCAAGCTGATTTATGATACCAATACCCCTGATTTTGAAGGGGACAGTTTTGGTGAGCATATGGATCACCAAGTAGTCAAATTGGTCTATGATCGTTTGGCTGAGCGCTATGAAGTGCCTAAGTTTGAAGATATCCAAGATGTGCTATTGATTACCTTTAGTATCGTGAATGCGATCTTTACGGTTTCTTATCGTCGTCATGAGCGTATTACTGATAAGTATCTGCAAGAGGCAAATACGGCGTCTATCGCTTATCTGCGTTGTTACTTACCAGAGAAGCTACCACGTAAAAACCGCTAGTCAGTTTTTGTAGACTGATAGCATAAAAAAATCCGACATTCATGTGCCGGATTTTTTTTGCTAAATTTTTATGAGTGAGCTTGATAAAGTAATAATAGTGATTGATGTCTCTATATTTGATCAAGCGTCGGCAATACTTGTCCATTACAGCGATCATCATTTGCATCGAAAGGCGAGTATTGCTCATAATAACGTACAATAAGCGCTTCTAATGCCACGCTTGCTTTTGAGTCATGAGTATTGACGAAAGCCTCGCGCGCTTGTTCAAGCCAGCGGTCTGCCATGCGAAACTGGCTGCCTGCTTGGCGCGAATTATGTTCACACTGATCAGTTGCCGCCCAGATTAACGCCACTTCACTAAATGCGATCTCACGGGGTGCACTTATGATACCGCCGCTGTCTTTGAGAGCACTTAGCGTTGCCCATAAATCAGGGCGCATAAGAGCTGATGACGCAGATATATCTTGGATAAGAACGAGATCGTTTTCTGAACCATTTTTTAATGCTTGTAAAATAACTTCTGCAGATTTTGCCGCTTCTAATCCGGCAGGTGAGCGACTATACATGCTGTCTTTATGGATGGCATAATTGAGCCATGCTTGGGCTTTATAAGCAAAATACTGTTGCTGCGCCGTTTTGTCTTTTTGCTGATAATGCTGTAACTGTGCTAACATACAGCTCATCGCACGCTGCTGTGTATTCTGGTTTTTGTGCGTCGCTTCTAAATCCTGACTTTGGCAGTAATCTGAGGTGTTTGCAGTCGTGGCATTTACCCTGTTTTGATGAACGGTAGCTGTGTTTGATACGCATGAGGTCATTGATAATAGCAAAACAGCTGAAAACGCAGCACATATTGGATTTTTATAAGTAGCTACTTTAATAGTAGAGTAAAGCATAACGCGAAAACCTTTTAGTAAATAGGAAGCTGATAAGTGTCGGTGCTGGCAATATTGAGACTGATTTTATCGCTTATCAAATGCTATAGTCAATTTACTTTAAATATATCGCTCTATTGGAATAAGGGTTCATCATCTTTATGCTGCTGTGATGCGTATAAATCAGGACAGAGGATTCCAGAAAAGCGTCAATTAAGAGGATGAGTTTTTAATTGACTGTCCTAAAATATAGCGGTTACAGGTACTGCACGCTCATTTTTACGATTGTCTTCACGTTTAAATAGGTCTTCATCAAATTTGAAGCGTAATCTAAAGTATGCACCCTCGATGGTGGTATCGTCATAAGCGATGTCTTCATCTTCAAAGCCCATGAAATTATAACCAAGTGATAACCATAAATTGTTCATTGGGCTATAGCTAATTTCTGCGCCCACTAGATAAGCCAAATCATTGGCTTGCTTATTCCAGTAAGTCCCTGCTTGTAAACCAATATCCCAGCGCTCGCTAATATCATATAAGCCGCGAGCGTACACAGCATGAGCAGTATTGTCACTGATGATACCTTGAGCATCGTATTCGGTATATTTACCGGCATAATGACCTGATAGCGTCAATGGACGCGTTGGATGATAGTTACCGCTCCATGACCATACAATGGCATCCTTTTTATAAGGGTCATCACCAGTTGCATTATCGTCTAAGCGATATTCAAGCTTGGCCAGCATATCAAGCTGATTGCTATCGTAATCACGGAAGGCTGCGCCTAGCTGAAAGCGATTGATAGCACGATGGCCATCATCGTAATCAACCTTTGAATAGATATCTTTGGCTAATAAAGTAACTTCATCATTATAACGATAAGCAACGCCTGCGCTAGCGAGCAGCGTATCACTAGTTTCGCCCCAGCGTTTTTCTAGGCGACCTGATACTTTGTAATTTTCGTTCGCTAAATACTCAACGCCAAAACCTGCTGCAGTTGCAGTGCTGTCTTTGTCACCTTCTAACGATTCGACACGCTCAAGTAAAGTATTAAGGGTCAAACCTTTTTGCACATACCATTTATTCTTTAAACCAATAGCCGCTTCAGCTTCGCGGGCGCTGATTGCATCACGCATGCGGTATTCGCTATAGACTTTACCATCTTTCATATAAGTGGCATCAAAGCCGATAACAGTACGTTGGCGCTCTTCAGAATCGTCTAAACCGTAGCTGCCAGACAAGCTATTGATTAAATCATGACGGGCGTATAAACGACCTAGGTTGCCAAGCGCCGTTTCGCCGCCTATAGAAGTGGCATTGCGCGAGCTGTGTTCAATATCTTGCTCGTATTCGGCAAATACCAATGAGTTGTTCAGCTTGGGCAAACGCGTGGTGAGACGGGCGCGGGCAGTAGTGCCCTCGATGTCTTTTTCAGCACTACTTACACCATTAAGCGCTGATTGATTAATAATGTCGTCATTAAAGATGGTATCGTTAGTAATATCTAAGACATCGGTTGCCGCTTGGGTATTGCGTGAGGCGGCAGTGGCATCTTGCTTATAGTAACGTACGCCAATCTCGCCAACGATGTTTTGACTCAAACGCTGCTCAATACTGGCTTGTAGGCCTTGACGACTGGCCTCGGTAGTATGGTCTTTTGTATGTACACCTTCCAATTTAAGCGCAGTTTTTTTGTCGTTTAACGTATGAGTGACTTCGATGCCAGATTCAGTGCGTCCAGCGGTTTGCGGCGAAGCACCGGTAACGAAGCCTTCGTCGGTGTCATTATAATAGGCTTTGGCACGCGTGTTTTTCTTATCGTCATAGTCAAGCTCGATGCGCAGTGCATCGCCTTCAGTATCTTTACCGTCTAGCTCTTTGGCATTAATCTGATCGCTTGGCTGCGAGTTTGGATTTTCTGCTTTATTTTTGGCATATTCTGCGACCAGCTTTAGCTTATCGTTAAATTTGACCACCGTATTGACGCTGGCAAGTTCTTCTTTATTTAGTGGGTCGTCACTATTAATATAGCTGCCACCGATGGCGATTTTATCCGTCACTTGCTGCTTGGCGGCGATACCGCCAACCCAATATTTCTCGCCGCCTTTGTCGACTTCGACCGTCACGCGCAAGTAGATAGGATTGCCATCGATATCTTGGCTGGCAATCGGTGACTTTAGATATAAGCTACGGCTGATAGGGTCGATTTCATAATCAGCAAAACGCGTCAAGGTCTCACGGCGCACGATACGCCCCGGGTTATTGGCGTCACGGGTGATGACTTCGATGGTTTCTGAGTTTTCTAATACCGCGTCGAAATCATTGGCAAGCGGGTAGGGACCTGAAATACCAAGTCCACGAGTTTCGTTAACGCGCTGTGAAGTACTGGTTTCAGCGGCAAACGCGGTGATGCGAGTGTTACTATCTTCAAACTGCGCTTTTAAACCCGTTAAATTACGGTTGTATTGACCAAGTTTGATACCTTCGTCGTTATCAATTTGGGTTTTTAAATCGCCATACATGGCAAATGAGCGACCTTTGTCGAGGCGCACATAAAGCTTGCTGGTTGACTGCGCATCGAAACCCTTGGCTGAAGAATCGCCATAAACAGGATAGTATTCACCCGGCTCGATATCACGGAATAGGCGTTCGCCTTTTTTATCGCTATCATAAGCTAGTGTCAGTAGATAATCACCGCGCACCTTACCTTTTAAGAACATCGCCGCGCGACCCATTGCTGAATAGTTATCATTGCCAGCGATTTCACGCAGTTCTTGCTCAAAGGCACCTTGGGCATCAGTAATATTGCTGCCATCGAAGTTTTTAAGCGAAATAGCACCTTCGACGATACCAACAGCGATAAGAGGGCGCAGCTGAGCGGTGAACTGTAGCGGAATCACTTGTTTGCTGCTGCCCGTGTTAATCACTAGCTCACCTTTACCCGGTACGCTTGGAGCGGTGATGGGTATCAGTAGCTCGCCGCCAGAGACGGTGACTTGAGTGCCAGCTTGATCCTTACTGCTATCGCTAAGATTGATACGACCGATATTGGTGTCAATTGTAATCGGCGTTGAGGCGATATAAGGGCGACCGTCACGGTCTTTTAGGCTAATCACTACTTGATATTCGCTGATGCCGTCTGCGGCGACCAATTGTTTTTGCGTGCGATAATCAATGGCTTGCAAGCTATCGGGTGTCAAAACCTTGATAGTTTGCTCAGAGATGACTTTACCATTAATGTCAGTCGCGACACCGCGTAAGGTGTTAGTGCCACGTTGTAAATCGACGGCATAATAATCAAACGCCGTCACCTTTTGCTTTTCTTGCTCAGCGGTTTTACCGATTTGCTCTGCTGATACGGCTTTGCCATTGGTATATAGGGTAAAGTTAGAACCTAGTGGCGCTTGTACTTGCACCATTTGCTTGTAGGTGCTGAGCTGCTGACCTTCGCTAAGATTAATAAAGGCAACGTCATTGTTAGAAACTTCTTTTAAGTATTCTTCAAGCTCTTTTTCTATCGGAGGAGCAATCGTTTTCACTGCCATATCGACACGATTGGCAGTTGGCTTGACCATTTCGTTGACGATGGCGGAGTCGCACTGTATGCCGGCATCTAGGACATCGTTAGATTTACAACCGCTTGCATCGACATTGTCTTTATTGTCGCGGTTATAATCAGGCTCTAACACCAGCTCGGTTTTTACCGCTTGTTCTAAACTATCATTTTTAGCGCTGACAGATTTGCTGCGCGCGACCAGCTCTGCGTTTAGGCGCTCAGTGCTATCGCCCATCCCGCCAACGATAGCAAAGTCTGCACGATGTAGCTCGCCATATTTTAAATCAACGAAACGGCTACCCGCATCGCCAGCATTGCGGTTGCTTTGAGTAACCATTTCGGTGGCGTTAGGAATGGTGGTGCGGTCAACTTTTAGGACGTGAGTTTTTGCGCTGACGCCGTAGAAGTTATATTTACCTTCAGGATCGGTGACGACGAAGTTGCCGTTTTCCATATAGATGCGCACGCCTGCAACGCCAAGCTCGCCATCTTCTTTTTGTTGAATGCCGTCACGGTTGATATCGTGGTAAACCTTCCCAATGATGATGCCGTCAGTGTTCATGACACCGCGCTCAACCTCAATCTTCCATTGGGCTTCTCGTGATACGAGGCTCTGACCTTGCTCAGTAGTAGCAATGGCGGTAGCACGGTTGATGCCGTCACCGCCTAATGCCGATGAACCAATAAGGACGCGATAAGTAATGTCTTTCGTTTCGCCTGCATTCATATTACCTAAACTTAAAACTTGGTATTTGCCGTCCGTTTCAAACTCAGTCGTTTGGGCTTTATCAATACGTACGCTGCTATCCACATAGGCAAAACCACGTGGTAGGGCGTCTTTTAGTTGCACATCATAAGCGGTAGAGTTGCCACTATTGGTGATATTAATGGTGTAGCTAACATAATCACCAAAT
>NZ_JBFFMS010000040.1:0-24591 GCF_041554015.1 Psychrobacter sp. | reverse complement strand
TCCTGCAATTGCTTACTCATATTGAGCACGCCAGCGATTTTTAGTGCCATACGGACTTGTTTTAGATCGCTATCACAATTTTTGTCGACATCAGGGTATTGCACCTTAACCACCACCCTTTGTCCGGATGGTAATACCGCTCGATGTACCTGTCCGATAGACGCCGCTGCAAACGGCATTTCTTCAAATTCAGTAAACAAGTCAGTAATAGGCGCTTTTAGCTCACGTTCAACTTGCATGCGTATCTGTGCATAGGGCATTGCCGGCGCATCTTTTTGCAGCTTCTCTAGGGCAGTTGCAACTTCAGGCGGAAACACATCTTTATATTGCGAGGCGATTTGACCGACCTTCATGACCGCGCCCTTCATCTCACCTAAGGTTTCAGCGATTTGTATACCGACATCTTGCATCAGCTCTGAGCGTGCTTGTAGTCGTTTTTCTTCGTCGCTTGACAGATGCTTTAGGGAGTTTTTCGCTGCTTTTCCAGCAATACTTGCTGTCATGCCAGCAAGTTTCATAAAGCGCGTTCCGGACGATTTTGCCATGCCTATCACCATATAGTGGGGTGTTTAGTGGGTTATTTTCTAACCCCTTATATTATTATTTTATTCCAATAAATGCTGTTTAACTACTGTGCCAACCGTACAGAAATGGCGATGTTTCAGATAAAGGGCTTAACGCTAACGAGTTATTTATTCAGTGTTATGGCATAGGTATGGGTCAGCAAGTAATCCAATGCCATATGATAGCCCAAATGCCCCAAACCACAAATCACGCCGACGGCCACATCAGACAAATAAGAATGCTCGCGGAACGATTCGCGTGCATGGACATTTGATAAATGCACCTCTATAAACGGCTTTTTGGTGGCGAGTAGGGCATCACGTAGCGCAACCGAGGTATGAGTAAAGGCAGCAGGGTTGATGATGATGGCATCGATCTGCGCATTTGCTTCTGCTAATAATCCATAATGCTGAATGTCATCGATTAGTTTGCCTTCGTGATTGGACTGACGGCAAATCAGCTCAATACCGTGGGCGGCGGCGCGCTTGATTAAGGTGCTCTCGATATCAGCAAGGGTCATATGACCATAAATATCAGGCTCGCGTTTGCCAAGTAGGTTTAGATTGGCACCATTAACCAATAATAGTTTATGGCTTAGGGTGGTATTTGGGTTTTGCTGAGCGATGGTGGCAGGCGTTGCTGATTGAGATGAGGCGGTCATAATGGTCTCTATGAATAGCAGTGGATATGTCTAGATCTGTCTAGAGTAATGATTGGCACGTAAGAGTAAGCGCACTATACTAACAGGCGTTAAAAAACATAGCGCGCTCTATCCCTTTATATTAACAGCTTGCATGCTAACTTATAAAAAATAATTCTAAAAAATAGTTCAAGTGATAAAAATACTGTTAAAAGTCTTTGTGTTGCTAAAAACCCGTGTTATGATATTTTTTACACAACAAATATTACATCTTTGTTGCTAATCCTGATTTTGAGGCTATAGATGCTGTTTTAGACTGTCTATCGCACATTATCAGGTGCTAGAGGCTAAGTCATAAAGGTCAATTTATGACTTGTGTGGTGCCGATAGTATACAGAGTGGTCACTCTTAAATTTTTGATTTCATAATCTTAGTATCCGTTTATATGCAATGATGCAAAGGAATTTGGGACTAAGTAAACTTTTTAGGAAGTAATATTATGTCAGCTCGTGAGCAAGGTATCGTTAAGTGGTTTAATGACTCAAAAGGCTTTGGTTTCATTCAACGTGATAGCGGAGAAGATATTTTTGTCCATTTCCGCGCGATCCAAGGTGATGGTTATCGCTCTCTAAAAGACGGCGAAAAAGTTGAATTTAGCGTGGTCGAAGGTGATAAAGGCCTACAAGCTGAAGAAGTCAGAAAAGTAGAAGAGTAATCGTAACAGTCATTCGTGCCGTTTAGCTATAATGTCTGTACAAACTACTGATATACTACTGAGCCAAGCCCGTCCTGTCTTACTTGTATTGCTTTTAACGCAGCATGAGTAAGCATTGACATGGGGCTTGGCTTTTTTATGTTTATCCGCTTTATAGGGTGCCGGCTGCTGGTCAATAGATATCATAGACCGCTCATAAACCCTGCCGTTTCTTACTGATCTGTCGTCTTTCATTGATAAATGATGTACAAGCGATTTATACAAAAGGATATTTTTTTGAGTAATTTTACGACGTTTACGGATTTGCCACTTTCAGCCGCGACTTTGCGTGCAGTAAGTGACTTGGGTTTTACTGAACTGACGCCCATTCAAGCAAAAATACTGCCGCATACGTTGGCAAATCAAGATGCCATCGGACAGGCGCAGACTGGTACTGGCAAGACAGCCACATTTTTACTGACCATTATGGAAGCATTGCTTAAGCGCCCATTTACCGCTGATGAAGAGCGCTTTTTAGGTGAGCCGCGTGCCGTCGTTATGGCACCAACCCGCGAGCTTGCCCAGCAGATATTTGACGATTGTATGGCTTTGACCAAATATACCGAGCTCCATAGTGTGTGCATTATGGGTGGTACCAATTATGAAACCCAGCAGCATGAGCTTGAGCGCCAATATGTCGATATCTTAATTGCCACGCCTGGACGTTTGATTGATTTGATGCATAAAGGCATGGTCTATCTGGATCGCGTTGAGGTGCTAGTATTAGACGAGGCTGATCGCATGCTCGATATGGGTTTTATCCCAGATATCAAGCGCTTAGTTGGTCGTATGCCGCCAAACACCGACCGTCAAAGTTTGTTGTTTTCTGCAACCTTTAACCAAGATGTGATGAATCTGGCTTATCGCTGGTTACATGAGCCTGAGTTTGTTGAAATTGAGCCTGAGCATAAAACCAGTGAATTGGTTGACCAGCATTTTTATCTGTTAACCGAAGAGCAAAAACTGGCAGCGGTTGAGCGTATCATCACTGATCGCACAGTGGAAAAGGTCATTATTTTTGCCAATCGTAAAGACCAAGTTAAGCGTTTGTATCATAAGCTGCGTCAGGGACATAAAATTGTTATGTTATCCGGTGATGTGATTCAACAAAAGCGTGAAAAGTATCTACAGCGCTTTAAAGATGGTCATGCCTCTGTGTTGGTTGCAACCGATGTCGCAGGGCGCGGTATTCATGTGGATGATGTCAGCCATGTGATTAACTATACCTTACCAGATCAGCCGGACGATTACGTACACCGTATCGGTCGTACGGGTCGCGCTGGACAAACCGGTATCAGTATCAGCTTTGTCAGTGAAGATGATGCTTTTAATATACCTGCTTTAGAGAAGCATCTGGATACGAAGTTTAAACTTGAGCAGTGGCAGCCTGAATAAGATTTTTTAATCAAGCTCTAATGCCTTTACACAGTAAAAAGCCCTTAATCATTGATTAAGGGCTTTTTTATACGTCTGTTTTTATATGGCATTCATTTGAAAGGATAGGCAGCAGCAATGAGTTAGTGCTGATGTTCCATATTTGCTGAGTCGTTATCCATATTATGCATACTATGGTCCATCTGACTCATATCGTGGTGAACGCTACCATTCGAATCACTCATCATCATAGTATCGTCACCGTGGTCCATACCCATGCTATGGCCACCGCCATGATTGCCATGCATACTGGACATGGCGATAGGAATAAAGACCACCGCCAAACCAGATAAGACCATTATGGCACCATTTAATTGTCTTAAGCGAAAACGGCCAATTTTATCTCGCAACCAGCCGACGGTCTCATGAGTAGCGACCAGCATCGGTACAGTTCCTAAGCCAAAAACGAACATCAAGGCAGCCCCGCTAAGTGGGTTGTGTGCGACCACAGCGATTAGTAGAGCGCCGTAGACCAAGCCGCAAGGTAAGAATCCCCATAGCAGGCCGGCGGACAATGCTCTTGGATAGGTATTTAGCGGAAATACTTTTTGACGAATAGGGCTTAGATACTGCCAAAAGCGCATGCCAAAACGCTCAAGATTCTTTAAAAACGGTGCACCAAGCATGGTTACGCCGACAAATACCAATACCAAACCAAGTAAAATACGCGGTGTACTATTGCCTTGCATCAGTGGCTGTAATACGGTGGTACCTATCAGTCCTGCAAGCAAACCTAAAAAGGCATAGCTGGTCAAGCGACCGACATGATACGTTGCGACCAATGCACGGCGTTTGGCAGGGCTGACGTCTTTCATTGACAAACCAAAAGCGGTGACTAAGCCACCACACATGCCTAAGCAATGCGGTGAACCAAAAAACCCCATTAATAATGCCGCAACGAGTAAGGCTGTGGTCATGGGAAGGTACTCCTAAAAATAGTCAAAGACGTACCGACTTATCATGCTATTAGACAGATTAAATAAGTGGGTAACGCATTAGTAAAATAGCCCAAGGCTATGTTTTTGAGTTCTTGTCTGTATTAGAAAGAGGCGGAGCGGTAACATCGGCATTGCTTGGCAGATGAGATTTTTTTGCATGTGCAGTGATATCGTCTACCTCTTTTGCTTCTGGAGTAGGCGCTGGCTTTTCTTGAGCCTGTATGACTTGCCTGCGCTCTTGACGATCATCTAAGATAATACGCTGTGAGGCGTTGTCCAAATCCTCAAATTGATTGGATCTTACCGCATAACGGACTGCCCAAATTGCGACCACAAACAGCATAAGACTTAATGGAATTAATAAAAATATACTGAGCATGACGCCTCTCTTTAATAGCAGTTTCTCCCACCATTATACACCTGTTGTCAGTAAGATGACTGAACTGTAAGGATAAAGGTAAGAAAGTAGATAAGAATGAGGGTGGATTTCTAACATGGAGGAGCCGATGCTAGTCATCAGCAGCTTTGGCAACCTTACCCCTGGGAGTCAATAGCTGCTGTGAAGAGACTTCTTTGGCTTGGCGGCAATTGGCTTGAGGGCGTATCACATCACGTAAGTAAGCAGCGATTTCATAAACTGCCCGCCTAGAGTGGCTTAAGTTTTGTGCAGGCTCCATCCAATCACGCCTAACGGGTAAAGGGGCATTAATCGCCGTACTGTTGATGCCATTTAACGCAAACTGTCTGCGCGCACGCGCCATATGATAGCTATCAGTAATCAGATAAACATGGTGCAAAGGGATGCGCTTCGCTGTAAATCGTGCATTCTCGCAAGTATTCATGCTGGCGTTTTCACTGATTAAGCCGTCGATACCATGCTCAATCAGCCATTGACCAAGCCAAGGCGCTTCAGCACCACTCAGCACAATGGGCAGAGGCAGGTCATGGTAAGCTGTAGCGGCAGCACGGGCACGATTCAAGCTATAGGAGTTTAGGATAATTTGATTGTTATTATCATTGGTCAGTCCTCCGCCTAACACCACATACGCAGTAGGTGGCGAGCTCATAGCAACAGGTGGCATTTTTGGTAGCGGCAGATGAGCCAATATATAGACCACCGCTTGAGAAAATAGCGGCGTGAATAAACTAATGAGAACTAAAATAACGGACGTGGCACCCAGCAAAAACGTGGCATTGATAATACGAAACAGCTTGATCATACGCTCAGCTGAACGCAAATAATGTCGCCATAGGCGATTAGACCATGACTGCTTAGACCACATGCTCATCGTATCCGATGGAGCCATCAGCATTTACCCATACTGGCTCACGCGACAATTGAATCGAAAACTTGTCATAGACAGTATCTACAATATACTTTTGAGCCGCGGCGACATCTTGTTTGGTGGCAATATAGGGCGCGTGATTGGTCAATACCAGTGCTTGCTGCTGATGGGTAACAATCGGCTCTATACCGCCGCCTTTTAAGCCGGCCTGCTCGATAAGCCAGCCCGCGGCCACTTTAGTCATGGCCTCAGGCATTGGGTAGCCAACGATAGCAGGATAAGATAATTGCAGCTTAGTAAATTGCGCTTGAGGGATAATAGGGTTTTGAAAAAAGCTGCCACAATTTGGCAATTGCTTTGGGTCAGGTAGCTTTTGCTGTCGAATCTCAATGATGGCATGCATGACATCAATAGGCGTTGGCTTAATGCGACCTTGCTGCGTCGCGTAGCCTTGAGCGACGGTCTGTACATCACCATAGCTTGCCAGTATCTTTGTCGCATCAGTATGCAATCTAAAACCCACACGGCTGATAAGCCACGTATTTGGCTGACGTTTAAACATACTATCACGGTAGTCAAATGCGCAGTCGGCTGCGGTCAAATCATGCCATGTTTGACTTGGTAGATGATAAGCACGTACAGACTGCAAGCAGTCCTCTAGCTGAACGCCATAAGCGCCAATATTTTGTATAGGAGCGGCGCCAGTAAGCCCAGGTATTAGGGCAAGGTTTTCAAGTCCATACCAACCTTGAGCGACCGTATATACCACTAAGTCATGCCAGTTTTCACCTGCCATTACCTCGATATCGATATAAGAGTCGGTCTGCGCTGTGACTTGTATACCACGCATTTGTGGACGTAAAACAATGGCATTTAGCTTGGCTGGTAATAACACATTGCTACCGCCAGACAATACGAATAAGGGCTTGCTCTGCTCAGTATCTTGCCCATAATATGCCATAAACTCATCAAGCTGCGCCTCATCTGTTAAGGTAACCACAGAGTCAGCCATACAAGCCAAAGCCATGGTATTGCTATAAGACAAATCTGCTACGCCATCATGCGATAGAGTAGGTGAAGCGCTGATATTAGAGCGTAAAGCTGAATTCATAACATAGCCTATGGGGCAAATAAACAAAAAATCATACGGTGTTTATTATAAAGGATGCAGCATATAAAGGCAGTAGAAATATAGTGCTTTATAACTAAGATATCTTCCAACTTTCAATCCAAGCTTGAGCACTAGATTCGATACGTTCAATCACTTCTTCAAAAGCATCGCTATCACCAGTATAAGGGTCTGGAACGTCATCACCGCTATAAGTGGGATCTTCCTCACTAAATAAGGCCAATTTGGCTAACTTTGCATCCGTATCTTTTATATCATCTTTAATCGACTGTAGGTCGGCTAAATTTTGTGTGTCCATCGCTAGGATCAAGTCAAAATCGTGAAAATCATCAGCACTGACTTGGCGCGCCACCAATTTACTGATGTTATAACCATGAGCTTTGGCATGACGCTGCGCGCGCTCGTCAGGTGCATGACCAATATGCCAATCCCCAGTACCTGCAGAATCAACCTTCATCGACAGTCCTGCAATCGCTGCTTGCTGACGAAAAATCTCTTCAGCAGTTGGTGAACGGCAGATATTCCCCAAACAGACCAGTAGTACAGATGAGGGAGTAGATGCTTTAATTGCCATATGATGACCTTTTGTTGCAATAAAAAACATGCTATCAAAATCAACATGAAAGTTGTGATTGATAAGCATGCTATATAGTAAATTAATGAATGACAGCGTAACGCTTAATACCTTGAATGGCAAGGGCAGAGGGTAAACAATAGGGTCAGTAGTCTATGTATACCTGCTAACCCTAATATTTAAGAGGATGTGATGCTATTGCTAGCCTGACCAATATATTTAGTCTTGATTGCTTTTAAAGCGATGTAAATCACGGCGCTCTTTTTTGTTGGGTTTGTTGTCTGGACGAGCAAGATTGGCAAGTTTGCGCTGTTCGGCATAATAATCACGGCGCGCGATACTTTCTTCGGTTTCTGAATATAAGACTTCAGCGGCAGTTGCGTTACCGCGCTGCGCCGTTAGCGCTTCAACGACGACTGTCTTTTCGGTCATAGCAGTAGCTGAGCCTTGACGAATCTGTATTTCATCACCAACAGCAATCTCTTTACTGGTTTTTACCCGACTACCTGCATAATGTACACGCCCGCTTTCAATGGCTTCTTTGGCAAGCGTGCGCGTGCGGTAAAATCGCGCGGCCCATAACCATTTATCGAGACGCATACGTACCGCATCAAGCTTACTATGACTGGGCTGATTATGGTTTTTATTATGTTTGCTCATCAAAACCTCATGGATATCAATAACGTAAGATAATAATGGTGGTGCTTTTGCTAATTAAAAGGTCGCTAAACAATTAACATCTCAGAAGATATATTTAACATCGTTTTTGTCATTGGAATTATTGGCACCACTGTTTTTCGCAAGGTATACCATCATTGTTGCCGTCCATTTTTGTATTAGGACAGTGTTGTATAAAGTAGGTTGCTTCTGCGCAGGATGTCATTTGGGAGCAATGTTTTCTACCATCACACGAAAATGTAGATGCTTCGGTAATTACTGCTGCGGGCGCACTTGTATACACACTAGAAGCTGAGTTTGAATCGTCATCAACATAGGATGGTGGTATGTCATCAAAATCAGTAGATACAGAATTGCTTGAGTTTTCAAATGAGATATCTGTAACAGTATCAATGCTAGATTCGCTGATAGAATCTTTGGGTTGCAGTGTTTTATAGAATAAAAGTGCTAAAGCTAGCAGTATTATAATGAGTAATATTTTCTTCATTACTGCTCCATACTCAATAATAATTGCTAGCTTCTAGCAATAACTAGTATTCATTCTAGGGCAGTTGTTCAACGTATTAAAAACTGCCCTAGCGGATGGTCATTGATCTATATTATTTTAAAAATAACTGATAACCAATATTGTCATTGAGCATGGTGCAGTCATAGCCGATATCGAGCAGGGCATCTTGTAGCTGGCGAGAATTGCCCTCAGATGCTTGTAAGCCTACCAATACTCGACCTTCAGCAGCACCATGATTGCGATAATGGAACAAGGTAATATTAAAATCGTCACCCAGCTTTTCTAAAAATGTAAGTAGCGCACCTGGGCGTTCTGGGAAAGTGACTTGTAATAACTGCTCGTTTTCAACATGCGCATGACCACCAATCAGGTAGCGGATATGGGATTTAGCGACATCATCATCGGTTAAGTCGTGCGCTGTATAGCCATCAGCTAACAATTGCGTACGGATGGTTTGACGCTCTTTATCGCCTTCTTTTAATGCAATACCGACAAATATTGAGGCAGGTTCCATAGAGTCAGGGGATTTTTTACTATCGGCGCGGTAATTGAACTCGGTGATATTACGACCGTGCAGACTACGGCAGAAGTTTAAGAAAGCGCCAGTCTGCTCAGGAATCGTCACGCCAAAGATGGCTTCTTTTTTCTCACCAATTTCAGTACGCTCAGCGATGTAGCGCAAGCGATCAAAGTTCATATTGGCGCCGCAAATGATGCCAACGCAGTTTTTGCCTTGTAGATTATGAGCCTCGATATATTTTTTCATACCAGCAACGGGCAGCGCGCCAGCAGGCTCAACGATACTGCGGTTTTCCTCAAAAATATCTTTGACGGCAGCGCACACTTCATCATTGGTACAAGTGACGACTTCAGGTTCGACGACAGGACCAGATTTATCGCCCTTTTGCATACGGACGATATCAAAGGGTAATGCACCGATTTGAGCGACTGCCACACCATCGACGAACAGTCCGACCTGCTCAAGTTTGACGCGTTCATTGGCTTCAAGCGCCGCTTTTAGTGATGCTGATTGGTCAGCTTCTACAGCGATGACTTTGACATGTGGGGCAACTTCGCCCAAAAATGCAGCGACGCCAGAAATCAGACCGCCACCACCAACCGCGACGAACACATAGTCCATATTGCGCCATTGCTGGGTAAGCTCAAGCCCGATGGTACCTTGTCCGGCAATCACCAGTTCATCATCGTATGGCGGGATAAAAGTCAGACCTTCTGTTTCAGCGCGATTGATTGCATAACGGTTGGCTTCATCAAAGCTATCACCATACAAGTCAACATTGCCGCCAAGCGCTCTAACGGCATCCACTTTGATATCAGGAGTAGTGGTTGGCATAACGATAATATTATTCAGGGCAAGCTTACGAGCAGAGTAGGCAACGCCTTGGGCATGGTTACCTGCCGATGCACATATGACGCCGCGCGCTTTTTGTTCCTCATTTAATTGGCTAATGCGGTTATAAGCGCCGCGCAATTTAAAAGACTTTACCGGTTGCAGGTCTTCACGTTTAAAACGAATGTCATTAGCAAAACGTTGGGTCAGTTTGGGTGCCGCTTCAAGTGGTGTTTGAATAGCTACGTCATAGACGGTGGCTTGTAAGATGGCTCGTACCCAATGTGACAGCATAATGATTCCTAAACTTGTGAATGTATGAATGAAAAAGTGCGATTAATTATAATTAAATAAGCAAGTCGCCAGCAGCGACCAAAAACGCAGGGAATGATAAAAATCAAATAGATTAGCCTATGCTGATTTTAAACATGTTGCAAGACACAATTACAGTTTTTGCGGCGGTTTGATAGTCGATGCTCATCAAATAAAGATAAATTATAACGAGTACTGCTTATTTAGCCAAAAAAAACTTGAGTCATTTCTATATGTCTGTATTATTGGACATATGGAAATGATAAATGCTATGACAAGTTTTGCTGCCCTCTCACAAGAAACCCGCTTAAAGGCATTTCGACTGCTGGTCAGTCACGAGCCTAAAGGATTACCTGCGGGTGAAATAGCTCGCCAACTGTCTGTACCGCATAATACGATGTCCTCACATCTATCGGTGCTGGCACGAGCGGGGTGGGTCATACCAAAGCGCCAAAGCCGACAGATTATCTATCGTGCCTCTTTATCACATATGCAGCTAGTTATTGAGTTTTTATTGCAAGATTGCTGTGCTGGGAACTCAGAGCTGTGCACATCTCTTCTTGATAATTTAAATGGCTGTTCAGCGGATAGTAGCGGTGCAATGAATACGCTGGATGATTTTAACAACCAGCCCCATTGTTAAACTCCTATTAATCAAAACGCCCCCCATTCTATATTCACAAAAACAGGTGAGATGACTATGACATCGTTAATTTTTCACAACCCAAAATGCGGTACTTCTCGTAACACCTTAGCCATTATGCAAGCGTCAGGTGATCATCCAGAAGTGATTGAATATCTTAAAACGCCGCCGAGCCGCGAGTATTTGGTTAAGCTGTTGGCAAAAATGGACCTTTCACCACGGGAGCTGCTGCGTAGTAAAGAGTCCATTAATGATGAGCTGGGTTTAGATAATCCTGCAGTATCTGATGATGAGGTTATCGATGCCATGATTGCCCATCCTATCTTAATTAACCGTCCTATCGTAGTCACAGCTAAGGGCGCAGCATTGTGCCGACCATCAGAGCGCGTGTTTGAATTACTAGAAAATCCTGTGAGTAGCTTCACTAAAGAAGATGGAGAAGTGGTCTATCATGGCAAATAATACAACAGATCTGAATATGGTCGATTTAGATGATTTGCCCAATATTGATTCAAGTCTGATTCATCCTATCGATATTGAGTCTTTAATAGGCGCCAATGACCCGCGTCATGCGCCAAAAATACTGGTGTTATACGGCTCATTACGCACGCGTTCATTCTCAAAGTTGGCAGCCGAGGAGGCGAGTCGTCTATTGCGCTGGTATGGTTGTGAGGTGAAGATGTTTGACCCATCTGGTTTGCCTTTACCAGACGATGCCGATGTAGAGCATTCTAAAGTACAAGAGCTGCGTGAGCTTGCGCAGTGGTCTGAGGGTATGCTGTGGGTTAGTCCCGAGCGTCACGGTAGTATGACCAGTATCATGAAAGCACAAATCGATTGGATTCCGCTGTCATTGGGCGGCGTCCGACCGACCCAAGGCAAGACTTTGGCAGTGATGCAAGTCAGCGGTGGTAGTCAAAGCTTTAATACGGTCAATCAGCTCCGTATCCTTGGGCGCTGGATGCGCATGATTACTATCCCAAATCAGTCGTCTATTCCAAAAGCCTTTTTAGAATTTAACGATGATAATCGTATGGATAAGTCGCCTTTATATCTGCGCCTTGTTGATGTTTGTGAAGAGTTAGTGAAGTTTACTTGGCTTACTCGTGGACGCTTAGCCTATCTGACGGATCGCTATTCTGAACGGGTAGAAAGTGCTGAGGAGGTATCAAAACGCGTGAATCAAAAATCGATTTGAATGTCTATTCTACATTGACCCAATATCGATTCGATGTTTATTCGATAAAACAGGCTTAATCAAGTAGGTTGTATGAAGCGCCTGCTTGAATCAGTGTCGCTAATTTTTTAAGTAAGTCTGCTTAAGTAAGGTTGTTCATGCTCGCATTCATTATTTTTATCGTCACTTTAGGGCTCGTAATATGGCAACCTAAAGGTTTGGGCATTGGGTGGAGCGCTATGGGCGGGGCGCTAGTTGCCCTAGCTTTTGGTGTGGTGCAATTATCTGATATTAGTGTTGTATGGGATATAGTATGGGATGCTACTTTTACCTTTGTCGCACTGATTATCATCTCGCTTATCTTAGATAAGGCTGGGTTTTTTGCTTGGGCAGCACTGCATGTAGCGAGATTGGGTAATGGACAAGGGCGTCTGTTGTTCCCGATGATTGTGATATTAGGCGCTTTTATCTCAGCATTCTTTGCCAATGATGGAGCGGCATTATTACTGACCCCGATTGTGATGGCGATTTTATTAAGGTTAAATTTTTCGCCGCCCTCTGCCTTGGCATTTATCATAGCGACTGGCTTTATTGCTGATACCGCAAGTTTGCCATTGGTCACATCCAATCTCGTTAATATCGTTAGTGCCAACTACTTTGATATTGGTTTTGGGCGTTATGCTTTGGTTATGGTACCGGTCAATATCGTCTCTGTACTAGCGACGCTAGCGGTGCTATGGATATTTTATGCACGCCATATTCCGGCACACTATTCGATGAGTGAGCTTAGTACACCTGAGTCAGCGATCGAAGACACCTTGGTTTTTAAAGCCGCTTTTCCGCTACTGGCTTTGCTACTTGTCGCTTATTTTGCGACAGAGCCGCTCGGTATTCCTATCTCGCTCGTGACTGGCGCAGCAGCCTTACTACTTATGGCGATTGCAGGGCGATTTTGGCAAGGTGGTCGCGGGGCTGTGATGTCCGTGCCTGATATTGTCCGTAAAGCTCCTTGGCAGATTGTTTTATTTTCTATTGGTATGTACTTGGTTGTTTACGGTTTGGGTAATGCCGGATTAACTGCCTATGGTGCTCAAATATTGAATTGGTTAGGGCAACAAGGCAATCTAATAGCAACTTTGGGCACAGGATTCCTCTCCGCTATCGTGGCATCTATTATGAATAACATGCCCTCTACCTTGGTAGGCGCGCTGGCGATTGATAGTGCCCAAGTGCCCACCGCCACTCGCGAGCTGATGATTTATGCCAATGTCATTGGCAATGATTTGGGACCCAAGTTTACGCCTATGGGCAGTCTTGCGACTTTACTATGGCTGCATGTGTTGGCAGAAAAAGATTATAAAATCAGTTGGGGGCAATATATGAAGATTGGTCTGATTATTACCCCGCCAGTGTTATTAGTCACCTTGTTAGCGTTGGTGTTTTGGTTGCCATATTTGTCTTAGTCTTAAAAATTCACGTCATATCTTATTATTAGAGGCGCTATTACGCTGACATCCATCAAAGTCATCGGTTATAATAGCGGCGCATTTTACCTTTTCACCCTTTACTTTTTTTAAAGCGATACGTTTATTTTGCCAAGGACTTATGATGAGTGATCAGCAAGCACAAAAGCAAGCCGCAGCCAAAGCCGCCCTACGCTATATCGAAGATGATATGATACTTGGCGTGGGGACGGGCAGTACGGTGAACTGTCTGATTGAGCTATTACCAACCGTAAAGCTGGCTGGCGCAGTTGCAAGCTCGCAGGTGACAGAAGATAAGCTGCGTGCACTTGGCATCGAGATTGTTGACTTAAACTTTGCTGGCACCCTTGATGTCTATATTGATGGTGCTGATGAAGTAAACGCACATTTGCAACTGATTAAAGGTGGCGGCGGCGCGCTCACGCGTGAAAAAATCGTTGCTGCTGCATCGAACAAATTTGTTTGCATGGTTGATGCCAGTAAAAGTGTCGAGATATTAGGGCGCGCATTCCCAGTGCCGATAGAGGTATTGCCGCAAGCTCGTTCATATGTCGCTCGGCAACTAGCCAAAATGGGCGGTGAGCCTGTTTATCGTGAAGATTTCGTCACCGATTATGGCAATGTGATTTTGGATACTTATGATTTGGATGTCAGCAACCCAATAGAGCTTGAGAAACAGCTTAACAATATCGTCGGTGTGGTTTGTAATGGTATCTTTGCTGCCAATCAAGCCGATGTGTTGTTAAAAGCTAGCAGCAATGGGGTTGAAGTACTGACTCGTTAATCAATAAGGGCTTGTTTATCAGACAATAACTGGTTTACTACACACTAAAAAGGCAGGGCATATTATATATGCTCTGCCTTTTTGATGTTTATGACGGCATAAACAGCTTATAAAAATGTGTAGCTATTGTGCAGCTATACTTTGATTTTGTCTTTTAATAAAAATTCCATCAAGGCTTTTTGCGCATGTAAGCGGTTTTCAGCCTCATCCCATACGACCGAGCGTGGGTCATCTAACATATCATGAGAGATTTCTTCGCCGCGATGCGCAGGCAGGCAATGCATAAACACCACTTCAGGATCGGCTTTATCGAGTAGCGACGGTGTCACCTGATACGGTGCAAATCGACGTGCGCGCGTGTTTTGCTCGGACTCTTGACCCATACTTGCCCATACATCGGTCACAATGAGGTTAGAGTCTTTTGCTGCATCTTGTACATTTTCGACAAGGCTAACGCAGTGCGAGAAGCGTTCCATCAGTGCTGAGTCAGGCTCAAACCCGTAAGGCGCGGCAACTCGCAGCTCAAAACCAAACTGATGAGCTGCTTGCATAAATGAGGCACACATATTATTGCCATCACCGACCCAAGTGACAATTTTGTTTTCGATACTGCCGCGATGCTCATAATAAGTTTGCATATCAGCCAATAGCTGGCATGGATGAAATTCATCGGTTAGGGCATTGATGATAGGAACACTTGAGTATTTTGCAAAGGTTTCGACTTTTTCATGACCAAAGGTGCGAATCATGATGATATCGACCATACTTGATATGACGCGCGCTGAGTCCTCTAGTGGTTCACCACGTCCAAGCTGGGTATCATTTGGCGATAAAAAAATAGCGTTGCCACCGAATTGCCCCATGCCCGTCTCGAATGAGATACGTGTACGGGTAGATGACTTCTCAAATATCATGCCAAGCGTTCGACCAACAAAAGGCTGATATATCTCGCCTGCATGTTGCATCTTACGCAATTCGCTGGCGCGTTTGATGAGGTTTTCTAGTTCTTGTTTGGTTAAATCAGATAAGGTTAAAAAATGGCGCAAACTCATAGCAATCCTAGCAGTCGAACACAGTCAGTGAAAAGTAATAGGTTATCAGCTGGCAATCATATCGCGTTAATAAATTAGGGCGTCAGTGCGTATGCTGGGATAACGACAAACTTTTAGTATAGCGCAATTACTCTCAATGTAAATATTCTATTTACCCTGATTTTTTAGCCATACACATCTCTATATCTTTAACTGGTGCATGCTAATCAGGGCTGATTATTATCCTTATAGCCGCTGAGGGCGTAAGCTTAAGCGGCATAGCAGCTCGTAGCTGATAGTGCCTGCATGAACAGCGACTTCGTCGACGTGCGGTGCATCACCCCATAGGATGACCTTGCTATTTAACGCGCTACTCCCTGGTACAGCGCTCACATCGATGACAATCATATCCATGGCGACGCGACCAATCACTGCGCATCGATAGCTTTCATTGTTAGTATCTATGACAGTAACATAAGCGTCCTCATTGACCACACGAGGGTAGCCATCACCGTATCCGATACTCACAAGCGCCGTTTTAGTATCTTGCTCGGCTGTCCAGCGACTGCCATAGCCAATAGCGTCACCAGCGCTCACGGTTTGTAAGGCAATAATCTGTGCACCAAATTCCATCGCTGGCTGCAAATTTAGCTCATGCGCACTTTGGTCGATAACTGGTGCACTGCCATATAGCATAATGCCAGGGCGTACCCAATCATGATGATGCTCTGGGAAATTAACGATGCCAGCAGAGTTGCACAATGACCCTTTAATATCATGACTGATTGTTTCTCGTAAAATACTTAGCATGTCATTAAAACGCTGGATTTGCATGGCGTTTAGAGGATGAGAGCGGTCATCAGCATTGGCAAAATGGGTGGTCAAAATCAGCTGATAGCCAGCATCGTGCAGAGATTTTGCAGCTGGAACAAGCGTTTGCTCATTAAATCCTAAACGATTCATACCGGTGTTGTATTTTATCCAAACCACGCGAGTGGCGCTATCAGCAGCTGGTATTTGCTCTAACGCCCATGCTAATTGCGGCGCATGGTGAATCACGCAGCTGATGTCATGCTCAATCGCTTGCTGCCACTCATCAATAGTAAACGCACCTTCGATAAGACCGATGGTTTTATCCCAGCCCAGCTGCCGTGCCTCTAGCGCTTCTCTTAAAGTCGCCACGCCGATGCCATCTGCTTGCTGTAATGCGGGTAGGACGGCAGCAACGCCATGTCCATAGGCATTGGCTTTTACCATAGCAAGGACGTTAGATTTCGGTGCTAACGCTTTTACTTGATTAAGATTGTGAGTAATGGCGGCCGGCTTGATAGTAATCGTGCGCATAATAAGCTTCTTTTTTAGCAAAGTTATGAATGAGTAAAGTGATAAAGCCAGTGGTTTATCATCGGCTGATAAATCACTGGCTACGGATATAATTCATATTTTATAAATGTTAATCAATGATGTTTGAGCATTTATCTAATACAAGCGCTATTCATCATTCTCAAAACTGCTGTTTTGATAGTATTCTGGCGTCAAATTGATAAAGCGGGTAAATTGCCCTTCAAAGCCCAAACGTATGGTGCCGATAGGGCCGTTACGCTGTTTACCAATGATGATTTCAGCCACACCTTTGTGGTCTGAGTTCTCATTATAAACCTCATCACGATAAATAAACATAATCAAATCGGCATCCTGCTCAATTGCTCCTGATTCACGCAAATCCGACATGATAGGGCGCTTATTAGGACGATTCTCTAGACTGCGGTTAAGCTGCGATAGTGCAATCACAGGGCATTCAAGCTCACGCGCCAACGCTTTCAAGCTACGAGAAATCTCAGAAATCTCTCCAACACGGTTGCCATCTAAACCGGGTACTTTCATCAATTGCAGATAATCGACGACGATAGCACCAAGTTTACCATCATGGTTTTTGGCGATACGGCGGCAGCGTGAGCGCATCTCAGAGGGCGGCAAAGCGGTGCTGTCATCAATATAAAGGTGCTTGGACTGCAAATGCTGAATGGCGTTCATCATCTTTGCCCATTCATCTTCGTTCATTTGCCCAGAGCGCAGGTGTGTCTGATTAATCGCACCCCATGATGATAGCAAACGCATGACGATGGACTCTGCTGGCATCTCCATCGAAAACACCACAACTGGCAGATCTTCGTTAAATAAAATACCTTCTGCTAAGTTCATGGCAAAGGTGGTTTTACCCATAGAAGGACGGGCAGCAACAATGATTAAATCGCCTGCTTGTAAGCCTTGAGTTTTATTATTGAGCTCAACAAACGGCGTTTGCAGACCAATCATGCCATCAGGGTTGGATTTTAGTTCTTGGATTTTATCGATGACATTGGTCAGAACGGCAGTGATGCCGACAGGACCGCGCTGTTCAGCGCGTTTATTGTGTTGCTCATTGATACTAAATATCTTGCCCTCGACCGTATCCAATATATCACTGACCGTTTGGTCTTTTGGATTATAAGCCAAGGTCAGCATATCATTGCCAGTGGTAATCAGCTGACGTAAAGTCGAGAGTTCGCGTACGCGCTGGGCATAAGCGGTGAGGTTAAACAAAGTCGCCGGACTTTGGCTCAAAATATCGGCTAAGTAGCTGTCGCCGCCCGCACTTTTTAGCAGCTTTTGCGCTTCTAACCAATCATGTACCATAACTGTATCGTAAGGCTCGTTGACCGCTGCCAAATGCGCAATAGCATCAAAAATATATTGATGGCGCCCGGCATAAAAATCGTCTTTGGTGACAATATCTGCAATCTTATCGTATGCCTCCTCGATACTCATCAAAGACGCGAGCAGTGCCTTTTCGATATCGATATTGTGCGGCGGGGTCTGATTGAGTAAGTCGTCAGTTTTTTCGTTGTCTGCCATAGGTGCCCAATGTCTTAAAAGTCAGTTTTAAAAGTTGTGATAAAAATTATGTAATATAAGAGGTTATAAATAGCTATGTGCTATCAGTATTTATTTTAGGAGTCATACCGCCAAGCAAGCGCGACATACCTCTATGAGAGAAGTACCAAAAGGTGGTCTCAGCGCTTGCTGGTAAATGCTACAATGAAAGGCGAAAGTTTAACACATTCTATCGTTTCTCGGCTGCTATAAGTAATTATCTATAAAAATGCTATCCGCTATGACATAAAGTTTACGACGTCTTAGACTATCTTAAACGCTCGTTTTTATAACAATAAATATAATAAAATCATATTCTTAATACCAAACTAGGATATATTGCTATGCAAAAAAAACTACCGTTATTAATCACAACTGGTGAACCTGCCGGTATTGGCATGGATATTGTGCTGATATTGGCAGCAGAGGGTAAACTGCAAGATTTTGAGCGCCCAATCTGGGTCACTGCCGATAGTACCGCCATGCAGCAGCGAGCAGATGAGCTTATGACGGCGGGTGTGCTAAAACATTGTCCCATTTGGCAAACTATCGAGCTCCCTGATAACAATAATATAGAAATAAATGATGTTCTAAATCAATCGTCATCGCAAGTTTCTGATGATAGGGCGTTTATCTTATTGGATACTCCTTGCGCCTCATCCGTCGTTTGCGGTCAAATCGATATCACTAATTCGGCAATGGTCGCTAAGCAATTAGAGAGTGCTCATCAACTTGCGAACAATAATACCGTTGCCGCTATCGTCACAGGGCCACTACAAAAATCTGCATTGATAGAGGCTGGTATTAAGCTATTAGATGGCACCATGTTTAGCGGTCATACCGAGTTTTTTATGCAGCAAAGTGGCTGTGATAAAGTGGTGATGATGCTCGCCAATGAGGCCATGAAGGTGGCGCTTGTTACCACGCATTTAGCATTAAAAGACGTGCCTGCCGCTATCACTGCCGATAATGTACGGCAAACAGTACAAATCGTCATCGATGATATGCGCGAGAAGTTTGGCTTAATGCAGCCACGTATTTTGGTCTGCGGTCTCAACCCACATGCAGGCGAAGGTGGGCATTTGGGCATTGAAGAAATTGAGATTATCAATCCCGTATTGCGTGAATTTATAGAAGCAGGCGTTGATATATCAGAGGCAATGCCAGCGGATACTTTATTTACACCAAGGCATTTAGCCAACTGCGATGCAGTGATTGCGATGTATCATGACCAAGGTTTGCCTGTGCTCAAATCGCATGGTTTTGGTGATACCGTCAATCTGACCTTAGGGCTGCCTTATATCCGTACTTCGGTAGATCACGGTACGGCGCTTGATTTGGCGGGGCGCGGCAATGCCAGTGCCACCAGCTTATATCAAGCACTAAAAATGGCCAATGAGATGGCGGATAAATCGCTTATCAGTAGATAATATAAATATCGATTTTCTATATACAACTGATTATAGGCGGATTATTTTCCTATAAAAATATCTCTAAAATACAGACCAATTATGAGCTGTGTTATAATTTGGCATTATAAAGCCCGTATATCGCTGGCATTGCCTTATCGACCATTTTTTATCTACTAAGAATTTTTTATGTCCAAGACTACGTTTGATGCTCAATCTATTTCTAACAGCCTACGTGCTGCCAAACACCAACCGCGTAAGCGCTTTGGTCAAAACTTCTTACACGACCGTAGTGTTATCCGTGAAATTGTTGAGAGCATTCGCCTAGAGCGCGATGACAATTTGATTGAGATTGGGCCGGGGATGGGTGCACTGACTGAGCCGTTATTGGCAGAAGTGGATGCCATGACTGTGGTCGAGCTGGACCGTGATTTGGCAGATAGCCTGCGTATTCGTATCGGTGCCAATAGCCATCCAAACTTTACCATTATCAAAGACAATGCCATGCATGTCGACTATCGTGAGCTATATAGCGAGGAGCGCGGTAAGCTTCGCGTGGTCGGTAATCTACCGTATAACATTTCTACGCCCATTTTATTTCATTTGCTAAGTTATGCCGATGTGATACAAGACATGCACTTTATGCTGCAAAAAGAAGTGGTCGAGCGTATCACCGCTGACGTCGGCAGTAAAACCTATGGTCGCTTATCGGTCATTATGCAGTATCACTGCCATACGGATTATCTGCTGACCGTCCCACGCGGTGCCTTTAATCCGCCGCCAAAAGTGACCAGTGCGGTTTTTCGTTTGACGCCGCATATCACTAAGCCAATTGTGGCAGAAGATGAAGAGTATTTTGCTTTGGTGGTACGTGAAACCTTTAATCATCGCCGTAAGACACTGCGCGCCATCTTTAAAAAGTCAACGTTATTACCAACACTAAGTGAAGCCGATTTTACAGCGTGTGGTATTGATCCGCAAGCGCGCCCTGAAACCTTAAGCGTAAAAGATTTTGTCAATTTGAGCAATCAGGCGAGCACGGTTCAGTTATAACATATTCTTTCTAGCAGCTATAAAAATGGTGAGTGAGGCTGTTCTCATCGTTTAAATACGTGATGGTCATGAGATGAAAAAAAATACTAGCCATTTACTATCATTTGTAAGCTGCTTAAAAGCGATCAGTTAAAAATTATTGAGGGTTTATGAGTTTTCGTCATCAGTATGTTATCGGTGATCTGCAAGGCTGCTACACTGCGTATCTGCAACTGCTAAAGACATTGGATTTTGATCCGGCGCAAGATAAATTATGGTTTGCCGGTGATTTGGTAGCACGCGGTGAAGACTCGTTGAATACCTTGCGTCATGTCAAAGCACTGTGTGAGCAAGGCGCGGCTGCGACTGTCCTTGGTAATCATGATATTAATCTACTAGCCGTCTGGCGTGGGGCGACAAAACTTAAGAAGAAAGATAAAACGGCATCGATTTTTGCCGCTGATGATTGTGATGAGTTGCTAGAATGGCTACGCCATCAGCCATTATTGGCGTATCCTGATAAGCATACGGTACTAGTACATGCCGGTATCCCGCCGCATTGGAGTATTGAGGAGGCGGAAAAGTACGCGCGTCAGTTGGAGGTGCAATTGCAGAGTCATTTAAAACAGCTTGATAGATTGCTGCCAAATCTATATAGCAAGACGGCAGACAAATGGCATTCAGGTATTCATGGATTTACCAAAATGCGAGCGATTGCCAACTACTTTACTCGTATGCGCTTATGTCAGCAGGATGGGTTGCTCGAATTTGACTTTACGGGAGGATTGGATGAGCCCATACCAGAGGGTTTTTTGCCTTGGTTTGAATGGCAAGTACCGCGCACGCGCAAGGTGCTATTTGGTCATTGGGCGGCGCTCAAAGGTGAGATTGATTTGCCCTATGCTCGCGCCCTCGATGGCGGCTGTGTTTGGGGCAATCATTTGCTAGCTTATCGCTTGGGTGATGGCAAAACCATTACTTCAAGCGCGCATTGCGCGCCAGTAGTTTCTTAGCTTCTTAGTTCCTTAGTAATTTCAGAATCAGTCAAACCGCTGAATAAACCCATTAACTGGGTAGATTCGGTGGTTTTTTTGGTTTAGGCAGTGGCGTTTTGGCGTCGCCTGCCGCCTTTGTATCAACAGGGTTGTCTTGACCCATCGTATCAGATGACGTCTGATTATGCTCATTAAACGCTGCATGAGTCTTATCGTACTGAATATCCTGACTATAAGGGATGTTGTTACTAAGCGCTTCTTCTGTCAGACCATCATCCAGCTCAATGGTTTTATTTACGGCTGGTTTGTTGACGGTGGTATGAGCTTCGCGGCTATTTAGTTCAGGATTTAGCTGATGCTCTGCTAATGAATTGGCATAGTGTATATCAGTGACCGCCTGCTGATCCTGTGTTTTTTTTTGCAAGGCCTTTGGCAGCACTTTGACATCAGATAAGCGCCTGACCACATAGTTTTTGGGAAGTGGCTGATTGCTATTTTGTGGAGCCGTATCATCAAAAATCATCTGACCTTGGCTATCGATACGGGCATACTTCATCGGCTTGTCGCGTGGCCAAAAAAAGTCAGAAGGATGCGTCATCAAATGACTGAAAAGTTGCTTAGTTAAACGGCTCCAATCGACGAACTTCACCTCTTTTGAGCGTAAAGCGACAAGTAGCGCCAGTGAGAAACTGACGATTAAGTTGACCATACCGATCAGCAGAACACCAAAGACAGAAAGCAGCACCACTTGCCACTCTAGCTGACTTGCTGATAGATTAAATAAGCCATGAGCCAAGTTTGCTGAGGCAAAGGCAATATGACGAATATCAATTGGTAAGCCAAATAAGAAACCAATCGTGGCGGTACTTCCTAAGAATACCCCAAATATAAAGTTGCCCATGATGGCGCCAAGATTGGCTTCTATAAAGCCGCCTAAACGCTGCAACCATTTTTTAGGTAAGAGGTACTGTAATAGCTTATGACGCTGTATACGGGCGCCGATTTGATTATAAACCGCCAAATTATCATAGTAACCAGCAATCAGACCCGATAAAAACAAATATACCCCAGCGATAGCAGCATGTGGCAACGCCAGCGAGCGAAAAGGATCGAGATCATGAAGTAGGTGCGCCGCCTTATCGGTATTAATCATAGGCGCGCCAGTATAGTGTAGCCAAGCAAAAGAGATAATCAGGGCGACGGGTATTGCCATCATAATATTACCCATGATAGCAATAAACTGGGTGCGTAAAATATCGACCACCAATTCGGACAGTTTATTTAACTGATGGGATTTTTTGCCAGAACCATCCGATATGGTAGAAGCGATCGCCGCTGCTGTCATGGCGGGCTGCTTGGTGGCGACTGTTCCATGGACAATGTGGATAAAAACGAAGCCAAGCCCATAAATCATACTATTGACAAAGGCGCGTCCCATCGGAGCGAGGGCTAGGTGATAAGCCAATATCTTAGTCGTCGCCATAAACGCGATGATAAAACCACCGATAGATGCTTTTTTAAACATCTTCTGATAGCCAGATTTATCAGTGCTAATATAATGCTCGCCGACGCGGCTAGCGTTTTCAGTGACTTTGCGTGATAGTAGCTTGGTATTATTATCAATCAAATAACCAATACTATAACGGCGGCTAGCAGTATTGATTAGCGCTTGAATCAACTCGACTATCGCTCGGTCGCGCTTGTCATAGTTGTTTGCTACTAGCTCAGTTAGGATGCGCATGCGCTGCAAACTTTGGTCCAAGCGTAGCATCATATTGGTCAAGCGAATCGAGATACCAGTTTTATAAATACGTTTGCGTATGGTGGCAACGATATCTTCGCATTGCTCAATCATGACCAATAATGGCGCTGGATCTACGGCTTTTTCGGGAATGATATCGGTTAAAGTATCAAGCTCATGGGCTTCTCGGTACTGATTGACATACAAGACCGCTTCTTGGTTTTGTGCCACAAACGAGGCTGAATAGTTCAGCATTTGCGGATAAAACTCCATCAAATCTGGATGCAAGCCAATACCGCTGATGCGATACGATAAAATGATAATCGCGTTTAAGATACTGTTTTTTGCTGTCGCTACTAAGTTCAAATGCTGCTCATCGACTTTGAGTAGTCCGACCAGCTCGTCCCATTTTTCTTTGTCGATATTGGCAAGCCAGCGCTCATCAGAGCGTTTATCAAATAAATAACCGACCAATTCTACGACAGAGTCTTCTTGTGGCAATAGTGGTAAAAAACGATGCCCGATAAGGCGGCGCAGACTATTAAAAAACCCTTGATCTGACATGATACCAGTATCGGTATAAAGAGCGATCTGGCGGTATTCAATAATAAGTTTTAGGACAAAACTTGACAGCCCGTCACCATACTCTGGATGTTGACTCAAAATATCAATAAGATTTTGAATATTTTGATTGCCTAAAGCAGGCTCTTTATCACTTACTCGTAGCGCATCGATTAGGCGCTTAAGTACCGCGGGATCTGGTACATCACTTAAGGCAGTAATCTGTTGTAAAATGTGTTTTATCTCTGACACATCGTATCCCTTATGGTAGTTATTTCAATCATTGTTATTATTGAGTCTGTATAACGGTATATTTGCTTCTAGCGACGGCTGTAATACTCACTGTTGCGATGTCTATTTTTATTACTTTAGCGCGTGTTAAGTGACAGTGTCCTCATTGATAGGGCTGAGTATATTTTTATGAGAGGTAAGCCATTTGGTTTTGCGTTATTTTAATCGTAACGGCTTATCAATAGTCAACTATTTTGTTAGCAGTTATTTTGATGCTGACAGTGTCAATTTTTGTGAAGATATTTTTGGCAAAAAAAGGGACAGTAGCGTGACTGTCCCTTTTATCATAGTGCGGTAGGCTTACTTTATTATAAAAGTAAAAAATTAGCTAGCAGGTACATCAAAGTAATTTAGATCAAAGT
>NZ_JBFFMS010000039.1:0-25029 GCF_041554015.1 Psychrobacter sp. | reverse complement strand
TTTGACACTGCTTAGCGGTCGCTGCTTGAGTCAATCAATAGGACTTCTGTCATGCCTTATTTGGCGATTTTTACGGGTAATGCCCACCCAGAATTAGCAAAAACCGTAGCCGATCATCTCCATATACCTCTTGGTAAAGCTGACATCACGCGTTTTTCTGATGGCGAAATTGCCGTAGAAATCAAAGAACACGTGCGCGGTAAAGACGTGTTTATCATGCAGCCTACTTGTGCACCAACCAATGACAATCTGATGGAAATCATGATGATGGCAGACGCTTTGCGTCGTTCTAGTGCTGGCCGTATCACAGCCGTCATGCCGTATTTTGGTTATGCCCGTCAAGACCGTCGCCCTCGTTCAGCGCGTGTACCTATCTCGGCCAAAGTCGTCGCTGATATGCTAAACATCGTCAGTATCGATCGCGTGATGACCGTTGATTTGCACTCAGATCAGATTCAGGGCTTCTTTGATATCCCAGTTGATAACATCTATGGCACCCCTGTGCTCTTGAACGATCTCCAAAAACAAGATTATGACAACCTTATGGTCGTCTCTCCTGACGTTGGCGGTGTGGTACGTGCGCGTGCGATGGCGAAGCAGTTGGGCGATACTGACATGGCGATTATCGATAAACGCCGTGCCCGCGCCAATGAGTCACAAGTGATGCACATCATCGGTGATGTCCGTGATCGTGATTGCGTTATTGTTGATGACATGGTTGATACCGCAGGTACATTATGTAAAGCTGCTGAAGCACTCAAAGCAAATGGCGCGCGCCGCGTAGTGGCTTATATCACGCACCCTGTCCTATCCGGTAATGCGCTGAAAAACATCAGCGAATCGGAGTTAGATGAGATTGTGGTTACTGATACCATTCCATTGTCAGATGCTGCCAAAGCTTGTAGCAAAATCCGTCAAGTAAGCATCGCACCGATGTTGGCTGAAAGCTTACGCCGTATTAATAACGAAGAATCTATCAGCGCGATGTTTGACGCTTGAGATTCGTTGTTCATTAGATGTATCAATTAAAAAAAAGCGCCAAGTTTCATGACTTGGCGCTTTTTTTGCTTAATGGTTTTGCATCGCCATTTTATGTAGGTCTTTCTTATTATTACATAATCACGTATAATGCGCGCCTGTGCTGACCGTTTTTTATAATTTAAGAGCGTCAGTATTATTAAAAGTGCTGATCACGTTTAAAATAGTGATTTTCTTAGTAATTTTATCATGATAATCATTGGCTTAAGCATATGGCTGTATTTGATTATAGGCGTTTATCGCGCTCGACAAATATGAGCTATCATCACGTATTAGTGGATTGGTCGCAAATCCACTTTTTTATGACCAGACACTTCATCATTTTTTTATAGGATTACCTCCATGACTATTAATCATTTTGCATTAAACGCAGTTGATCGTTCTGCTGAGCTACAAGGTAAAGGTGCGAGCCGCCGCCTACGTAAGCAGAACCTAGTTCCTGCTATCATTTATGGTGGTGGTGAGCAACCAACCGCTATCTCTATCAAAATCAATGAGTTGGTAAAATCACTTGAGTTTGAAGCATTCTTCTCACACATCTTGACTTTAAATGTAGACGGCGAAGAGCATCAAGTCGTTATCAAAGACTTGCAGCGCCATCCAGCTAAAGGTTTCCCAATGCATGCTGATTTCCAGCGCGTTGTGAAAGGTCAGAAAATCAACATGAACGTTCCTGTTCATTTTACTGGTCGTGAAGAAGCACCTGGTACTAAAGCTGGTGGCGTTCTATCAACCCTAGTTACTGACATCGAAATCGTTTGTATCCCATCACAGTTACCTGAATACTTAGAAGTTGACGTATCTGGTATGGAAATCGGCGATTTGTTCCGTCTATCAGACATCAAACTGCCTGAAGGCGTAATCATCTTTGATCTTGACATGGAAGATGCACACGACCGTACGATCGTGAACATGCAGCCACCAACGGTTGAAGAAGTTGACGAAGCTGCTGAAGTTGATGCTTCTGACGTACCTGCTACTGAGCAAGGTACAGACAGCGAGTAATAAACCCGCTTTATATAGCGACTTATCGTTGTCTATATAATCTCAGGTTTGTTCAGTCAAAAAAATAGCAGGTGATGAATATCTCCTGCTGTTTTTGTAAGTAAGGTTTGAGAAATCAGCCCTTACCACTCATTTATTATAGTCAAGCAGGTATTTTTATGGCCATAAAGCTTATTGTCGGTCTTGGTAATCCGGGTCAAGAGTATATGTTTACGCGCCACAATGCAGGATTTTGGTTCGTCCATCACTTGGCTCAACAATTTAATATTACCCTCTCACCTGATAAAAAGTTTTATGGAGTAACAGGACGTGGGCAGATTCATGGGCATGATGTGCGCCTATTGATGCCACTCACCTTTATGAATAAGTCTGGTCAGTCGGTGGTGCCGATGGTGAAATTTTATGGCATTGAAAATAATGAATTGCTGATTGCTCATGATGAGCTCGATATTCCTGCTGGTAGCATCAAGCTTAAGACGGATGGTGGTCACGGTGGTCACAATGGTCTGCGTGATATTACCCCGCACATCGGTAACGACTTCCATCGTTTGCGTGTGGGGATTGGTCATCCGGGTCACAAATCCAAAGTCAGCGGCCATGTGCTCTCAAAAGCCTCTAATGATGAGCAAATTGCCATTGATAGTGCCTTATCTGCCGCGTTTGATGCCCTGCCTTTATTATTGGGCGGCGATATTGAAAAAGCACGCTCGCAAATTAACGGTTTTAAATTACCTGAATGACGGGCGTTTCAATTATAATAGCCTTTTATTTTAGCAAGTTAATCCCCATTAACGTTTTGATTTGACTCATTTATATCCGTTACACTAAGGAAGCAACCTATGCTACTTAACATGCTCAAATGCAAATTACATCGCGCCCGTGTTACTCATGCCGAACTTCATTATGAAGGTTCATGCGGTATTGATGGTGATTTATTAGACCTTGCTGGTCTGCGTGAAAACGAATCTATCGACATCTATAATGTCACCAATGGTAAGCGCTTTCGCACCTATGCTATCCGTGCTGAAGCGGGCTCTGGTATTATCTCCTTAAACGGTGCAGCCGCTCATATGGCTGATTTAGGTGATATCGTTATCATCTGTGCTTACGCACATTTTGATGAAGTTGAAGCATCAACCTATCAGCCACGTCTGGTCTATTGTAACGAAGACAACACGGTTAAAGACACGGCGAATATCATCCCTGTACAAGTGGCCTAACAAATCGTTAAAGAACTTGTTACATAAACCATGAGTAAATACGGGGGCACACGGTTGCCATCGCGGTCAAAATCCCATTAAAATACTTGTACTTATATCGAAGCTGAATCCAGATTGTGATTCAGCTTTTTTTTATGCCGTTTTTATATGACATAAGCTTGTTCAAAACCCAATATCTGTTTTTTATCTCTAACGAAGGAGTTATCTAAATGTGGTTGGCCGTTATTGCTATATTGATTGGTCTTGCGATTCTTGTTTGGAGTGCCGATGTCTTCATTGATGCCGCAACAGCATTGGCAAAAAAGTTTAATGCACCCAGCTTCTTAATTGGCGTTATTATATTAGGAGTAGGCACCTCGGCCCCTGAGATGGTCGTATCTGCATTGGCAGCATTAGAGGGCAGCCCTGAGCTAGCATTAGGTAATGCGTATGGCTCTAATATCATCAATATTGCTTTGGTCTTGGGTGCCACGGTACTGATTAGCCCTGTTATCATCCATAAAGGTGTCATCAAGCGCGACCTGCCCATACTGGTGGTCATCACAGCATTGGCAACGTGGCAGCTTCGTGACGGGCGATTAAGCCTAGCTGATGGACTGGTGCTGTTAGCGTCATTGATCATCGTGCTGGGCATTCAAATCATTCTTAGTTTACGTGAAAGCAAATCAAATAATGAAGAGGCTACTATAGAAAATGCGCGCGCTACAGAGGAGCATCCTAGCTTGATGCGCGGTCTAGGCAGCTTAGTTATTGGCTTATCAATGCTAGTAGCAAGCTCACAAGCCATCGTCTGGGGCGCCGTTGAGCTGGCCACGTTTTGGGGCTTGGGTGAGCTGATTATCGGTCTCACCATTGTTGCTATTGGAACCTCGCTACCTGAGTTGGTCGCAAGCTTATCAGCTGCACGCAAAGGTGAGCACGACATGGCACTGGGTAATATTATTGGCTCTAATATCTTTAACACCTTGGGCGTCGTTGGTATCGCAGCGCTTATAGCGCCAATCACGGTCAGTCCAATTATTTTATCACGTGATATGGTGACGATGGGATTGATTACCTTGTTACTTGTGGTACTGTGCGGTTTCGCCTTTATGGGTAAACGTTCATTCGGTCGCACATCTGGCTCGACTTTGGTGTTATTCTTTGTCGGCTATACTGTATGGTTGATGCAAACGGCCTCTATCTAACATCTAATAGCTAACACTCAAAGTACAATGACAGACTATAGTGGGGATCAGGCAGGTTATTTTTCTTGCTTGCGGTTTCTAATCACCCGCCATAGTCCTTCATTCTCTGTTTTTGGCATTTTTAAGGTAATGGTATTCGATAGCATATCTTGTATCGCAAGACCACGACGATTAAAAAAACAAAAGGCATAGTTAAAAACAAAGCCCAAAAAGGCACTGGTCAATAAAATAGCCCGTGAGCCACCGATAACACTACCAATAAGACCAAATATCAGTGGCATCAGGCTTGCCGCTAAAATACGCTTAAAAGATTGTCCCCATGTGAGCAGATGACCGCTATTATTGACGGTCTTTAAACGCCACGTCTGCATCCCCAATGTCTGCCCACCTCGGCGCCAGAACAGCCCATAGAACCCCACCAGCGTCAGTATAAACGATGGTGTCATGATAACATTCTGATACCATGTCGGTAATGACTGCGCTTGTGATGACTCGCTACCCGCCTCCATGGTCAGCAGCGTACCAATCACCGTCAGTACCGTGCCAACCAAAAACAGCAAAGCCAAAATCAACATCCCATCATAAAGAATCGCCGCCAAGCGCGTGCCAGGTTTTGCCACCATCGCCTCTTCAACGTTAGCGCTTTGAGGCGCTGACGTTTTGCGTGGCAATTTTGCTTTAGTAGCAGCTTTTGGTGAGGATTTTGACATGATACCAGCCCATAACAAGCGAAAAATAGAGTGCTCATTGTACCGTAATTTAGGCGCTTATCGTACACTATAGTCAGAGCAGGCGATTAGATATGAGTAAATCGCAGACGTAAAAAAACCGCCAAATTGTCATAAGACAGGCGATTAATTTAGTATATCAGTGATGATGTAAAATGGTGCGCTTGGAGAGATTCGAACTCCCGACCCCTTAGTTCGTAGCCAAGTGCTCTATCCAACTGAGCTACAAGCGCGTACTTTACACATCATTTACCGCTTTGTTAATAACAATTGCAGTAAATTAGGTTGGTCATTATATAGATAATTTCGCTTGTGTCAACATCTTTTTTAATTAAATTCAAATTAATTTTGCATTTAACTAAATTTAAGACCATGAACGCCAGTTTTTGCGCGATTATTCTACTAATAACGAATAAATGGCGGTGAAGGAGGGATTCGAACCCTCGATACGCTTACACGTATGGTTCCTTAGCAGGGAACTGGTTTCAGCCACTCACCCACTTCACCTAACGATTTAAGACACTTATCAAAGTATGATTCATACTTCTCTAAACACAGTATCGATGCTAACGATACGTCTTATGCCGTGGGCGAGTATTATAGCAAAGCCAAAACGAATTGCAAGCATTGTCTGCCCTTTTAATCATGCTTTTTGCATAATTAGTGATTTATCGCGCTTTATGGCTTTTTTCCTAGCAGATGGCTATAGTATTTGGCACTCATTATAAATGTTATCAAAGGATATGTTATGCGACCAGTTGTATTGTGCTTTTCAGGTTTAGATCCCTCTGGCGGGGCAGGATTGCAGGCGGATATCGAAGCTATCGGGCAAGCAGGTGCTCATGCTGCCATTGCCTGTACTGCGATCACCGTACAAAACTCGCAGCAGGTCATTGGCTTTGATGCGTGTGCGGCAAGTTTGGTCAAGGAGCAAGCCGTAGCCGTGCTCGATGATTTGCCAGTCACCGTTATTAAGTCAGGAATGCTTGGCACCACTGACAATATTGCTATGCTGACAGATTTATTTGCTAATGAGACTATCCCTAAGGGGACAGCTTTTGTCTTAGACCCTGTCCTAGTCGCCAATAGTGGTGGCAGCTTGGGTGATGAGCAGACGCTGGTCACCGCCTTTAGACAACTGTTACCTTATGCGACTTTAATCACCCCGAACACTCATGAGCTACGCGCATTAAGCGCAGAACAAGATTTGCATACGGCTGCGCAAAAATTATGCGCTCAAGGTACGCATGCCGTACTGGTCAAGACCTCACACGACTTTGATAGCGGCGATATTGAGCAGTATTTATATATCAAAGGCGAGATGGTATATAAAAGTGTCTTACCACGCCTACAAGGCGAATTCCATGGCTCTGGCTGCTCATTAGCGAGCTTTATCGCTGGGCGCTTAGCTATGGGTGATACGCTGATCGATGCCGTAAAGGCCGCCGATAACTGGATTACCCAAACGCTGCAAGCTGCTGATGCGCCGCACCCTGATAATGCAACAGCCCAATTGATACCCAATCGTTTTGTCCGCTTTTGATACTTGAGATTTAATAGCTGGCTTTGCATAAACGGCACCCACAAAAAAGGCGCTCCCACTTATGTAAGAGCGCCTTTTTATGAGCAGTTTTTTAGTTAAACTTTCTTAAACCGCTTAATCTAGCAAGCTTAGCCCAACATCGGCATAAAGCTTGATGCCAAACCACCAATGAAGATCTCAAGCAAATAGAAGGCAAAAAAGGCAATCATGGGTGATAAATCAATCATCCCTAAGTTTGGCGTGATACGGCGAAACGGGGCCAAAATAGGTTCTGCTAAATTCACAATAATACCGATAATTGGATGCTGAGACTGGGTAAAGACCACAATCCAGCTAACGATGATAGAGCCAATCACCAAGTAGCGGCACATACGTAAAAAGTCTAAAACTAAGCTAATCGTACCGGTAAAAAACAATGGAACTGGCGCTATACCCTTATGTGTTAACGCGGCTTTTCCTGCGATATCTATCAGGCGAATCAAGAACATCAGCACAATAGCGGCAATACTAATACGACCTTGACCAACCGTTGGGAAGATACGTCCGAAGACATCAACGATATGAGTGGCTTTATAAGCGGGCGCAATCATAGGGTTGCTGGCGTCCATCCCTGCAAACTGTAACATAAAACGAATAAACACCAACATCATGGCGAAGGTGGTGACCAAATCAAAAATTTGCAATAACATGTTGTTCATGAAGCGCTACTCAATGTGACATTATTAACAGGTTTTAGGATGACGAATGTCATTATTAGGCGTTTATTATAACCAGTCAGGGGCAGTATTCTTAAAATACTGCCCCTTATATGAAGATAATTACTTGCTCATCTCTTCACTTAAAGCTTGACTGCGATCATAGCATGCTTGCATCGCTTCACCAATTTGACGACCAATCTCATTGGCTTGCATGGATTCAATCGCCGCTTGGGTCGTACCATTTGGCGAGGTCACTTTGCGACGTAGCTCGCTTAGCGCATCTTCGCTGCCCATGGCCATTTTGGCAGCGCCCAACATAGTTTGCATAGCAAGCGCTGAGGCTTGTTCTTTATCCAATCCTAGCGCAACTGCCCCATCAACCATCGATTCGATGATATAGAACATATAAGCAGGTGCTGAGCCTGATACGGCAGTCACTGCATGCATATGTGCCTCATCGTCAACCCACATCACAAGCCCTGATGCTTCCATCACCGCAGATGCCAGCTGCTTTTGCTCAGTAGAGATGTCATCAGTACCATAAAGCCCTGTGGCACCCATCTGAATCATCGCCGGTGTATTTGGCATGGCGCGTACGATATTGCCATAACCTCCAAGCATGTCAGATAAAAGCTCAGTCGATAAACCTGCTGCTACTGAAATCACCAGCTGGTTATCTAAAGCATCCGCAAAGCTACTGACCACCGCTTTCATCACTTGCGGTTTGACGGCCAGCACCACAATGTCAGCATCAATAACGGCAGCTTTTGCATCAGCAGTTGGATCAACCGTGTTCAACCCTTTAGCAGCCAATTGCTCACGTGCCTCGCTACTTGGGTCAGAGACGGTAATGAGATTCGGCTTGACACCGCAGCTCATCAGCCCGCTAATTAAAGCTTGCGCCATATTACCGCCACCGATAAAGCTGATTTTCTTATTATCCAATACTGACATATTTATCTCCAACTGAACAAATTGAAAGGCATTCACACTAACATAATGATAGATAACATGACACTCAGTTTACCATACTGCTACTGGCGCCGTTTAGGAAATTCGGCTGGGGAACCATCGGGTTCAGCTGATGCTCTGGACGATACCAATCGCCACTTAACGCTTAATTAAAGAGAGTTATCTACTGGTAGTTGGGGGCTGATAAATAGACAGTGTGTTTTTAACATATGCCTCAGCCTTTATTGTTTTAGAGCCGAGCACCCAATACTCAAAAGGCGAAACTAACAATACGGGTAGCTCTAACGTCAATTGATCCTCTGCATCTATAAATGCAACAGATACCACTGCCAAACTCTCGCGCATCCATGACGGAATGCCTAAGGTCTGATAGAGCTTTTTTCCTGACTGCGGTCGTGTTACCAGTGCGGTTTGGACAGGCTGCTTACGGCCTAATGGCATCACTTTTAATAGCGGTGTTGACGCTGACGTTGCCTGCATTGTAAAACCATCTAACAAGGTTAATAACTCCCTTGCTATCAGCTGAGCTTGCCAACCAATTTTTTGGTCACGACGTAACATAATGGATATAGGCTGATGATCAGCTAAATTATTATCCAGTGACAGACAATCAGATAATGGTAGTATTTGCTCAATAAGCGGCAACTCAAGCCATGTTAGCCAGTCACTGCTCAGACGATAAAGCTGCTGACGATAACGTCGAATGTAGTAAGACTGCTTACGACCTTGCCAAAACAGTGCCGTTTGATGGTCATTATCATTACGTTGGCTTAGACTTAAGACATCATCGACGAGCTGCTTAGCGGGCGGTAATGGCTCATCTTGACTGAGCCAATGATGTAATAGTTGGCGCTGACGATACATTGGTCGTTGTTGCAATTGATCAATACTGAGGACGCGCTGAGCAGACGCTAGCTGTAGCGATAGTATCTCTGTTTGCTGTAAATCCTCGCCTGCTTGGGCATGAAGGGTTGATTGCGCATCACTCAATAGCTGTGAGCTACGGGCAATGTTATCAATGACATTAGGATTGTATTTTGCCAATACGGGCATGATGTCACGGCGCAGTCCGCTACGCACATTATCACCGCCGTCATTGGTTGGATCATCGATATAGGGCAGCTTTAAATGCTGAGCATAGGCGCTAATACTAGCACGTTGTATAGTCAGCCAAGGTCGCCATAACACGATACGATGCAGGCCTTTTGTTTGTATATGCCATGGCTGCATACCCGATAAACCATTAGCGCCCGCCCCTTGAATGAGCCGCATCAACACCGTTTCCGCTTGGTCATCAGCATGATGGGCTAATAGTAGTACATCACCTTGATTAAGCTGCCCTCGCATCACATCATAGCGTGCTTGCCGTGCGGCTTGTTCATCATGTCCATTTACCTGCGCGCGCAAAACAGTGCAAGGTATCTTTTGAGCGTCTGCCCAACCAGCCACATGCTGCGCCCACCTATCACTATCCGCTTGCAAGCCATGATTGACATGTAATAGCTGCGCTAGGAACGGCAACTTGCCTTGCTGATAGAGTTGCACACACAGTGCTGCCAATGCCAATGAATCACGCCCGCCGCTACAGGCCAGCCAAACTCTTCGACCCCGTAGTTGCGCTCCATACGTCATCAAGCTGTTTAATAAGGCTTCTGACAATATCGTATCTATCGGTAGCTGAGCGATTGGCATAATAGGATAGGGAAGGATTGCGCTGCTATTCATAATTATTCTTATGTAGAGGGTATATACATTGACTGAAGATATATTTTTTGGCATAAAAAAACGTGCCATAACATGACACGTTTTTATTTTAACACTAAGCGAAGATCTCTAGGGCGAAAAGCTGATGATCAAATATTTAGTGCTAAGTAGGCTAGCAAGGCAACATCACTTCTGAGTTAAACGATTTGAATTTCTCATAACGTAGCTCACAACGGGTTTGTGCATCCAAATCTTTTAGCGCATCCAGTTGCTCAACAAGTAGCGCTTTTAGTGCATTCATCACTGGCTGTGGTTGCAGATGTGCGCCCTCGCCTTCGTCGATCACAGCATCAATCAAGCCCATTTGATACAGATTAATGGCGTTTAATTTTAAAGCTTCGCTGGCATCTTGCGCTTTTTCAGCCGTTTTCCAAAGAATAGAGGCACAGCCTTCAGGTGAGATCACAGAGTAAATACTGTTTTGTAGCATATTTATTTTATCACCGACCCCAATTGCCAGTGCACCACCCGAACCTCCCTCACCAATGATGGTGACGATAACAGGGACTTTTAAGCTTGAAAACACCGCGATGCTTTCGGCAATCGCTTGCGCCTGTCCGCGCTCTTCTGCACCAATGCCCGGATAAGCGCCTTGGGTATCGACAAAGGTCATCACCGGAATATTAAAGCGCTCAGCCATTTTGACCAAACGAATGATTTTACGATAGCCTTCAGGATTGGCCATACCAAAGTTATGCTCAATACGCTCGCGTGTGCTGCGACCACGGTGTTGACCAACAACCATCACCGGCATGCCATTTAGGCGCGCAAGACCGCCAAGGATTGCTTTGTCATCGGCAAAGGCACGATCGCCATGCAACTCATCAAATTCAGTAAACAGCTGATTCACATAATCCATAAACAATGGACGTTTGGCATGTCGTGCAAGCTGAACGCTATCCCAGACGGTACTCATAGACGCTTCCTTTTCTTAGTGATACTTGATAAAGTCATGTTCAATATGGTTAGATTTGGTACTGGCATCGTTATCGTTTTTAGGATACTGCAAGAACGGATAATGAAAGTACAGTTGTAAACTCAATAAAAACTATAATAGCACATCTTATATGCCATAACATTACCGACAACGCTGCTTTTGTTACGTGATTTCTAACCGCATCAACAAGTCATCTATCAACAGTCTTAGCTGATAAACTTAACTAATAAAAACTAAACCTCAATGACGCTAAGCTTAATACCCCACTTGGCGAATTGTTCTGTTTCAATCTGCAAATCAGACAATAAGAAAGCATAGTGCTCGCTGCTATCACCAACCATGATTTGCCAATGATGGTGATCATCTACTTTTAATTCTAAGGTCGGTAATTCATGATCACTACGACTGTGATGTGCCAGTACCGCCAAACGTAGGAGCAGACACAGATAAACCAGTTGATCACCGCCGATAGTACAGGTCTGCTCTAGCATATCCGCTTTTAACTTACGGCGATGATTGAGCATCAGCTGCGCCATACGCTTTTGGTCCACTTGTGAAAACCCTGGAATGTCAGAATGTTCCATCAAGTACGCACTATGCTTATGATAGCTACTATGAGCAATCGCGAGCCCTATCTCATGCAAAAATGCCGCGCGTCTCAGTAAATCGCCATCTTCGGTACTGAGGCCAAGTTTTTCTTGAACTTGTGCAAAAAGGCGACGACTGGTTTTTACCACTTGCTTGGCTTGCTTTTTATCACCTGAGTAGCGCTTGATCAGTGCCAATACACTGCGATCGCGCACGTCTTCACTGGCAAAGCGGCCGAGCATGTCATACATGACACCCTCACGTAGCGCGCCATCCGAATAAGTAATGGTGTCAACGCCCAATACTTTCATGACCGCTCGTAATACCGCAACGCCTGCTGGAAATACCGCTTTACGGTGCTCTTTCACGCCCTCTAAATCAATGTCATCAACGTTGCCAATCTTAAGGAGCAATTTTTCTAGCTTTTTGACCCCTTTATAGGTGATACGTTCTTGCTCATCTGCCCAGCCTTTAGAGACCAAGACATTACGCACCGCTTTAATCGTCCCACTTGACCCAATGGCGCTGCTCCAGCCTAGCTTTTGATAGCGCCCATTAATCGCCAATACTTCTTTGCGCGCAGCCGATATGGCATTATTAAAAGCTTCTTTGGTAATTTGTCCATCAGCAAAATACTTTTGCGTAAAGGCGACACAGCCCATCTGCAAGCTCTCGGTCAATAATGGGTCAAACTCTTGACCAATAATAAACTCTGTTGAGCCGCCCCCAATATCGATCACCAGACGCTTGTCACTACTGGCATTGGTGTGTGAGACCCCTAAATAAATCAAACGCGCTTCTTCTCGTCCCGCGATAATCTCAATCGGCTTGGGTAGGATTTTGTTGGCACGGCTGATAAAGTCATTGGCATTTTTGGCTTGGCGTAAGGCGTTGGTCGCCACAATACGAACACGCTCAGGAGGCACCGAATCTAAACGCGCCACAAAGCGGCTAAGACAATCTAAACCGCGCTGCTCTGCGGCTGCTCCCAAAATATTATGCTCATCCAGTCCTGCCGCTAACTGAACTTTTTCAGACATAGACACCACTTTTCGCACTTCACCATGATCAAGGCGGGCAATGGCCAAATGAAAACTGTTGGAGCCAATATCAATGGCTGCCATCAGCTCATCTTCTGCGAGTGGTGGATTTTTTAGGTTGTCTTTAGGCATAAGTAAGGTCGTTACCGTGTCAGATCAAAAGAGAATTAAAAGGGTTTAGGCTTTTAAAATAGAGAATACGTTGGATTAACGTCAGGACTAACATATATAAAAAAGACAATAATCCCATTAATGAGGGCAAGGTTTGTCATTAAAACATTTATGCCAAATACTGGCAAGTAAGGCAATACAGTAGCCAAGCCGCGGCTAACAACAGAATAGGCATCCTGTAAACCAAATAAATATTGGCTTGCTACTCACGCTATTGTCTATATTATAATAGAGAACAGCTACTTACCCATGAGCTTTATGGTATCAAGCTATTTCATTCTATGAAAAAGCCTCATCACGGATAGATGAGACATAACCTGCAAGGAAGTCAAATCGATGAATAACATCCCTACATCAACATCATCAACCTCACAGACAGAAAAAACTACTGCCAAAAAACTCAGCCAAACCAATCTGCTAACAATGGCCAGCTCAGCCAAACCATCATTTTACGACTTTTATCTTGATGAGCATCAAAACATGGCTTGCCGTCGATTGCATTTTGCAGGCAGTAGCTTTGGCTTAATCGGATTGGCAAAATCTGTTAAGAGTCGCTCAGTAAAACCCTTACTTAAAGGTATTACCGCAGGATACGCCTGTGCTTGGGTTGGACATTTTTTCTTTGAAAAAAACAAACCTGCCTCTTTTAAATTTCCTTTAAAAAGCTTCGCCAGTGATTTTCGTATGTATGCAGACGTCATGCGAGGCAATTTAAGCTTGAGAGACCGTAAATTTGATAAAGCACGATAAATACCACTGCTTTTATTAATCATAAAAAACCAGCACAGTAATCATGTCACTATGCTGGTTTTTTTAAGCGCCTAAAACGGCTCTGTTACGCTGTTGCCATTTCTGCAAATATCTCATCAGCGGCTTTGATAGACGCCTCGATGTCTGCATCACTGTGCTTGATAGACATAAAGCCTGCTTCATAGGCAGAGGGTGCCAAATAAATACCGCGATCTAACATGCCATGGAAGAAAGTGTTAAATACTTCCATATCACATTCGGTGACGTCATCAAAGTTTTGCGGTACGGCTGTGTCACTGTCTTTTACGAAGAACATGCCAAACATACCGCCCAATTTATTGGTACGCATATTGATACCATGTTTATCAGCCGCCGCTTGAAAACCATCAACAAGTTTATCTACTTTTGCAGACAATTCAGCATAAAAACCATCGACGGTTAAGTCTTCAAACATCGCAATACCGGCGCGCATTGCCAGTGGGTTACCGGATAACGTACCCGCTTGATAGACGCCGCCAAGTGGCGCGATGCAAGACATGACTTCTTTTTTACCACCAAAAGCACCAACGGGCAATCCTGCACCAATGATTTTACCAAAGCAGGTCAAATCAGGGTCAATACCAAAATGCGCTTGTGCGCCGCCAAGTCCGACGCGAAAACCGGTCATGACTTCATCAAAAATCAATACTGCGCCATTGGCCGTACATTCTGCACGAAGCGTATCATGGAACTCTTGGCTTGGAATGACCATGTTCATGTTCCCAGCGATAGGCTCTAAGATCACGCAGGCAATCTCATTACCCCATTTCTCAAAGCAGTCTTTGATCGCTTGTGGATTATTATAAGGAATGGTAATCGTATGCTTGGCAAAATCTGCTGGCACGCCTTTTGACGTCGGTTCACCAATATCGAGCATGCCTGAGCCTGCTTTTACGAGCAAGCTATCTGAATGCCCATGGTAGCAGCCTTCGAATTTAACGATTTTATCACGCTGAGTATATCCACGCGCCAAGCGAATCGCACTCATGGTCGCTTCCGTACCTGAGCTTGTCATCCGAATCATCTCAACGCTTGGGACGATTTTGCAAATCTTATCGGCAACAGTGGTTTCAAACGGCGTTGGTGTACCAAAGCTCAAACCATCATGAGCGGCTTTTTTGACCGCATCAATGACTTTAGGATGCGCGTGACCCAGAATCATCGGACCCCAAGAGCCGACATAGTCGATATAGGCATTGTCTTCGGTATCATAGATTTTGCTGCCGTTAGCACGGTGCATAAAAATAGGCGTGCCACCAACACCGGCAAAGGCGCGAACCGGTGAGTTTACGCCACCGGGGATATGCTTACGTGCTTGCGCAAAGAGCTGTTCGTTTTTAGTACTCATAATTATTCTCTATTTATTGATTCTGTATTATTTTATTAAAAATAAATTTTCTGCTTATCTTCTACTGGTCGCCATAATTTACAATCATACTTAATCAATTAGGCTTTTTTAACCACAGACGATTTCAGTTTCATCGGACCATAGCCATCTAGCTTACAATCGATATCATGACCATCGGTCGCATCTGGCAATAACCGGATGCTTTTTGCTTTGCTACCTACTTTGATAATGGTTGATGAGCCTTTAACCTTTAAGTCTTTAATGACTGTCACGCTATCGCCATCTTGCAGCTCATTACCAACGGCATCGCGAATGACCGCGTCTTGATCCTCAGCATGTGCTGCGTTGGTTTCAGCCGCTGTCCACTCATGAGCGCACATCGGGCATACCAGCAGCGCGCCATCTTCATACGTATATTCAGCATCGCATTTTGGGCAATTGGGTAAGCTCATAATTTCCTCATCAGCCATCATATATTAGGATTATTCCAGAGCTCATATTGTACCGTAACTCGCACTTTTTAACCAATTTGTACGCTTGAAAACCAGTTGCTGCGCCCAATTTAACAGCTGATAGCTATCTTAACGATGACATTTTTTATGAGGGTGTTTTTTATGGTACTCTGCTTAGCCTCATATGATTTTATAATGGTTTATCTTGGCATCACATCTAAGCTATCGTTTTCTGATACTTAGCTGGCTTTTGATATTTAGTACTTTATAAAAAACCTCTTTTTAGAAGGATAATAACAATGACTCAGTCTATCAATACGGCGACCTTGCCACAGTTTTCTCAATTGTCTATACAGGGCGAGGATGCCGAAAAATTCTTACAAGGACAATTAACTTGTGATGTTACTAAGCTCGGACTCAGCTATCAAGCAGCGGCTGTTGGCAATCTAAAAGGTCGTATAGAATTCGGTATTTGGATCAAAAAACAAGCGGAAAAGCATTTTGATGTGGTGATCAGTGCCGATTGCGCTGAGGCTTTTCAAGCCCATTTAAAAAAATTCGGTGCCTTTTCAAAGTTTGATACCAGTGCGCCAACATCGATTTATCCCTGTGTTATTGATAACGTGCCAACCTTTAGCCATCAAGACGACCATAATACATCTGAGGATATCCAAGCTTGGACGCAAGCTAGTATCGCAACGGGCAATTATTGGATAGTGGCAGCAACGCAAGGAGAGTTCCAGCCGCAAGAGCTGCGTCTGCATCAGCGCGGCGGTATGGACTATGATAAAGGCTGTTATTTGGGGCAAGAAGTCATCGCTCGTATTTACTTTAAATCAGCGCCAAAAGCGTTTTTACATTACGTCAGCGGCGCAGGTGAGGTACCAGCAGCCGGTAACAAGCTAGAAAAAATCCATGTGGTTAATGCTATTGCTGATGACAACATTAGTGGTAAAGGCTTTAGAGCCTTGGTCGTTGCCCGTCCAGAGCATTTAGCCGACACTGAGCTTACGATATTAGACTTACCTCCAGCACTACAGGCGGATGTCGCCCGTCAAAAGTAACGAGACATAATCGATAATATAAAGCAGTAAGCACGCTTTAAAATACTTGACTAAAAACGCAGCAGAGCAATCTATGACCCATATTGCGGTACTCGGAGCGGGCGTGGTGGGCGTGACCACCGCATGGTATCTACGCCAAGCAGGCTATGATGTGACCGTGATTGAGCGTGAGTCAGCCGCTGGTATGCAGACTTCATTTGCCAATGGCGGACAGATATCAGTCTCGCACGCGACCCCTTGGGCCAATCCTGCGACGCCGATGAAAGCGCTTAAATGGTTGTTTCGAGAAGATGCGCCGCTGCTTTATCGTCTGCGTGCTGATAAGGCGCAATTGAAATGGGCAATACAGTTTTTGCAAGAGTGCCGCGCAGATAGAGCCGATGCCAATCTGGTGCAGATGGTACGCTTAGGCTTGTATTCACGCGATGCATTACAGCAATTGCGTGCTGATATCGGTATTGATTACGAGCAGCAAACGCGCGGTATCATGCATTTTTATACCAATCAAGCGGAGTTTGATGCCGCCATTGCACCAACGAAGCGCATGCAAGAATTGGGCTGTGAGCGTCATATCATTGATATCAATAACGCCATTAGCCTTGAGCCTGCGCTTTATCCTATTGCGCATAAGCTCAAAGGCGCGACATATACCAGCCGTGACGAGTCAGGTAATGCGCATTTATTTACTCAGTGTTTGGGTCAGCGCTGCGTCGATGCTGGCGTGCAGTTCTTATACGATACCGAAATTTTGGCATTAAATACTGACGCCTACTCTCATCAACCGCACATACATAGCATGACTATGCGACCTAAGGACGAAAACGCGCAGACTTTTAGTGCCGATCATTATGTACTGGCGCTTGGCAGCTATAGCGTGTCATTACTCAGACCTTTAGGAATACACGCACCTATATTTCCAGCCAAAGGCTACTCAGCTACGTATCAAATCAATCCACGGGCGCCGCACCTTGCACCCTTTGTCAGCCTCATTGATGATGAGTTTAAGCTGGTCACCTCACGCCTTGGCGACAAACTGCGAGTAGCTGGCACGGCAGAATTTAATGGTTATAATTTGGATTTAAATAGCACCCGCTGCGAAGCCATTACACGCCGTGTGCAGCAGTTATTCCCCAAAGGTATCATTGCCAATTCTGTACAGTACTGGACAGGGCTGCGACCGATGACGCCATCAAACGTGCCGTTAATTGGGCGCGCGCATAAAGGTCAAATCCGTCATGGCAGTCATAGTGCGGATGCTGGTTTTGATAATTTATGGCTGAATACCGGTCATGGCACGCTTGGCTGGACCCATGCTTGTGGCTCGGCAAAGGCTCTCAGCTTATTGATACAGGGTGCAACGCCGCCAATTGATTTCGGTTTTGTTGGCTTAAGAACGTAAAAAAGACGCTACCAATATCAGTAAGCGCCTTTTTAGTGAAGTGCAAATCTTCTCATTTCGAGCTAGGTCATGCAGCACTTCCTGATTTAATATCCGCATTAACGTCAGAATCAATGCTCGAATCAACGCTCGAACCAGTAATCTCCAAATTAGCCACTTCTAGCGGAATTGCTTCTAATTGCACAGGGACGCCATTGACCGCCGCATTACCACTTAGCTGATCGATTAAGGTATCATCTGTCAAATCATTGACACTGACACCAGCATGCGCTTGCGCAATTTTTTGCTTCACGCCTTTACGCCCATGACCAAAGCCATGAGGGATGCTCACGACATTTGGCATCAGCTCATCAGTGACTTCTGCTTTGATTATCACGCTACCGACGCGCGACGTTACTTTTACGTTTTGACCGTCTTCAATACTGTATTCTTTAGCCGTTTTGGGGTGCAACATAAGCGTACAGCGCGGCTTACCTTTTACCAAGCGATAGCTATTATGCAGCCATGAATTATTACTGCGGACATGACGACGACCGATGAGTAAGATTTGTTTATCGTCATAGTCCTGCATCATCTTCTGTACGCGTTCTAGATCTGCTTGATAAAAATCAATATTTAGATGAATCTGCTTATCTTTATGGGTTAACGCCTGTGGCAGCATTCTTTTAAGAGGCCCTAAATCAATGCCATGCGGATGCTTCTTAAGCTTATTTAGGCTCATGCCAGCATAAGGTCCACGCCGCAGTCCTTGGTCAAGTATGAGTTTCGGTCCTAGCTGCTTTATCAATAGCCGCTCAACCTTGGTAACTACAGGCGCTTTTTTATCCAAACGCTGCGCCAGCTCTAGATAGATTTGCCAATCATGCTTAGCGTCCTTATTTTTAGGAAACAATGCTTTCGAATATTTGGCGATATTATGTATAGCAAAATTATTAAAGGTAACATCATAATGGTCACGCTCTAACGGTGAGACTGGCGGTAAAATAATACTGGCATGGCGACTGGTTTCATTGACAAAATAATCAATGGCCACCATAAAATCCAACTGCTCAAAGCCTTGGTCTAATTTTTCGCCATTGGGTGTACTCAAGACAGGATTACCTGCCACAGTCATAAAGCCCTTTAACTGTCCCTCGCCTGCGACCAACATCTCATCCGCCATCGCTACCACGGGATATTCACCATTAAAGTCAGGTAGCTTGCTGACGCGGCTATAACGCTTAGCCAAATACCCTGGACCAGAATTATGTACCACATCGACCGCCGCATTCGGGAACATTAAGCCGCCTATTTCGTCTAAGCGCCCCGTCACGATATTGATAACCATAGACAAATACTGGCTCAATAAACCAAACTCCTGCACTGATATACCCATGCGACCATAGCAAACCGAGCTTTTTGCTTCACAAAATTCTGTGACCAGTCGCTTGATATCAACCGCCGCTATACCGGTAATAATGGCAACTGACTCTGCACTATAGCCCTTGGCAAAATCTGCCAGACGCTCTATTTCTGGTGCAAGCGCTGCTGCTCTATTATTGCTACTGGCTTTATCAGCATAGCCTTGCAAATAAATCTCATTGAGCATCGCTAACAATAACAACACGTCAGTCGCTGGACGAATAAAGTGATGTTCGCTAGCAATATCTGCGGTTTCGGTACGTCTTGGATCGATAACGACGACTTTGCCACCGCGCGCTTTGATATCTTTTAGTTTTTGACCCATGTTTGGTGCTGTCATAATGCTACCGTTAGACGCTAGCGGATTGCCACCGATGATGAGCATATACTGAGTACGGTTGACATCAGGTACTGGGATACGCAACATATGCCCAAAAAGATGCATACTGACGATATGGTGCGGTAATTGGTCAACTGAGGTAGCCGAAAAGCGACTGCGCGTTTTAAGACTGCCTAATAAATGCTTGATCGTCAGCATACCGCCCAAATTGTGGACATTGGGATTGCCTAAATAAACACCAAAAGCATTTTTACCATATTGTTTTTGCACCGCGCCAATACCAGCTGCGACTTTATCTAACGCCTCAGTCCAGCTAATCTCTTTCCAACCGTTAGCCGTTCTTTCAACCGGATGACGCAGGCGATCAGGATCCTCGTGCAAATCTTGCAAAGCGGTCGCTTTTGGGCAAATATAACCTTTAGAAATGGGTCGCTCTTATCCCCTTTAATCGATAAAACCTTTTTGCCATCGTGCTTTATCTCGATACCACACATAGCCTCACACAGAGTACAGGTTCTAAAATGTGTCTGCTCTTTAGATTTGGTTTGGTTAGTCACCACGGTCACGCTCCCTGTTTTTATATGGTCATTCTCAGTAAGTCGATACTATATTTCCTTGTAAAACTTTAATTACTGACAGCTGCTCCCCTACTATATCTCGCTGATGCTGTCACTCATAGTCAAATCTATGCACTGTAGTTATGCACCTTATATTCTAGACCTTAATTTATATACTTTGGTTACCTGCCTCTCTGGCAAAATATCCTATTGATTACATAACTCGACCACCCATAACATAGGTATGATTTTTTTTATAATTGAGCAACAGTCCCAACATTGTCCATACAGACAAAGCGTTTTGAAATTCATATATTAGTAACACAAGTTAGCCACTGGCTATTTGTGATGTAGTTATATATTTTAAAAAATACTTTATAAGCGATAAGAAACAAGCTATTTGATAGCTACTCTAGTAATAAGAATCATAAATAATAATCTGGATACTAAAGCGTGACGCAACCTGTTTATTTGAGTTTTAAATAACAGCTATTGCAAAAGACGCAACGACTAAAACAAGGATAATAGCAATGAATGAACATACCCTAAAAGGCGAGTGGAACCAAATGAAAGGCTCAGCAAAGCAGAAATGGGCTGACCTTACTGATGATGATTTATTACATGTTGAAGGTAGCCGTGATAAGCTCGTTGGTAAAGTACAAGAGCGTTATGGTCATAGTAAAGACGACGCTGAGCGTGAAGTAGATGCATGGCGTAATGAAAATAATTACTAATAAATAGTACTGCTCAATAGTACCGCTTATAAGAAAGATTCAGATCAAATTTTTATAAGCACATGACTTTAAAAAAACCGCATTAGTTTTTAATGCGGTTTTTTGATGTCTGCTTTATTAGCAACTATATTTAGCAATAAATTCATTTAATCATACACAATTATTAAAGGTCGAAACCCAGCTTCCAGACACGATAAAACCGCATAGCAATGAATTGTTATGCGGTTTTATTGTTAACTATCCTTGTTACTATCACGGCTCCAATCGCTGCATCCTTGCAAGATATTGAGCATAGTGTGACAGCTGGGCATCCTGCCCTTTTTACTACTGGCATTATCTGCCTGCAGCATGGGTTATGTGTCCTTCATCCAATTACTATTATCATCCTGATGCCAGTAATTGAAGTACTATCCTTAATACGGTCAACTCAATCCTTGAGTCACATTCCCTTATGCCGTGTGTGTATAGTGTCAAATTATTAAGTCACTGTTAAGTCGCGTAAACGTCATTGCATGTAAGCATATGCTTACAACAACTTGGATTCAGGAAATAAACACATCTAAATGCATGATATTAATGATATTTATTATCTCAAGCCCTTTTTAAGCTAAAAAATCCACTGTAAATGCCTTAGGTGTTAGCGATGTTTGTGGTGGTAAGCAACACCTTAGTCACTCAAAGTATCGAATGCTTACGCAATTATTTGCAAAATTTACAACTTCTTAACATCAAAGACACGTATGAATGAGCTTTAAGTTTTACTATGTCTATGTAAGAAAATATTTCAAGAATAACGATATTTCAGAACAAACATCCATACTTCCTAAGTGCATTTGGCACATTTGCGTATTATTCATGATTGTTGGCGTTATTCTTCATTATTTAGTGACAAAATTTTGCCACAGCCTTTTGCAATAACATATAGGTGCTTTTTAAGTCGACTTATATCTTAGGAGATTCCATCATGAAAACTTTTTCGCTCAAAACCATCCTTTCAGCCTCTCTCACAGTTGCAATCGTTGGCGTTACTGCTGGCTGTGCGGTCGCCGGTCCAGGTTATGACAATTATCCAATATACAACGACAATAGCGGTTATGGTCATGCGGAAAACAACCGTGCCATTCAGCAGCTGCGTCAGGATCTACGCCGTAAAGGCTATAATGTGATGGATATCAGAACAGAGAGCTATCGCGGCAACCGTATACTAACGGTACTTGCTAAGAAGAATGGTCAAGCGTATGAGCTAAAATACAGCTCACCAGATCTTAGGCTGATCAGCTCGACCAAAAAGTCTTGGTCTAATGCTTGGGATGATAAAGACCACTATAAAGACAATGGCAAATATAAAGATAAACATTATAAAAATGAAGATAGCATCAAAAACGAATCACGTTATCCAGCGATTAAACGCCGTGCTATCAATAAAGTTGAAGGTATGGGATATCGCGTCAAAGACATTGAGCTTGAAGAGAAGAATAATCGCGGCGTATTTGAAATTGAAGCCAAACGTGGCTCACAAGAGTATGAGATTACCCTTAGCTACCCGAACTTGAATGTTATCAAAATTGAAAAAGATTAGGGTTAAAGACATAGCGTGCAAGTAACGTTTATACGTTCTACTATTTATCAACTTTTACTTATCAAATTTTGGCATCGTTTAGTATTTGATTGCCACGGTCAAATAAGCCAGCCCTTGGTTTATTTGACCATTTTTTGTCCTATACTCTTCATTCATCGTAGTTTCAGACTTAACTTTCATATTATTACTGAGATCATCTTATGAATATTAATGCTTTATTAAAAACCACGGCAGCGGGCAGCATGGTAGCAGTGTTATTAGCAGCAACCACAGGTTGTGTGACTACCCCTGGTTATAACCCTTATGGCGATCTTTATGAAGACATTTATAAGGACAGTAGCGTCTATAAGAAACACAAGAAAACCATCAATAGCATTGATAAAGATATTTATCGTCCTGCTATCGAGCAAAGGGCAGCAAATAAAGTCCGTAGCATGGGTTACCGTGTCGAAGACGTTAAATACAAAAAAGGCGACAACAAAATAAAAGTAAAAGCCTACCGCGGTGGTGAAGATTATAAAATCGAGCTTAGCTACCCTGGCTATCATGTCTTAAAAATCAAAGAAGATTGATCGTCTTTTTTAATTAATGGTCTGTGTTAAGAGCTATTAAAAACTGCGCTCAAAAATCTAAGACTTCAATAACATCATAGGCAGGCGTTTCATAAGGATGCGCCTGCTTTAATGCATTAATCACATCATTAATATGAGCCTCAGCAACCACCATCTCTACCCGCCATTCATCGACTTTCTCTAAACTGTCCTGTGTACCAATATGTGGCGTGCTACCTGTCAGTGGCATAAATTGCCCTATCCCCTGCACTTGCCAACAGCACTGCTCATAATCACCGATTTTGCCAGCACCAGCCGCAAATAGCGCCGACTTTACCTGCTGTAATGCTGAGTCTGGTACGAAAACTGTCAATTTATACATGACCTAACCTCATTAAATCCTTAAAAACATGTTAACAATATAAAAAACGGCTACTTCTTCGATAAAGAAGGATGATCGGTCCATATATAGCGCAGCAACCACTCTTTTGCCTCGCCTGCATAATCAATACCGATACGAGGCCGCAGAGACACTGGCGGCTGACAACCGTCATCCTCAACCCATAGCATTGAGGTCGGTGCAATAGGCTGACCATATAAGGTTCTATCTATCTGTAAACCCTTGGTCAGCTTGCCAGGACCTGCCAGTTGCTTGATAGGATTCTGTTGTTTATGAGTCTCTAGTAATGGCTTATCTTCGAAGCGGGCGCTATCCTCTGTCAAAAATCCAGCACGTATCAATACGGCTTCTGGCGACTCTGCTGGTCCACTGACCAGATTGAGCATATGATGAATACCGTAGGTAAGGTATACATAAAAAACACCACCTACATGGTACATAATTTCTGTACGCGGCGTACGTGTACCCGCATGCGCATGACAGGCTGCATCTCCCTCGCCAATATAGGCTTCTGTCTCTGAGATACGCATACGCAAGATTTTTCGCTGCCCGTCGCTATCTATCAGCTCTCGACACAATACCTTGCCAATTAAGTCAGCCGCGACCACACACGTGGGACGGGCAAACCAAGAAGGCTCTAAAACCATTAACACAGCTTGAGAGGATACCATCAGTCCTATCCTTTTTATGGGCGTATATATTTACACTCTATTATCACAGCAGCATAAATTTAACATAAAAATCCATCAAAGGCTGTCTGCTAGGGACTTCCATTACTTATTGCAACTGATGTTATACAGACAGTTAACTCGATATGATAGTACTCTTAATCACGGATATTCTACCCTAAAAAACATAATGAAATTAAAAGGATATAACAATGAGTAACTCTAATAGCCAAAACAATAAGCAACAAAATGGTAGTGACAAAGCAGAAGATAAAAACAAGACAGAAGACAAGAAAAATGATGTAAAAGACAATAACGCTACTCATGACACTAAAAACCAGAATACTGATAAAGATTCTGATAATAAGAATTCAAGTGACAACAAAGACAACAAAGACAACAAAGACAACAAAGACAACAAAGACAACAAAGACAACAAAGACAACAAAGACAACAAAGACAACAAAGACAACAAAGACAACAAAGACAACAAAGCATCAGATAAAAACGATGGTAAAGATAGCAAGTCCTCAGATAAAGATGCTAAAAATAAAGGCGATAAAGACGCTTCTTTGACTGATACTGCCACTACAAAAGCGAAAGAAGTGGTTGGTACATTAGCGGATAAAGCGGCAGATGCCATGGAATTTGCTGCTAAGAAGATTAAAGAAGCTCGTAAAGACAGCTAAAAGAACAATCGCTAATATATTTAACATCTTAGATTCAACATTGAAGTGCAACGCACCCGAAGCTAGATTTTACCTCAAGCGGTGTTCTAAACCCTAGCACCTTTCTTGGTCGATTATTTAAACTGTCTTCAATCGACTGAACTAAGTGCCTGCATAGGTTATCTAGA
>NZ_JBFFMS010000038.1:0-26229 GCF_041554015.1 Psychrobacter sp. | reverse complement strand
CAAGCCTTTTAAGATTTATCAGTGCCATTGTTCGTTGTGTAAAAAACAGTCAAGTTCAAGTGCCAATTCGGCGACCGTTATCGAAGCGCGCCATTTTAAATGGATAAAAAGTGACAATATAAAAAGTTGGCAAAAAGAGACCGGTTTTAGCTCACACTTTTGTACAAACTGTGGCTGTCCTGTTCCTAATGCCTTTGCAAATAAGTATTACTGGATACCTGTAGGTTTATTAGAGCTTGATAGTAAGTCAGTTGCTATAGAGGTCGTCGCTAACTTCTGCTTAAGCACGAAATCCAATTGGCATAATATTTATAAAGAATCTGGCAACTTCGATGGGTTACCTGAGTTTAAAACCATATTAGAGCTTTTATCCTAGCGGCTAAGAACTTTTCCAGCTGAGCTTAGAACCTAAATATCCCGAATGATATATAGAGACATAATTCAAAAATAATAAAATCATCATTAACTTTCTGCAATTTTTTAAGTTATAGATTAAACGATAAGGACCGTCATGTTTTCTAAAATTTTGATCGCCAACCGTGGTGAAATAGCCTGCCGTGTTGCTGCGACTGCCAAGCGTTTGGGCGTAAGTACCGTCGCGGTTTATTCTGATGCTGACCGCGGTGCCAAGCATGTGGCTGTCTGTGATGAAGCTGTATATCTAGGTGGTTCGGCTCCTAAAGACAGCTATCTAAAAGGCGATGCTATCATTGCCATTGCCCTCGATGTTGGTGCACAAGCGATTCATCCAGGTTATGGGTTTTTAAGTGAAAATGCGGACTTTGCCCAAGCTTGCCAAGATGCAGGCTTGGTCTTTATCGGTCCATCAGCTGACGCTATCCGTGCCATGGGCGGCAAATCTGAGTCCAAGCGTTTGATGGAAGCGGCTGGCGTGCCACTGATACCCGGCTATCATGGTGAAAATCAAGATGCGCAGTTTTTGCAGCAGCAAGCCGATAACATTGGCTATCCGGTACTGATTAAAGCCAGTGCGGGCGGCGGCGGTAAAGGTATGCGTATCGTTGAGCAGCCAAGTGAATTTATTGATTTATTAGAATCATGCCGCCGCGAAGCGATTACCAGTTTCGGTAACGATCAAGTATTGGTCGAAAAATATGCCCTAAAACCGCGTCATATCGAGATTCAAGTCTTCGGTGATACGCATGGCAATTATGTGCATTTGTTTGAGCGTGATTGCTCGGTACAGCGTCGCCATCAAAAGGTATTAGAAGAAGCGCCGGCACCGGGTGTCGATGCAGCGATGCGTGAAGCGATGGGAACAGCGGCAATCGAAGCGGCGCGTGCGGTCAATTATTTTGGCGCAGGCACGGTTGAGTTTATCGTTGAACAGCGCGAAGGCTCAATGAATTTCTATTTTATGGAGATGAATACCCGTCTGCAAGTTGAGCATCCGGTCAGTGAAGCTATCTCTGGTGTCGACTTGGTTGAATGGCAGCTATTGGTTGCGGCAGGTTTACCATTGCCGAAAAAACAAGAAGAGCTTTCGATCAATGGACATGCGATTGAAGCGCGTATTTGTGCTGAAAATCCTGATAATGGCTTTTTACCAGCCACAGGTACTTTATTCACTTATCAAAAGCCTGAGCATAGTACGTTTGTTATTAATAAAGATGGTACAGGTGTGCGTATCGATGATGGCGTACGCGAAGGCGATGTCATTAGCCCGTTTTATGACTCTATGATTGCGAAGCTTATTGTGCATGCACCTACTCGCGAGCAAGCGCTAGCCAAGCTCGACCGTGCACTGGCTCAAACGCGTATCGTCGGTCTGCCAAATAACGTGGCGTTTTTGCGCTATATTCTTAATACTGAGTCGTTTAGCCAAGCCAATCTTGATACCGCGCTGATAGAGCGTGAGGCGGGCGAGCTGTTTAATCAGCATCCGCTCGCATTATCGATGCTCGCGGTTACGGCTATTGCCCAGCAGCTTGCCAGTGAAGCGACGACGCAAGGGTCAGATCCGTTTAGTAAGCCGACAGGTTTCCGAGCCTTTAGTGATTATACGCGCTCGTTTAGCTTGATTTATAATGAGCAAGCTTATAACGCTCGCATTAGCAATTGGCATAATGCCCATTATTCTGATAGTAAAAAGGGTGCTGAAAGTACCAGCAGCTTTACACTGGTCATTGAAAAAGAAATCGCTAACACTCAGGATAATAGCAATATCAATGTAGCTGCTGAGTTGGAAACTGTTTATGAAGGTGAGGTTAGCTACGCCAGCAGTGACACGCATAATCATACTTTATGGTTGGAAGGCACTCGTATCAATGCCCAGAGCTGGGTAGATAATGAGATCGTCTATGTCTTTACCGATAACGGACGAGATGAGATTACCCTTGTTGATATCATGGCGCATGTTGGCGAAGAGAATGCAGCGGTCGGCAGTTTAAAATCACCAATGCCAGGGCAAGTCGTGGCATTTAAAGTCGCTGTTGGCGATAGCGTGAAAAAGGGTGAGCCATTAGCGGTCATCGAAGCGATGAAAATCGAACATACTATTACTGCACCGACAGATGGTGTGGTGGCAGAGTTGTTATTTGGCGCAGGTGACTTGGTTGCTGATGGTGATGAGCTGCTGCGTATTGACAGTGCAGATAATCAGTAAAAAGGACAGTCAATATGAGTATCTCGTACCCAAAACACGTCACCATCGTTGATGTCAGTCCACGTGATGGTTTGCAAAATGAAGCCATGACCGTGCCGACTGCAGTTAAGCAAAGGCTTATCGATGACTTGATTGCCGCAGGGGTTAAAAAGCTTGAGGCTACTAGCTTTGTCTCGCCCAAATGGGTGCCGCAAATGGGCGACAATAGCGCGCTGTTAGAGGCACTTGCAGCCACACGCCACAGTGATGTGAGCTATTCGGTATTGGTGCCAAATATGCGCGGTTTTGAAAATGCTATCATGCATCGTCCCGATGAAATCGTTATTTTTGGCTCAGCAAGCGAGACCTTTAGTCAAAAAAATATTAATTGTAGTATTGATGAAAGTATTGAGCGTTTTGCGCCCGTTGCCGCTGCGGCAAAAGCGCAAGGAATCAAGGTACGCGGCGTCATCTCTTGTACCGTCGGCTGCCCTTATGAAGGCGAGATTGACCCAAGCCAAGTAGCTTATGTGACCAAGCGCTTGCTTGAGATTGGCTCAGAACAGATTGGCATTGCTGATACCATTGGTGTTGGTACGCCGCTCAAAGTACAGCGTGCACTACAAGCAGCGTTAGAGTACGCTGATATCAGTATGCTATCGGGGCATTTTCATGATACTTACGGTCAAGCGCTCAGCAACACCTTAGCGGCACTACAAATGGGTGTTAGCGAATTTGATACCTCAGTCGCTGGACTTGGCGGTTGTCCTTATGCCAAAGGCGCAACGGGCAATGTCGCCACCGAAGATGTCGTCTATATGCTGCATGGCATGGGTATCAGTACTGGGATTGATTTGGATAAATTGGTGATGGCAGGTGAGCGTATCAGTGAGTTTTTAGGTCGTCCTAATGGCTCCAATGTGGCACGAGCACTGATTAATAAACGTCAGTCTTAACTAACTATACTCAAATATAGTGAGTCATAAGCTAAATGAATACGGATATGGATATATGACTGGGACGAATTTTCTGTAGCCTCTGGAGTGACGAAGTCGCACAGCGAACGAAGAAAACTTGCCCCAGCTATACCATCAATTTTTAAATTGACACAGCGCTAGTAAAAAATTAAACATCAAAATACAAGGAACAGTTATGAGTTTACCTGGATTGAACTTTCAGCTTGGCGAAGATATCGACGCTTTACGTGATATGGTACAACAGTTTGCGGCTAATGAAATTGCCCCACGAGCAAGCGAAATCGACAGCAGCGACGAGTTCCCAATGGATTTATGGCAAAAGATGGGTGAGATAGGTCTACATGGCATTACCGTTCCTGAAGAGTATGGCGGCTCTGATATGGGCTACGTCGCACACATGGTGGCAATGGAAGAGATTAGCCGTGCTTCTGCCTCTGTAGCGCTTAGCTATGGTGCGCACTCTAATCTGTGTATCAATCAGCTCAAACGCAATGGTTCAGAGGCACAAAAACAAAAATATCTGCCAAAACTTATCAGCGGTGAATTCATCGGTGCTCTCGCCATGAGTGAAACCGGTGCGGGCTCAGATGTCGTTAGTATGAAGCTAAAAGCCGAAGAAAAAGACGGTCATTATGTGCTAAATGGTAGCAAAATGTGGATTACTAATGGTCCTGATGCTGACGTAATGGTGGTTTATGCTAAGACCAATCCTGAGATGGGCGCTAAAGGCATGACAGCGTTTATCGTTGAAAAAGGCATGGAAGGCTTTGGTACCGCTCAAAAGCTTGATAAGCTTGGCATGCGTGGTAGTCATACTGGTGAGATGACCTTTAATAATGTCTCAGTCCCTAAAGAGAATATCTTGGGCGGCTTAAACGAAGGCGTTAAAGTTTTAATGAGTGGTCTTGATTACGAGCGTGCAGTATTAGCTGCAGGTCCTATCGGCATCATGCAGGCGGTGATGGACAATGTCGTGCCTTATATTCATGACCGTAAGCAGTTTGGGCAAGCGATTGGTGAGTTTCAGCTCATCCAAGGTAAAGTTGCCGATATGTATACGATACTGCAAGCAGGGCGTAGCTTCTTATATACCGTTGGCAAAAACCTCGATATGTTGGACGCGCGTGGTGCCGGTCATAGCCGTGAAGTGCGTAAAGATTGCGCCAGTGTGATTTTATGGTGTGCCGAAAAAGCCACGTGGATGGCAGGTGAGGGTATACAAATCTTTGGCGGTAATGGCTATACCAATGAGTATCCGCTAGGTCGTTACTGGCGTGATGCCAAGCTATATGAGATTGGCGCAGGTACCAGTGAGATTCGCCGTATGTTGGTTGGTCGTGAGTTGTTTAATGAGACTAAGTAATAATGATTGAATGTTCGTCAGATAGTAAGTTCGAAATAAAATTGATACATTGATATCCTCGTGCTAATGGGCTACATTTTTCTTGCGTGCTGTTCGCAGGCGTGACAGAGGCTGCGAAAAACTCATCCCATTAACACTTTGTATGGATTTAAAATCGGGCAGGCTATAAAAAAGCAGGACGTTTAAAACGTCCTGCTTTTTTAATTTCTAGCTTATAAAAATTTTTCAGGCATCATGCCTGTTTGCTATGATCAAAATAGCGTGCCAACCCATTTAATAATAAATCATCACGTAGGCGCACGGGGCGATTGACGTGTTGGGCGATAATGGCCGCATCACCGCCAGTCATGATGACCTCAAAATTAGGATGACGCGCACTAATCTCATTAATAGCACCGACGATTGATAACAGTATGCCGCGATGTACGGCGTCTTGCGTGGTGATACCTTGACTGACACTATCAAAAGTACCGTTAGAGATGGTGATTTGCTTGGTGCCAGAAAATAGCGACTCGCGCTGCAGATAAATACTTGGGAAAATATAACCGCCCAAATGCTCAGCATGGTCAATCAAATCAATGGTCACCGCCGTACCGCATCCAATCACACATTGACGCTTGGTTTTATCCACCGCGCCGAGCATTTGTAGCCAGCGGTCACAGCCAAGCTGCTCATCATTATAAGCGCTTTTCATCAGTGGATAATTGGCATCGACATGGACAAATTCAAAAGGGATATTCAGGCGACTGAGTGTCTCTGAGACTTTGACATTTAGATCATCACCGAGTACCGATGAGATACCGATAAAATCAGGGGCATAACGCTCAAAGCGATCGGTCAAGCCCATGAGTAATTCGGCTGGTGCTTGCAAATGCTGCTTGGCGTCATGTGAGACTATCTGCCCGATATCATCGGTCAGCCAGTATTTAAGGCGGGTATTGCCGAGATCAAGCCAGAGCATAAAATTCCCTTTAGATAGAGCGCATTTAATAAATGCTTTAAGCGTTATCAATAACGTCGATGCGTCCGGTAAAAAGCGCAGAAATATTACCGTTATCTTGACGCAATTGCAAACATCCATGTGTATCAATACCGCAAGCATAGCCCGTCAGTATCTCTGTTTGACCGTTGTGATCTTGAGTAATACGTAAGCGCCGACCCGCTAGGGCATCCATCGCGTCAAATTGCTGCAAAAAGCTGTCTAAATTATAGGTTTGACCGGTCGGCTTCTCTAACCCTAAATGCTCAAAGCGTGTCATCGCCGCCATTAATGCTTTGCTCATTTGTTGATAAAGTGCTCGTAGAGTTGGCAAAGCACTGGCGGATTTATCTGGCGCTAACAGCTGCTCGATATCTTGCAAGCTAATAGCTTGATAGCTCATACCTTCGCAAGTCTGTGCAGTAAGGGTGGGCGTTGCCTGTACGTTTAGTCCCACACCCATCACCACGCCGACCAATTTGCCCGCTTGGGTCACTGGCTCAATCAATATACCAGCAAGCTTGCTAAATGGGGTAATTTGCCTGTCCGATACGGCTCCCTCTATTTTGGAGCACGAGTGGTAAAATCCCAAATCATTCGCCCATTTTACCCCAATAGGTGTTAAACCTTGGTCAGCTAGTTGTGCGTTTAATGTTTGAATAATAGGCATTTTTGCCAGCTCAACGCCGATGATTAACGACAATAAACCGCTAATCGGCATGTGCACTGGATGGTATAACGACAGATAGACGTTGCCGCGTGGTGATTGCCATGAGCGCCCATGTTGCCCGCGACCGCCACTCTGGATTTCGGCAGTCAGTAGATGCATCTCGCAAGCGTTGAGCGTGCCGACCTGTACCGCTGCGATAAGCTCGCTGTTGGTCGAGACACTGCTAGGCAAGTGCCGATGGTTAAGCTCTGGCAAATGAGTAAGCAGCTGCGACTTAGAGGCGCAGGCAGATAAAGGATCAAGTGGCAGCATACGTTTTTCGCTGTGATTAATAGAGGGCATGTGATAAATGGAGCATGGACAATCTTAGATATATTGAGCAATCGTCAATATAGCGTAGATAGAATATAGGTCAGGGTGCGATTTGGCAAATGCAATTCAGCGTACGATACCAGGTAAATTTAATCATGTGATATATATGGTTTGTGATCGCAAGGGCGTACGCGGGTGAGCAGTTATTATTAAGTGGGGTTAGGGTGATTTAACTGGCTTATATCACAACCACAAACCGCACAATTTCAGGTAGAATAGCCGCCTGTTTTTGCTAAGTTTATCGATCCTTCATGCGCCTAAAATCTCTTAAGCTGGCAGGCTTTAAATCCTTTGCCAATCCAACAACTTTTACCTTTCGTCATGGTATTACCGCCATTGTCGGGCCAAACGGCTGCGGCAAATCCAACGTCATCGACGCCATTCGCTGGGTACTAGGAGAAACTTCCGCCAAGCAATTACGTGGCGGCGCGATGAGTGATGTTATCTTTGCCGGTACGCAAGATAAAGCTGCTAAAAGTGTCGCCAGTGTTGAGCTAACCTTTGAGCATACCCAAGATGAGCAGAACGGCATTCGCCATGAGTTTAATCTCTATCAAGAGCTGTCCGTTCGCCGTCAGGTTAATAAGGATGGGCGCTCAGATTATTTTATCAATGGTACACGCTGCCGTCGCCGTGATGTGGTCGATGTCTTCTTAGGTACGGGGCTTGGCGCGCGCAGTTATGCGGTGATCGAGCAAGGTATGATTGGACGTATTGTTGAGTCCAGTCCCCTGCAGTTACGTGAATTTATTGAAGAAGCTGCTGGCGTTTCGCGCTATCAAGCACGCCGCGAAGAGACGCAAAAGAAGCTCGAGAAAACCCAAGATAATCTAGCACGTTTGCACGATATGCAAAGCGAGCTGGTCAGCCAACAAAAACGCTTGTCTAAGCAAGCAGCCAGTGCTGAGCGCTATGAGGAGCTGGCATTAACGCTTGCTGATATTAAGCAGCAGCTTGCTATTCAGCAGTTGTATCAAGCTAAGCACAATCAGCAGCAGCAAAAAGTTGCACATAAGCGTAGTGCTGATGAGGTTACCGCCCTGCAAGTAAGCTATGATGCTCTAAAAGCCAAACAAGATAAGCTTGCTGCTCATATTAATCAAGAGCAGTGGCTAAAAGACGATGCCCAAAGCAGCCATTATCAGCAGCAGCTTGAGCTTCAACAAGTAGAGCATGTGCTGAGCGATGCCAAGTCACAACTGACCGCTATTGAGCAGCAGCTTGCCAGCTTGGATCAGCAGCGTCAGCAAGCAGTAAGCGAGATTGAGCGCTTAAAAGCTGATGAGGCTGAGCAGCAGAAGGTGTTAGAAGAGCTGCGTCCACAGCTTGGCGAGCTAAGTCGTAAACGTGAGGCACATAAAAAAGACGAGCAGCCATTACAGCGCGCATTGCATGACGCGCAAAATCAGCTATCAGGGCTACAAGATAAAGCTCGCTTGCTTGAGCAGCAGCAGGCGATTAATAGCCAAGCACAAAAGCGTTATCAGCAAAGCCATGACAAATGGCAGCATCGTCAGCAGAACTGGCAGAGTCTATGGCAACAGCTTCAACAGTCACTATCGCCTAGTGATAACGATAGGACTGCGGGGCGAGAAAAAAATGACGTAAAAGACTTACAGCAGCTACTGGAGACTCAAGTTGCTAAGCTCAATAAACAGCTGCAACAGCTTGAGCGTCAGCAAGATAGCGTCGATGAACGCTTGTCGGAGCTAAAACCGCAAGCACATGGGATGCAGCAGCGTTTAAACACGCAGCAGCGTGAGCTTAGTGAAAACGAAAAACGTCATGCTATATTGGCAAGTGAATACGATACCCTGCACCAGATACTACATCCTAAACCTACGGCAAAATCTCAAGCGCTTGTTGAGGCAGAGCATAGTTTGGCAAGCACTGCGATCAATAAAGATAACCATTTGGCTATAGCAACCTTGCGTGAGCAGATTGAGCTAAGCGAAAAAGGCAAAAAACACGCTGAGTTACTCGATAGCGTGTTGGCGTTATGGTTAGACAGCCATGTACTGGTGGATAAAGCACCTAAACCACAACACGATAGCGATTTTCAACAACAAAAAAGTTTATGGCAAGTGCTACAACCTGACTTGGCTAGCCTGTGTGCCTATCAGACCATACAAAACTCGCCTGTTACTCATAAAGATACATCGCCAAGCGAGAGTGGTCATAGCTTATGGGTATCTGCCAAATCAAATCAGGCAAGTACCAAACCGTTTATCGATCATCTGTCAGATACTTTACTTGATAACATATTGCCGTTGTCAGCGCTGATTAGCGCACCCAATTTAGCGCTTTGGCAGCACTGTTATATATATATCACGCCATCTGAGACACATAATCAGCAGACTCTTGATACGCTTGCCCATATTTTAAAAGTATTGCCACCATCAGCTATTTTACTAACTTCGGACGGTTGGCTGATCAGTCGTCAGGGTACGATAAATCTTAGTAAGTTTGCTGGGGCGCACAATGATCAAAATGTTAGCAATAACGGCAATAGTCAGTTTTTAACACAGCGTTTACAGCAGCGCAGCCGCTTACAAGCGTTAGAAGAGTTGCTCGATGCACTTGAAAGTAGCATACAAAATCAGCAAAAGGCGATTGCCAAAAATCAGCGTGACTACAATGCACTGACAGTCAATTTGGAGGAGACACGCGCCCAAGCTGAGCAATTGACCCGTGATAAGTATCAATATCAGCAGCAGCTTACCACCGAGCGCGCCCAAGCTGAGCGCCTACAAGCGGACAGTCAGCGCCTAACTACGGATAAAGCTGCCATCGAGCAAGAGCAGCAAGAGCTTGAGCAAGAGCAGCAAGCACTCAAGGATGAGCAGCAGCATATCCAAAACGAGATAGCGGCGCTGAAGCCGCAAATAGCCGATGCTAGAGCGACAGCGCAGCGATTACAATCTGATCGCAGTGAGCTAACCCGCACGCGTCAGGCGGATGATGATGCTTGGCAAGCATTGCAGCTTAGGGTGCAGCAGAGCGAGATGCGATTGGAGCATAGCGCCAGTAGCCTTGCACGGGCAAGCGCGCAATTTGATAAATCGCTACAAAGCGCGCAAAGCTTAAAAGCAAACTATGAGCAGCAGCAAAGTAAACTGCCTGCACTGCAAGCTTCCTTGCAAACCGCACAAAGCGCGCGCGATGAGCAGCAGGAAGTATTGTTAGAGCGTGAAAACGCATTGGCGGCGCTTAAAGAGGCGTATCAGCAGCAGCAGATCGAGCTAGATACGCTGCAAAATACCTTGCAAATGCAGCAAAATACGCTTGCCCATCATGCGACCGAGCTGGCATTAAGCACGGCGAAGTTAGAGGATGCGAGCACTTATACCCAAGAAGCGCTAGCGGCATATACTCATGCAAGCCATAAATATAGCGCGCCATCGGATCTAGCACCGTCGCTGCAAACGATGAGTGTCGCAAACTTATTGGCAGATTTTATCGCTCATGATCGCCGTGTACGTCCAGATAAAATCGCTGAGCTTGAGAGTGAGCGTAACAAGCTAGAGCAGCAGCTTAGTAAAATCGGCGCGGTCAATCTCGCCGCGGTGGCAGAATTGGCAGAGGTCAACGAGCGCTTAGAGCCACTCGCGCAGCAGACAGCGGATATTGCGGCCAGTATGGATACATTAACAGAAGCGATTGCCTCGATTGATGAAACCACCAAGACGCTGTTTATGCAGACGCTCGATGCGGTCAATAACGAGCTTGCCAACTTATTTGCCAAGGTTTTTGGCGGCGGGCAAGCAAGCTTAACGCTCAATACTGACGATATGCCTGCCAATGCGCCAAAATCAGAACAGTGGCGAGCAGGGCTGACCTTGATGGCACAGCCAAAGGGTAAGCGTAATAGCCGCCTCGCTGTACTTTCGGGCGGAGAGAAAACACTGACCGCGCTTAGCCTAATTTTTGCCATATTTAAGCAGCATCCTGCGCCATTTTGCGTGCTTGATGAGGTCGATGCGCCGCTCGATGATGCCAACGTTGCCCGCTTTACTAGCCTTATCCATGAGCTGGCAGACGATTTACAGTTTATTTTTATTAGCCATAATAAGCTGACGATGCAAATTGCCGATGAGCTAAAAGGCGTGACCATGCCAAACGCAGGGGTCTCTACCTTGGTCAGCGTCTCGCTCGATGAGGCGGCACGTTACCTTGTTGATTAAAAGCATGACTGAATCGCAAAAATAGTGATAACTGGCAGCGATGGTCAGTGGTATAGTTAGGGGTAAGGGCAGAGGGTTACGCAAGTGTGTCAGCCTCAGGGTAAACGATGACTATATGGTGACGATATTCATTAGCCATGCTAGACTATTGCCATTTATTCCCTCTTATATATTCCATTTTGTCGTAGATTAGGATTATTTCTCATGACCGCTATTCAGTTTATATTGATCGCCATTGCTGCATTGATTGTGCTTGCTGGGCTAATTATGGTCATGCGTAGCTTTAAGCGTCGCAAAAATGCCGAAGCTGCTGCGGTCAATTATGATAAAAATGGTATTCCTATCATACCGCGTCATGAGCGCAATGTCGTCGACCAGCCAGATTTGGATGACACGGTCGCGGGCGAAACCAGTATCGCGCCTGATCGCAGTTATCTGAATGCGGTCGTTGAAGATGCGCCTTTAAGCCAAGCGCGTCAGCAAGATGATACGCAGTTGATGGTTGAAGATATCGATACGCGCGACGATCAAGTAAATCAGCAAGACTATGCGCGCTGGCAGGCTGAGCAGCAGCGCACTGACAACAGCGAGTTTGTAGAAGCCGCTGAGCAGATGAATATCGAGCAAGAGCAAGATGCATTTTCAAGCCTCATGTCCGCAACCGACAGTCTGATGCCAGTGATAGATACCGCAGAAGAGCCAAGTTTTAATAATAATAGTCCGATACTCGATCAGCATTTATCAGAGCCGGTTGATGATACGCAAAACGCCCCACTGATCAATGCCAAAGACAACATCAATATCACCATTTTGCCGCATCAATATCGCGACCGTCCGGCGGCGGTGATTCGTGGTCGTGATTTATTGGCCTTAATCGATAAGTATGGTCTACGCTATGGCGCGATGAATATGTTCCATCGCTATGAGCAAAAAGATGGCACGGGTATGCTATGGTTTAGCATGATGGGTATTACAGATAGTGGTATCGCACCTTTTGACCCGCATAGTGTGGCGACCAATACCTATAATGGCGTGGTGGTATTTTTGTCCTTGCCGCATCCCCAAGCGCTGCGTAGCTTCGATAGTATGATGAGCATTGCTTATATGATGGCAAGTGATTTGGATGCCATTATGCTCGATGAAGAGAACGAACCAATCACCCCTGAATATAAGCAGCAACTGCGTAACCAAGTGCGTGATTATGAAGGTTAAGTACTAGTAAAGGTGATGAAAAACCAAAAACTAAAAAGGCAAATAGCGATAACGTTATTTGCCTTTTTAGTTTTTTGGTTGTGAGTATGTCAATGCTCTAATTTCGCTAAAATGTTATCCGAGTATCCAACAAAATTGTTATCATATCGGCATCTTGAATTGCAAAAATAAAAAGACGCCGACTATGACTGATCCTATCGCCCCGCTTACTGATAAAGACATCCACAACGCCAAATCTATAGACAATGATGATGCTATCGTCGCTCAAATGCGCACGTTTATCGATGCGCTTAAGCAGCATAATTATGCCTATTATGTGCTCGACAATCCTATCTTAGAAGACAGCGAATACGATCAGTTGCGTCGCTCCTTGCTTGAGCTTGAAGAGCAATATCCCGATCTGGTACAGCCAGATAGCCCCATCAATCAAGTCGGCGATATGCCGCTGTCAGCCTTTACCCAAGTCACCCATGATATCCCGATGCTGTCGCTAGGCAACGTCTTTGAATATGACGATCTGCGTGATTTTATGCGCCGCGTCAATGATCGTCTTAATGACGCCCAGAAAAACCCTGAGTACGAGATGGAGCTAAAGCTGGATGGCTTGGCGGTATCACTCAAATACGCTTATGGCAAATTCGTGCAGGCGGTGACACGTGGTGATGGGCAAACGGGTGAGGACATCAGCCAAAATGCCAAAACCATTCGCAATTTGCCGTTATGGATTCCGGCTGCAAGCGAGGTTCCGTTATTAGAAGTACGCGGTGAGGTACTGATGCCAAAAGGGGGCTTTGAGCGTTTGAACCGCCTTGCTGAAGAAAAGGGCGACAAAACTTTTGCCAATCCTCGTAATGCTGCTGCTGGAAGCCTACGCCAACTTGACCCCGCCATTGCCGCCAGCCGTCCGCTCGCATTTTATTGCTATTCAGTCAATCAAGGGCTTCCTGAGCAGATCAAAACTCAGTCAGAAGCGCTTGCTTGGCTAAAAACCATTGGCTTCACCGTCAGCGCAGTCGAGGTGGTGCAGAACCCACGCGAGGCGCAAGCCTATTATGAGTCGGTAAAGGAGACACGTGGCGAGCTGCCGTTTGAGATTGATGGTATGGTTATCAAGGTCAATAGCTTGGCATTACAGCAGCAGCTTGGCTTTTTATCGCGTGAGCCGCGCTGGGCGACCGCTTACAAATTCCCCGCTGAAACAGTGATGACGCGTCTAAACGATATCGAGTGGCAAGTCGGGCGCACGGGCGCGATTACCCCCGTTGGTAAATTAGAACCTGTCAAAGTCGGCGGCGTCACGGTCAGTAATGTCACTTTGCATAACTTTGGCGAGATTCAGCGCCTAGATGTGCGTGCAGGCGATATGGTCAGCGTCCACCGTGCAGGGGATGTCATTCCCAAAGTCACCCGCGTTTGGGCTGATCAGCGTCCAGCAGATTCAGAGCCTGTTAAACTGCCGTCGACCTGCCCTGTATGCGACTCACCTGTAGTATTGCCCAAAGATGAAGCGTTGGCACGCTGTACCGGTGGATTGTTTTGTCCTGCGCAGCAGGTCGAGGCGCTCATTCATTTTGTCTCGCGTCGGGCGATGGATATTGACGGTTTAGGCGCAAGTTGGCTGGTTAGCTTTTTTGAGCATGGCTTGGTCAAGACCGTCGCCGATATCTATCAGTTGCACAAGCATACGGATGAGCTAATTACCCTTGAAAAACTAGGGGAGAAATCAGTACAGAATATCCTCAGTGCTATCGAAACCAGTAAGCAGACGACATTAGCTCGCTTTATCTATGCGCTTGGTATTCGCGGCGTCGGTGAGACGACGGCGCAGAATTTGGCGCAGCAATTTGGCGACCTTGATAGCCTAATGGCTGCTGATATCGATAAGCTACTGCAAACGCCTGATGTCGGCGCAATTACCGCTGAGCTGACTTATAAGTTCTTCCGCGCACCGCACAACATTGAAGTCATCACGGCACTGCGCGAAGCGGGCGTGCATTGGGAAAAGGTTGAGCAAGTAGCATCAGAGGGATTGCCGCTTGATGGGCAAACGTGGGTCATCACCGGTGCGCTCGATAGCATGGCGCGTGATGAAGCCAAAGCCAAACTGCAAGCGCTGGGTGCCAAAGTCTCCGGTAGTATCTCAGCAAAAACCACTGCGCTGTTGGCAGGTGATAAGGCTGGCTCGAAAATGGCTAAAGCTGAAAAACTTGGCGTTAAGGTAGTGGGTGAGGAAGAGTTTTTGGCGTTGGTTGGGGAATAGGGTATCGGTGATAGGGTGGGTTGATAAGAGTGAAACCCACCGTTATTCTATTGTGGAGACAATCATACTAGCTAGTGAAAACCTGTTTAAAGAAACTAACTTTATCCTTTTTCATTTTGCTCCAGTAGTCTTTTAGCTTACTAGCCGGTAAAACCTCATAGTAGTATAGCCAGTAATCATCTTCATTATTATCATATAGATGTTCAGCTACTACTTTATGCTGTTTAACTACCTTGCTACGAGTTCCATATTTCCTTTTGTCGTATAGGTATGCAAGTAATAATGTTAGACAGTCATCTAGACTACCAATTTTTTCTAGTAAAGATGAACGTATATCGAATTCAAAATTGTATTTCAATGAGAAGTATATTGAGTATGCTACAAGCTCATAACTATTACGCTCGGCACCATAGTTTAGAAGGTTTGTAGATATAATCTTGATTGTAGAAACATCTACTTCATACCTTTCGAATAACTGATTCTCGAGTAAACCTACAAGGTATGGGTAAATCATAACTAAATAATGAACTGTATCAATAAGATACGTAACCGCATTAGCAGAAGCTAGTTTCCCAGTTATAACCTTTATGCCATAGTTTAATATAGTAGCATCATCATCATTTTTCTTAAGTAAGCTCAATAGAAAATCTAAATAGCCAACCATAACGTTATAATTAAGATAATCTATTAAACTGACTGGGTGGTTAGAAATATCAACAATCCAACTTGAGTTTCTTATCGCAGGTAGCTCTTCTATAGAAACTTTTTTACCATTAAGAATTAGACCAAATTTCCGCAATTCATTAGACAAATCCGTTAAGAAGTTTTCTGCAGCTTCATAATTTTCTGTTAGACAGACATAGTCGTCGATATGTCTTATAAATTTATAGCCCTTTTCAGCTAATTGATAGTCGACAACTACTAATATAATTTCAGACACTGAATTATATGCATGTGCACCTATCAAAATACCGTGTGTTTCGCCGTTATTAGTATTCATCAAAAGTGTATCTAGTTCATTGAACCAGAAACCTCTACGTTTGACTTTTGCATTGGCTTTGCCAGCAATTGCCCAAGTCAAAGAATGGGTATATATGCTCCCAAAACAGTTAGATATATCCGCATGAGCCTGAAATCTTGATTTAATTTTAAACTTCAATAATGGATCATCATCTTCCTTGTAGTCCGAAAAACCCATATCAAATAGTTGATCTTTATCCACTTGGTGATTTGTGACTCTCAAAGTGGCATATTTTCCTAACACTAAGATCTTTTTATTTTCTTTGGTTTTCCTTATATGTATTCTACTGACTTTCCAATCTTGATTATCTGTGTAGTTTTGAAAGTGTAATAGAACATCGTTCCAGTTGTTTCTCAAATTTAAACAAAGGTTTCTATATGCTATAGGATTAGGAATTGTAATAAGTCTGGGTATGTTTATATTTCTGATACTTTCATAGTATACAGGTGTAGTTTCTGTTTTTTGAAATGTAGTTTCCTTTTGTCCTTTGCACCAATCAAAAAATTCAACAGATTGTAAGAATGATGGTAAATTATCGCTAAACATTCCATAACTTAATAAACCTTCATAAACTTCGTCTGGGCTAAGTGAGTGATGATGTTGATAATATGATTTAAACATTGACTTCCTTGTTTATGCAATATATATACTATTTTTAGTAAAATCATTATTAGCTAAGTGGAGTGAAACTTAACCTTTACTCCACCATCTCTCCATGCCCCTTTACATCACCTTTCTTACCATCAGGTCTAATCTCAATCGGTAATACCAGTCCTTTAGCAAAATCCCCTGCCAATACATAGTCATAGCTACCAGCAGCGACATCAGGCGTAGTATGAATGATCAGCTTCATATCTTTATCATCAGTCAGCTCATGCGAGACATAGCTTTCACTAAGCTGATCCAATGCTTTCGATAGCGCCTCATTACTTGCCATACTTACGGTCAAATTATGCTGAGCTGTAGCATTATCGACTTTGAAATACTCGGCATAGTCACGGACGTTTTGGCTATCAAGCGCAAACGGATACTGATAATTAGCGAGGTCAGCGGGCTTTTCGCCGCTATCCATGATTGACCAATCCATCTTTTTTGCTGCCGATGAATCCGTCGTAGATACCGCCGTATCAGCTTTTTTAACAGCAGTATCATTACTATTATCGCAGCCTGTCAGCGCCCACATACTGGCAGCTGTAATGATAAGCATAGTTATAAGACGGTTTGACATACGAGGGATCCTATTTATGATCAATCATGAGATATTTTTGTAGACGAGCTATTTTGACAGCTTTCACTGTGCTTCTCTAGCGAAATACAGCAAAGGATTATTTCTTATTGCGTAAATCAGCTAAAGAGACGCCTTTTTATGAATCGATATAATAGAGTAGGCAAAAAAAACAGCCATCTTTCGATGACTGTTTATATAATGCTAAGTTTAACAATACAGGTTTATCATTATTAATTAACGATTAAACCAAAATCATTATCTACCTACTTGGCAGTTTACTTGGTATTCTTTACCGTTTGCCCATTTCATAGCCAAGATACCTTTGTCGTCTTTCATGTGCCATGCATAGACCACTTCTGGGTTTGACTCATTGACATAGCTTGCGGTATCGCCTTGGACGCCGCCATTTAAGATGATCGCTTGGTTTGCCCAGTTTACTTTAGGCAAGGTTGCATTGAGCATCACTTGTTTTTTATTGATTGACTGCTTTGCCAAAACTTTGCTGCCATCAGTACAAGTATAAGGGGCTGGCGCCATACGATCATAAGCGGCATCAGTAACGCTTTCTGAAGCAGGGGTATTTGGCGTAATAGGAGCAGTAGTCGCACATGCACTTAGTAGGGCAAGCGCAGGTAGAGCAGTAGCCAGTTTGGTTAGCGTATTCATGGTAGTCTCCAAAAATATAAATCATCGTGTATTTGTTATTAACTATGCGTTAAGCATATAGCGCATATAGTATCGAAAACTCCCTTTATATAATGTTAGAAATTGTTTGTTACGTGTTCACTTAGTTACTTAAACACTGATTACTGTAACGTTTGCTCCAAGGACGCTTAATGAATTTCTGCCTTGCTTATTTGCTTAAGCCACATAGGTAAAGGCAATATTAAATAAAAAAGCGCCTACCAACATATCGCTGATAAGCGCTTATCTAATAGGTAATTAATCAGTAGGTACTTTTGATCTACTATATAACAGCAGATCAATAATGACGTTCTTACTTGGTTTTACGGGGTGGTAGACCGGTATGCTGAGTTTGGAAGTTGCCTTTACTCACATTCTTTTTGCCGCCAGTAGTTTTGTCCGCAGCACCTTTATTTGACCAGTTGTTAGCGGTTTTATTGCTACGTTTTACCGAATCATTACCCAAGCGGCTGTTCTTTTTACGCGCTGATTGGTAGCTGTCTTGCGCGGCATCACGACCTTCTAAGCTGGCATTAAATGGCGGAATTAAGCAGCCACGATTTTTACCAATTAAGTCACCGCGCCCCATATCTTGTAGCGCTTTACGCAGCAGTACCCAGTTTTTTGGATCATGATAGCGTAAGAAAGCTTTGTGCAATTTGCGCTGCTTACCAGATTTGACGATATCCATATCACCTTCGTCACGGCTGATTTTATGCAGTGGGTCTTTATGAGTGTGATACATGGTGGTCGCGGTCGCCATCGGGCTTGGATAAAACGCCTGTACTTGGTCAGCGCGGTAGCCATTGCTCTTGAGCCATAGTGCAAGATTCATCATATCTTCATCTTTGGTGCCGGGGTGGGCGGCGATAAAGTAAGGAATTAGATACTGCTCTTTGCCCGCTTCTTGGCTGTACTGCTCAAACATGGCTTTAAACTTATCGTAATTGCCCATGCCAGGTTTCATCATTTTTGATAACACGTTTTCTTCAGAATGCTCAGGGGCAATTTTGAGATAACCACCGACGTGATGACTGACCAATTCTTTGACATATTCAGGGTCTTTAATTGCCAAGTCATAACGCAAACCTGAAGCGATAAGGATTTTTTTCACGCCTTTGATATCACGCGCTTTACGATATAGCTGGGTTAAGTTGCTATGATCGGTTATCAGGTTCTCACAAACATCAGGATAGACGCATGATGGCTTACGGCAGTTCTTTTCAATGGTCTCATCTTTACAGTTGAGACGATACATATTCGCCGTCGGACCGCCAAGGTCAGAGATGACGCCAGTGAAGTTGGGCGCAGTATCACGAATCGCTTCGACTTCACGCAAGATAGATTCTTCTGAGCGGTTTTGAATAATACGACCTTCATGCTCAGTGATTGAGCAGAACGTACAACCACCAAAACAGCCGCGCATGATATTGACAGAGAACTTAATCATATCATAAGCAGGGATACGTGCATCGCCATAGCTTGGATGCGGCAAACGAGCATAGGGTAAGTCAAACACGTAATCCATCTCTTCGGTTGAGAGCGGAATCGGTGGCGGATTGAGCCAGACATCGATAGAAGTGTGCGAGTTACCAGCGCCACTACTATGACGCTGCACCAGCGCGCGTGCGTTACCCGGATTGGTTTCTAGATGCAAGATACGGCTGGCATGCGCATAAAGCACAGGGTCAGATTTGACGTGCTCATAATCCGGTAGACGAATGACGGTTTGCTCACGCGGTGGCATCTTAAACTTATGCTTACGTGCTGTCATTGGTTTGTCAAAGCCGCGCATTTGTACCACTTGCGTCTCTTCATCGACTTGATCAGCATTCAATATTTTATTGGTCACAGGCTCTGCGACAAAGCCTTGGTATTGTGCAGACATGCCAGTCATAGCTTGTCCGACCGGTGAATCAGATGGCTTTTCTTGTTCGATTTTGCAGCTGTCAACGTCTTCAGTCATGACATATGGATTGATAATCGGATCAACACGACCGACGGTATCGACATCATTACTGGCGACTTCGGTCATACCTGCTTGCCAATGACGACGGGTCGGCGTCAATAAATACGCCGTACCGCGCAGTTTACTCATTTGCTCAAAGGTATAGCCTTTGGACAGACCATGTACCACATCGACGATGGCGCGCTCAGCATTACCATATAATAAAACATCGGCACGGGCATCGAGCAAAATACTTCGGCGCACTTTATCTGACCAATAATCATAATGGGCGATACGGCGTAAGCTGCCCTCGATACCCCCTAGGATAATCGGCACATCAGGATAGGCTTCGCGGCAGCGCTGGCTATACACAATAGCGGCGCGATCAGGACGTTTGTCCGCGACATTACCCGGCGAGTAAGCATCATCGCTACGGATTTTACGGTCAGCGGTATAGCGGTTAATCATGCTGTCCATGTTGCCGGCGGTCACGCCATACGCATAAACCGGTTTACCAAGCTCCATAAAGGCATCTTTACTCTTCCAATCTGGCTGCGCAATGATACCAACGCGAAAGCCCTGCGCTTCTAATAAACGACCGATAATCGCCATGCCAAAGCTTGGATGATCGACATAAGCATCGCCTGAGATGATGATGACATCACAGGCATCCCAGCCCAAATCATCCATCTCTTTGCGGCTCATCGGCAAATAAGGCGCAGGCTCATAGCAGCTCGCCCAATGTTTGTCGTAGTCGTAAAGTGGTTTGGTGCCTTGCTTAAAGGCGGTACGGGCGATGGTATCGGCAGACATGAGCGGACCTGTTAATTAGAAAAATGGCACTAAAAAAAGCCGTTATTCATATAGAAATATTAACGGCTGATTTAAAAGCGCTCATTTTAACATGAATAACGCTCATGATGTAATAAACGTATTAGCGATAAGTTATTGATAGCGCAGAATAATATATAGCTAGCTATTAGGCAAAAAGCAGGGATTAATCTAAATAAATCTTCGTACTGTTTTTAGTAACACTCATCACAAATTGACTCTTAAAATTACGTACATTATTTTCATAAGTGAGCAAATTGCGGGTGAACTGATGATAGTCTTTCATATTTTTCGCACTCACCATGAGCATAAAGTCAGCATCACCAGATACTTCATAACAGCTCATCACTTGCGACTGAGCATTCATCAAACGCTCAAAGCGATGCTGCATCGAGTTATTCGAGCGCTCCATTTTTACCATCACGATAGCGGTTAAGCTATAACCAACCTTATGGGGATCTACTATAGCAACTTGCTTGGTAATCACTCCATTGTCTATCAGCGCTTGTACACGCCGCTGAGCTGTAGCGACAGAGACGTTGACGTGCTCTGCAAGTGTCTTAAGTGGCAAGGTTGCGTCATCTTGCATTAGGTTCAAAATAGCTTTATCAGTCTTATCTAAGGGCTGATTCATAAAATTTCCTGCCAAAAGAGATAGGATTATAGATTTATCTATCGATATTTTCATTATAAATAAAAGTATAAGAAAATATTAATATTATGACGTCTAAATAGATATTTTTATTCATTTATGCCTAGAAAATAGAATTTATATCTCGTTGCACTGCTTTAAAATACACCATATCAATCAAAGCTGATTAATAAACTCAATCCTCAAGAATGAGTGGGTTTAAGGTCTATTATTTACGGTGCTATTTATGTCAACCTTTCTACGGTCCACGATATTCGGTCATATGTTAGCGACGTCTTTGTCACGCCTCCCCGTGCCAGCCATATGGACCAACGGCAGTGTACAGCAGCGCACGTTTATGACGGGCGTCATGCTGGCCATCTTATCGAATGTATTATTCGGTGTGCTATATGCTTATAGCAGTTTTTTAGCACCGCTATCGGGTACACAAGTGTTTATCTGGCGCATGCTTGCCATGTGGGCAGCACTCATCGGCTATCTTGTGATTAGCGGACGACTGGGTTTGCATCTTGATAAGCTCAAAGCATTAGGCTCTGCTAAACAATGGGCGTGGCTGCTATTACCGACCCCGATATTCTTAAGTCAGTTTTGGCTCTTTATGTGGGCACCTGTCAATGGGCAAGGCGTACAGACCGCGATGGGGTATTTTCTATTTCCACTGATGATGGTGGTGTTTGGTTGTGTCTTGTTTGGTGAAAAATTAAGCCGTTTACAATGGCTAGCGGTTGCTTTTGCGGCGGTAGGCGTGGGTAGTGAGATTGTGCGTACGCAAAGCGTTTCTTGGGCGACACTATGGGTGTGCGGTACTTATCCTATATATTATATTTTGCGCCGTTTACAAGGTATTGGCGCAGTGACTGGATTATTGGTTGATTTGACTATTTTTGTCCCGTTTGCTTTGGCATATTTATTGTTTATCGCCCCAAGCAGTTTAAGTCTGGTTGGCAGCTCAGGATTTTTCATTATGATGCTAGCAGGGCTCGGCGTTATGAGCGTGCTTGCCATGAAAGCCAACGTCGATGCCAGTCAAATGCTGCCAATGAACCTTTATGGCATGATGAGTTATTTGGAGCCAGCGTTGCTATTCATCTTAGCGATCACCGTACTGGGCAACCCTTTTGAGTCGGCGATGATCTATAGTTACGGTCTGATTTGGCTTGGGATCGTTTGCCTGATTGCACACGGTATACGCCAGCTACGCCGCGCTCATAAACAATCGAAAATGACTGAAATCTCTCAAATCGCTTAATTTTTTATACGGGCAATGAATGAGGCAAATAAAAAAGGACGATGCCACCCTAAGTTGCATCGTCCTTTTTATCGCGCTAAAAATAATTCAGTTAAGATCGTAGTCTTAAGCCAATCAATTTAGTCGGCATTTTTAAAGCCGCGCTGCTTATCACGTTCCCAATCACGATCTTTAAGCGTTTTGCGTTTATCATGCTGTTTTTTACCGAGTGCCAAGCCAATTTGACATTTTATCAGCGAGTTTTTCCAATAACAGGATAACGGCACGCAGGCATAGCCCTTTTGGTTGACTGAACCCATCAGCTTTTCGATTTCGCGGCGATTGAGCAAGAGCTTACGCGTACGGATACTATCTGGACTGACATGCGTCGAGCTGGATAGTAGCGGCTGAATATGCGCGCCAAATAAAAAGGCCTCATTATTACGGAAAATAATATAAGCTTCGGTGATGGTCATTTTACCCGCACGGATGGCTTTGACTTCCCACCCTTGTAATGACAATCCTGCCTCAAAGGTCTCTTCAATAAAGTACTCATGACGAGCCTTTTTATTGGCACAAATTTGATTGTCAGGTTTTTTTGATTTTTTTGACATAATTTCTCCATAAGGACTGCTTAAATATACGTTGTCCCTATATTTCAGGTCTTACTGATTCCTCATCCTAGCCCTTTAGCGAGGTGGTTTTTACCAAAATTAAAAAAGGATGAGTCGAACTGGCTATTGTAACAAAGCCGCCGCTGCAAATGTAGCTACGCTGTTAGGACAAATGTAGCAGATAAGTATTAAGTTTGGATAAAATTTGCTAGCATATGGCTTATTATTTTATTACCACCCTTATCATCAACCACATTGGTCCTGCTATGAGCGCTTCTGCCACTTCTTCAAAATTGCATACCAAGATTTTATACCCTGGTACCTTTGACCCGATTACCAACGGTCATGTGGACTTAGTTACACGTGCGACCAAATTGTTCGATGAGGTGGTGATTGCGGTGGCATCAGGTCACCATAAACAGCCCTTATTTAATTTTGAAGAGCGTGTGGCGTTGGTCGAGACCGTTTTTGTTGATTTGCCACAGGTATCTGTCATAGGTTTTGAGGGCTTGCTGGTCGATTTTATGCGCGAAAAAAATGCCACTGCCGTCTTGCGTGGTTTGCGCGCCATGTCAGATTTTGAATATGAGTTTCAACTTGCCAATATGAACCGCGAGCTTGATGAAAACTTTGAAGCCGTCTTTTTGACGCCATCACAAAATTACTCGTTTATCTCATCAACCATGATTCGCGAAATTGCAAAGCTTGGCGGTGACGTGACAAAATTTGTGCCGCCTTGTGTGTCTGAAGCTTTTATTCAAAAGCTTGCTAGTAAATAAGTCGCGTATCTATTATCTATGCTAGAGTGCGGATTTTTTAATCGATAGAAATGCCTGATAGAAAAAAGGAGCAGTCTATGGCGTTGTTAATTACGGATGAATGCATCAACTGCGATGTGTGTGAGCCTGCCTGCCCAAACGAAGCCATCTCAGAGGGTGATGATATCTATGTCATCGATCCGGACTTATGTACCGAATGCGTCGGTCATTTTGATGAGCCGCAATGTGTGATTATATGCCCTGTTGATTGTATCCCTCATGATCCAAACCACGTCGAAAGTGAGAGTGACTTGCTCGCCAAATACAAGCGTATTACGGGTCAATAAAATATGACAACTGTAGCAACAAGCAACTTTGACCATGAGCACCTTTGGCACCCTTATACCAGCCTGCCGCCACGTTATCCCAATGTTGTGATTGACCACGCTGACGGTGTTTATATTGTCACGAAAGACGGCAGGCGCCTGATTGATGGTATGTCGTCATGGTGGGCGAGCGTGCATGGCTATAATCATCCTAAATTAAATGCGGCGATGATTGAACAATTGGGCAAAATGGCGCACGTGATGTTTGGCGGCTTGACCCATCAGCCAGCGATAGATCTGGGTAAAAAGCTACTGTCAATCGTCCCTGCTGGACTCGATGCGATATTTTATGCCGATAGCGGCAGCATCGCCGTAGAAGTAGCATTAAAGATGGCGCTGCAATATCAGATTGCAGCTGGATGTCCCAATAAAAACCAATTTGCCTCGACCCATTCTGGCTATTATGGTGATACGTGGCATGCGATGAGTGTCTGTGACCCTGTTAATGGTATGCATAGTCTGTATGGTAAACAGTTACCGATGCAGCATTTTGTATCTGCGCCACCACTGGGATTTGAACGTGAACTGAGTCAAGAGGTACGTGACGAATTAACAGCGTTTTTCGCTAAAACGAGCGATAAGCTGGCAGGCTTTATCATTGAGCCAATCATTCAAGGCGCAGGCGGCATGCGCTTTTATAGCCCTGAGTATTTACAATTGCTGCGTCAATTGTGTGATAAGTATAACGTGGTATTGATCGCTGATGAAATTGCGACAGGCTTTGGGCGTAGCGGCAAATTATTTGCCTGCGAGCATGCTGGTATTAGCCCTGATATTATGACCGTAGGCAAGGCGCTAACGGGCGGTTATATGACTTTTGCCGCCACACTTTGCACGCGTCATATTGCTGATACGATTAGCCAAAGTGATTATCCGGCGCTGATGCATGGCCCGACCTTTATGGGCAATCCGCTGGCATGCGCGGTCGCCTGCGCCTCGATTGATTTGATTTTGTCTTATGATATCGAGACGCGCACGGCAAATATGCAAGCGCTGATGGATAAACAACTTGCACCAGCGGCTCTATTAGATGGCGTTGCTGAGGTGCGCTGTTTGGGTGCTGTTGCCGTGATTGAGCTAGATAACGCGGTTGATATGCCTATCTTTCAGTCTTTGCTGATTGAGAATGGTGTTTGGGTGCGACCCTTTGGTAAGCTGGTTTATATCATGCCGCCCTTTATCATTACTGATGACGAGCTTACCGCCTTATGCCAAGGGTTATTAAAAGTGGTCAGTAGTTATTTAACGCAACAAGGTCAAAAATGAGTGTGCTCTTTATATCTGGTATCGATACCGATATCGGCAAAACGTATGCTACGGGTATGATTGCCAAAGCGCTAATGCAGCAAGGCGTTAATGTTATTACCCAAAAGCTGGTGCAAACGGGCGTTGGTGTCAATTCAGATACGGGCGAGATGAATATTGCCGATGACATTGTCGCCCATCGTCAGCTGATGGGTATTCCACTACAGCCATGTGATATTGATAGTACCACTTGCCCGTATCGCTATGAGAAGCCCGCGTCACCACATTTATCGGCAAAACTGGCTAATGATATTCTTAATTCTGATGTGATTACGCGCACCACAAAAAGTCTGCAATCAGATTATGACGTGGTACTTTTAGAAGGGGCGGGCGGGTTACTTGTGCCCATCACTGAGCAATTATTAACCTTAGACTACATTGCTGAGCAAGGTTATCCAGTTATTTTGGTCACATCAGGTCGGCTTGGCAGTATCAATCATACTTTGCTGAGTTTAGAGGCGATAACATCTCGCGGTCTAGGGGTGCATAGCGTGATTTATAACCATATTCATGATAATGCTGCTCAGACGGATGCTGAGATAGCCACTAGCACGATTGATTTTCTACAAAAATATTTAGCACAGCATTATCCAATGGCGCATTGGTTATCCTTATCTGTACAAGAGGATGATAGCAGTGGCAATATGGATTTTATACTCCCCAAAAACTTTGTATAAATCAGTGCTAAAAATAAGCCAAAAAAACTTTCCGAAAGCCCCATTAATTTTGCTATACTAGCGCGCTTGGTAGACTAGGCAATCGCCGCTGCACACTGGTAACAGACATGCAGGGGAGGAAAGTCCGGGCTACATAGGGCAGCGTGCCAGCTAACGGCTGGGCAGGGTAACTTGACGACCAGTGCAGCAGAGAGTAGACCGCCTTTGGTATCCTAGATATCATCGGTAAGGGTGAAAGGGTGCGGTAAGAGCGCACCGCGTGGATGGCAACATCT
>NZ_JBFFMS010000037.1:0-29966 GCF_041554015.1 Psychrobacter sp. | reverse complement strand
ACTATTACAGTAAAAAATGGCAGGGGTAGCTGGACTCGAACCAACGGATGTCAGGATCAAAACCTGATGCCTTACCAACTTGGCTATACCCCTGTAATGTCTAGGCTGTGTACGTCGATATCTAATAGCAACTTTTAATAAAATTACGCTTAGAATAGCGTCACGACCTGTTCGTTATTTTATAAACGGATAAACCGTCTACAACATAACTTTTCCCTAACGGTGTTCATTGCGAACTATACCGAAACTGGGATAACGTTGTCAATGTCAATAAAATAAGCGTTTATTTAAAAACTGCTTATAATAACGACCTATCAAACGCTTTGCGCTTAAAAATGGCAGGGGTAGCTGGACTCGAACCAACGGATGTCAGGATCAAAACCTGATGCCTTACCAACTTGGCTATACCCCTATTGTGGCGACCTATTATAAATAAATATTTGGATTTTGCAAGCTATTTGCGCCTTTTTATGGCTTTTATTCTAAATAGGTCCAAAATAAAACGGATGTTGGTTTAATAAAACGCTTCACGTTGTCTTTATAGTTATTTTATTCATCCGTTAAATTAGCAACTACATAAGCAGGACAAGGCGCCTCTTTAATCCACTTTGCCAAAAGCGCTTTATCATCAATCATACTTGAATCCAATGGCAAAAATACCGCGCTACCTGAGCCAGTCATTCTTGCTGTGCCCAAGGCTTGTTTTTCTAAACCCTGTAAATAAGCTAATGCCTCATCGACAGCAGGAGCAAGGCTCGTAACCACTGGCGTAAAAACATTTTGATAAGGCGTGTTTAAATGTTGCACATAGTCGTCAGACTGGTTTTTGATACTCTTAATCGACAGCGGGGCACTATCTCGTTGTAGCTTTGGATGCGCGAACAGCTTAGCCGTATTCACATGCGCGTTTGGGGTCAATACTAAATACTGCTGATCAGGCAAATCAATGGCCGTCAGTTCTTCACCTATGCCTGTCGCAATCGCATCTTGCCCAAAGATAAAGATAGGCACATCCGCGCCAATAGTAGCAGCGATTTTTATCAGCTTATCACGGGAAAATTTAAGCTGCCAAATCTCATTAAGCACCATCAATGTCGTTGCGGCATTGGATGAACCGCCGCCTAAGCCTGCGCCCATTGGCAAGTGCTTATCTAATGTTACTTGTACGGGTGACAGTGATGTAGGTAGCTTGTTGGTTTCTATAGCAGCTACCAATAGGGCGCTAGCCGCTTTAAAGATTAAATTATCTTCTAAATTGGTCGTTATAGTCTCTGCGCCAGCCAATATTAGAAGTTGATGACAGAGCTTATTCGCCTCTCGTTCACTATTTGCCGTAAAAATCACGACTTCATCTGTGACTGAGAAATGCAGATAATCGCCCCAATTAAGCAGACGAAAAATGGTTTGCAAATTATGATAACCGTCAGCACGCTTACCAGTGATATGCAAAAATAGATTGATCTTTGCCGGTGATAAGCGCGTGATGACAGCTGAATGATTGGCGTTCTTAGTCATAAATGATGATCACAATTCCTGGGTGCAGTTTTAAAACGTTAACAGCCATTTATGAAAATGGCTGTTGATAGTATCGCTCAAATCTAACTGGCGCACTTGGCGCTATTATTTTTGATGATTGATGGTCATGACAACTTTGTTACCTTGCGATTGAACGGCGCTGATCTTATTTGGTAACTTATCATTACCTTTATAGCTGAAACTTGCACGCCATTCGCCATTGACCGAGCTCACCAGACGGTTTTGGGCATCGAGCTGCGGTGCGCTGTCTGAAGGCGCTGGGCGACCCGATATCCAATATGGCATCTGCGAGATAGGCGCTTGCCAGCCAGTGGCTTTCTTAAGCAAGGTTTCAGGGTCAGCGGCATTCAATGTCCCTGTCTTTTCGCTCACCAAGGTCGCAGACTGACCATTGTATTCGATATTGGTTTTGCCAATACCTAACGCCCCAATGAGCTCAATGGCGAAGCGATCATTCTGTTGACGCCATGCATAAAACGCACTGCCGCCTTGAGCCCCTGTGCTATCACTCGCAGCCGTTGTAACACCAATCTTACCGGTAATATTAAAGCTCTCGAGTTTCTTAGGTTGTTCAGCGCCTTGACTTGGAATAGTGGTGCTAGGCTGGTTTGTGGCGTTGGGCTTCATAGACTGACAGCCAGAGGTGATCATCACTGCTGCTGTCATTGCAGTAAGTAGGGCTAATTTATTGGGTTTATAAGAAGATAATAGGGTAGACATGAGGCTTCCTCAAAAATGGACAAATTTGCAAAATTATAGTTTCAAAAAAGTTATTATTTTGAAAGTAGCTTAGCTTAAGTTTTATTTGTTACTCAGTTATGCGTGACTGTTCGCTTCTTATAAGTGACTTGTAATGATAGGGCGTTGTAGTTGAGACTTTAGCAGTATCATTTTATGAGAAGTGCCATTTTATGAGAAGTACCGTTTTATGAGAAGCATCATTTTACGTCCTAATATAATTGTATACGGTCATTGATATTTTGTTGCCCAAATGAGAAACGCTGCTGCAAGTCGGCAAGCAATGTCTCAACTTTTGCATTGTCACCCAAGCCCTGATAAGCGCGCAGTAGCAGCGTCCCCGAGCGTAAGGTCGGGAGCACATCATAAGGCGTTTGTAGATAGTCGATCACTTGCTGATAATTCTCGTTTGCCAGCGCATTACTTGCCAGTACATTGAGGGCTTGTAGATGCAGCTCATTGTCATAGCGCGGGTCATCGTAGCGGATCTGTATGATCGCCGTCGCCAATGCCAGTCCTTGCTCAGAACCACGCTCATTGGCAAGTAATAATTGGGCGTAACTTAGCTGATAAGCAGGATTGCTGGGGTCAAGTGCTTGCAGATGATTGAGCAAGGTACGCTTGACGATATAGTCCTCGTTATCATCAAGGAGCTGGACGCGTGCAAAAAGTAGCATTTCATTATCAGGATATTTACGAGCAGCTTTAGTCAATAGTCGTAAGGCCTCTGCTGATTCATTCTGCTGCCATAAGATATCAGCTTGTAGCACAAAGCTATCAGGGGCGAAGACGCTAAAGTCTTTACGCAGCTTTTCCAGCGTTGCAATAGCGGCATCGACATCGTTATTGAGTAAATCTAATGCCACCACTTTTCGCCGCGCTTCCAAGACCAAATCCTCTTGCATGACCGCGTTAAGATAGTATTTGGCTTGCTCAAAGTTTTGCTGACGCTCAGCACTGATGCCCAGATAATAGTAAGACTGATCTAGATAAGCGGGATTTTTGGCAAGCGTATTCAGCAACTGATCGGCACTGGTATATTTTTCGATATCTAAGCTAACCAGCGCCGCTAACAAAGTAATCTCAGCATCATCAGCAAAGCGCTGATGAGCGTTTAGCAAGAGCTGCCATGCTTGCTCGTTTTGCTTTAGATCAAGTAAATAGCGTATTTCATACAAGTATAGATTTTTACTGTCAGCATTACGCAAGCGTGCTTGATTAAGATAGCCAATGACTGCTTCTGACGTTTCGATTTTGCGCAAAATATCTGCTTTTAAGGTTATAAAAGGCACATAATCTGGCTGGCGATCAAGGGCGCGGTTGATATGGACGATGGCAATCTCAGGTTCATTAAATTGATATAACAAACCGGCTTTTAAGACTGACAGCGAGGCGTTTTGCGTACTGTCGATAGGTTGCAGAGCGGCGAGTAGCTCGCGTTTATCCTCATCGCTGTTTGGGTAAATACCGATTAAAATTTCGCTAAGGTCAGCGCGCGGATCATAGCTTAAGATACGGTTTAGAGTTTCGCCCGCCAAATCATAATCGTGCGCCCGCAGTGCCAAATGAGCGACATAAAACCAAGCGGGCACATGGTCTGGATTTTTATCTTGCCATGCTTTGGCAAATTGTAAGGATTCTTCAACCTTGTCATTACGCAGCGATAAGCTTAATGCGCGCTCAAAAACCGCTGTCGCATCTTGTTTAAAGGATTGCTGTTTATAGATAACTAGCGCGCGCTCGGTGTTATTACGATTTGCAGAAAACTCTGCATCTAACAAAGCATATAAGCTGGGTTCATTGCTTGCCTTATTGCTAGATTCATTGCTTGTTTTATTAAAGTCAGATGAAGGAGTGCCGCTGCTTATCGAGGCATCAGTGATCGGTTGGTTACCAGCTGTGGTTTCAGTCGCGGGTATATAACCATTCATGACTTTATGAGAGGTATCATTGCTTGTATTAACGATGGCATTACTAGAGCTGGTAGAGGAGATTTTGGGCAAAGCTGTATTTGAAACGCTGTCTATATGGCTGGCATGGGCAGGAAATCCTAGGCACAGGCAAACCGCCAACGAAAATGCTAGCTTATAACGTTGGCATAGCCGCTCAATGAGGTCGTGCAAAAGAGCGCTAAGGCTAAAGTGAGCGTTATGCATAGGTTGTCGTCTAAATGACGACCCAAAAAAGACCATAGCGTACAATATCTACCTATTTTGACTTTGTTTCTACTTTAACTTTATTTCTATGCCCACCAAAGGCGTTGCAGCATAAAAGAGTGGATTTATTATAATCGTTTTAAAAACAGAGGTCTGAGACCAATAACGATGTCAAACATTATAAGAGCAGCATGAAAGGATACACAATAGCAGCCGTGTTACTCAAGCATCCGTAATAGGGTGAATTTATCCTAGTAAAGCCCGAAATGACGCTTAGTGTTGTTAGTTTTAAGTAAACCTATATGCAGAGCATAGAATATAAAGCTGGTAAACACTGTTGATTTGTAGGCATGGCGCCCAGATACAGACAAAGTGCTCGCTTATAGAGGTGAGTGTTAAATAAAGCTATCAATAATGATATAATAAGCGCTTTTTATTCTTCTACTTTTCTTTTATTTTTAAAGTTACCTTTCTCAAGGCTGTTTTTCAAAGATTTCTTGTCAAAAGTTGTCTTTGAAAAACAGGGTTTTAATTTTAAAAAACCGCTACAGGGGTTTGGTTGGCGAGTGAATATTATATTTATGGTCTGTCAATAATGAGATTAGTGGTCATTGGGGTCAATCACAAAACTGCACCAGTCGCTCTACGAGAGCGCTTGGCGCTTGTTGGTGACGAGATCAATATCGCACTTGCGCAGCTACAAAGCTTTAGCGACGGTAGCGTGATAGTCTCCACATGTAACCGGACAGAGATTTATGTATTGGTCCCAGAAAACCTACTATCCTCAAAGCCAGCTTCAGCAGCTATAGATGCCAGTAATGCGGTTAACAATAGCACCAATCTTCCATCGGCCATCATCAGCGCTCATATCCTAAAAATTAAAGCTTGGCTTGCAGATTTTAAGCAGCTGTCACTGACCGAGATTGACCCTTACTTGTATGTCCACCGTGATACGCATGCTTTGACCCATTGGCTACGAGTAGCTGCAGGGCTTGATTCTATGATCTTGGGTGAGCCGCAAATACTGGGACAAATCAAACGCGCTGTACATTTGGCGCAAGATCAAAAAGCGCTGAGCAACCAGCTCGGCTGGATTGTCGATCAGGTATTTGCCGCGGCAAAGCGAGTACGTAATGAGACTCAAGTTGGCGCACAAGCGGTATCCCTTAGCTATGCTGCTGCTAAGCTTGTGACGCAAATATTTGATGATTTGCCAAACCGTACGCTATTGGTGGTAGCGGCTGGCGAGATGAATCGATTGGTGGCGACGCATATCGCAGGGCTTGGGGTTGGGCGCATTATTATCTGTAATCGCAATCCTGAGCGCGCAGAGGCGTTAGCTGCTGAGCTACGAAGCCCCAATCGCCAGATCGAAGTCAGAACGCTGCAAGAGCTGCCACAAGTCTTGGCAGAAGCTGATATCGTGAGCAGCTGTAGTGGTAGCATGGACATATTGATTGATAAAACCATGACGCTGCGGGCACTAAAAAGCCGTCGCTATCAGCCGATATTGATGATTGATTTGGCGGTACCGCGTGATATTGATTCAACCGTTAGCCGGATAGATGATGTGTATCTGTATTCCGTCGACGATTTGCAGCATGTGATAGCCGGTAATATCGAACAACGTCGACAAGCTGCTGTAGATGCTGAGCTGCTCGTCAGTCAATTGGTGGTTGAGATGGATCGGCGCTTTCAAGTACGCCAAGTAGGTAAGGATATCCAGCAATATCGCATGCGTACTCATGAGCAGGTCAACAAACTGTTGCAAGCCTCTATCGCAGAGCTGCAACGCGATAATGCTAGCCCTGAAGATATTATGATTGAGCTGACGCGGCGCTTAACACAAAGCTTGACCCATGCGCCCTCCAAACTCATGCGTAAAGCGGCACGCGAAGGGGACAATGAATTGCTTGATTTTGTAGTATCAGGTCTACAAGATGCCCATCGACAGCACTGACACCTGTCTTTATTAGCAAAAATAAGAACGTGTATGAGTACGGTTTTAACGTAAACATAGCATTGTCAACCTGCATTATCAGTGCTAATATCAAGCTGTTATGACGATATTAAGTGATGATGCTTGATTGATAAATAGGGAACGTTTTTAGGATACTCGAGCGGTATTCGTTACAGCACCAGCGTCTTGATACTATTTAAATTTTGTCTATCCAATCAATCATTTTTAATAACCACTGTGATCAGCCTACCACTGCGTAGCAACGATGATGGTGCGTTTGTCCTATGCAGTTTCACTTAACATCTGATGACATCAACGACGTACAAGATACCACCGTCAACGGCAATAGCGCTAGGATAAAGTGCTACATCGTCCACCCTGCGTCAAATTCTCAATTATTACTCGATATTCGTACTTAGCGTATGCTAGCTATAAGCGTATCTGGCTATCATGCTATGTTGGTCAAATTTTTTGATCAAATACTAGCTGAGCCAGATTGGCTTTAGACTGACTAAGACAGTATCTAGATTTTGTTATTACTCATACTTAAAAAATATTACAACAGACAGGAGCGTCACATGACTGCATTACGTCAAGATATTGATCCAAACGGCTTATTAGAATATTCAGTGGTTTATACCGACCGCGCTCTTAATCATATGTCAAAAGCCTTTCAAGAGGTGATGCATGATTTGCTAAGCAATTTAAAGACCGTTTATAACGCTGAAGCAGCGGTTATTATTCCAGGTTCTGGTACCTATGGTATGGAAGCCGTCGCCCGTCAGCTGACTATTGATGAAGATTGTCTTATCATCCGTAATGGTTGGTTTAGCTATCGCTGGACGCAAATTTTAGAAAAAGGCAGATTTGCTAAGTCATCTACGGTATTAACGGCTGAGCGTACAGAAGACACGGAAGCGCCAAAGCCATTTGCGCCCGTCGCTATCGAAACAGCCGTTGCCAAAATTAAAGCAGACAAACCTGCTGTTGTTTATGCGCCGCACGTTGAAACCTCATCTGGCATTATCTTGTCAGAGGATTATATCAAAGCGTTAAGTGAAGCTGTCCATAGCGTTGGCGGTTTATTGGTGATTGATTGTATCGCCTCAGGTTGCGTATGGCTCGATATGAAAGATTTGGGCATTGACGTCCTTATCAGTGCGCCGCAAAAAGGCTGGAGTAGTACGCCATGCGCAGGTCTTGTCATGCTCAGCGACGCTGCCATTAAAAAAGTAGAAACCACGGAGTCTAACTGCTTTAGTCTTGATTTAAAGCAGTGGCTGACCATCATGCGCGCGTATGAAAATGGCGGTCATGCCTATCATGCGACGATGCCAACCGATAGCTTACGTCAATTCCGCGATACGATATTGGAAGCAAAAGCGATCGGTTTTGATACATTGCGTGATGCGCAATGGGAGCTTGGCAATCGCATTCGTAAGGTGCTGGCAGGTAAAGGGATTGAAAGTGTTGCCGCAAAAGGGTTTGAAGCCCCAGGTGTGGTGGTTGCTTATACTGACCGTGATGACATGCATAAAGGCAGTGCTTTTGCTGAAGCTGGGCTACAAATTGCTGCTGGTGTACCACTACAAGTCGGTGAGCCTGATAACTTCAAAACCTTCCGTTTAGGTCTATTTGGTTTGGATAAATTGACCGATATCGATGGTGCTGTAGAGCGCTTTGAGAAAGCACTTGATGAGGTATTGACTAAATAATAGCTGTATTTTGTAAGATTGTTATCAAATAAAAAAGAATACTGAACCTATATCAAAAAGGTTCAGTATTTTTTTACCCTTTTGATATATTTTATTATATAATGTATTTATGTAGAACGATATTTTTCATTGTTGGTAAAAATTGCTTTAGGTAAATATTATGAGTATACAAATAGACTGGCTCGCCTTTACTCCTATCTCCTTAGTTGGTGGTTTGCTGCTTGGGCTGTCGACCGTTGTGTTGTTACTAGGTATTGGGCGTATTGCAGGTATTAGTGGTATTTTTTCGAGTTTGTTAAAGCCCAAAGATATAGAGGTATGGCAAGTACTGTTTATCCTAGGCTTGATCGTTTCGCCCTTGCTCTACAGTTTGGTCAGACCCTTGCCTGATATAGAAATCACCACATCCTTACCATTATTGATTGGTGCTGGGATACTGGTGGGCTTCGGTACGCGTCTGGGGTCAGGCTGTACCAGTGGTCACGGTATTTGTGGTAACGCACGCCTGTCACCACGTTCGCTTGCAGCGACAGTGACCTTTATGTTGTTCGGTATCATAACGGTATATGTGGGCAGGCATGTCTTGGGTATGATTTAAGCCCAGTATATGCTTGATAGCGCAGGGTTTTATTATCAGCTGATATAGATGACAGATGATTTATTACAGCTTGAATGAATAGATTAAGTATGAGGCACAATAATGCTAAAAAATATGATTGGATTGCTAGCTGGGGTATTATTCGGCTTGGGGCTACTGATAGCAGGCATGACTGACCCTGCTAAGTTACAAGGGTTCTTGGATGTCTTTGGCGCATGGGATATCTCTTTGGCACTGGTGATGGGTGGCGGGCTACTGGTAGCTATTGTTGGTGTACAACTGGCCAAGCGGCAAAAGACCAGCTGGGCTGGCACGTTTATTTTATTGCCAAGTAATACCGTGATTGATAAAAAACTGCTCATCGGGGCTATGATGTTTGGTATCGGTTGGGGTCTTGTGGGCATCTGCCCGGGGCCTAGTGTTGTGCTGCTAGGAACAGGGCATTGGCAAGCCTACGTGTTTGCCCCTGCGATGCTGTTCGGGATGCTGATTTTCAAATGGCTTGAGCCAAAGTTTAATTAGCCTGTTGGTTAATAATAGCTAAGCAAAAAGGTCAGCCTACATTCATTAGGCTGACCTTTTTTATACTCAATTACTTATCATATAAAAAGCTTATATTGCATTGTTCTACGTTGTACTTGGGCTCACTTTTGGCGTTTCGTGTGCCAATGATTTTGCCGCTTGACGTAGCTCAAATTTCTGCACTTTACCGGTGCTGGTCTTTGGGATTTCAGCAAAGATAATATATTTGGGTACTTTAAAACCAGCCAAATGCTGCTTGCAATGCGCCATCACATTATCGCGCTGTAAGGTGCTACCTTCATGAATCTCGATAAAGGCGACTGGCACTTCGCCCCATTTGTCATGCGGCGCGGCAACGACCGCACAGCTTTGGATTTCAGGCATTTTATATAAGACGTTTTCGACCTCGATACTAGAGATATTCTCGCCACCTGAGATGATGATATCTTTGAGACGATCCATGATTTTGATATAGCCATCAGGGTATTTAACACCCAAATCACCAGTACGGAACCAGCCGTCAGCAAAGGCTTCTTCGGTTGCTTTACGGCTTTTTAGATAACCTTTCATCACCATATTACCGCGCAGTGCCAGCTCGCCCATCTCTTCGCCATCAGCAGCAACCGGCTCAGTAGTCCCTTGTTTAAATAGCTCAAAGCCCGTCATCAAATGCGAGGTGATCCCTTGGCGAGATTTTTTCTGCGCACGAGCAGCGACATCGAGCGCATCCCATTCTTCTTGCTCAGCGCAGACAGTGACCGGACCATAAACTTCGGTGAGACCATAAACGTGCGAGATATGAAAGCCCATCGCTTCCATAGCAGCGAGCATGGTTTCAGAGGGCGGCGCACCAGCGACCCAGCCTTTGACTTCATGGTTAATAGCGTCTTTATATTCAGGCTTACCACCAGCAATCATATTGTGTACCACCGGCGCTGAGCAATAATGACTGACTTTATACTTGGCAATCAGCTGCAAAATCAAATCAGCGTCAATTTTACGCAAGCAGACGTTGACGCCCGCGCGCTCAGCGATGGTCCATGGGAAACACCAACCATTGCAATGGAATAGTGGCAGCGTCCATAGATACATGGGATGCTTGGGCATATCCCAATCTAAAATGTTAGAGACAGCGTTGAGCGTGGCACCGCGGTGATGATAGACCACACCTTTAGGTTTGCCCGTGGTACCAGAGGTATAGTTGAGGGCGATTGCATCCCATTCATCGAGCGGTTTTTCCCAATTATCCAAATTGTCTGAGCTGGCGATTAACTCTTCATAACTCATGATACCAAAACGCTCGATATCGAGCGCCGCGTCGGTCGCATGAATGACGATGAGATTAGGAAACGCTTCATCGATCATCTCAGCGTGCTCAGCAAACTCGCTGTCCAAGATTAATACCTTTGCCTCTGAGTGTTGCAAACAAAAACTCAAGGCATTGATATCAAGGCGGGTATTAAGGGTGCAAAGCACGCCGCCTGACATCGGTACACCAAAGGCACATTCGACCATCGCTGGCGTATTTGGCATCATGACCGCTACCGTATCATTTTTATCGATACCCAATTTACGCAGACCATCCGCCAATTGACGACAGCGATCATAAGTCTGTTGCCACGTTTGCGTGAGGTTATTGTGCTCTAAATCATCATAGATAATGGCGGTTTTATCAGGATAGACCTGTGCGCTACGGATGATAAAGTCAATAGGGGTAAGCGGTTGATGGTTGGCGGCATTTTTGCCAAGACCAGTATGGAAGTCTGTCATGGGGATAGTCCTTTATCTTGCTTTTATAATTCGGCGAATATGCTACAAGTCGGCTATCAAGGTGGCTTCGCTCTTTATCAGTGTATGATGAGCCGTTGATATTCTTGCTGACCTTCGTAGCAACTCGCCGATAGGTGACTCATGGTAAATATTTGCTCATCCATTATAGACAATGCTCTGTGAAAAGCGAGTATGTTTTTAGCGCTTTCTAGTATTGAATCACATGAGCAATGAGCCTCATGCACATAGTGTTCACTCATCAGTCGCTTGTCTGCATAGCTGATGATAATAGCGGTGTGTTACGATACCAGTGAAGTTAAATCCCAACGCTTAACTGTTTCCAATAAGCCTTATTTTTAAAAACATAACGTTTAAAAATCCCGACCAGCTTTAATCAGTATTTCTACAAACCATTCATAAGGAAAATGATATGACCGCCAGCCGTACCGCCAATACCATTGAGACCGCCAGCACCAACGAGCACTATCCGCATTTATTTGAGCCGCTCGATTTGGGCTTTACCACGCTTAAAAACCGGATGGTAATGGGTTCGATGCATACGGGGCTTGAAGACCGTTTTTATAATTACGGTAAACTGGCGGCGTATTTTGCCGAACGTGCCAAGGGCGGCGTGGCGATGATGATTACCGGCGGTATTTCACCCAATCGTGAAGGTTGGTTACTCCCTGCTGGCGGCACCATGAACACCCGCGCTGATGTTCTCAATCATCAACGCGTCACCCGTGCTGCCCATAAATATGACAGCAAAATCATCATGCAAATCCTGCACAGCGGTCGCTATGGTTATCATCCGTTTGCCGTGTCAGCGAGTCCGATTAAATCGCCAATTTCGCCATTTAAACCGCGTAAGATGAGCATCAAAAACATCGAGCAAACTGTTAAAGACTATGCCCGCTGTGCCAAACTTGCCAAGCAAGCGGGTTATGATGGTGTCGAAATCATGGGCTCAGAAGGCTATCTGCTCAATCAATTTTTATCTCGTCATGTCAATAAACGTACCGATGAATACGGCGGTGATATTCAAAACCGCATGAAGTTTGCGGTCAACGTGGTAAAAGCCGTACGTGAAGCAGCTGGTGAAGATTTTATTATTTTATTCCGCTTATCGGTCATCGATTTGGTCAAAGACGGTAATGTCATGGATGAGGTCATCACCGTCGCTAAAGCCTTAGAAGCAGCGGGCGTGACCATCATGAATACCGGTATCGGCTGGCATGAAGCGCGCGTACCGACGATTGTCACCAGCGTACCGCGCGCCGCTTTTGTGGATTTTACCGCTGAAATTAAAAAACATATCAGCATCCCTATGATGGCAGCCAACCGTATCAATATGCCTGAAACCGCAGAAGAAATCGTCGCTAGTGGTCAGGCAGATATGATTCAGATGGCGCGTCCGTTCCTAGCCGATGCCCATTGGGTGAATAAAGCCAAAAATGGTCAGGCAGATCGCATCAATACCTGTATCGCCTGTAACCAAGCTTGTCTTGATCATACCTTTGAGAATAAACGCTCAACCTGTTTGGTCAATCCGCAAGCTTGCTACGAGACTGAACTGGTCTATAAAAAAACCAAAAAACCGAAAAAAGTCGCCGTCATCGGTGGCGGTGTCGCTGGCATGTCAGCTGCTCATGTCGCCGCCTTACGTGGTCATGATGTGACGTTATTTGAAGCCAAAGACATCTTGGGCGGTCAGTTTAATTACGCCAAAGTCATCCCAGGTAAAGAAGAGTTTTTTGAAACCATTCGCTATTATATCAATGAGCTTGAGCACTTAGGTGTTGAGATTAAACTTAATACCAAAGTCGACAAGGCTATGCTAGAAAAAGCAAAATTCCATCATGTCATCGTCGCAACCGGCGTGGTTCCAAGAAGCCTAGCGGGTAAGCTTGAAGGCGCTGATTTACCGCAAGTCATCAGCTACGCTGAACTGCTCTCTGGTGAGAAATCCGTCGGTGACACCGTCGCGGTCATCGGAGCAGGTGGTATCGGTTTTGACGTTAGTGAATATCTGACCGCCAAACATGGTCAGCCATTAGATGAGCTAGGTCCTGAGCTCTTAAAAGACCCAAGCTATCGTCCAAAAGCGCAGTCTATCGAAGCGTGGCGTGAAGAATGGGGCGTCACCTCTGCCACGGATTATCAAACTGAGGGCGGACTGATTCAACCTGAAGCCATTAAGCCTATCCGCCAAGTGTACTTGATGCAGCGTAGCAAAGGTCGCTTGGGCAGTGGTCTTAATAAAACCTCGGGCTGGGTACATCGTGCCCATGTTAAATCACACGGCGTCATCCAAGTATCGGGCGCAAAGTACGATAAAATCACCAATGAAGGTATTTGGATCACCAATAATCAAGGTCAAAGTCAGCTGCTACGTGTTGATAGTGTTGTGGTCTGTGCCGGTCAAGAGTCGGTCGTTGAACTGATGCCAAACGTCGGTGATGCACCAGACGCGCAATACCATCTCATCGGCGGGGCAAAACTTGCGGCTGAGCTAGATGCCAAACGTGCGATTCGTGATGGTGCTGAGGTTGCGGCTGCGATCTAACATTTGAATGATTTGGGTTAAATATAGAAACGGTGAGATTAATGATCTTACCGTTTTTTTTGTCTGCTTAACCAAGCAATTAATCAATAAAATGCGGTTAATTGCCCCCTAACTTTCTTGTAGAAAAGCTAACCTTCCATTTCACTCAGCATCCATACAGACACGTCGTCAATCTGCGCCGCCAATTCAGAATGCGCTTTGCCTAATTCATCAAACTTAGCTTTAATCTCATGCTTATCGTATTTGATGTCCGTCAATGTATCTTTTAATAGCTCAATTAATTCAACGTTTAATGCATCAGAGAAAATGACCACATCGCGTATCACCGCTTGCTTCACATCAAGGTGCAAATCAATAATGCCCCAATCAAAGCGCGTCTCAATGTGATGGGTGAACTCAGGCGTCTTACCAAAGCGCCAATCCCAATCTGCCATCTGCTGATAGTATTTATTCAGGTTAGGCTGCTTGGCGAGACTGGCTTCATCCAATTCTTCTACTGGCACGGTGTCGCCATAATCAGTGTCACGATAGTATTCGCAAAACGCCTCGATAATCGCCTCGGATAACGTCTCGTGATTGATATCCTCGTTAAACTCGACCAGATTAGCGACGCGAGAACGGACAGATTTGATACCTTTAGCTTTCAGCTTAAGCGGATGCGGATTAAGATAATCTCCAAGCTTTTGCATGTTGGCATTGACCAATAAAGTCCCGTGATGAAAACTGCGATCCGCCGCGTGTTTAAAGGCGCTGCCTGATATCTTTTTATCGCCGACTTGCATGTCGTTACGACCAGATAAATCTGCTTCTATGCCCAATTTTTTGAGCGCATTGATGATAATGGTAAAGTTCGCTGCTTGATCGTAGTCGTCTTTGGGTGATAAAAAGGTAAAGTTGGTATTGCCCAAATCATGAAACACCGCGCCACCGCCACTCTGACGCCGCGCCAAAAACACATCGTCGGCTTCCATCTTATCGATTTTGCACTCTACCCATGGGTTTTGCGAGCGTCCAATGACTACGGTCTCGCTATTGCGCCATAAGAATAGCGTGTGCGAGTCGGGATTGAGCGTATTAAATATCCAATCCTCGGTTGCAAGGTTAAACCAAGGGTTGGTCACGCTAGATTTTAAGATGCGCAGTTTCATTACTTATCCTTTTTATTATTAATACTGTTAGTAGCAGCTATTGTTGCCGATGCGAGGTTGGAATTCAATGAGTGTGTGGCATGGGAGCGGTTTAAGTCTGAGGTTTCTATTTAATTGAGATACTTGAAGAGAAAATTGGAGTGGATAAACAGTTGTAACTAGTAGCTAAAAGTCTATATCACATAATTATTTAAAGATAGCTTGCAAAGCTTAGTCCATTAATTTTGAAGATTTACACTCTGAATTAGTGGATTAAATTTGTATTCATTCTTCATTAACCTACCCAAAATCTTCCCTCAAAATACTCGCCATATTACGCTCAGCAAGTCCTGTGATAAATACATATGGATTGACGCCAGCGCTACCGGGGATTAATGCCCCATCTTGCACATAGATATTTTGATGTCCTTTTACGCGACCAAATTCATCAGTCGCTTTACCCAATACACAACCACCAAGTGGGTGATAGCAGAAGTTATCGCCGAAGCCATTGGTGAATAATAAGCTTGATGTCGAGCCACCATTTACTTTGGCAAGCTTCTCAATCAGCTCTTTAGCAGCGTTTACTGAGTACTGATTTTGCTCGCGTTTCCAGTTAAGTTTGACGGTTTTGGTGGCTTTGTCATAGTAATAGTTACCGCGTTCTGGATTGTCAGTGATGGCAAGATATAGCGTCGTCCACGTCTCAAGCCCTAGCGGCAATGGCGCAAGCTCAGCAAAAATTTTATACTTTGAGCCGCCTCTATCGCCGTCCCACATATTGATGCCTTTGACCGGAATGGTTGATTGGGTGGTGCCCGCGGCGTGGACGAAATTGCGACCGGTCATAATATTACCGTTTGGTCCCCAGTGCTGCCCGATATGTTCGTTTAGGTTGTTTAATTTGCCTTCCGCTTGGCTTTTGAGTAGCAGCTCTGAAGTGCCTGTACTGCCCGCATTTAGAAACAGTTTATCGCAAGTGTAATGCTCTACTTTATCGATGCCGCCTGTGGTATTTAACACATGAACTTCTAATCTAAGTTGGTTATTATCGAGCGCTTGGATGCTATTAACTTTGTGTAGGGTTTTGACGGTGACATTCCCCGTGGCTTCAGCATCTTTTAGATAGGTTAAATCAAGTGAAAACTTGCCAGCGTTATTGCCATAGATGACTTCGCCGCCGAGTGCCGACTTATAAACTTCACCGCGCGCCTCACGTTGCATATAATCAAAGTCGTAGCTGTTACCAAAGAATTCGGTCTTTAGTCCGGCTTTTTCAGTTTGGCGTTCAGCAGCGCGAGTGTATTCATAATGCTCGGACTCATTAAAAAACGTCTCAGGGATTTTACTGACTTTCAGTTCCTTCATAGCACGAGGGAAATAAGTGTCGTACATCTCATCAGAGTTAATCCAAGGAAACACTGCTTCAAAATGCGAGCGTCTAGGGGCAATGGCAATCGCGCCATTGACGATAGAGCCGCCACCGTAAGCACGTCCTGCAAAGACTTTCATCTCATCATATTCGATTAAATCTAAAACCCCAGGATATTTTCTGATAGGTATCGGAATCGGGATAGGGGCGTTTGGCATATTGCTAAACCAACTTGAGCGTTTATCAGCGCTAATCATTTTGCAAAAGGTGTCGTGATTTGGCGTTCTATCCCAGCGCATCCCCATCTCAAGTATCAGCACTTTATGACCTTTTTCGCTTAATCGTAGCGCCGATACTGCGCCGCCATAACCACTACCGACAATGATATTAGGAAAGTGTCCCGCTTGGGTGATGGTACTAGGTAGTCTTGGCTGCTTGGCAAGCGTTTGACAGCCGCTTACCGCAGCGGAGGTGCTGACGGTAGCTACGCTCAAACCCATGGCTTTAATCAGTTGGCGTCGTTGCATGGTAATTCCTAATATGAATATGTAAGCTAAAAAGTCTGAGCTGACTAAAATTAGCCTGTGACTGCAATAGTGTATTCAGCCAAATGAGCATTATATTAACAAACAAAGGTTGCGTTATTATTTCAGTCATACGATTGTCCTAAGAGTCATAGACAGATAAAGCTTCATTCACCGACTATTTTTGCCAGTTTTTAGCCCATGCTTTAATCAGTTTTCATCCAATCACTTAGCCAATGATTTTAGAAAGGCAGGTAAACTTGACCAAATAGAAAATTTCGCTTATTATCTTGTTTCAATGTACTAGAGCATAAATACATTTAATTATTTTTATCTTTAAAAAAGCTAAATAATTCGGCAAAGACAACAATAGTAGTAATTAATTGAAAACAATAAGGCTCAACTATGACAATGCAAAATACCGTCTCTGACTACGGCTTACATCAATCTATCTTGCCAAATAGCGATGGTTTATATGGCGAGTTCGGTGGCAAAATTGCTCATCCTGAGCTTGCCAAAGCCATGAGCGAGATTGAGACAGGTTTTCGTGAGATTATCAAAAACGATGACTTTATCGCTGAGATGCAGCGCTTACGTGAGACCTATGTTGGTCGCCCAAGTCCTATTTATCATGCGCAGCGTTTGACCGAGCATTGCGGCGGCGCACAGATTTATTTTAAGCGTGAGGATTTGAACCATACAGGCGCACATAAGATTAATCACTGTTTGGGCGAAGTATTATTGGCCAAGAAATTAGGCAAAACCAAAGTGATTGCTGAGACGGGCGCAGGGCAGCATGGTGTCGCATTGGCGACAGCAGCGGCCTTGATGGGGCTAGAGTGTGAGATACACATGGGCGTGGTTGATATTAAAAAAGAGCATCCAAACGTCAGCCGGATGAAGATTTTGGGTGCCAATATCGTGCCAGTTTCACGCGGGGCTGGGACGCTAAAAGAAGCGGTCGATAGCGCCTTTGAGACTTATTTAAATGAGCTTGATACTAGCATGTTTGCGATTGGCTCCGCATTGGGGCCTGCGCCCTATCCAGAGATCGTCAGCTACTTTCAGTCGGTGGTCGGTCATGAAGCACGGGCGCAGTTCTTAGCGACGACGGGTAAGCTGCCGAATAAAGTGGTTGCTTGTGTTGGCGGCGGCTCCAATGCTATCGGTATATTTAGCGGCTTTTTCGATGATGCCGAGGTAGAAAAAATCGGCGTAGAACCAGCAGGTGAAGGTCTAGATACGCCCAATCATGCAGCGACCATGTCACTTGGCATCAAAGGTGAGATTCATGGTTTTAAGTGTTATGTGCTGCTCGATGAAAAAGGCGAGCCTGCACCGGTGCATTCGATTGCCTCAGGACTTGATTATCCCGGGGTTGGACCGCAGCATTCGCATCTGCGAGATTTAGCGCTTGCTACTTATGAGTCGGCGACTGATGCCGAATGTTTAGAAGCCTTTATGGCGTTATCACGCCTTGAGGGTATTATCCCTGCGTTAGAGTCGGCACATGCCATTGCTTATGCGATGAAAATCGCTAAAGACATGTCAGCAGATGAGACGATTTTGGTCAATTTGTCAGGGCGCGGTGACAAAGACATTGATTTTATTTTAGACAAGGTAACATTATAAAAAATTGGTAACAAATGTAGAAAAAATAATACTTATTGAGCGTTGAACCAGTTATCATCGAGGTTTTTTTACTGTCTTCTGCTCGATAGGATACCCTTATGTCTAACCGCGACCTCATTATTTTTATCACCTTATCCTTTATGTGGTCGCTGTCTTTTATTTTTTATCGTGTCGGCGTGCCTGAGTTTGGTTCACTGGCTTTTGCCAGCTTACGGGTGGTATTGGCCGGACTGACAATGTTGGTGTTTGTAATACTTAAAAAGAAAAACAGAATAGGGATTCGTGAAAACTGGAAAGTACTGACGCTGGTCGGGCTATTTTCTGCGGCTATCCCTTTTATACTGTTTGCTTTTTCAGCGCGTTCGGTAAACGCTGGGGTATTGGCAGTATTGAATGCCTCTGTGCCGATGATAAGCGGCTTTATCGCCAGTGTATTTTTTAAAGACCGCTTGTCGAAAAAGCAGATTCTTGGTTTGGTTATCGGCGTTATCGGTGTGATTATTTTGATGAGTGAGAACCTGTTTGGCGGGCAGGGTGCTGGTTCAGGTTCAGTATTATTACCGATGGGCTACGCATTGCTGGCCTGTATTGGCTATGCGCTTGGGGCAAATATCACTCGAAATTATCTGGAGAATGTCTCCCCAGTCGCGATCACCGCAGGCTCGCTGATCATTGCCAGTATAATTATGTTGCCTGTAGCCGTTTATGAGTTTCCTTATGGCAAGAGTATCAGCTTAACGGCTTGGATTTCTGTCATTTGTATTGGGGTATTCTCAACCGCGATCGCGCTGATTTTTATGAATCAGTTGATTAAAAGCATTGGCCCTGTACGGGCAACCAGTATTACTTTGGTGATTCCGATTTTTGCCATTATTTTAGGCTATCTGCTGCTTGGTGAGGCGTTAGATACCCCCGCGATTATTGGCTCTATGGTGATATTGTTTGGTACCTATTTATCTTTAGAGTTGTCTATCAAAAAGATGCTGAAAGCTTAATGTTTTATAACGATAAATAGTACTTATTTAGTACCTTCTACCATGATAAGTTGAATCGGAAAGGTGATGATGTCAAACGCTTTGGCAAGTGGCATCAGCGCTTTAAGCCTTTTTTCTTCTGCTAAGGCTTTGTCCGGCTGATAATTGTAAAACTTTAGCGTGGTCGGTTGCGGCAAGCGATAGGCGAGCGTATTGATGTTTTTCACCGCTGGTGCCACTGTTACAGGAAGGCGCCATAGGTTTTTTGTGCAGCGTGTCATACCACCGGTGAAGCCATCATGACAAGTAAAATCAAACCCTTCAAGTTTAGCTGTTTCACCTGCCATAAGCAGATGGGTCGGTTTTTCAAACCATAATATGCTGGCAATGCATCCTTGCTTTGATGTGCAGCCTTGCTCGCCTATTCTTATTCTAAAATAGGGCGCATTGAATGCTGGCATCGGTTTAAAGGAAAAATAAGCCAAATCCACTTGCTCTAAAATATCAATAAACTCACGATCTCTATTGGCGCTCTGCACCAAATAGCTGCGCTTTTCTCCCGCAAATACAATCGCATGCTCAATGCCTTCAATAGGCGTAGCGGGCTTGCCAATAGCAATAATCGTGTCAGTAAGCTGCTCATCGGCTTGCCATTTGGCATCTTCTTGCTGCATCAATTGATAATCAAGCTTTTCCATAGCGATACAGCCGCTTAAACCTAAAACTAATGAGCAAGCTAAACATAGTTTTAAAAATGATTTTGACATCATGCTTTTCTCTACTTAATAAAATAAAGGGCAATCGAGAAAGGATTGTTAGATATGATATTAAGCCAATTTTGCATAAATAAGTTGGCTAATTTGCTAAATGAATATAAATAACGCATTAGATTTTTAGTAAAAAAGTTAGAGGAGCGTTAAGAGCTTAGTATTTATCGTTGTTCAATTAAATAGAAAAACCTATAAAGCCGCTGCTGATATATTGACAAATGTTGACATTATCTATTTAATCTAGGGATTAAAGCCAACTATAAAAGGTGTGCATGATTTTATAGTTTGGTGAGATTTTTAACTGACAAAAGGATATTGTCATGAGCGCTCAGCTGTTTTTAGGACTCAATAATTCTGCTAGCCTTTTTCGTTCTTCGCGCTATTGGCTCACTGCTGGTACTTTAACCGTGTTAAGTCTCGCCATCAGCTCAGCGCATGCCGCTGGCATCGAATACAGCAAACAATCGGTCGCGCCTTTTTTTGAGCCGGGCAATTATGCCGAGCTATCCTATGCATATGTTGACCCAAAAATCGAAGGCACCGATGCCGCTGGTAACAAAATCGGCGATATGATGGATGACTTTGATTTACCCGGAGCGGCTCTTAAAATCGCCCCGACGGCCAATACGGCATTGGCCTTGATTTATGAGCAACCCTTTGGCGTCGATACCAAGTATCCGACAGGGAATATATTTAACAATCGTATGGGTACGACCGAGGCGCGGGTAGAAACAACGGGTATCACGCTTTTAGGCGGCGGTAAGATTAGCAATAATGTCTGGTTATATGGTGGTCTTGAATACCAAACGCTAAAAGGCAATATCACGGGCGCGCAGCCCGTCGGTTTGACCACTGCTGTTTCTCAAGTGATCGATGAAGCAGGGGCGCTGTTTGGCATACCGACCACTGAGGCTTATTATGATTTGGTCAATAAACAAAATAATGGCACGATTACACCAACTGAAGCCGCAACTTTAGGTGCTATCAATGAAGTAGCTATTAATCCTGTGGCGACAGCGCCGACTTATTATACGTTAGACTTTGAAAACGAAAGCACGCTCGCGCCGGTAATTGGCATGGCGTATGAAAAGCCGGAGATGGCTTTGCGAGCGGCGTTGACGTATCGCGCGCCCGCCAAATATCAGGTATCTGGGGTAGAAAACCTGCAAGTTATTTTGCCGCCTATCGCTGGTGGTGATGGGGTAACGCCAGCACCAGCGGAAGAAGGATTGCCGTTAGCAGGTAAGACTGAGGTTAAGATGCCACAGTCGGTCAATTTAGACTTCCAAACAGGTCTCAGTGAAAAGTATCAATTGCTGGGTATGGTCAACGCCCGCTGGGTAGATTGGAGTAACTTTAATGTTGCCCCGCCTTTGGCGATATTAGCAACACAAGAGCCACTAGCTGCCTATAAAAAAGACGGTTACGCGGTTGAAGTAGCACTGGGTAAGCAGTTTAATCCAAAAGTTTCAGGTGAAGTACGCTTGGGTTATGACCATGGCACTGGTGCGCCGCTCAGCTTATTAGGGCCTTATGACTCTATCAAAAGCTTAGGGTTAAGCGCGCAGTATCAATTAACCGAGCAGCTTAGCGTTGCTGCGGGCGGTCAATATATGTGGTTTGAAGGTGGTCCGGTCGATACCAAGGTTGATGGTCGCGTTGCCAATATTGATGATGGTACTGGCTATGCGCTTGGTATGAAACTTGGTTATCATTTTTAAGATTGACTGAGATTATTTATTAAAAATAACGATGAGAAAAAGCACTTATATTAAAAAGTAGGTGCTTTTTTTTATTACTAAATTTTAGCAAAATTAATGATTCTATTCACTTAATACCCTGTTAAGATCACATAAATAATTAGCGTTTAACAGACTGAAAATATACTGGTGTCGGTGTTTTTGTTTGTAAGTTTTACTTGGAATCTGAGTAGCTACCCCCTATAAAGAATACGGCTGATGAGTAGAGCGCTTAATGATGTTAAGGGCTATTTATCTGTTATCTATTAAGGTAATAACCGTATTTTTATAACAACAAACAAGGCTTTTTATGGCACACGACAATTTATTTGAACCCATTAAGATGGGCACCCAAACCTTAAAAAATCGCATCATCATGGCACCGTTGACCCGCTTACGCGCGGTTGAGCCAGGCGATGTGCCTACAGTACTTGCAAGTGAGTATTATGCGCAGCGTAGCGGTGCAGGACTCGTCATTGCAGAAGCGACGCAAGTTTCTTTTCAGGCAAAAGGTTATGCAGGCGCGCCCGGTATCCATACCCAAGACCAGACGACTGCATGGAAAGCTATTGTCGATAATGTCCATGCTAAAGGTGGTAAGATTGTCGTACAGCTATGGCACACGGGATTGGTCGCACACGAAAGCGTCCAACCAGATGGTAAAGCACCGATTTCTGCCTCTGATGTCCATGTAGGGGTACGTACCTCACTGCGCGATAGTAACAATCAAGCTATCCGCGTTGAAGCGACCACGCCACGTCCAGCCAAATTGGAAGAGATAAAGCAAGTCATCGCTGACTTTGGTCAAGCGACCAAGAATGCCAAAGAAGCAGGCTTTGATGGGGTAGAGATTCATGGCGCGCATGGCTATCTATTACATCAGTTCTGGGTTGAGCATACCAATCAGCGTGATGATGAATATGGCGGTAGCCGTGAGAATCGTGCGCGTCTGACCCTCGATGTCATTGATGCTTGTATTGATGCGTGGGATGCTGACCATATTGGTATTCGTATCTCGCCGCTCGGTACATTTAATAATGTCGAAGCAGGATATAACGAAGACGAAAATATTTGGCTGATTGAGCAGATTAATAAGCGTGGTCTGATGTACTTACATCTTTCTGAGCCTGACTGGGCAGGGGGTACGCCTTACAGCGACGCGTTCCGTCAGCGTGTTCGCGATGCCTTTGATCAGACAATTATCGCCGCTGGTGGTTATACGGCTGAGAAAGCAGAAAAAAATATCAAGGCTGGCTACATCGATGCAGTGGCGTTTGGTCGTGACTATATCGCCAATCCTGATTTGGCTGAGCGTATCCGCACAGGTGCCGCGCTAAATGAGCAGCGTCCGCAGAGCTTTTATGGCGGCGGCACAGAAGGCTATACCGACTATCCGTTTTTGAATCAAGCATAATAGTTTGATGGTCAATAAAAAAGCCACCTTATGATAATTCATAAGGTGGCTTTTTATGGTTTGGTCAATATGCTCTATACCACCTCACCGCAGACAAAGCCACTTGCCCACGCCCATTGGAAGTTATAACCACCAAGCCAGCCTGTGACATCCAGCACTTCACCGATAAAATACAGCCCATCTTGATAATTGCTTTGTAGGGTCTTTGAGGAGACTTCATCCGTTTTAATGCCACCGCGCGTGACCTCAGCAGTACGATAGCCTTCGGTGCCAGAAGGTTTTAGCTGCCAGCCATTAAGCGTTTCTCCAAGTTCAATCAAACGCTCATCTTTGATATTGGCAAGCTCTTTGTCTTTGATATCATCCCACAGAGTCGTTTGTAGCGCTGCCAGCAGTTTTTTGGGTAAGGCGTTGTCCGTATAATCTGCCAAAACTGTACGGATAAGCTGTCTTGGGTGTGACTTTTTATGAGTAAGGAATAGCGCGGTCATATCGATATCGGGAAGCAGGTTGATACTGATGGTTTCGCCTGTCTGCCAGTAGTTGGACAGTTGCAGCATGGCAGGACCAGAGAGTCCGCGATGGGTAAATAGCAGCGGCAATTTAAATGAGATGCGCTCGTTACTGGCAATCACAGGGATACTGATACCAGCAAGCGTACGGATCAGCTCGCCAGTTTTATCAGTAAAGGTAAAAGGCACTAAACTTGCATCAGTCGTTATCAGACTATGACCAAATTGCTGTGCAAGCTCATAGCCCAAACCGCTTGCACCCATGGTCGGAATGGACAAGCCGCCTGTTGCCACAACCAATGACTCACAGCAAAAGCTTGCTTGCACAGCTGTACTTTGATGAGCTAAATCTTTTTGCGCTTGTTTGTCTTTTTTACTCAGCGCTTTACTGGTCAGTAATTTAAAGCGTGCCTTTTTATCGTTTTTATCATTTTTATCATTGTCGAGTGCTTGTACGCTATCGATTTGGGTATTGAGCCTAACTTGCACACCGACGGCGGAGCATTCATTTAGTAACATCGTTAAGATATCTTGCGCTGAATCATCACAAAACAGCTGACCATGCTCACGCTCATGATAGGGTATTTTATGCTGCTCAACCATAGCGATAAACTCCCAACTCGGATAGCGGCTCAATGCTGATTTACAAAAATGCGGATTGCTACCGATAAAATGCTCAGGCTCAACGAAATAGTTGGTAAAGTTACAGCGCCCGCCACCAGACATGAGGATTTTTTTGCCGGCTTTATTGGCATGATCAAGTACCAATACGCGGCGACCACGGCGACCAGCGGTTAATGCGCAATATAATCCTGACGCTCCAGCACCAATAATAATGACATCATAATGCGAGTCTTGTGAGGCAGTGCGGTGATTGTCCATGGTCGGTAGTTCCTGATTTTAAAAGTGCAAATAAGTCTTATAGAGCCTGTTGTCATATAAAGAATGGCCATATAAATAGTAGCATCTTTATATCAGGTTGCTATTGTCCATGTTTTATAACAGGTTACAAGGATTAAATAGCTTTGTTGCCACCGTATTTTTAAGAAGTAGTAAACATACCTGCTAGAGAATGGGCATGGTCAAACATAGGGTTATGCTATGCAATTGTTGTGATTCGTGGTTGATGCCTTGCAACCATTCGGCATATTTGTCAAACTGTCTTTGAGTGTCACCATTATGGAAGATGACCCTTATTGCCTGTGCCAATCCTCGCTATCAGCGCTGTTTGCTACCGGTCATAATAATTAAAAAAGGATAAAGCTCATGACTCAAAAATCATTTCCTATTGCGCCTGAATTCCTCGCCGCCGCCAATATCACCGCCGAGCAGTATGCTGAACAATATAAGCAATCCATTGCCTCACCTGAGGCAACCGATGCCTTTTGGGCGGAGCGTGCCGAGCTGATTGATTGGATTAAAAAGCCCACCAAAATCAGCGACGTCAGCTACGACTTAGAAGACTTTCATATCAAATGGTTTGAGGATGGTGAGTTAAATATCTCAGTCAACTGTTTGGATCGCCACCTCAAAAACAATCCCTATAAGCCTGCGATTATCTGGGAAGGCGATCATCCTTCTTTGCATAAAATTATCTCATTTAAAGAGCTGCATGAAGCGGTTTGTCGCTTAGGAAATGCCATGCGCAAGCTTGGGATTAAAAAGGGCGATCGCGTTACCTTATATATGCCAATGATACCGGAAGCGGTGGTTGCCATGTTGGCTTGTACCCGTATTGGCGCGGTACATTCGGTGGTATTCGGCGGTTTTTCTGCTGAAAGCTTGGGCAATCGTATCATTGATAGCCAGTCAAAGCTGGTGATTACCGCTGATGAAGGTATCCGTGGTAATAAGCGTACGCCGCTCAAAGCCAATGTCGATCGTGCGTTAGATATGGATGGCACAGACAGTGTTAGCAATGTCATCGTCGTCCATCGTACGGGCAACTCAGTACCGATGAGTGGTCGCCGTGATATCTGGTATCACAGCTTGGTCGATGGTGAATCGCAGCACTGCGAGCCTGAAGTCATGAATGCTGAAGACCCGCTATTTTTATTATATACCTCAGGGTCAACCGGTAAGCCAAAAGGCGTATTGCACACTACAGGCGGCTACATTACTTATGCGCTGTCCACGTTTCGTGATGTTTTTGATATCAAAGAAGATGATGTCTATTGGTGCACCGCCGATGTCGGTTGGGTGACAGGTCATACTTACGCCACTTACGCACCGCTTGCCAATGGCACCACGACAGTGATGTTCGAGGGCGTGCCAGAGTATCCAACATGGGCGCGCATTGGCCATATCATTGATAAGCATCAAATTACCGTTTTATATACTGCACCGACCGCTATCAGAGCCATGATGAAAGAGGGCAATACCTTTGTCCGTGAGTCAGATCGCTCAAGTTTACGCTTACTTGGCACAGTTGGTGAGCCCATCAATCCTGAAGCATGGGACTGGTACTATCATATCGTCGGCGGCGGTAAATGTCCGGTCGTCGATACCTGGTGGCAGACAGAAACCGGCGGTATCATGCTCGCGCCCATACCGGGTACGGTGGCGATGAAGCCGGGCGCGGCGATGAACCCACTCTATGGTATCAGACCTGAAGTGATCGATACCGATGGCGTCGCACTTGAAGGGGCTGCTGAAGGCAATTTGGCGATCAACAGTAGCTGGCCCGGTCAGATGCGCACTATTTATAATGATCATGCGCGTTTTTTAGCGACGTATTTTACTGAATATCCCGGCTATTATTTCACCGGCGATGGCGCGCAGCGTGATGAAGATGGTCATTACTGGATTACGGGTCGTGTCGACGATGTGCTCAATGTATCAGGTCATCGACTGGGTACCGCAGAGATTGAAAGCTCGATCGTTGCTCACCCAGCAACAGCAGAGGCAGCGGTAGTAGGAATGCCACACGACATACGCGGTATGGGTATCTGCGCCTTTGTTATCCTAAAGTCGAGTGAGACGGCAACTGAATCACTAAAGGCTGAATTAAACCGCCATGTACGCTCTGAGATTGGACCGATTGCCAATTTAGATGCTATTTATATGGTCAATGTACTACCCAAAACCCGCTCCGGTAAAATCATGCGCCGTATATTGCGTAGTCTAGCGGCAGGGCAGTATGTTGGACTTGGTGATTTATCTACCCTAGCTGACAGTGCGGTTATCAATGAGCTGGTTGAGGTGGTCAAAACTGAACGGGCAAAGTAGTCGTGTCGGTGCCATATGCCGGTATTTTAACCATACTAGGCATTTTAAAATGAGTGGCAGCATAGGTATCAAAGCTAAAAAGCCATGCTGTAAAAGTAGCGTGGCTTTTTACTAAGTTACTAAGTTGCTAAGTTGCTAAGTTATTAAATTACTAAGGCGTCATTGATATTAATGATCTTGAGATAGAGGAGGTAATACACGATGTTTGGATTTGATATCAATATAGAGCTTATGCAATATCATTTTTTTCAATTGAGTATTGCCTTTATCCTCTCTTTACCGATTGCACTCAACCGTGAAATGAAAGACAACGGTGCTGGACTTAGAACTTTTCCCTTAGTAACTATTGCCTCATGTGCTTTTATGCTGGTAGGCATGGATATTTATGATTCAGCTGGTGAGGCGAGAATTATGTATGCCATTATTACAGGCATGGGCTTTATCGGTGGCGGCGCGATATTCAAAAACGAAAAAGGCTCAAAAGGGACGGCGACGGCAGCGAGCTTATGGAACACTGGCGCTATTGGTATTTCAGTTGCGTATGGTCGCTATGAAATTGCGATTATCCTATCTGTAGTTGGCTTTTTGATTCTGCAATTCTCTGAACCATTTAAGTATAAAGAAAAGCGTTAAAATTCTGAGTAGATGGTAGCCAAATTGGTGGTCTATTCAACAGATAGAAATATTAAATATATACAAATCAGAGTTTTATAGGCAAAAAAAGAGCCCACGGAGGAGGTACCGTGGACTGAGGAAAACGTATTTAGGCAATTATATAAAAAATCATAAGCCATAAATAACTAGCTATAAACTTATTATCATATTCATTTCTCTTATGACTGAAATGCGGTTAAACAGACGTATTTCAAGACAATCTTACATCTATTTACAAATTTCAGTGTACAGATGTATTGATATATTTTGCCTATAATATAGTGAATTTATTATTAAAACGATACAGCGGGACTGGGATAAATTTTACGCAGCCTCTGTCGGCGTAGGCACAGCAAGCCAGAAAAATTTATCCCAGTTCCGCGTTACAATATGGTGTATCTATTTTATTTAGAATCGACTATAACTGAAAATGCGCTATTTTCCTAAGCTTACTTAGCTATAACTCCCTCTATGCGCATAAAAATCGCTCGATTAGAAAGATATACGCTTGCTATCAACGATACCTACATAGATGGCATGACGACTTGCCTGAAAAATGCTAAGCTATCTGCCATTATTAGGTCAATATTAAACTGGGTTTGCCATGACTGAGAGCACGCATTTGCATCCGCAGGAGCCGTCGAGTACGCAGCATAACAAGAGTATTTTTAATTTACCCAATAATCTGACGATTGCGCGTATCTTGATGATTCCGCTATTTGTTGCGATTGCCTATTGGCCACCTGCCATGGGGATCGGTATGCCGGCCATCTCCGACAATGTGATTGCCAAGGTTGGTATGAGTGACTTTAGCGACAGCCTACTGCGCCACTTATTATTAACGGGCGTTTTTATCCTAGCCGCTATCACCGATTGGCTTGATGGCTATTTTGCCCGTAAGCTTAATGTGGTATCAGCCTTTGGTCGCTTTTTGGACCCCGTCGCTGATAAGCTGATGGTGGCAGCTGCGCTTATCGTTTTAGTACAATGGCATCCCAATATCATTATGGCGATAGCGGCAATTGTGATCATCTCGCGTGAAATAGCGGTATCGGCGCTACGCGAATGGATGGCGGAGCTTGGTAAAAGCACCAGCGTAGCGGTTTCCTATGTCGGTAAGCTCAAAACCACTTTTCAGATGATAGCGATTACGGTGCTTTTGCTAAACTGGCAATCGCTTGAGATGATAGGCTATGTGTTAATGGTAGCTGCTGTGATCTTAACCTTATGGTCGATGATGATTTATTTAAAAGCTGCTTGGCCATATCTAAAACAAAGCGATTAAGCTCACAGTATTGGTGCCAAAGTGATTACATAAAGTCATTATATTTATATAATAAAAACGCCAGTCGCATAAAACACTGGCGTTTTTTATTGTCTAGAATTTGTTGTTATGCCTCTAGCAGTTGACTGTTACCTTATAAAGAAACAGAGAAGGTTTCACCCATGTCTTCAGCAGTTTTGCCATCTTGTACCGCTGCCGCTGCCATCTTAAACATATTGACGATGGTACTACCGCTAAGCCAGCACTCTACACCATGAGGCACGACTTTGATCAATTGTACATTTGGATCTTCTTTGCCATGCTCAAAAAACGCATCATAAACCGGTGACCAAAGCTCATCCAACTTGGCTTTATCCGTTGGCAATTCTGCATTGGCACTGACAGATACAAAGTTCTTTTCATCTTGGGTAGCATAAGTCAGACCGATTCTTGCGTCATCTTGGATATCTTTGACGACGTCTGAGGATTTATCGCCGATAAACCAAATTTCTTTATTATCAAGATTAACCTCACTGGTGGTCATCGGCCACGCATGAATATCACCCTTTTTGTTGCTGGTACTCATCATGGCAAATTTTACGTCTTCGATAACGGCGTGAATTTTCTCGAGTTGCTCTTGTTTACTCATGTGGTCACTCATGGTAGATATCCTTTTTCATTATAGTAAATAAACGTTAAATTTATCATTATCAAATTTATAGTTAGTATCGGCATCTGAGTACTGGTGTCAAGGAGCCGCTTATTTTAAAAACGGATGTTGTAACAACCAGCGCGCTTGTAACTGCTATCTAGAATAACGATTACCGCTAGACGATTTATATAGGTTGCCAGTAAGGCGATGTGAGTGTTTGTAAGGATTATAAGGTTTAGGTAAAAATTGTGACGCTGTACCATGCGACTTGCTATGAGATACGTTATTTTGGTCGTAAATCGACAGGGTTTATATAAGGCTTTGTCATCATATTAACGAAGTGATTGGCAATTTATCTTGGTTTTGTCCTGCTTATTACAGGGCTTCTTGTTATAATACGCGGACCATTTACTTTGCATGGCAGAGATGCCTTGATCTTACGGATTATGCCTTTATGATGACCATCGCCGGACAACCGTTTCTTACCGATTTTCAGACGCAGCAACTCATCAGTCAGTTTCAGCAAAAAACCGAGCTAAATGT
>NZ_JBFFMS010000036.1:0-30353 GCF_041554015.1 Psychrobacter sp. | reverse complement strand
TTGCGTTAGGCGTGGGCGTGCCTCGTCAATAGGTGCTGTTCTGCCTCGACCTTTCTTAGCACCTGCTGGAACAATAAAGCCTAGCGCATTAAGACCTGTCTGTGTTGCTGCACCTGCTGCTGCGCTACCAGTGGCGTTATAAACACCATCACCTGCCGCCACAATTCCATCATCAACAATACCTAGCACATCCATAAATGACTGGCCTGTCTGTGTGCGTGGTGTTGCCGCGCCTTTCAGAGCATTGCTTGGCAATGTCTCTCGATAACCATTAACACCTGTTGTGTACCCGTCAATAATAGGCTGACCTCTAACTGCTGCGCCAGCCATGCCACCAATACCTGACCAACCCTCCATAGCCATGTCAGCCATACCACCTGCAACACCTAATGCCGCATCTGCCACACCAACCAGGTTAGCCACACCGCCATTGTCAAATTGATTGTCAACAACCGCTTTGCCACCTGCTTTGAGCTTGTCAGCCGAACGACCAACCAAGCCTTTCGGTTTTGGTTTAATTAGCTTGAAGCCTTTAGGTGCGCGAACAATGCCAGACTTGATATCGGCGTCAAGCTGTGCCTGTGCCGCATTGTCCATTTCGCCATTGTTGTACGCCATGACCACACCTAATGGTAATTCCTCGCCCTTTGGCGCTGTTGATTTTTTTGGTGCTGTAGTGTTGAGCTTGGCGTTTTTAGGTAGCTGCATCACACCTGCCTTTACATCGGACTCATACTGAGCCTTGTCGTAAGCACTCATCTTGCCGCTTTTGTATGCCTGATAGACTTTGATTTTCTGTGCATTGGTCATTGATGGTGCTTGTGTTGACATAGTGCTGCCTGTTACTTTGCCGCCTAATTGACCGTAATACTTATCACGTTTAGCATGATGTTTCTTGACGTTATCACCAAGAACGGCGCTACCTGTGTAATCCCAACCAATAAAGTTTTTACCTACAACCTCTTTTGCTACATCGTAAGCGACGTTGGGGTTGCCTAAAAACATGCTTTTAGTGCGTTTGTATTCAGGTTTTGTTTTAATCTCGGTATCAAGAAACTTAGCCATCTCATTCAATGATGCCTGACTGCGAACAATGTTGCCTGACTTATCAATCAAGCCTTTGGATCGCAATCTAGCATCAAGGTTTTTACCTCGGCTACCCTGCCAACTAATCATACCTAGGTTGACTTTGCCATTGGACGCATCAACATGACGACCAAATAGGTTTTTTGGGTTAAAGTCATTCTCACGCCCAACCTCAGCCGTCATGATTCTAGCCTGATTGGGCGACCAGCCTACATTGATAAAGGATTGATAAACATCTTTCATTAAACTCATGACGTACCTCATTAATTGGCGTATTGCATATAACTACGCCCTGCTGTTGAGCCTGTTTGGTTTTGACTAACTTCGCCTAATAAGTCTTGATACTTTGTACCTAGTCGCTTCTCGGCTATCTTAGTTGCGTCATATATAATCTGTAGATTTTTAGATAGCGCCTCAGCAGACAATGTAAGACTAAGGTTGGCAACGGCTGTCTCCAACTTCCTACCTTCAAAGTCAGTCAGTGCGCCAAGTCCTCGCATTTTTTCAACCTGCGTTAAGAATACCTGACTCTGTAGAGTCTCAATATCTTTTTCAAATTGAATAACGTCTTTTCTGGCAGATGGCAAGCGGCCTTGTATAGCACCTGTCGCCCCTTTAATACCACTCTTATTACTAAGTAGGCGCATTATTGTTGATCTAGACTGCTGCAAAGCCTCTTGTTGGCTGCTGTATTGCGCCAAACGCTCTTGATTCTTTTGATTGGTTGCAATTTGCTTGGTGGTTAACCCAGCCTCGTATGCTGCCAGTGTATGCTCGTGCTTGTTTATCTGTAGCTGTAAGCGTTCTCTAGCAACCTGATTGCCTTCGCTTTGTAGCTGTAGTTTAAGTTGCGCTAGTTGATTGCTAACCTCTTGCTGCGCCTGAGCGTCAGCACGAGCAATAGGTATGTCATCAGCCCTTGTGGCTGCTAGACCTGCATTAGCCGTATTCAAACTTGTTGCTGAATCAACACGCGCTTGTTCATGCGGCAACAAGGTTAGCGTTTCGGTTGTTTTAGCATCGTAGTTGTTGGCCGTTGCAATTTTTTGTTTGGCTGATGCTAGTGTGTCAACTTCTTCCGCTTCCAACTTCTTAGCTTGTAACGGTGTTAGCGTTGTTATTTCATCCGTTTCCGCTTGCGTTTTAGCTCTATCAATCGGTGCTGCATCTTCTGCGATACCAGCGCCTGAATAAGAATCATAGGCCGCACCTGCGTCTTTACCTGCTAACAACGAGTAGTTAAGAAGTATTGCTTTTCGGGCTGCCTGTGGGTCTCTAGTCATCCACTCGGCCATTTGTGATTGTTCTTCGGCTTCCTTAGTCATACCTTGGTCATTGTAAGCTGCTGCTTTATCTCTAGCCTCTTGAATCGCTATATCAGGTCGGTCGCTCTCAAGTGCCGATATTGTGCGGCTCATGCTGAACAATAGCGCTTGCTGCTCTTTAGTTTCTAACGCATCGTAGTAGTCTTTCGCGCCCTTAGTGTATTCAGGGAACTGTGCCACCGTCTGAGCGATAGCGTTTTTATCATTCCAGTCTATTGTTTCAAGTGCTTGCTGCGCCTGAATTTTACGTGCTTGCTCTGCTTGTTGTGCTTGCAGTAAGTCACGGTTTTGGCGCAATTTCTGCCCCATACCGTAAGCCTCAAGAACACCATCAAAAGGGTTTGCCTGTCCTTGTCCGTATGCTTGTGCTAATTGAAAAGCCATTAGAATCCACCTCCGAAACCGCCACCCATTGCTGCTGTACCTGCCTGAATGCCTTTGTTAAGCAATCCGCTATACAAGTTGCTCTTATACATATCATAACCTGCTTTAGCTTGACCGATAGCATCGTAACCTTGCGCCATGTTTTGACCAAACGTCAAGCCTTGACCGCCTAGACCTGCTGCTGCGCTCTGACCATTGGCTGCTGCACCGCTTAAACCTGCTAACTGACTTTGCACGTTGTTGTAAAGCATATTTGATCGGTTATCAGCCAATGCCTCTTGCATATTACCACCACGCAATCCACCTGTAGCAGACGCATTTTGCAATAGCGCGTTCTCAGCCTGTTGATACTGCGACTTAAAGAATGGGCTGTTTTCAATGTTGCCGATAGCTGTTTGTTGCTTATCAAAGCCATTAAGCCCCAGCAAGTCATTCTGACCCTGTAACGCACCTGTACCTGATTTAACGTAAGGCTGCATGAGTGCTTGCAATGCGTCAAACTGGCGGCGCTGTTCTTCCATGCCTGATTCGGTTGCTTGCTGCTGTGCCTTACTTGCATCTTTTGCGGCCGACTTACCAGTTATGGAGTCAAACGTGTCTTTAATAAAACTCATGATTGCACCTCGCAATAATACATACGCTCTAATAGCGTAAAGTTATTCTTTTCTAAATAGCCGTCAATCGGGTGTGATGCTCGACTAGCTGCATACCAGTAAGACACACCAATGCTAGACAGATAGTCTTTGATACCGTCTGTGAGCGCTTGGCTATTGCCTCGATGCTCAGGTTTTATCCACAGCACATCGGTTGCTGCATCAACAATCATAGGATTTCGCAAAGATGGACTAACAAACAATAGGACAAGGGCTTTGACCGTATCACCGTCGAACCACAGCATCGGACGCAATACACCCATTTCATCTAGTTCAATGTACCGCTGTACTGGAATGTCAACCGTCTGCGGCTCAAGGTGCAGCATATCCATCATCATTGCTGTGATTTCGTCTTGATAGTCTGCGAACTTAACTTGTTTTATCATTGTGTGCCGTCCGGTCTTGCGAGTCCTGCCTTTTTAGCTCATCAAAATGCAGCCTCATGATTAACAAAACAGGGTCTTGTAATGGTTGTTTTTGTCGCTTACCCTCCGCTTTTGCACGCTCTCTGTAAAGTCGCATAGCAACAAAGTCTTTATTATCTTGCTCAGCCGTGAGTTTTTTTAGCTTTATCTCTCGATAAGTTAGAGCGAAAATAAGAATGCCCATAAATAAGGCACAGCCAAAAAGTAGGATTAAAATATCAATAGCTGTAGGGGTCATGATAATTACTCCGTTATTTCAACCACTGTTAACAGCACGTTTACACCTTCACCTGTCATGGTCAGCGGCTCGTCTTTGACAATCTGCTGATTGAATAGCGAGCTAATAACCTCGGTTGCCCCTGCTGTAATGGTTTTCTTTACCATCTGCTTGCCGTTAACCTCAACCGTTAAATCAATGTTAGCTGCTGTTGAGTTGCTTACCGTAAATGCTCGTATCTGTGCGTCGGTGTCCGGCAAGTAAACGGTATTGCTACCTGTTGCCAGCGTGACGTTTGCGGCTTGCTTATTTGTTAGTTTCATATAGTGCTCACTGGTATTAGTTGAGTTTGGCAATCATAAGGGCTGCTGACGCTCTGTAGCTGCTCATCTTGATAGATTGATACATTGACAGCTTGTAGCGAGTCGGAACGCTCTGACGGTACGCTGACGGCTTGTAATGGCGCTTGATTGTCGGTAATCTTCTGATTAATGATAGCCACAGCCTGAGTTGCCAAGATTGCCGCCTGTTCTGCTTGTGATGCTGCGCCCTCAATCTGAATAACAAGGTCTGCCATATCTTGCGGCACATCATTTGTGACTACTTCGATATTCTCAAACGCCTTGATTGCCTGTGTATTACCGCCTGTTATCTGAGCAAGTACGTCACGAGGGATTTTAAAGGTTCTATTGACCGCCATTACCGAATGCCTCCACGTCTGCTTCAATAGCTGTGAATGATGCTAGTGAGTCGTCACAACCACGGAATTTAAGGCCGACCATCTGACGAAACATACCGATAGCACGTAACCAAATAATGCGCTGGCTGTATTGACCACGCATACCTTGCCTGTGCAATCGCTCATTGCTCCACGTCATGCCGTCTTTTGTCCAGGATAAGAACACTTGCGGATCAGGATTGCTATTCGTGCGACCAGTCAATCCGACAAGCTCAATTGATTTGATTTGCCCTGACTGCCCACCGTTGTATAAGAATGTTGTGTTGATTTGCCATGCGACAGGCTCACCATAGTGACTTGATAGCTTATTGCTAAGTACGCCCACATTACTATTGAACCTATCGCCCACAATCCACTTGTTATAGCACCATACGTGATTAATGGCTCGATATGCGCCTTTGCCACTACTAGACGATGACAGCTCAAACCAAACAGGTTGCTGCATCTCCTTAGAGGCTGCATAGTCAAACACCATCGTCTTATCGGGCAAATGCAGATATAAATGCTGATGATGGCTATGCTCTTTACCTTCAAGAATTATCTTAGATAGCTGCGCCTCACTATATTCGGATAAGATAATCTCTATCTCTCTAGTGGCTATAGGAGTGAGGCCGCCATTAGCGCCCAGATAAACACTACAAGGCTGATTCTTACTACTACCAATAAATGCGAATGAATCTAAAAAAGAACACTTGGCGTGAGTGCCCACACAGCCCTTGGTCATCATTGCGCCATCGACACGGCTAAATGCAAACCCTGCATTACCTACGTTGTCAAACACCTCAATTGTGTATCGGTTCAGAACCACAAGCTCATTGCGAACTTTCATGAGGCCGACAATCGGGTCGGGGTCTGCTTCACTGCTGCCATACTTGGTAGGGCTGACCTGAGTTGGGTCATTCAATTCAGTTTGAATGATGAACTCACCATCTGTGGTCACAAAATAGCCGTCAATCCACTCAACATCGACGACTGTACCAAGATTGGCATTCGTCACTTGTGTCAGCTCACCACCTTGCAGATAATAAAGATTACCACCTGATGCAATGCCTAGACGGTCAAACGAGTAAGTAAAGCTACACTGTGAGCCACCTGCGATAGTGCCAATGGACGTACAATTACCTTGCTCATCAACACGCCATAGCTGAGTGCCAATGACACGATAGCAAACGCCATTCCAATTGATGCCACCTCTATCAATACCGCCTTTCTCAGCACCGCAAAACAGCTCGATGCCGTCAGCCTTCTTGAGATAGCCGTTAGCGACACCGTTTTGCTTTGGTACTGGCACAAGGTTTAAGGGATAAGAGGTGCGATAATCAGCCGTGTTATCTGTGTAGATACCGTTGATAATTGGGATTTGCATATCACCACCACCTTACTTTATTGCCTGTACCTAGCACGATATTATCAGTCGAGTATTCAACTGATGGTATGTTCTGATAGATGGTCAGCATGGCATTGTATGCGTCGTCAGCTTGACTAAGTAGCAACACTGGCGGCTGTTTACCATATATGCTACAGATACGCAGTGCGAGCTTGTGCGAGATACCTGATAGCGCGTCACGCTTAATACCTGCTAAATCACCAAGATAGCTTTCAGTTACATCCTCGGCAAACAGATAACCAAAGTCGTAGCTTCCAGTTTGTAGCTCTGCCATCATGTCATCGAGCGTCTGCAATATGTCTTGGCTATCTTCGGGCGAATCGTCCAACTCAAATCCTGACATAGATAAGAGTTTGAAAGCGCGGTCTACTATGTCACGTTTGAGAATCATGTTATTTACTCGCTATCTTTGGCTTTCTGAATTAAATCATCAAGATTGTCACGCGATACATACTTGACGCCACGTTTATCAAGCAATGATTTAAGCTCGTCTTTTTCCATTTCATCGTACGACACGACGCCATCACCGTTCACGTCTTTGCTTTCTTCGTAGATAGCAAGTTTGGCTTTCAGGTCTTTAACTTCCGCCTCAAGCTCTTTGATGCGCTTGTTGCCATCACCGCTTGATAGCTTGCCTTTCATGACTTCGTTTTCAGCTTCGAGCTTTTGCGTTTCGATCTGCTCGATAACCTGACTTGCTTTTGACAGCCAACCGTCAGCCTTTGCTTGCTTAACAACTTCTTCGTCGCTTGAGTCAATAGTGCGAACGCGCATCTTATGGCCCCACACGCTTTCAATGTTGCCGCCTACTTTGTCAGTTGTTCCGTATATCATCATGTTTGACATGGTTTGCTCTCCGTTATTTATGGGCAATCACTGCAAGCTTGGTTTGGTCCGCATGAGCAGCTGCCTTTAGTCTTAGGTAGGTCGCCAGTTTGATTGGATAGCCACTCAGCGCGATGATGTAAGCGCTCAGCCAACAAATAACCTTCAAGCTCCCATAGTTTTTTGACGGCGTTTTCAAGCGCGTATTTTTCACCTAATTCTTTGTCAAAGTTATTAGCATCAACACAAGACGCCTCACCAGTTACCTTGAATTTATTTGGAAGCGTGACAACAGCCACCGTTAGCTTGTTGCTGAAAACTGCGTACTCAACATTGCTTTTCGCAACCAAGTCATCTAAATCTTCTTTGGTCACTCTGTTTTTTAAATCTGCCATCGTTATTCTCCGTTAGTAAATTCATCGCAACATACACCGACCTGAGCCAGTGCATGTAACTATAAATCTAGGTTATGCAGGTAGGTCAAGGAACGCTAGCGGATTGGTATTGCGATATGTTACTACCGCACTACGCTTAGCTTGGTATTCGTTATCACCGAAACCCTCGGCTTTAACTGTGCTGTCTGATACCGTATAACTTGCCTTAAACAAGCCTTTGATAGCGTTAAAAGTCACCACTGGTGCTGTAAACGATGGAACTGCCATAAATCACCTCTTATGCTTGGTTAAATAACTGGATACCTGCCATTTCAGGATTCAGCAATGCTGTACCGAATGAAATATCCCAACGATATTTAGTTGATAGGTTATTGATTTCGCCTTGACGCGTGTAGTACAAGGTTAAACCGTTATCAAGCGTTGCTTGCATGGTTGACCAACCATCTTTAGCGTCGATAGCTAGTTTTGATGGTAGCAACTCAAGAGCGCCTTTGTTGAACGCTGTGTTAGCGTAAGCCGCGTTCTTATTGAGCATTGTGATAGCTGCACCGTCAGCAGGTGTAGTCGTCACGTTAGCGTATGCTGTCTCAGATTGTGTTGCTCCGGCATGGTCTTTAGCCACAATAGCAGGGACAATTCGTACAGACGTTGGGCTAACAGCTTCAACAACACGGAAGGTTTTAAGCTCGCCTGTTGAGTCTTTGCTTTCATGATGCAATGCGTAAACACCTGCAATCGTAAAGGCATCACCCACTGCGAACGCGCCACCAGTAGCAGCAACGGTCAACAACATAGAACGGTTGTCGACGTTATGCTCATCACCTGACGCATCATCTTTCTTAGTTGCAACAGGAATGTGACGCTGATTAGCAGCAGCAACGGTTGCGCCTGTAGCAGTAGCAGCAGGTAGCATGATTGCGTTAGGGTCACTGTGAACGGTGAAACCTGCAATCTCGTTGATATACGCTTTCTCATACGCTGTCTGCGTCTTACCGTTTAATGTCTGACGGCTTGCAAGGTCACTTGCCATTTTCACGAAGTCACGGCTTGAGTAGTTAGCCATACGCTCATCAGTTGCTACACCTAAGCTATCAAACTTAGACATTAGCGATGCAACATCATCAAAGCCGCTTGCTTCACCTGCGCGAGTATCAACGATTGATGCGTAGTAAACAGCCTGACGACGTAGCGCGTTATTCACATCACTAGCTAGTTTGCGCTTAGCTGCATCACCATAGCGTTTCAATGCGCGTGGGTCGCGTAGCTCTTTAGCGTTCATTGAGCCAGGTGCAGAACGCACACGGTCAACTTTCACCGGTACGGCCATTTCAGTTTTGCCGTTAAAGTTACCCGTCTGATCCAAACCTTCGTAGGTGTCAGCTTGCATCGGCATTGGACGCCAGATGGTATCGTTAGAGCTTTCGTTATCGACTGGATAGTTGCTTGCTTGCTCAGTGTAAACAAGGGCTTCTTCAAACCCTGCCAACACGTCATCAAACATGACAACTTCTTCTTTCAAAAAGTTATTAGTTGTAGCCATTAGGCGTCACCTCAATTAATTAAGTTATTTGTTTCGCTTGTATGCGATTACTTTTGATCTATCGCCAGTCTTGGCGGCCTCTGCTTCCAACTTAGCCAGTTTGGTATCAACACCACCTGCTGCACCTTCTAGCTCATGCGTTTTTGGCTTTGGCTTGTTTGGGTTACGTGATTTTGCTTTGGACGACATTTGCTGCTCCATCAAGACGATTTGTTTTGTGAACTGAACGTCATCAAGTTTTGACAATCGCTCTAGTTGCGCGGGTGAGTTCTTGCCTAGTGCGTAGACCACCTTTGCAGGGTTATCAACGAGCATTTGCAGTAAGCCTTGTTTTTGCTCAGACAGCACATCAACAACGGATGACTCCACCTCGTCGTAATCGGGTGCTTTTGCCTTGATTGCATCAACATCAGCTTTGTATCTATCACGATACTGTTGGTACTTTTGCTGCTCAGCCTGTACCGCTGCATCATGCTGTGACTTTTCCGCATACCACGAATCTAAGTCAGCCAGATACTCCTCTGACTCCTCGTTATAGTCGTAGTTTTCAACAGTTGGTCTTGCTCGTAATGCTTGCTGTTGCTCGGGTTGACTGTTCCGCTGTTCGAGCTGTTGCTTTAATCTGCGGTTTTCGCGCTCAACTTCTTTTGCGCGGCGTCGAGTATCTTTAACCCATTGAGGCGCTTCTTGTCCTGCGTATGGGTCTTTCTCGTCGCTATCACCGTCCTCATCAAAGCTAAACTCAAGCACATCATCATCTGCGCTATCATCTGACTCGTTGTCTTGCTCATCGTCTTGACTATCTTCGTCAATATCTTGCTCGTCATCGATAACCTCGTCATCTTCGACTTGCTCAATATCTTCTTGATAATCTTCTTTGTCGTCAAAATCTTCCACGTTGTATCTCCTCAGATTTATAGCATCTGGTAGCTGTTAGTTAATTTTTGGCAATAAAAAAGCCCACCGAAGTGAGCTTGATTTGTTTGGGTTGTTTATCTTAATGCACTTCTTTTATAAGAATCAGCTGTAGCAAGTCCGTTATAAAAACCATTTCGATTCATAGACTCTCTATTAATAACAGCTTCTCTGTGCTTCTTTTTTAGTGATGACTCCAACTCATTATCTAACGCTAGTTTTTTAACAGAATTTACATCGTACTCAAAACACCAGCCGTCAGTATTGTTACTAAAAACAATAGCACCACTACTTTTGCGTATAGATGTCGAATAACCTTCAACAACAGGTAGCCTTCTGGCTTTGCGCTTACGCACTCTGTTACGTGCAAACTGGCGCAAATTCAGCTCACTTTCAGACATGGATTTTTGACTCATACTCATAATTAACTCCTTGTTTAATAGAGTTATTATAGCATTTCATCGTCATTCTCAGCTAGCGACTTCTCGTCACTCGCTTTAACTTTCTTGTCCATGTATTGAAGGAGCCTTTCAGCAAGTAGCAGTAGGATTAGCTTCATTATCTGACTCCGACCTTAGCAGGATAAGCAGAATGTTTTTGATATGCTCAACATGGTCAATCAAATAGAACTCTTGGCATAAGATATTACTAAGAACGTCAACTTTGTCGTGTTGGGTTAATTTCGACAACTCAACTTCGAGTTCGCTGTAATCCAATGCCTCGTATCTATCGTAATCAATACTCATCACATACCCCCCATTGGTGGCATACCTTCTTGCATAGCTGCCATTTGTGCCATCTGTTGCATATCAGGCGGCTCTTGTGGTGTCACCTCTTGCTTAATCTGCTGCTCGTTCTGCATCTGTGATTGCTGCATAGTCTCAAGCATCATAAGCATTTGCTGTATAGACCGCTGCTGTGCTGCTTGTGATTGCTCAAACTGCTGTTGCATTTCATAGAGCGTCTTAGCTGTATCAGCGCGAGTCTCGTCAACCTCTGCAAGCGTTTTCTGTGTGTCAGCTTTCGCTTTCTCTGCACCTGCGAGTGCTTTCGCTGCCTCTGCCTCAAAGTATTGCGTCTGTGCATCAGGCGGCTGATTAGCGGCTGCTTGTTGCGCGGCTTCCATTTCTTTAGCTTCTTGCTCATCAGGTTCTACAATCCCCATATTAATTAGGTTCTTGCGAGCGTAACGGCTCAAGTCGTGCATACCCTCACCATCTTGATTAGCTAAGATAGTATTGAGTAGTGCTGACTGCTGCTGTGGGTCTTGAATCATTGGCACAAGATTGAGTAGACGTTTGATTGTCTTATCGCGCTGTGTACTGAACGCTTCGCCAATATCAACCGTTACTTTGTACTTACCGCCCTGCATGTCGTTCTCATAGGCAAGCTGACCGTCTTTGATAGTGGGCTTGTTGATAATCACTTTACTGTCACTATCATCATGACTAACGCCTGACATTTCGCGGTTTTCTTCATCATAAACCACCTGAGCCATGGACAACCAAATGCGCCCAACGTGTGCAATCGTCTTGCTAAAATTGTCAAGATAGATATACGCTTGAGCATCAACCTTGTCTTGTACCATTTCCACCGCTTCGGTAGATACGTTGCTGACCAACTGCTCACCGTTTGACTGGTTGCCCGTCAATTCACCGATAAGCGCACCGCTAGACTCAATCAATGCACCCATTGCTTGTGGTATCACTGGTGCTTTGGTGTAGGCTTGTGGCCCGACTCCAATAACAGCACCACTTGCATCTTTAGTAGCGTTGATTGTTAGGTAAGGAACACGCCTAACCTCTTTGCTCGCCCACTGTGATTCATGATTCTTAATCTGAGCAGGGGTAAAAATTGGTATTTCATCCTGCGGACGGCTTGCCAAGTCAATAAGACCTGACATCTTGAGGTTAAATGCTATCTGAGCGTCACGAGATAAGCCAACATGACCTTGCGTGACCTCTCGACCACTAACATACATGCGCTTGCCATAGAATGGCGCTACTGGCAGATATTCACCTGCAATCACACCCATTTTCTCGACAATCTCGCTGCCGCTTAGCACGTAACCTTTGACTTCTTTGCGCTTAACCTTCTTCACAAAATCGATTTCATAGCCTTGCACCATGTAATCACTTAGCTGTTGTTCGAAATCCTCATCATCTTCATACAGCTTGACCGGTTCGCCACCTTCGGGATGAATGAGCTTAGTCACTTCAATCTTGCGCTCTGTCAGCTCGTAGTGCTCAGCGACTCGTACATTATCACCGTCGCGCCAATCAAAGCGATAACCTTGTAGATCATCAAAACTTGCAGGTTCTTTGTTGTACTTGGCCTCAAACTGAGCCTTAGACATTGCGGTCACGATGGTTACATGCTTTGCATCTGCTTTGTCGTAGCGACGCGCATTAGCATCCCAATAGACCATCGTGTCAGCTTCAAAGATCGGTTTAATGCGAATACGTTGATACTCGTCATCGTCACCGTCCTCGTCATCGTACTTAGCTTCAAGTAAGATTGCACCGATACCGCCTGATATGCCTTCCATAAACGCGGTGCTGTAAGCCTCATCAGCGTTACTATCACGCTCATCGGCTCTGAATAGCTCTTGCAAGTTGTCGGCTGTGTCTGTATCAGCCGCATTGTTCTGTGGTCTGAATTCGACTGTGAAGCGGTTTTTAGCCCATTCATTGTAAATACGAATGACTGATAGCTGGATTTTGTTAAACTCAAACTTCGGACGGCCTTCAAACTGTCTGCCAATGTCACCGTCCCACTGTGCGCCCTGCACAAAACAAAAACGCCTGTCATCATAAGACTGGCGCTGATTGTCGTGTGACTGGTCATAGTCTGCATCGATACGCTCAAGCAAGCGTTGATGCAATGCTTCGTTTTGCTTGCTCATAGTTTATTACCAATAGTTTTTGACTGTGGGAATGGGTGCCGGCGGTTCGTCGTCTTGATTTTCAAAGTTAAATAAGTGATTGAACGCATCGGCTGAACCGTCAACCTGATCGTCATTAGTGCCAAGCGGAAATAGTTTCAGCTCGTCAATGTAAGCTTTGTTCCAATCGCCACGTATCAAGCGCACATTACCTGCATTGACTTGTGCTGCGAATGGTTCAGCGCGTGTAATCTTATCGCCACTGACAGGCAAGACAGCGACGTTATAACCTGCTAACAGTCTTGTGTATGACTTGGCTTGGTCTTTACCTGCTTGTCCGGGGTCTTGTGGTAGTCTGATTGCGGTTAATTTGCCGTCCAATTGAGCTGTGAGCTTAATCGTTGAGCGTACAATGCTGCTATCCCATTGACCACGCTCGACGTCCTCAACGTAGAAATAACCATCACCGCCTTGCCAAATCTTGACACCTGCTGTGTAGTCACCTTCATTCGATGTTGATGCTAAATCCCAACCCCTAGCTGATTTGTTAGCAGTAGCAGGTAGAGCATCGACAATCTCAATCATACTTACTTTAAACTCACCACCTTCGCCTGGTGTCGGCTCTTGCTGATACTGTCCGGCAAACATATATGGCTGCGCCTCCTGCATGGCTTTCAACTTAGTAACGTCATGCTTTTTAGGCCATAACGCTGTGCCATCAGGCTGTAAAGCTGGCATTTTTAGCAATGTCCAGTCATCATCATCATTACCAGTCATAAGCCACCCTGTTAAGTCATCCTCATGCAATCGCTGCATAATGATAATCATAGGCGTTCTGATCGGGTCGTTAAGTCGTGATTTTAATGTTTCAGCAAACCATTCTTGTACGTTCTGTCTGCGCTTCTTACTGCGAGCCTCCGATGCCTTGTGTGGGTCATCAACCAAGATTGCGCCGCCAAATGTCTCACGCATCTTACCTGCGCCATAACCTGTCATCGTACCGCCAACGCCAGCGGAATAACTTACACCACCTTTAGTTGTACCCCAATGGCCCTTAGCATCCTTATCATTAGACACTTTGGTATCAGGAAACAACTCTTGGTAGGCTTCTGTTTTGATTAAATCACGCGCCTGTGCATTGTAGTTATGCGCCAAGTCTGCACTGTAGGATGTATAAATAAACTCGCTATCAGGCGTCTTGCCCATGCACCACGCAATAAAGTTAACAATGACTAGTTCGGTCTTTGAATAACGCGGCGGTATATTAATAACGACTCTGTTTTCTTTACCGTCATAAACATCCTGTAATACTTGGCATATCTTTTCGTGATGCCAGTTCTGCATCCACTTATAGTTACGACGTTTGTAGAACATATAGCGACTAAACCAATAGAAGTCGGTTCGTGCTAGTGTTTGAAATGCGAGTAAGTCGAGCGCGTCAGTAGTCATTCCTTTTCTCGCTCATCTTTTGTATGACTTGCTCAGGCGTTACATTGATAGTTTCTATTGCACCACCATCGCTACCTGTGTGCTCAAGTTGTTGTTTTGCTCCATAACGCTTAGGCGCTAACTTCTCAATGTTCCACTTGCGCGTGTCAATTCTTAACTTAGCTCGCTGTATGTGTTCTTGATCCAAACGCTCTTGACCATCGACAATCACATAATCTTTTGATGAATCGTCAGCAATATCAATTAACTCATCAAGTAAGTATTCAGCTTGCACTTGTCTCGCGTGTGCGTACTGTTCCATAAAGTCGGACTTGTTGCTTGCCAACCATTGCATCACTGTAGATATTGCGGGCATATCATCAAGCTCGCATATTCTACGTAACGACATACCGACCATTAACGACTCGCATATTGTCTGCGCTAATTCGTCACTGTATATCGTTGGCCTTCCCATTACGCTGTTAGGCGCTTCGTCTGTCATAACACCTCCCAGCGTTTTATGTTATTTTTTTTATTCTACTTAGCATCATGCTTTGCTTTGTTGATTGGCTTATACTCTCGAATAGCTTGATATAATGGCTCACCATGTCTTTCCGCCCATTCGCCGACGCTCTCACCACTAACAGGTGGGAATCTCTCTAAATGGTCAGGCACTTTTGAGAATGTATCAGCATCACCCAATGTCAACCCACCATCAACCGCAGCGTACATACATCCGTCCTTATAAAACTCTTTGCACAGTGGCAACATAGCTATATCCGAGAACATAATCCACCTCTCATAAAAAATGCCCATCAAATCAATGTGGGCAAAAGTGGTTATTCAATCCGCGCAAACTTATTTAAAAAATCACTGACTGGTCTTGACCAAACTTGACCTGACTCACCAGCTCTATATACCACTGTTTGCGGAAACTTCTTGTTTTGTGTTGTATGTACATTCGTCAGCATCAAAACTGTGTATTCGCTCTCTGTGTGATGATGTCGCCATACGGAGTTAATCGGCAATGTGTCGTTCAAGTTAGACATATTATTTAGCCTTATCCATTCTATCGACAATAGCTTGTGCCTTGTCAGCATCTTTACCGCCACGCTTAGAACGCTTAGTCATGAAATCGTACCAGTAGTCAGCACCTTGCTTAGCATTGCGCTTGTTGCAATCTTGCCAACGCTTAAACACTTCATCATTCGATAAGTCGCACATTAGCCGTCACCGTTAGGTAATTTGCCTTTAGCGATATCGGCAATTATCAGCTCTATCAACAATAACTGTTCCTGCTTAGTGCGCTCTCTCATGATAGGCATTCCATCGCTAAATTATAGGCATAAAAAAAGCCCTATCAAATTAATGATAGGACTTGAATAGGGAGAAGCGAATAGGCTGTTAACCTACTTAACGTGCTCGACTACAACATTGCCTAGGTAGTGTAGTTGCTGCGTTATTTAGCGCCTCATATTAGTTTGAACGCTTACGGACTCGAACCGCACTCTACTTGTATCACCACAGTTAACGGCATCGAACCGAATAGCAAGTAAGTCACCACGTTTCACGTTCAGAATAGCCGTAAAGGTTGCGCTTCTTTGATAGGCGTTACGGCTGTATTGTTCATCGCTTTACACTATTCTGTTCAGCGTATATCAATACTATACCACACTGTTTAACAATGCAAGCGTTATCTACGCTATATCTCTAGCTAATACACCACTGACAAACCCTATGCCTAAATTGAGTAGCGGCTTCACATGATAGACACCTGCTTGCTTCTCACTATCTGGATATTCAAAGTCTGACCAGTAATCCCTTGCAATCTTGCGCTCACTCCAATTGTAGATAAAGTGATATGTCACGATGTTATGCAAATGCACAGAATGGCGTAAGAGCTTGTTCATTGCTCTATCTATGGCAAGTGCATCTTCATCGCTAATATAACTCACTGTGCGACGACTAGACGGCTTTACGCTATCCTTACACAGCTTAGGTGCTGACTTGATGAGCATTAGACTTGGACTCTTACACCCTAAGTCGCTGTTATCATCATTTACCCATGCACCATAGGCGAACATCAAATCCGTTATTGATAAATCGCTCATTTCTTCACCTCAACCGGATAGCTTTTGTTTAAATAATCTCGTAATTCGACTGCTTCACTCTCTGATAAATCTAATGACTCATGCCTTGCGTGACCTAGCGCATCAGGCTTATCAGGGAATAAATCAACTCTAAGCTTGCCATGATTGACGGACGCCCTGTCATCGACCGCATTAAACCAAGCTATGCCTTGGGTGTTTTCCACTCTCATCATCTACTTAATCTCCACCAGTCCGTTATCAACCCAAATTTGCAATGTCTCAAAATGCGCTCTTAAAATATCTTGATATGTGCCATCACTCTTTACCCTGCCATCTATCGTGTCGTGACAGCTACTACACGCAAAGCAAGCCATGTAATCAGGTGGCTTCAAGCCTACACCGCAAAACCTGTTAATCCGTATATGAGCCAGTACCACCGTTTCAGGGTTATAGTTGCAGCCTGTGAGCCGTAACGTGCAGCTCTGACCTTGTGCGCTTTTGCGTAGCTTGCTAGTTGCCATATTTATTGAACTCCATGCGTTTAGTAGCTTGCTCTGTACGCCACTGGTCAAATTTAAGCTCAGCAGCCCTAATCATGTACCGTAATTGTTCTTCTTGCTCTACTGCCACTCTCAGCGCATCTAGCAATGCTATGTACTCAGGGTGAGCATATGCGTAACTCTCTTTTGCTTGTCCTGTGCCTTGCGGTGCTTCTTGTATCAAGATCGCCTTCTTAGACTTTCGAAACTGCTCTAGATAAACCCTTGTGGCCTTGGCTTTGGCATACTCTTTGGCTTTATCCCTGATAAAATTTAGTGGACGCTCTATTTCTTCACTCATGATTCACTCCCACACTCACAGCAAGGTAGCGACCTGATTCGCTCAAGCCGCTGTTTGTCTTTATTGCTCAAAGATTACTACCTGCATTTTCTAAGGTTACCTTTTCGCCTCTTAACGACTCCCTTGACTCAATATCTTGAATTAAGTGGTCGATTTCGGTTGCAACCCACAGCCAATCTCTACTTAGGATTAAATCCATTACGCTACTAATTCGGTAATAGCGATGCTTTGAAATAGTCTTGATATTCTTGGAGATTTTGAGTCGCTGAAACAGACCTATGCGGCCTTCGTGAACTCTTGCATAATCGGCATACCACATCGCCTTTTTTAAATCCTCAAGCAAATCGCCCTTGCTGCCAGCCCGATACAGATACTTGAAACAGTTACCACCACAGAAGCTCATATGCTTAGTCACTTCGATGCACTCAACACCGCTTGCATCTTTGTAGTGTGGTGGATGGTTCACCATGTCTGTTTTATTACTCATAACAATTCCTCGAAATCTTGCAAAAATATAAACTTACGCACTGGCACTGGTGTCTGACTGTCTGCTGCTTGGTACGTCACTAGCTCGTCACTTGACCACAAAACCAAAACCGACTTTCTCGTTTCTTTATTAACCCAAATCGTATCTATATCAATCATAATCAAATCTCTCGTATAAGCCGCTTAAATCACTTGTAGTACCTTTGCATCTAAAAGCGATTTGCTAAGCGTGTACCCTTGTTATTTTTGCAACGCTTGCGGTTTTAAGGCCATAAGCTCAAGTAGTTAAGTATCTCGTCCATCGTTTCTTGATAACCCTCTGTCACGACTGCTCGATAACCCTCGTCTGTCAGCATTTGCAATCGCTCTATTTGATGCGGTGACACTGTGCCGTCGTCAGGCTTCTTAATTTCGATTCTAAGGCCGTGAAAGCCGCCACGAGCTATGTCGATTACCAAATCAGGATAGCCACGCTTCACGCCTCCGTATTGCATCGCTTTGCCCACTCTTTGACTACGCTTACCGCCGTTTGGTACGTGTACGATGTAATCCGCTAGCTCTCTGCCCTTGTACGGTATTTTTTTGGCTTCTCGAATTACCTTGTTTTGTATTTGCGCTTCTGATAGTTCGGTCATTAGTAACCATCCTTTTTCAATTTCCCAGTAAGCGCCCAGCACCAACCAATATTCCCACGCGCTCTAAATGATTCGACTTTGCCATCTTTTTGCAACTGATTAAGTGCCTTACGCACCCAATAAGATTTACCTTGCCAATCATTGCCGCCAGTTATCCACCATGTCGGCGCGTACCCGTGATTAATAACAAAATCTTTTCCGAGATGGTCAAGTATCACTTCTTGATAATCCTCACCTAATTCCTGTTTTAATCTACTCATCACCTACCCCTTAATAATCTGGTTAAAACTCTTGCGTGACATCGTTTCTTTGCTGCCGTCCGTGTACCTGACTACAACCGTGTCGCTCTTAATCCACTCCGTACCCTGCACCGTCTTTTTGTTGTATATGTTTTTCATGTTTAAGCCCTTACAACGGCATAGCTATTAATCAAATCCACCTTCAATGCCTCGTCACCAGCTCTCATCTCATCGACAAAATCATTACCAAAACCAAATATCACTTTTGACAAGGCTCGCTGACCACCTTTGACCTTGAACCCCATAACGGTGTGACCTCTTTTGTCTCCGTCTGTATCAAAAATATGCAGCGCGACTTGGAATTTGCGTTCGCGCCTCATAATCTCACCGCGCTTCTGGTTCGCTTGCCAATCCTCTGTAAACTCAGCTCTATCCGCTGCCCTTTTGTAATCGTCGTCATGAAGGAATATTTTGAAATAACCGTCATACACTGGTTCGAACTTTTCAGGCTTAGGTTTTGCTTGCCCTAAATAAACCTTTCTCGCTAGTGCGTCACGCTTTTGGGCTTCTCGCTTCTTTTGCGCGGCTGTCTTCTTGTTTCTACTCATGCTTGCTCTCCATGCTTGCGCTTAAACTGGTTCAAAAACTCATCTACTGTTGCAGCCATTGGGCTAGTTTCTTGCAGTGCTGTATGCTCGTATGCCACCTGGTGTGTTTCAGGTACTTTGAAATCTGCGCCTTCGCTGTGTTCTTTGCAGACTTCTGGATAATGCTTTTGCCAAGATTTGTAGCTGATTGATTCAGGCTGTGTCTTGAGTTCCCAAAATCCGACACGTCTAGCTGTTTCGTAAATCACCTCATGCTTCTTGTATTTCAGATTCGCGGCTCTTGTGTATGCTTCGCGAATATCAGGGTAATCATCAATTGCTGACTGCTTGCATAACTGGATAAACTCATAAGCGCGTTCTATCGGGTATTTCTGATTCTTCACTGCTTGATAGCGGCCTTGTTGGTACTGTTCTGCGTTAATACCCGATTCCAGTAACTCAACCGCCCACTCTCTTGCTCTTGCTGTTGTGAATCGATGTTTCTTGTACTCGAATAAATCACCGTACTCGTTCTTAAATTCTTCAAAGAGTGCCAATACTCTAGCTGTGGCTGCTTTGATCGAGTCTGGCTTATACTTCCACTCCAAACTCTTGGTTAAACTCTTGCTGAGTTCGTTGCTGCCATTCTTCGGTTGTTTCTCTTTGAACTCTGTTGTTAGCTGATTGATTGACTGCATTGTTATTCCCCTGATAATTTGTTTGCTGTGTTTGGTGGTATCTAGAAATCGCTTCGTCACATCGTTGGTCACTGCTGATTGCGTTCTTAAGCAATACTTGACCGTTTTGCTGATGCCATGTGCTTTGAATCACACTGAGCATTGCTGTCTTGACCTCATCGACTGTGAAGTTCTTTAACCTTGCTTTTGCCTTGTCCAACCAAACACTAGGTTTAACGTCTGCTGATTTGCTCTTACCGTGATTGCTATTCCAAAACTCAATTAACAATCTTGCTGATTCATCAATCTGTTTTTTAGCTAACTCAGATTCTGTTTTCTTACAAACTCCATAATCATTTAACAACTGATAACCACGTATATATATAAAAGGTATCGGGTAATGGTCTCGGGTATCGTGTGTGTGAGAATTTCTCACAAGTTGATATGAGTTTTTCTCACAAGTTTGTGAAAATTTCTCACAAGTTGGTGTTTTTGCCTTATGAGAATTTCTCACAAGTTCGGACAGTGCTAACACCTCGCATTTATCCATTTTGATAGTGATTGTGTTTGTCTTTCTATCCTGACCAAGTACGAAAATAAGACCTTTTTTCTTTAGTCCTCGGATAGAGTCGATTACACCTCTGTTGCTCATTCCTAGCTCATCAACAAACTGAGATATGGCGATTCTGTCGGTCAGCTTGCCCCAATCGATAGTTTTGTCGTATATCGTGTCCAGAACCATGTACTCGCTATGTGATAAGCGTTTTTTGTGTTTTAGCCCTTTCCACCATTTCGGCTTGGCTGTAAACCTCTCCATTGGATAAACCCCTTTCTTTAGCGTGTTCATTGCGTGACCCTCCAATTCATAAGAGCGTCATAAACGCGCTCATCTATGCGACCACGCCACCTGTTAGCGACTTCTTTTACATGGGCTTCTTTTACGATTACGTAGGCATGGTGAGCTTCCTGAGGACAATCGAAAGAACCAATATGTTTGTTCTTAGAACCCATACGCATTGAGGCAACAAATCTGCCTGACCTGCCATCTATCTTCACGCCCATGGGTAGCTTTCTTGACTTTGTCTTCGGATCTAGCAATAAGTTGTTTATCTCGATTGGAACTAAACAGCACGCCTCTGGCGAATACATTCTATTTCCTGAAAACACTAGGTCTTTATCCAAATGATACTCAGGTTGATAATTCTTGTTTTCAGCAAGCCACAAGGCAAAGTTTTGAAAGTTAAACCAGTCTTCGTGAATTTCACAATCGCTGTAATGGTTTCTGTCCTTTGCATCAACTTCCGAGTAACACCGACGAAACATGCTTGACCACTTTTTATACTCATCAGTGACCTTCCCATTGCGGTAAGCGCTAAAATCACCAACACCCATAAAACCTCTACCTCTAACTGCTGGGTAATAAGGATTTTTTACATATCCTGATTGAAGGTGCTTGGCTCTGACATTTGCCCTATGTTTATGCTGATCGTTAAACTCAATCAATACGCTCGTTCGGCTTTTGTATGATATGACTGTGCAAGTACAGCCTTGATTTGTTTTAAATACATCGCCTACTTTTATTTTCGTTTCCATACTGCTATACTCCGCTTACGTGTTTAGTTTGTTGAAAGCCTGTCAGTTGCCTCTGATGGGCTTTTTTATTGCTCGCTGATTAAGCGAAATGACTCGATTCTTCTACTGCCTTTAACTCTATTTATTTCCATCTGATAACCTTCTTTTCTGATTCTGTGCATCAAGGTGATAGCTGGCTTACGGTCTAGACTTAAACTGTCAATACGTAAAAGCTCGTTGTTTAAAAACCTGCGCTTTATCTCGCCTGATTTTGAGTTTGGGTTCGTGGCTGATACACGGTAGTCTTTAGGCTTTGAATCGATGACCAACTCGTCTTGCATATCTCTGACAGTTGGTATCTTCCAGCTATAAGGTCTTACTGTGCAGTTTGGCTTGTAACCCATGTCAGCTAAAATCGCTCGTACTGACGCTTGATTTCTAATGTGAGCAAATTCGCTATGATTAATCTTGTTATCTGCTATCTTTGCAGCAACTATCTTTTGAACCTTGTTGTATAGTGGGTGTTTCATTTGTAGATAACCTCGCTTGCTAAAATCCAGCCAATCGTTCTATGGCCTCTGTTTACTGTTAGTACGTCCATGTTGTGCTCGCCTTTAATAGTCACTAGCATTGTCTTAAACTTCTGCCTATCGACCTTTAGGCTTTTCTCGTTTATCAATTTGCCTTCTTTTAACAACCTGATTGCTTCTTTGATAAGTCGTCTATGCTCAACGTGAGTGTTCAAACCTCTAGCTTTATTTGCCACACTTAAACCCCTTCTTTATCCGTGACCATTCTTGTGTCTGCTTAATCACTATCTTTTTGGTCTTTTTGCTGTAGTGATTTGAGTTGCAGAAAAGACCTGTATTGTCCTTACCGGTGAGCTGCTTAATGCCGAACTCTTTATTAAATTGCTCGATAACTGATTGACTCGTTGCCATGATTAACCCCAAAATCTAAGAATGGTTACTAAGATGATAGCTACAGCGACGATGTGCATAATGCGGTGCCAAAACTCGCTATTCTTGCGTTTCTTTTCTTCACTTAGTGCAAAGTCATAGCTGATGTTTTTCGCCTTGATGTCATCACGCTTGTTTTGCTCAACCGCCGATGCCATTGCTTGATTTGCTTGCGCTTCGCTCCATGCCATTTGCTCATTCCTTTTATTGACTTCGTGTTTGTAAGCTAATCGCCACATCATTTGTGCGTGGTTTATCTCACGCTCCCATGCTTGAATATCTTGCTCCGTCATCGCTTAATCTCCTTGACTGGCACTTGGTAAGTGCTACCGTCTGCGAAAGTTACTGTTTCCACTTTTAACCCTCCTCTGTTGCTGCGCTTAATAGCTCAATCATTTTTTCACCTACGCTATGAGCTGGCTCTTTAGTCTGTCCAAGTTTTAACTGATTGATTGCTGATTGAGACACGTTGCACTCTTTGCCAATGGCGGTCTGAGTCCAACCTGCTTTTTTAAGCTCAGCAATGATTTCTTGCCATTTTGTTTGCATCGTTGTTTCCTCCTTTTCACTCATTATATAAGAATACTTGTAAAAAACAACCCTTTTATAACTTTACTTGTTGACATATTACCAGTTTACTTGTAATTTGTTTGTTATATTTACTACAGGACTTATAACTTATGGGTATTTTCATGAAAACATTAGGCGAGCGTGTTAAAGAAGAACGCAAGAAGCGCCGTTGGTCACAAGCTGATTTAGGTGCAAAGGTTGGTGTATCTCAGGCGGCTATATCTGAGATTGAACGCGACGTACCAAAATCTAGCGGACTGGTCATACCTATAGCTAAGGCTTTTAAGGTTGATGTTAGCTATTTAACTGACGGCAAAGAGAATGTCATAAGACAAATGCCTGATAATGACGACATTGTTATTGTGGGTAGCAAGACTGGTGAGATTGCCGATCCAAAAGAGTACGTAATGATTCCGCGCTATGACGTGCGCGGCTCATGCGGTGAAGGCATTGATGTTAATGAAGTGAGCATAGTTGATGGTATGCCTATGCCGGTAGCTTGGCTAAGAGCGCAGAAGTTGCCAGAAGCTCACCTATTAGCAGTAATAGAAGCAAGCGGCGACAGTATGCAGCCAACTATTGAAGATGGTCAGACGTTGATTGTGAACACTGTAGACATTGAGCCAAAGAGCACCAAGATTTATCTAATCTGTATCGATGGCAAGCTATTCATAAAACGCCTGATATACACGCCTACTGGCTGGATTATGCGCTCAGACAATCCGAATAAGAGCAATTACCCTGACTTCGTTATCGGCTCAGAAAACCTTGATAACATAGACATTCAAGGCCGCGTCGTTTGGAAGTCAGGTATGCTCTAAGCAACCAACCCTCCCCAATACATAAATTAGCCACTCGTAATGAGTGGTTTTTTTTGTGCCTGCTTATAATCCGCCTATAAAAAACACAAGTTTACACAAACTTACATTTATTTTGCTTATATTTATAAGTATTCTTTTGACTTCTTTTAAAAGTTTACTTATAATTAATTCATCGCAACGAAGAACGCAGACGATGCAACCAACCAAGGAGAACAACGTGAAAAATAAGCACTTTCAATTAGGTGACTACGTAGTAAAGCCATTTAAAGAAACAAGAGGTGAAGTTTGGTCTATCTACCAAAACGAAATGATTTATTCGAGCAGTTATGAAGACTGCGTAGATTTTGTGAACAACATTACAAGCGAGTAGCTAGTAAGTTATAGCCGTTTTAATCGACGGCTATTGCGTACTAACTAGGAGATAAGGGTATGACACACAAAGAGCAGCAAGCACTTATGGCTTACAGACGCATAAGAGGTTTGATTATCGGAAAGCTTGAGGGTGATATTTCTAGGATTGAGGGGATTTTAAGTCTGCCTGACGATGCTGGAATGAATAAGCATTTCCAGTACAGAAAGAAAGAGCTGGAAGAAATATTAAATATCATTAGCAACGACGACAAATAACAGACACAAAAAAAGCCCTCGCCGAGTGGAATCAATGAGGGCTTTACTTAAACAAGCGAGGTAATTATGACAGCAATTATAGAGCAAATCAATATCCAAGAAGTAGCAGGGCATTTGCAAATGCTTCAAGCCGATTTCAACAACGGTGGATTGCTTGAGCATCTACGAGCCAAGCCACTGCTAGACATGGAAGTTTATAAAAACGACATTACCATCTTCTTCGAGCTCGACCAAGAAAACGATTTAACCGTTGTATTCAACACTGAGTATGACCGCCACACGCTGACAGACCTCAGCATACGCCATATTGAAGTTGATAGCGATGATGGTACTTACGCAATCGATGAAGGCGACCACAGCGCATTGGTGATAGAAGGCAAGCGCATTATCCATGACGCGGTGCATTACAAGCTGCTTGATGAAGCTGACGCGATTGATACCGATTTTTACCACGAAGTTTACGCATAAGGGGAGCAGCTATGAAACTTTGGGAATTAGCATTTTACGATGGCGGCGTCTATTGCGTTGAGTATCACTACGGCACTACACGGATGGAAGCAAGATGCGGTGTCACTCATCGCTTAAAGCGCCAAGTGAAGTTTGAAGTTGAGCGCGTTGTTGATGAAAGCGAGGTGGCGTAATGGCTAAAGTAATCAACTCTACCGACGGAAATCATGTCGGACTAATCAAGCAAATGCCAGATGGTCGTATCGTGCAAATCGGCATGACCAAAGAGCATCAAATGATGCTGCAAATGCTCTTGGGTTCAATATCGCAAGACCAACCAATGGCTGTATTGCCGAGTGAGTATGACTTGGTATTAAAAAGCGAGGTGTCAGCATGAGCATGTACGCAGTGAACACCCTAAAAGACAATATGAATGTCGAGGTTATGGGTTTAACCCTACCCCTCGACCTCAATTGGGCTGACGGAATGGTTGGCGCTATACCAGTATTCAAGGACAAGGAAAGCGCCCTAGCTTATGCAGACGGTAACGAGTCGCTATTAACTAAAGTAAGCGAGGTGGCGTGATGAATAACGATAAAAAAGATATGTTCGTTAAAGTTGATGTGGTTTCACTTTTAGATGAAATTCAAAATAACGCGATACATCCTAAAGATATGGCAGCCCTCAAAATACCATTTGGTTACTTTCGTACATTGTTGAATGAGGTTGCTAGGCGAGCTGTTGATATTAACGATGATGAGCTTAACAAGCTAATGATAAGGATGTGCTTGTACTCAGTGTCTCAGCCAAACTCCGAAGATTACGACGGTGAATTGGTTGACTTGATTTTAGCAAGTGAGGCCAACCAATGAAACCAATACTATTCACATTGATATGCGCTGCATGGGGTGCGTTCGTTACGCATCAAGCATTAGCCGACACGGTAATCATCGACGATAAGGCTTACACAGTGGTCGAGATTGACGGTGAAAAGTTGGTTAGCAACGAGTGGCAGCCGACGACTGAGCAAGGCTATACGGACGAGTATAGAGCGTCTGACGAATACAAAACGGTTAAGGCTGCTAATGAGACATTGAAACGGATTAAGGATGGTGAGTTATGAAAATTACTAAGAAGCGGTTATTTGATTTTTGCAATGAAAACAACGATGCGCTCAACGAGCTGCAATCGCAGTCAGACAGTACAGACTTTGTTTTATCGACTCTTATAGAGCAACTAAAAGACCTTGGCGTAATCGATAAATCAGGTGACGAGCCAAGCGATATCGACAAGGCAGAGCTGAAAGGTAGTGATTTGGCAAGGGCTATGCTTGAGCGTGGTGACAAGTTCGTAATGTGTGGCGTGAGCGATGGCGATGATAATGATGCAGCAAACCTTGAAGACGAGGATTTTCTTGCCGAAGCTGTGACGGATTTTGACGATGCAGATGGGCTTTTTGTCGCAACTTCCATGCGATGGTTGTACGCAGTCCCAATCAACAACCAAGGCGAACCCCTAACCCAATCAGATGTAGGTTTATAAGGAATAAGACGATGAGCGAATTAACGACAGTAAATGAAAATAAGGTAGCAGTGCAAGGTGATGCTGGTCAAGTCATGGCATCTAAGATTTTAGAGTTGGCGGCCGATCCAAACTTTGACGTTGATAAGTTGGAGCGTCTAATGGAGCTGCAAACTAGAGAAACTGAGCGACAGGCAACGGTTGCTTTTAGTACCGCATTTGCTGCAATGCAATCAGAGATACCAACCATTGCAAAGGCTAAATCAGGCAATGGCTCAAACTATGCCACACTTGAGGACGTAGTGGAAATCACGCGCCCTATCTTAAACAAGCATGGCTTTTCATTATCTTTTGACACCAACACGGTGCTAGAGAAAGCCGACGATAAATCGACCAATGACTATAAGGGTTACGTTGAGATTGTAGCAATCCTTTTGCACAAACAAGGCCACAAAGAAAAGACAACCTTGCTCGTACCTTTTGACTATAGCGGCTCAAAGAAAAACAACCCTGCTCAAGCAATGGGTTCATCAGTCAGCTACGGCAAACGATATACATTGTGCGCCCTACTTAACATTGCAACTCGTGATGATAACGACGCATCAGCAGCTTGGCAGCATAAGAAAATCACAGCAGCTCAAGAACGTGGCCTGATAGCCAAGCGCGACAAGCTCAGTGATAGCGGTATTGAGAGCTTTAACAAGTGGCTGCTAAGCGACTTCTCTATTGATGCTATCGCAGATATACCGCAAAGCGCGTACAACTACATTGACGGCCAACTGACTGCTAAATTGAACGCTGCAAAGGAGCTTGAAACCGCATGATTATCTTAGACGTAGAGCAAGGGTCTGACGAATGGCTTGCAGCGCGTCTAGGATTGCCGACAGCTAGTGTTATGCACTGCCTACTGGTTAACGGTAGGCTTTGCCCTCCGTTCGGTGCCGGCGCTCTTGATTTTCTCGACAAGCTAGCATACGAGCGTTTCACTGGTCAGCCTGACGGTGATTTTGTTGGCAATGCAAGCACAAAGCGCGGTCATGTCATCGAGCCAATAGCGGTACAGGCATACATTGATAGCGGCTATGCAACGGCTGATGACGTTATCGAAGCCGGCATCATGTTAGCTAAAGGCGTTGGCGCAAGCCCTGATAGGTTGATTGGCGCAAATGGCGGTCTAGAGATTAAATCAAAGAACGGTAAAGGCATGGTAACGCTGCTACGCAATGGCAAGATTGATCCAAAGCACATCACTCAAATGCAAATTAATATGTGGGTATCTGGTCGCAAGTGGTGGGATTATTTTGTTTACTGTGACGGATTGCCTCCTTTCTACCAACGGTTTTGTCCTGACGAAAAAATACATAAGAAGCTAGATGAGCGAGTGCCGTTGTTTTTGGCGTTACTCGATGAGCTAGAGCAAGCATTAATCACAGGCGATATGCCTGACAAGTTTAAGGTGTGATGACATGAGCGAAGTCAGAGCAACACTTGAGACATTCAAAGTTATTAGAGATAGCGATTTCGCTGTAAGCGTCAAATCTATAATGGATAAAACTGGATTTAATGAGCGACGAGTACAACGTCAAGCAAAAACGCTAACCGAGTTGGGGTTAGTAAGTCGCATTGGTGATAGACCTCGCGATGGATATATTTATAAAGTTACACCGAGCATCGCGGGCTAATACGATGACGCGTATAGCTAGATGGTGGCGATTAACTCCTAGCAGCTTAGATTGACAATTCCTTACGTGAGAAATCATGTTGCTCTGAAAAAGCAGTCGAGGCAAAGCCGATTGACCTACGAGACAGGTCATCTATTTTATTAATGAGGATGATAAGAATGAGTAAGGACAAAATTTTAAAGTGGAAAAAATCACCAATGTCTAGCGTAGAGTTTCAGCAAGCTAGAAATGGTCGAAATATCTTATCAATCACAAATCAAGATGGTTTTTATAAGCTAACGCATCAAATCCTTGGTAGTACCGAAACAAGTAAGTTTCATTTTGAGACCGAAGCAGATGCGCAAGATTACGCACAATCAATGATCAGGTAAGGAGCAAAACGATGAATAATTTACAGCCGTTGAAGTGGCAAAAAGGCGCAGCATTAGACACGTTTGAAACTGTGCATGAGTTAGTGCATTACACGATACGCCCTGACATTGACGACCCAAACAAGTACCGCGCCAATCTTGGCAATGGCGACCACAAGACTCTGAACAGCGTTGACGAAGCTAAACAATGGATTGAAACGGATTACTACCCTCACAAGATGCAGCCGTATGTTAAGCCCTTGCCTACTTGGATTGATGCGAGTAAGCAGTTGCCAAAAGAGGATGGCGAATACTTAGCATTAATCAAAGGCTTTACTTATGAAATGGGGAATCTAGACGATTTGCAGCCTCGTATTGGAAAGTGGAACGGTGGTCGCGGTTGTTTTAATGAGGATTACGGCAACGTCTTATTCGTAGCTTGGATGCCAATTCCTGAATTTAGCGAGGTGACGAAGTGAATATCTATGAAGTAGCGTTTGAGCCGATTTATCCAGTGCCACATGGTTTTGTGTTGATGGCTGGTAATAAAAACCAGGCGTTAGTCTTTGCAATGGAATATTTGCTTGATAAAGGCATGAGCGTCGAAAACGTAAAAGTAACACAGATGGATTTTGGCGCAATGAAGATAACAGGATTAGATAAGCCGCAAGTGATATTCTTTGAAAGTGGCGATTACTAGGAGAGTGACGGATGAATAACGAACGCATAAAAGAAATCGCACTGGCGAATGGTCATCAGTTTTTTACCAACCCAGACGGAACACATAACATTCACCCTCTTGCTTATCAGTTTGCCAAAGCAATAATTACCGATGTTATCAACGATGAGATAAAAGAGCATCAAGATTGCATTGATAGTTTGAGTGGAGTTCCTGACAGCGTTAAAGAATATGCGCGAGATAGCATCTTAGATTTGCAAGGAAAATTAGCTGAATTGGACGAGGTGACAGATGATTGAACAAAACGAAAGTATCGAGCGATTAAGTCCAGATGGTTTTACCACGCTAGCCAATGCTGCAAAGTTATATGACGTGAGTACATCGACATTAAGGCGCTATTGGGATAAAGGAGAGTTTCCAAAGCCGATTATCTTATTCAGTAAGAATTATTTTAGAAATATCGACTTGCTGGAATTTAACGAAAGTTTAAACAACGAACCCGCTTAATGCGGGTTTTTTATTGTCTAGTGGTAATCAAAAAGGTAATCAAATCAGGTTTTTATAGTCTTAATGCTATATTTATCAGTATCTTAAAGGCAAAAAAAAGCGACTCCATCAGCACATCCTCGGCACACACTATAACTATTACCGTTGCTACCTTCCGGTCCTGGCGGGATTCATAGAACAATGTTGCGAGGCTACCAATGGAGCCACCAGTCGCAAATTATACAAGAAATTTTTAATTTTACAACCCCTATCTTAAAACTGTTTGCTTTAAACCCTAAATAGCACTGTCATTTAGTTCATTAGCTCATGTTCGCAATGTATGAGCACAAATTATATCAGTAACTTAGGTCACAAAATTCTCACAGCAACTTATATGAATTTTGCTATTTTAGTGAATGAAGTTGTACCCATGTCGATTTCTAGAGAACAATAGGGACAACTTTTCATGTATAAATGAGCGTTGATAATTGTCATTTATATATTATTAGAATCAACTTAGGAGATAATAATGAAAAATACTTTATTGAATAAAGCAGCACTAGCTTCTGGTACGGTTTGTCTCATGACAGCGATGATGGGTAGCGCCCATGCAGAGCCAACAGGCTATGATCAACTGACATTTCAGACAGAAATAAAAGAAGAGATTCAGAACGATGAAGTACGAGCCAGCTTGTACAAAAAAGCACAAGCAACTGACTCTAAGACTTTAGCTACAATGCTTAACACCTCAATCAACAATGCCATGAAAATTGCCAAGCGCTACCCTAGCGTGACCGTGAGCACAGGGCAACAGCGCACCTATCCACGCTATGACAAAAACGATAAAATCATCGGCTGGACAGGTCAAGCAAACATAGACTT
>NZ_JBFFMS010000035.1:0-31324 GCF_041554015.1 Psychrobacter sp. | reverse complement strand
TTTGATAGAAGAGGAACCGCAGTTGAGGACTAAGGTGGGGTTGGTCAGGTTTGATGTTTCAGTGTTTTTGTCATCAAAAGTCGTGGTTAGGCTGGCACTCATACTCTATCCTTAGATTATATTTTGTAAGTGGTGAATCGTTATCGATTGTCACCGGTTGTATCAACAACAGTCAGCGCCATAGGTAGCATACTTTGAAAACATAAACCATCATTGCGCTGATTGCTATTAAGCTTGAGCCATTACTATCTCCAAAAAGGAGTAAGTGTAAAGCAAACGCCTGCTAGCATTGCCTTATAGCTACAAGGGTTGACTATAATGTATCATATTTTGGGCATGACACCACGATAACTATAAGGCTCTAATCAGCCACTCATTATTTGATAGTTACAGGTGTACACCGAAGACAGTAAGGGCGCATTAGAGAAAATAAGCAAAAAGTTGCCTTTATAAAAATTGTAAGTAAGTTTGTCTGGTGTTATCTCAATAACAGATTTATAGTGCATTTGCTATCGTAAAGTTTTGGCAAATTTACTAAGCAAACCTGTTCTATAAGCGCACAGCTTTATAGAATAATGCTATGATTAAAAACGCTCATCTTTTACTTGTTTTATGTGAGCTTTTTATAAGCGCGTCTATCAGCAGTATCATCAACAATATGCTCACACTTTCAAACCATTGCAGCATTAAAGGCTATCTACTCTATGTTTACTATACAACCTACCTCAGATAAACACCGTCCTAATAGCCGTTTGAGCGCCCACCGCCGCCATGTTCGCTTTGTATTTGGTACAAGTATCGTGATAGCTGCAACTGCTTTGATAGGCTGTGGACAAAAAGGCGATTTATACCTTGTAAACGCTAATAATCAAGCAGCACAAGAGAGCACTGCCATACTAAATAGTGGCAGCAATACGCAAGCGACCGCCTTTGCTAAAAGTGACAGTAACCAGCAAAGCACAGATGATTTTCAGTTGCCTGAACCGAGCAGCGATCCTAACGATTATTAAACAGTGATTTAGTCACTGATGATGAAGCGTTAAAACCCATATGCTTAAATGATGTTTGAGCAAATCCAATACTTTATTGTTACACTTCATTTTTAATTTGATACCTTGATTATATTAGAGATATTTATATGAGTCAGTCAGTCACGACCCAAACTGAGCAAGGGCTGTATGTCAATCCTGAAGCCTTAACTGCCCACCTGCCTGCGCTCGACTACCGAGGCGATGCGCTATATATGGAGCAGGTCAGTATTGATGAGGTCGTTAAACACTATGGTACGCCGTGTTATGTGTACTCAAAACAAGCCATTTTGGACGTTTATCAAGCTTATACCGATAGCTTTGCCAGTCTACCGCATCAGATTTGTTATGCGGTAAAGGCAAACTCAAATCTTGCCGTGCTTGGTGTCTTAGCGCAAGCGGGCGCAGGGTTTGATATCGTCTCACGTGGTGAGCTGATGCGGGTATTAGCAGCAGGCGGCGAGGCTGCGCGCGTGGTATTTTCAGGTGTTGGTAAGACTTATAGCGATATCGAGTATGCTTTAACCCAAGGTATTGGCTGCTTTAATGTTGAGTCAATCAGTGAGCTGACCTTAATTAATGAGGTAGCAAAATCACTGGATAAATCAGCGCCAATCTCTCTGCGGGTCAATCCCAATGTCGATGCCAAGACCCATCCGTATATCTCAACCGGTCTAAAAGACAATAAGTTCGGTATCACTCATGAAGATGCTGTCGCTGTCTATGAGCAAGCGGCGCAGCTATCGCATATCGATATCGTCGGTATCGACTGTCATATTGGTTCGCAATTGACTGAAGTTGCGCCCTTTGTAGCAGCTTTAGATAAAGTCATTGAGCTGATACATAGCTTACGTGATAAAGGAATTACGCTACGTCATATCGATTTGGGCGGTGGCCTTGGCGTACGTTATATTGATGAGACGCCCGTATCTATCGAGGAATTTGCCCAAGCATTATTGCCAAAATTGACGGAGCTTGGTTTGACAGTATTCTTTGAGCCGGGTCGCAGTATCGTCGCCAATGCCGGTGTGCTATTGACCAAAGTTGATGTGTTAAAACCAACCGAGCATAAGAACTTTGCTATTGTCGATGCCGCAATGAATGATTTGATTCGTCCGGCTTTATATCAAGCTGAAATGGCGGTGATTCCAAGCGTTCTGCCCAACAAAGGCATCGATACTGATGGCACACAGCCGTGGGATATCGTTGGTGCGATTTGTGAAACCGGTGACTTTTTAGCAAAAGACCGTTTGTTGTCATTAACCACAGGCGATATTTTAGCGATAACTGGTGCGGGTGCGTATGGCTTTACCATGAGTAGTAATTACAATTCGCGTGGACGCGCGAGTGAAGTTATGGTAGCCGATGATCGTCATCAGCTGATTCGTAAGCGCGAAAATATCGAAGCGCTATATGCTGATGAGATGTTATGGCAAGATAAGTAGCTTCTTAAAAACGCTACGATGTTTAATCATTAAAGTTTAATTATTAGAAATGACCCATTGTTATAACGACAATGGGTTTTTTATTGCCTACTTTAATTAAAAGCCTAATTGAGAATATTTGTTCAGTTGTAGAGCGCAAACTTAACGTTTGATAACGGCGATAATTATGATTGTATCTGACAGCGTGCTACTATAAGACATACATAAAAATAGGATAGGATAACAAGGATATGCTAATAGAATTTACAAAGATGCATGGGCTGGGCAATGATTTTATGGTCATCGATTTGGTGACCCAGCGCTTAGAGTTGACCAAAGATTTGGTGCAGCTACTGGGCGATCGTCATTTGGGCATTGGCTTTGATCAATTGCTGGTTGTTGAGCCACCGATGCGACCTGATGTGGATTTCAGTTATCGCATTTTTAATACCGATGGCACAGAGGTTGAGCAGTGCGGTAATGGCGCACGCTGCTTTGCGCGTTTTGTACAAGCGCGTAAGCTGTCATTTAAACAGCGCCTACGGGTTGAGACCGCAAGTGGTATCATTTCGCTAACCACCGACCGCTATGGTTGGGTCGAGGTGGATATGGGTAAGCCCAAGTTTGAACCAAACGAGATTCCATTTACCCCAAGAGCGACAACCAAAATCCAAAACACCTATCATCTGGATGTCAATGGTACGCCAGTGCAGCTTTATGTTGCCAATATGGGCAATCCGCATGCCGTTATCAAAGTCGACGACGTACTTGATGCCGATGTCGAAATACTTGGTAAAGCCATCGAATCGCATCCGGCATTTCCAGAGCGTGTCAATGTCGGTTTTATGCAAATAATGAATCAGCGTCATATTCGCCTTCGTGTCTATGAGCGCGGCGTCGGTGAGACTCAAGCTTGTGGTACCGGTGCTTGTGCGGCAGTAGCGGTCGGTATCCGTGAAGGCTGGCTTGATGAAGGCGAAGACGTACGCGCGCAGCTTTATGGCGGTAGTATGATTATTAAGTGGCAGCCGGGTTATTCAGTGATGATGACCGGTCCAACCGCATTTGTCTATGAAGGCGTTTTTAGTCCAGACGGTCTGATGGCACAAGCGGGTATCAAGCCTGCTTCAGAGAGTTAGTGGATAATGTCAACAGAGCCTATCTCGGTATCTGAGTCAAAAGCATGGCTATCAGTTGAGCATGCCGCTGCTATAGAGGCGGATGCCACGCTACGTGAATTATTAGCACCAGTACATCGATGGCTAAATACGCTGTCGGTGCGTAACCATTCTGAGCATACGCTGGTGGCTTATTTTGCAGGCTTAAATCAATTGGCGCTGTTTTTGCGCGGCAAACGTTTGACGTGGACGCGCTGTGATAAGCGTCAACTGGCTCAGCATATCAGCCAGCGCCTCGATGAAGATAAGCTGGCGCTTGCGAGCGTCCAGCAAGAGCTATCGGCTATCCGTCATTTTTATGGCTGGCTGATAGAAGAGGGGCAGGCACGTATTAACCCAACCACGGGCTATCAGTTGAAGCGCAGCCCTAGACCGCTGCCGTCTATTGCCGATGTGGATTTATTAACGCAATTACTTGATCAAGAGATACCTGATACGCCCGAGCAGGCTCGGCTATGGTTGCGTGATAAAGCGATGTTTGAGCTGCTTTATAGCAGCGGTCTGCGTGTTGGCGAGTTGGTAGCATTAGATATAACAGATGTTGACTTGGCTGATCTGCGCGTGCGCGTGACAGGTAAAGGCAATAAAACGCGCTTGGTGCCCTTAGGTATCAAGGCAGCAGAAGCTATCAAACGCTATTTACCGCATCGCAACCTATGGGTAGAGCAGATGGATAGCGCCTTGTTTATCAGTGAAAAATTAGGCACAAGATTGTCTACACGGGCGGTACAGCAGCGGCTCAAAGTTGCGGCTACGCGTGCCGGCATCGCACAAAATATGTATCCGCATTTATTGCGCCATTGCTTTGCATCACATATGTTATCTGGCAGTGGCGATTTACGCGCTGTACAAGAAATGCTAGGGCATAGTGATATCAGTACCACGCAAATTTATACCCATGTTGATTTTGCTAAATTGACCCAAGTCTATGACCGCGCGCATCCTCGAGCCACTCACGTAATAAAAGACAGTAAAGTTACTTCTTAGCAAAATCGCATCCCTCATCAACCGCTTTGCTAAAACGTGTGTTTCTAAACAACTGACTTACGCCAAACGATGACAGTCAAAGATAGGCATTTTTTGTCGGCCTTGAATCTGCGCCTGTTTATCTACGCTTGCTAAGACCAACGCATAATTTTTACCATCTTTATTGGTAACGTTATTCAATGCACTATCCTCATAGCTGTTGATGATCGTACCATCAAAAGCAGTAATTGTGCTATGACCCCAAGTTTGACGGATACTACCGTTTTTATAAACATGGTCACCGCCCTGTGCGGCGCCAATGACCACGCACTGACTGTCTAACGCGCGTGCCCGAAGTAACAGCGACCAGTGTGCTTGACCGGTTAAATAAGTAAATGCCGATGGCGCACTTAATAGGTCCGCTCCCGCTTGGCGTAGACGCTGTGCTAATGCCGGAAAACGCAAATCAAAACAAACCATCATACCGAGTTGATAAATATCATTATTTGCTTCGAGTGGCGTAACCACTGTCTGTGTGCCGGGCTCAAAAGTCGCCGCTTCATTATAACTGCCATGCTTATCGGCGACAGTCGCCATAAACAAATGAATTTTGTCATAGCGTGCCACGCGTGTACCATCAGGTGCAAACAGCTGACTAACTTGGCGCAATCTGCCATCAGGTACGATAACACCATCAGGGCGATAAGGGCAGGGCAGCGAGCCTGCTAATACATAAATACCAGAGGTGCGCGCATAGTCTGCTATCGTCGCTGATAGCGCATCAAAGCGCTCTGCGGTGGCAAATTGCTCGCCCATACTACAGCAGTTCTCTGGTAAGACAACAAGATGAGCGCCTTGTATACGCGCCTCTATGATAGCGGCTTTTATATCTGCTAAATTGTCCTCGATATGTTGCTGGCTATTCATTTGCACGGCAGCAATGGTGAGTTGTTCGTTATTTTCTATCTTATTCATAGTAATCTTCCCGATTTCTGTATGTCGTTTCCTTTTTGTTTTCTCTTTTATTCTATGGTTATTCACGGTTTTTATGCATAAGTTTGCAGTGATCTTACCTTATTAAGCACTTAGTATCCCTACACAGCTATGGGTATTTTCACTATTTAGACAAAAGCTGCAAAACAGCTTATCTGGCTAGGGCATAAATTATCATAGCAAAATTGCCGCAAAAAATGCTATCGTCATGTCCTGTTAAGGGCAAAGCACCCCTAAATCAGCATTATTTAGACGCTATTACTAAGATACCATTGCTAAGACGCTATCACTAAGACTGGAGTTTAATAAACTGCCCATGAGTATGTCGTTCGGATTGGCGACCACGCTAAGCACTTCACAAAAACTGACCCCGCAAATGCAGCAAGCCATTAAATTGTTGCAGCTCTCTAGTCTTGAGCTTGCGCAGGAGGTGCAAGCGAAGCTGGACAGTAATCCATTACTAGAGCGTATCGAAGATGATGATGAAGACGAGTATGAGTATGAGAGCGCTGATACAGATGCATTAGATGAGCCATTAACGCTGGACAACTGGAACCAAGATACTGCTTTTGATACATTTTCTGTAGCAGATTCCTCAGATAATGAAGATGCCTCTGACTATGATGACAGTATGAGCGACCACTTTACTGATAGTCTAGATAAATTGCAGCAAGACAGCTTTGATAGCGATGCTATCGACAGTTATACGCTGGAAGGCTTTGAGAGTGTTGAAGGCATTGAGGGTATTGAAGGTTTTAAAGGCTCAAACGATGATAGCTTTTATACTGTCAGCGCAGGCTTAGGCAGCACGTCAGCGCGTCCAGATTCTGATGACTATGATCGTTATCAGGGCAGTACCAGTGCAACGATCCAAGACCATGTGCGTTGGCAATTGAATTTTAAACGCCTCTCAGAGACAGATACGCTTATCGCTGAGTACTTGATGGATTCTATGGATGACATGGGTTTTGTACGGCTCGATATCGAGGAGTTGATACAGAGCTTTGATACCATTGCAAGCTTTTATCAGTGGGATGAGCGCGTTGAACATGATGAGGTGATGGCAGTACTGCGCATGATTCAATCCTGTGATCCGCTAGGGGTTGGCGCACGAAATCTAAGTGAGTGCCTAGCGATCCAGCTGTCTAAGCTCGATACGGATACGCCCTATCTAAAACAAGCCCAAGCGCTCTTATCTGCCAGTGAGTATCTGGTCAGTAACAATATCAAAGCCTTGATTGAGCGTACAGGACTTAGTGCACAGGAGATTACTCCTGCACTTACGCTATTACGTCGCTTAAATCCTTCACCGGGTTTATTATTTCAAAGCCATCAACCGGATTATACGCAGCCGCCTGAAAGCTACGATATACCCGATGTATTGGTGACACCCATTCGTAAGCGAGCTGCGGATAAAAATACCGACTCAGGGGTAGAAGAGGCTGGCTGGCAGGTACGTTTGAATCCTGAAACCCTGCCAAAACTACGGGTCAATCAACAATATGCCAGCCTTGTAAAGCGCGGCGACAATAGTCCTGACAATCAATATCTGCGCGAAAACCTCACCGATGCGCGCTTATTTATTCGCAGTATCGAAGAGCGTAATCAGAATCTATTAAAAGTGGCGACCAGTATCGTACGCTATCAGCAAGCATTTTTGCAGTACGGGGCAACTGCTATGCAACCACTCATTCTAAAAGTGATTGCCGATGAGGTTGATTTACACGAATCAACGGTCTCGCGCCTGACTACCAGCAAGACGATATTAACACCGCAAGGTCTGTTTTCGCTTAAGCATTTCTTTTCCTCACATGTTAGTAGCAGCGATGGCGATATCTCATCAACTGCTATCAGCGCGATGATTAAGCAATTCATCGCTGATGAAGAGCCTAAAAAGCCATTATCTGACAGTAAGATCAAAGAATTTTTGTTAGCAGAAGGTATCGATATAGCCAGAAGGACGGTTGCCAAATATCGTGAAGCGATGAATATTGGTTCATCGGCTCAGCGTAAACAAAAATATTAATGCTCTGAATTCAATAAGTTATCTATGAGAGGTTTTATAATTCAGCCATTGTACTGATAATATAAAAAATAAAATTTTTTGATTATATAGAAACAATGAAGAAACAACTCATTTTATTACATTTACTTACAATATAGAGCCTTGCTACTAGCAGGTTTTCATGACAAATTAGAGTCATACCAACAACAAAATCTAAGTGTCGCTTTAGCAAATTTATATAGCCAGTTATTAAGGATGAGATAAAAAAGACAATAAAAGGATATGTCGATATTTTATTAAAAGCACTGCTATTGAAGGCGTTATGGATAAAGAGACCAGATTTTTTTATGGTAAGGCAGGGTGATAAGAGCAGCGATGCGACCTCATCTGTTGATTGTAAGTACTAATAAGAGGACAATAATATGAATGTTTCTATCAGTGGTCACCATATCAGTATTACCGATGCCATGGACACCGCAGTCCGCGAAAAACTTGAAAAAGTAGAACGTCACTTTGATCAGATTCAAAGCATTCAAGTGATTTTATCGCTGGATAATAGTGGTGCTAAAAAGAGCCATAAGGCTGAAGCGATCATGCGAGTCTCGGGTAAAGAGATGTTCGTCCAAGCGCTTGATGATGATATGTATAAAGCTATCAATGAGATGGCGGACAAACTTGATAGACAGGTACGTAAATATAAAACAAAAATGGAGAGTAAGAAAACACAAGGTGCTGGGCGTGATGGACGCTATGAAGATTTGATGCCAGCTGAGGCAGAGCCTGCAGTTTAGTGATCGCTTACTAAGTCATAGCAGTTTAATAATCTTAGCCAATAAATAAATGTATAAATAGCAGGGTTATTAAACAGAGCAGTATTCATAAATGACTTGAATACGTGACATGCTCAAAAAAGAGCCACTTAGTAAGTATAAGAGACTGTAAGCATAAGATATTGTAATTATAAGATACTAAGAAAAAAGACCTCAACGACTATTCGTTTGAGGTCTTTTTTATGGTGGTTTTTAAGGCAACAAGCGTCGTAATCGTAATATTGAGGGTTTAAAAGGTGAGTTACTACTGTTTTAATCCTGCTCTCTATTGCAATTGATGACAAATCAAATCTTAGCCACCGCCTACCGCCTGTACTACTTCAATAGTCATGCCATCGACCACAGCTAGCTTATCAAGCTCACTTTTAGGAATCAGCTCGCCGTCGACTTCTACTGCATAACGACCGCTACTAAGTCCAAGCTCATTGACGACCAATTGTACCGTTTGATGAGTCGTCTGTAACTTCCTACCATTGACACTAATATTGCTCATGAACTGTGCTCCCTAATCATTCAAAATTCCTACTTAGCTTTACTATTTTTTCTACTACTAGCACTGACATAACCGCATAAAGTTATCCGCTAATAAAATCAATCAGCTATTCGTTAAGCGTGCTGAAGAGACTGCAAGCCATAACCAGCCGGCAATCATCAGCACACCGCCAATAGGCGTAATCGCGCCAAACCAACGTGGCGCGCCAAGCGTCATGGCATATAGACTGCCCGCAAAAATAATCACCCCAATCTGCAATAGCCAAGCTGCGGTTTGGGTTGCGTAATTCAGACGAATAAGAATACCCACCAGTAATAATCCAAGCGCATGGACGAACCAATATAGGGTTGCCGTCTGCCACCACTCCAAGTGCTGCGTGCTGACCATCGCTTTAAGACCATGGGCGCCAAACGCCCCTAAAGCCACGGCAATTGCCATATTGATCGCTGCGATACCAATCCAATTTAGCATGGTCATACTCGTATTTTGATTGAAATGTTGCTAAAAAATGGTCGTTACCTTATACCTTATTGAATATCATCAGGCAAAATCACACTATCAATGGTCATCGCTTCACGGATTTTGTCCATGGCATTTTTCTCAATTTGGCGTACGCGCTCAGCTGAGATAGAGTAGACTGCTGCCAATTCATGCAACGTTGATTTTTGCTCAGACAACCAGCGCTGCTCAACAATATCGCGCGAGCGATCGTCTAAAGTTTCCATGGCCGCAATCAAGGCTGATGAATTGTTTTCTTCCCAGTCTGATTCTTCGACGAGCTCAGCGGGATCAATGCCGTCTTCCAAAAATAGCTGCGGAGCATAACGTCCGTCATCGTCATCACTTGATTGTGCTTCAAATGAGGCATCGTAAGACGTCAAACGTGACTCCATCTCAAGCACTTGCTTGCGAGTCACGTTTAAGTCATTGGCAATCGCATCGGCTTCTTCAAGCGTCAACTGATTATTGGTCTTTTTAAGACTGCGTAAATTAAAGAACAGCTTACGATGTGCTTTGGTGGTAGCAACTTTGACGATACGCCAATTGCGGATGACAAATTCATGAATCTCCGCTTTGATCCAATGCACAGCAAACGATACTAGGCGTACGCCTTTATTGGGGTCAAAGCGTTTTACCGCTTTCATCAGCCCCAAATTGCCCTCTTGAATCAAATCGGCTTGCGGTAATCCATAACCTGAATAGCTGCGGGCAATATGAATGACAAAACGCAGATGCGACATGACGAGCAGACGCGCCGCTTCTACATCGCCTTCATCATAATAGCGATGGGCAAGCTCTTGCTCTTGGATCGGGGTCAAGATAGGTATTTGATGCACAGTATTGATATAGGCACCCAAGTTCACCCCAGGCGCAGACAAATGCGTCGGCATAGCTGGCACCAAATCGCGGGTACGGGTATCACCAAGCGCGCTAGCATCATAAGGCGGACGCTCGGCAGCTGCTTTTAGTGCTGCATCGCGCGCTTCATTTATTTCGGGAACGGCGCTGTCTTTTTTACGGGTATTTGCAGCGTTAGTCGTAGTATTAGCCATATTCTTGACCTTGGTTAAATAGATAAACAAACAGTCAGATAAAAATCTTTATAGTTGTAATTGTAAAGGATAGCGACGCTTAGTTGCTATCAGTTTTGGTAATGATGAAGTGATATATTGTATCAGCAGAATATTTAGATGGATGGTCGCTTGCCGCTTTACTGTCTGATGTGCTGGCTTGATTTATCAGAAGCGATAATGAATTTGCCGCATCTGTCTGCAAGCTTTGCTGACAAAACGCCATGATATCCGCTTGCGAGTTTGGATCGGTTGCCACCACGTACAAGGATTCGCCAGTGTCGACACTGCGTAACGCAACCTTAGTTTTTAACAGTGGCATCGGGCAAGCAAGGCCGCGACCGTCAACCATATCTTTAATCATAACTGTCGGTTTATTTAAAGGTGCGGTAGCATCTGTATCCTCAGCTGGTAATAAGTCTAAAAGTTGCCTGATGGATTGCTGCTTACTTTCAGACAAACCCTCCGCCAAACTTAGCGGATAAGAGGCTCGTACCATGATGGATGGGCTATCAGCAGACATAAAATAAACCTTTCACGTATTTATCATTAAACTTTGTGTGTCAGCCTAATGCTTAGTATGACGATACTTATTAGCACCCATTATAGCAAATTGCCTGTATTCAATTGCAGTTGAATATAGTTATCATCGCGATTGATCAATCAGCACCACTGTTACTAGCACTGAGTAGTATGGATCTTAATGTTTTTATCAGCGGCTTACGCTGTAGATTCTCATAATCATGTTGCGCTATCGTGACGCCCTGCGGAGTGATTAGTAGCGACAGACATACGGCAATTGACCTTCAATAGACAAGCTCGTATAGTCAAAGCACGTTATGATTATGCATATAGGATACGCACTTGGATTATTCTAAAAGACCATCGCCGCTTGGGAAATCACTGATAAATGCACAGCATAAATGTGCATTTATGCAGGATAACAGCAGACAGACCGCACCATTATCTAAACAGGTAAACCGTCCTCTGTCGCCAGTGCTTGCGTTAAAGATAGCCCTGTCAACGATACTATTGGCTTGTACAAGTGCCGCCTATAGCAAAAGCCAAGCGATGCCACTGAGCTATGACTCGTGGCAAACCACCGGTACAGAAGAGCTAAATTTGCCCAGTTTACGCGGGCAGGGGCTAAGTTTTGATGAGCAATATCAAAATAAACTGCTTGGCGAATGGTCGTTAAGAAACATCAATGGTCGCGTAAAAATGGAGCACGACCCATGGATTCAAGAAACTCTTAAAGAGCTGACATGGCGGCTCAATGCTCAAGCGCGCCAGCAAGCACCGCTTGGTTTGGTGATTATTGACAATCCAAGTATCAATGCATTTGCGGCACCAGGCGGCGTCATTGGTCTTAATACCGGCACCATATTGGCAGCCAATAGCATGGATGAGCTGGCAAGCGTCGTCGCTCATGAGGTTGCCCATATCAGTCAGCGCCATTATGAAAGCGGTGCTGATGAGCGCAAAAAAGCCTTGCTGATGCAGATAGGGGGTATGCTCGCTGCGATTGCCGCATCGACCGTTGATGGTGATGCGGCAGCAGCAGTCATGATGGGTAGCCAGACTGCGACCATGAATAGCAGCATGGCATTTAGTCGTAATAATGAGCGAGAAGCGGATCGGGTTGGTATGCAAATCATGAACCAAGCTGGCTATGATCCACGTGCGATGCCACGCTTTTTTGCGACCATGAATCAAAAAAGTCAGATGAACCAAACCGCCAATCAGTTTTTGCCAAGTTTTATCCGCTCGCATCCCTTGAGTAATGAGCGCTTGAGCGAATCTCAAAGCCGCGCGCAGCGTTATAATACATTGCCGCTCAATCAACAGCAGCGCCATCAGGCCTTATTTGATTTGCTCTATTGGCGGGTGCAAAGTACTGGCAAGCATGCTTCAGAGACCGCATTGACGACTGCGGCGAGCAGCAGCGTCGGGGCAAAGCTTGCGCTGATGCATTGGTATGGCGAGCAGCAGCGCTTTAAAGAGGCAAATGATTTGTTTGCCGAGCTGTCGGCATTGCCGGTCGCCAAGCGCCAAGGACTCGAGCCATTATTGTCCATTACCCAAAGCCAGATTCTGACTGAACAAAATAAATGGCAACAAGCTGCTGATATATTAGAGAGTCAGCAGCGCTTGTATCCTGAGCGCCGTGACCTGCGTCTGTATTTGGCGGAAGCCTTGACCAATAGCAATCAACCAACCAAAGCGCAGGCATTGCTTAAGCCCTTAACGGAGCAGCAGCCAAGCGATCGCTATGCGTGGCAAAGTTTGCAATTGGCCAATGAAAAACTGGCAAAAACCACCGATTCTACAGCGCTAAAAAGTATCGCCACCATTAATGCACTGCGCTACCGCAGTCACGATCAGTTGTGGAGTGGAAGCTACGAGCGCGCATTGACTTCTTTAACGCAAGCCAAAAAATTGACCGAAAATCTGCAAAATACGGCTCAAGCCAATAGCGCCCGTCCACTGCTTGCCAACATCAATGCCGAAATTAAAGCGGTAAAAACCGCCAAAGACTTTAAGCCTTAGGCGGTTGTTTGATGATTAGCTGTTATAAAGATAAAAACAGCGCTCATTTTATCGATATGACGTAGCGATTAACCTTGCAGCGCATCTTTAACCAGCTTTGAGATGAGCGCAGGATCCGCACGACCTGCAGTTTTTGCCTTTAGTATACCCATCACGCTACCCATATCGCGCATTGATGTTGCGCCTTGCTCAGCGATTTCTGCGTTGACCAAAGCGCTAAGCTCAGCATCATCCATCTGTTTTGGCATATATTCATTGATAATATCAATCTCAAACTGCTCTTTGGCGGCCAAATCATCGCGACCGTTTTCGGTAAAAATAGTCAGTGATTCATGACGCTGTTTGAGCTGCTTTTGTAATATCTCCAAAACTTGCGCATCATCAAGCTCTATTTGGCGATCGATCTCGATTTGCTTGATAACCGCTTGTACGTTACGAAGTACTTTGACACGCTCAAGCTCACGCGCCTTCATAGAGACTTTGATGGTGTCAGTTAATGTCTGTTTAAGCTCGCTCATTGTTATTATTCCTTATAAGTAGGGATGACGTGTTTATATAAAAATCTGCTAGTGCTTATAAGCTATATAATAGAAATCTTATGAGCATATGACAGCAGTAATAATAAAAAATTGTAGCATAAAAAACGCCACTGATATCAATCGATATCAGTGGCGTTAGTGTAGCGCTGGTACTTAGCTAATCGACTTATCGATTAGTACATACGAGTGGTACGAATAGTTTCGCGTTGTAATTTCTTTTTATAACGCTTTACTGCAGCAGCTTTTTTGCGCTTGCGTACTTGCGTTGGTTTTTCATAAAATTCACGCTTACGTACATCTGACAATACGCCAGCTTTTTCACAAGCACGTTTGAAACGACGGATAGCGATATCAACTGGTTCGTTTTCTTTAACCTTAACTGCAGGCATGAAGACTCCTTGATTAGGATGAGATATAAGGGCATTAGCTTGGCTGTAGAGTAGTATTTAGCCGTAATATCTCAAGATTACTGGCATCAGCTCAAACTAGGACAATCCTGCGCAATAGCACAAGGGCGCTTATTTTACTAAAAAATAGTAGTAAAGTCAAAGGCTTTTACTTATTAATCTATCACTATCATCAACTTGCAAGTCGCTGCCCGCAATAATAGACGGTCGTCATCGATACCTAAAGGGGTGTTATAAAAATGGATAGCTTTATTTATTGACCAAATAGTATTGGTATAAATAAAACCCCTACCGTCTATAACGGTTTAGATGGATTTTATGCTATGATAATTTGCATAATATCAATCGTTGTATGGGCACTTTATTAAGGATGTTTGCATGAAAAAGTCAGTACTCAATACGGCGCTAAGCAGCGCATTTATCGTCGCGCTTGGTTTTGCTGTTAGTGCTTGTAGTGGTGAAAAAGAAGGTGAGGAGTCAGGTCATATTTTAGCGGTCGATCGTGTTGATGAGGCCGCAGAGATTGCGCGCGCGAATGCCCCTGCAGCAGAAAAGATGGATTTCCCAGCAGCAGCGCCAACGCCAGCAGCTGACGCGGCAACAGATGCCACAACAAGTACTGAAGAAGGCGCAGCGACAGCAGAGGGAGCAGCCACTGATGTAACCGCAAGCACTGATACGGCTGATACTTCTGTAGCGACTACCGATACGGCTGATACTGGCAATGGTACCGATATGCCTGCGACAGATGCAGTGGCTACTGAGCCTGCAACCAACTAATCTTGGATAAAGGCAGTATGTAATAATGAGCGGTGTTATTGACCATTTATAGATAAGGAGATAGCCATGACAGTTAAGCACTCTGTAATAAAGAAAAAATCAGTTGTGAAAGCGGCGTTGTCTGGTCTCATTCTTAGTGCGCTACTAACACTTAGCGCATGTAGCGATGGTGAGAGCACTGCTACTGTTGAACCTGCGGCGATTAATGAAACCGAAACGGCGGTTGTAGAACCAATTGTAGAGCCAAAAGCGTCCACTGAAGCTGCGCCTGTCGCTAAGTCAGAAATAGCTGAAGTGTCAGTAGTAGAATCAGAAGAGGTCAGTACTGAAGCTACTAAACCCGAAGTATTGGCAGCTGATGCAGGTGCTGCATTGTATGAGAAGCAGTGTAAGGTTTGCCATGAAAAGGGTCTGTTAGCCGCACCAGTATTTGGTAATAAAGAAGCGTGGGCACCACGTATTGCCAAAGGTATCGATACGCTACATATGCATTCTGCTAAGGGATTTAATAAAATGCCGGCGCAGGCAAGCGCTGATGTCAGTGAAGCGCAAGTTCATGCGGCTGTTGATTATATGGTTGCTGCCGCAAGTTAAATAGTATTGATTGAAATTTGCTAAACTGACCGCCATTGTAAGCTTACAGTGGCGGTTTTTTATTCACGCTATAAGGCAAAATATAAAGGCACATAGATGAAAGTATTGGGATTAGAAACCTCTTGCGATGAGACAGGTCTGGCGATTTTTGATAGCGAGCAGATAAATAGTGACAATAAAGGTCTGCTAGGGCAAGTATTGTATTCGCAAATAGAGCTGCACGCCCTTTATGGCGGTGTGGTGCCCGAGCTTGCCAGTCGCGACCATATTCGTAAATTAGTGCCTTTATTTAATGAACTGCTAGAGCAGTGCAACATTACTAAAGATGAGATTGATGCCATTGCTTATACCAAAGGTCCTGGGCTTATCGGCGCGCTGATGACGGGAGCCTTATTTGGGCGTAGCCTCGCTTATGGCTTGGATGTGCCGGCGATTGGCGTTCATCATATGGAAGGGCATTTATTAGCCCCTTTGATGGGCGCCAACCCGCCAGCATTTCCGTTTGTGTCATTACTGGTTTCTGGTGGTCATACGTTGCTGATTGCCGCCCACGGTATCGGGCAGTACGAAATACTTGGCGAATCCATTGATGATGCGGCGGGTGAGTGTTTTGATAAAGCTGCGAAAATGCTTAGTCTGCCGTACCCTGGTGGTCCAAATATCGCGAAATTAGCAGAAACAGGTGACATTAGCGCCTATGATTTACCGCGCCCAATGCTGCATCGGGGTTTAGATTTTTCCTTTAGCGGTATGAAAACGGCCGTGCACAATCTTATCAAGGACACAGATGGCTCTGATAATGATCCGCAAGTACGCGCCGATATTGCCGCCAGTTTCCAGCATGCCGTCGTTGATACGCTGGTGAAAAAATGCGTCAAAGCCCTTAAACAAGTCGAGATGAGCCGCTTGGTCATCGCAGGCGGCGTCAGTGCCAATAGCCATTTGCGTAAGACATTAGAGCGCGAGCTTGCTAAAATCAATGCAACCGTTCATTACGCACCGCCTGCTTTATGTACCGATAATGGGGCGATGATTGCTTATGCAGGTTACGAGCGTTTGCAAGCGGGGCAAGCAGATGATTTGGCTGTCAGCTGCGTACCACGTTGGCCGATGACCGAGTTACCTGCTGTATAAATGCTATAAGCGCTATCAAGTTGCTTATAGCCAGTTTATTAAACTTTATCTTACTCAAGGATGGCTTATGCAGTGGCTTGCGATTGGACTAGGTGCTGCTATTGGTGCTTGCCTGCGAGGCTGGCTGGCACGTTTTAATCCGCTGCACCACTGGATACCCCTTGGGACGCTTGGCGCTAATGTCTTAGGTGGACTATTGATAGGGCTAGCATTGGTATGGTTTGAGCGTATGGGCAGCGGTTTGTCTCCCAATATTAGGTTGTTTGTGATTACCGGTTTTTTGGGCGGGCTGACAACTTTTAGTACCTTTAGCGCGGAAGTATTTACCTTTATCCATCAAGGGCGGTTGCTGGCGGGCTTAGGTCTGATTGGGCTACACGTAGGGCTGACATTGTTGGCAACCGCGCTTGGATTTTACTTCTTTAAGTTGGTTTTATAATAAAAATGACATATTAAAAAAGAGCCATATTAATTTTTTAATAGGGCTCTTTTTTTAGTGCTAATTATCTCTAGACAGGTTTTACAATCCCTTCTAATAAACTGGCGAACCCTTGCATATAAGCGGTATCTTGGCTTGCGGTGCGCGTTGCCGCATAGAGCTGACAGTAGACCCCAGTCCCTAACGGGCGCGAAACCACCCAACCTTTTCTCTCATACTCGCTTACTACCCAATCGGGTAATGCCGCCACCCCGCGCTCACTAGCAACCAATTGAATAAGCATCGCAGTCAGCTCGGTGGTACGCATACTTTTAAAGCTGACCTGCTCTGGCGTCATAAAATTGGCAATGATATCGAGACGCTTAGCCTCCACCGGATAGGCAATCAAGGTTTCATCGACTAAGTCTTGGGCGCGTATAAATGTCTGCTCAGCTAAGTCGTGGGTAGGCGACAGCACTAGGCGGCTTTCATACTCAAATAATGGCTGATAGCTGATGCCTTCTATCGGTAAGTTGCTAGTGGTAATCAATAAATCGATATCGCTTTCCATCAACAAATGATGTGGCTCAGGCTCAAAACCAGTAGCAAAATCCAGCTCGACATCTGACCATTCACGGCGATAATGATTAAGTATCGGCATCAGCCAATCAAAGCAGCTATGACATTCAGAGGCTAAGCGCAATCTGCCCGCTTGACCATGGGCTAAGCGTTTTAAGTTTGCTTTGGTGCGCGTGACCTGCGGCATGATACTGTCTGCCAGCGCCAATACCGTTTTACCCGCTGGCGTAAAAGTCAGCGGACGCGTGCGCCGGTTGACCAAACTGATATCGTAGTAATTCTCTAACTCTTTTAACTGATGGGAGACCGCAGAGGCGGTAACATGCAGCTCATCGGCAGCAGCGGCCAATGAGCCATGTGCTCGCAGCGCAGTTAGTGTATTAAGATGACGGAGCTCTAGCATAAAATAACCTAACCACTTACGTTAAAAAATAAGAAATTGCGTCTGAAAAAATCGTTAAAGCTTTTTATCTAATGATGTTAAATCTGTTACTAAGGTAAAATTTAACATCAGCGCCGACGCAACAGCCATTGCGAGATAACCACCAAAATTAATGAAGCAACCAGTAAAATTGTGCCAATCGCATTGACCTCAGGTTTAAGTCCCACGCGCACCATAGAATAGATACGTAGCGGCAATATCTCATAGCTGGGGCCGGTGACAAAGGTCGATACCACCACATCATCGAGCGATAAGGTAAAGGCAAGCAGCCAGCCTGCCATCACCGCTGGGAAAATGACTGGAATCAAAACCGTACGCACCATCGTTGATTCGCTAGCGCCCAAATCGCGCGCCGCTTCCATCAAGCGCTCATCTAAGCTACTTAAGCGCGCAAAGACAGTAATAACGACAAACGGCAAGCAAAAAGTAATATGCGCTAGTAGCAGCGAGACAAAACCGAGCTGCAGCCCAATTAATAAAAACAGTACCAATAGCGATATCGCTAGCACAATCTCAGGCGACATCATCAGCACAAATAGCAGTCCATTTAATAAACCTTTACCGCGAAAGTCATAGCGATGTAGTGCAAGCGCCGTTAATGTACCGATGATGGTTGATACTGTCGCAGCAACCAAGCCTAAGACAATAGAATGCCAAAAAGCATCAAGCATCGCCTGATTGTTAAGTAGCGACTCGTACCACTTTAAACTAAAACCGCCCCAGTTATAGCCGATTTTTGATTTATTAAAGGACATCACCACCAAGACGATAATGGGCAAATAAAGTAAGATATAAATCAGACCAAGGTAACCGTTAGCAGCGATACTGCCGATACTAGATAACTTGATAGGTCGCTTGCTAGCGTGTTTGGTTTTTATAGGTGAGCGATCGGATAAGTGACCAGACATTAAACCACCTCGCTAAAATCAGTCTTGCCAATACGGCGGCTACTGGCGCGATAAGCAAGTAATAATACCGCCATGGCAATGGTCAATAGCACACTGGCGGCGGCACCAAATGGCCAATCACGGGCATCTAAAAACTGGTTTTTAATAATATTACCAACCAGTAAATTTCGTGAGCCGCCCAAAATATCAGCAACATAGAACATACCCATCGCTGGCAGTAGTACCAACAGCACCCCTGAGATAATCCCCGGTGTGGTCAAAGGGAGTACCACATGCCAAAAGGTCTGTGGTTTTGAAGCGCCCAAATCTTGCGAGGCAAGCAGCATATCATTGCGTAGGTCGCTAAATACTGCATATAGCGGCAGCACCATAAAAGGAAATAATAAATAGGTTAAACCGGCAATGACCGCCCCTTGGGTATATAAAATATCAATCGGCGCGTCGATAATGCCGATTGCTAATAAGGACTTATTAATCAAACCATTACTGGCAAATAATAGTTTTAGTGCATAAGTCCGTACCAAAGAGTTGGTCCAAAATGGCAGTATTAGCATTAGCATCAATAGTGGCTGCCAACGCTTGCTGACTCGAGAGACAAACCACGCAAAAGGATAACCAAGTAATAAGCAAATGAGGGTAGTGATGCCAGCCATCCATAATGAATGCACAAAGACATCGAAATAAAGCGGGTCAATCATGCGCACGTAGCTGTCGATAGTGACCGGCAAACTAATAAAAGCGGTGCTGTCACGGGTCAAAAAGCTGACCGCTATTACCAGTATATTTGGCAATAGCGCAAAGATAAGCAGCCAACCCCAAATCAGCCATAGCGTTGCGGTACGAAAAGGACTTTTATTACTTGTGCCAGTAGGTGCCATTAGTGAATATCCTTTTGGGCAGCTAACTTGCCAATGCCATTATTCAAGCCATTATCTCTATCGCTATCAAGCATATCTTCTTCTGGCAATACCCATTCCCAGCCATCGACCCACGATACTTTGACACCCTCATTAAGCTTATAGTCAAAGCTTGGGTCGTCTTCATCAAAAAACTCTGAGGCTTTAATAATATGTCCGTTATTCAGCTCAATAATTGAATCTAAGGTACTGCCTTTATAGTTACTTTCAATTACCTGCCCCAGTAAGCCGCCATGCTCTTTATCATTGGGATCATAAATACGCAAATCTTCTGGTCGTAGCAATAAATTGACGATATCGCCAACTTGCACGTCATTAGCAAAGTCAGGGCGGCGCAGATTACGCAACGTGGTCGGACCCTCTTGCGCTTGTGCTTCGCAGACTTCGACCTCAATCCGCCCATTGGTCACGCGACCATCACGATCAGGCTGCTCAGGATACACGCCTTTGACTTCTGCCTTAAATAAATTGGTCTCACCGATGAATTTTGCCGTAAATAAATTGGCAGGAGTTTCATAAATCTCAATCGGCGTACCAATTTGCTGAAACTTGCCGTCTTTCATCACCGCAATACGGTCTGACATCGACAGCGCTTCTTCTTGATCGTGGGTCACAAAGACAAAAGTAATACCAAGCTCCCGTTGCAGACGTTTCAGCTCTGATTGCATTTGCAAACGCAGTTTATGGTCGAGCGCTGATAATGGCTCATCAAGTAACAGTAATTTAGGACGATTGATCACCGCTCGTGCAATCGCCACCCGCTGCTGCTGACCGCCAGATAAATCCTGTGGTTTGCGATTGGCAAGGTGCTCAAGTTGCACCATCGCCAGCATCTCACGTACTCGCGTTTGAATCTCAGCTTTCGGAACTTTTTTGAGTTTAAGTCCATAAGCGACGTTTTGCGCCACTGTCATATGGGGGAATAGCGCATATTGCTGAAACACGGTATTGACCGGCCGCTTATCAGCGGACAAGCCTGCCATCTGTACGCCATCGAGATAAATCGCCCCAGCATTTGGCTGCTCAAACCCGGCAATTAGTCGCAGTAAAGTGGTTTTTCCACAGCCTGATGGACCAAGCAAAGTAATAAATTCACCATGCTTGATATCAAGATTGATGTCTGTCAGCACCTCGGTATGGTCATAGGTTTTTTTTAGACCTGTCAGTTGCAGCAACACATTATCAGCGTTCGACAATGCAGAAGCAGTAGGCGTAGATAAATGTGATTCGGTCATAAGAGTTCCTAAATTACCGACATAAATACTAAAATATCAGTGTTAGTCTAAATGCTGTATGTGTTAAATACGATGGCTTGCTATGTCAAAGCCATGAGTTTAAACGGCGGCTGGTCGCAGGCTATTATAACAAACCTTCGCGACAAGTTAGCGCAAGTTCGTTATTGGTTGATTGCACGTTATCGTGTTTTTGAATTGGGGATTAAAGACAATGATGATTAAAGATGACTTTATACTGTCTTAAATAGACTCAATAAGCGCCCTTAAATTAAATAATTTTTATCATTGTTTTGACTATATTCCTATACAATTGAACTACGGATGACAAATATAAAATGATTTGCAGACGTAAAGATTTAAGTAAGGTTTGCCCAAAGCGCCAACCGATATCGAAGACCTAGACTCTATGACAGGATGGTTATAGAGCGATTTATTATGTTAACCAGTTAAATTATCAAGGATTTTTTATGCCTAACGATACACGCCCTAAAACAGGTCAAGAAGCACTGGAGCTTCTTAAACAAGGCAATATACGCTATGTCGACAGCTTGACCAACGCCGATCCCTGTATGCAAAGGCGTCCAGAATTAATCAAGGATCAAGACCCTTTAGCGATTATTTTGGGTTGCTCGGACGCACGGGTGCCCGTTGAGATCGTCTTTGATCAAGGTTTGGGTGATTTATTTGTTATACGCGTGGCAGGCAATGTGGTTGCCCCATCACAAATTGGGTCGGTAGAATTTGCGGCCGAGAAGTTTAATACCAAACTGGTCGTGGTCCTTGGTCATTCACAGTGCGGTGCAGTTACTGCCTGCGTTGAAGCGCTGATCAATCCTGAGCAAAACTACTCGCCAAACCTACAATCTATCGTCGACCGCATCCGCCCAAGTGTCTATAACTTGCATGAACTTGCAACCGCCAACGGTCAAGATGTGGATGCAGACGAGTTGGTTGATCGCTCTATCAGCGCCAATGTCCGTATGTCAGTCAGCCAATTAAAACACGGCTCGCGTGCGTTAGAGGACTTAACCCGTAGTGGTCAGCTATTGATCGTTGGTGCTGAATATGACTTGGAGACCGGCAAAGTACAGTTTTTGGATGCCTGATTTTAGGCTAGTTAATTTTAAGCTACTGAATTTTAGGATACTTAAAGAGTATCCTAGACAGACTGATCGTAAGATTGATGACAGTCGCGATTTAGAATATTTACATATAGGAGTAACCATGAGTAATACAGATACTTTTAATGATGATCATTCAGTGCAAGAGCAACCTGATAGCAGCGTAAAGGTTGAGGGCGTGCAGCCTATCTCAGCACAGACTACAGGCTATACTTTTAACCATACGATGCTACGTGTCAAAGACCCTGCAACATCCTTGGCGTTTTACACCGGTGTGTTGGGTATGACGTTACTGGCGGTCAAAAAATTTCCAGCGATGGGCTTTGATTTATATTTTTTAGCCAAGCTTACCGAGAGCGAGCGTGAAAACTTGCCATCGGGCAATGATTTAGAGATTTTTGCTTTCCGTCAACGTGGTATTTTGGAGTTGACTCACAACTATGGCACTGAGACCAAAGCGGACTTCAGCTATCATGATGGCAACCAAGAGCCGCAAGGGTTTGGACATATCTGTTTTAGCGTGCCCGATTTAAATGCAGCGGTTGCTTGGTTTGATAAAAACAATGTCGAATTCAAAAAACGCCCAGATGAAGGCAGTATGAAAAATATTGTCTTTATCAAAGACGTCGACGGCTATTGGATTGAAATCGTACAAGCGGATTTGATGGCTTAACAATTCGATGAATGAACAGCTTGATGAATTAACGGGTTCATCAGCTCAGTGACTAAAAAAGCCACCTTATTACATGATAAGGTGGCTTTTTTATGGCTAAAGGATTATGACTCAGTCTTTTTTGACTTGAAAATCTGTATGGCATGATTTGCAGCTGTCACCTACAGGTGCAAAAGCGGGCATCACATCGTCAATGCTAGTGGCGGTTTGTGCAGCAGCGTTTAGCTCTGCCGTGACCTTTTGGAAATTATCCGCTTCTGCTTTAAAACCATCAACATTGGACCAAACTGTTTCTTTGGCATTACCAGCGGCATCTTTATTATTAAAATGGCTCCAAGGATTTTTTGACTCTTCTGCTAAAAATGCTGCCTGCTCTTTAAACACTGCCGCATCAAAGGTGTCCGGCTCTTTTGCCATACCGCCCATTACCTTCATCGCATCACCATAGTTTTTCATGATGTCCTGACGGGCTTTAACATCAGGGTCCACCGGCGTACTACAAGCAGCTAACCCTAAAGTTGCTGCCATCAAAGTCATAGCAAAAATAGATTTTAATGATTTTTGATTCGTTACCTGAGTCATAAGTCGTGCTCCTTTTTATGTGGCTAATAAAAAGGTGGCGGCGCATCAATATGCTCGTCACCTGATTAATTGGCTACTATTAAAATAAATATTATTTGATATTTTTAATATGTCTTATTTGTGGGCTCTCTAAAGTATTAGCTTTCTAAAATACTGACTAGCCTATATTAAACAACAACAGCCTTGAGTAGCATAGGGCGAAACCGTGAGTTTTTGTAAAATAGGGGTAATAGATAGGAAAATAAGTATCAAACAGTCATTGCTATAAATTTATAAAGTGCTCTTCTAGAAAATATTGTTTATTTAAAAGAGGGGTTTATTTAAAATAAAAAAGGTCAGTTTGTTTGACTGACCTTTTTTAACAATAAAATGTTTTCTATCAAAATTTATAGATATTACTGAGTTATTATGCCAATTGAGACTATAAAGTCAACCAATCACGTGGTTTTAGATAAAAGTCAGTCAATTCGAATTCAGGCGTACCCTGAGCTGGCTCAAAGCGATAGTGCCAGCTAGCAAGCGGCGGCATACTGACTAAGATAGATTCGATACGCCCATTACTTTGTAGACCGAAGAGAGTACCGCGGTCATAGACAAGGTTGTATTCAACATAGCGGCCACGGCGATACAGCTGAAATTCACGCTCTGCTTCGGTATAAGGCGCATTTTTACGCTGCTCAAAAATAGGTAGGATACCTTCAAGGTAGCCATTACCAACCGCTTGCATGAGCTTAAAACAGGTTTCAAAATCCCAGCCGCGACTTTCAGTATTGACGTCATCATAAAACAAGCCGCCAATACCGCGCTGCTCATCACGATGACGCAAGTGGAAATACTCATCGCACCACTGCTTAAAATCGGGATAAATGTTGTCGCCAAAAGGCGCGCAGAGGTCATGACAGACTTGATGCCAATGCACGCAGTCAGCAAGCACAGGATAAAATGGCGTTAAGTCAAAACCGCCCCCAAACCACCAAATAGGGTCTTTGCCTTCTGCTTCAGCAATAAATAAGCGCACATTGGCATGACTAGTGGGAACGTGAGGGTTTTTGGGGTGTACAACAAGAGATACACCCATCGCCTGTGCTTTGCGACCAGCTATGTCAGGATGACGCGCCGTAGCTGAGGCAGGCAGGTTTTGGACGTGTATATGACTAAACATCACGCCGGCTTTTTCTATCACCTGACCATCTGCTAACACACATGAGCGACCACCGCCGCCTTCAGGGCGTTCCCAATCATCAGGAACAAAGGTAGCGGCTTTTTGTGTATCATTGCAGCCATCCTGCTCTTGAGCTTCTAATGCTTGGCAGATACGCGCTTGCAAGTCGACTAAAAATTCACGCACACGCATAATGTCATGATGACTTGGCATTGTCGCATCGGTCGCTGACACTTTGATATTGTTATCTATCTTTGGGATACTCATAAAATATCTGATTATTTGCTATTTATTAAGGTGTAAGGAGGTATTAAAATCTGTGTCTAGTAGATGCCCCATCCGGTCGCGCTTGGTCGCAAGATACTCAGCATTCATATCATTCACCCCAACAAGTAAGGGCACGCGCTCAACGACATCGATACCATGTTCGGTTAGGTAGGCAACTTTATTAGGATTGTTGGTGATAAGGCGCACCGCATCTACGCCGACATGGGCAAGCATGGCTCCGCACATATCATAGATACGCGCATCAGCCGGTAGCCCTAACATAAGATTGGCATCCAAGGTGTCGTGACCTTGATCTTGCAGGGCATAAGCGCGAATTTTATTGGTCAGACCGATGCCGCGCCCTTCTTGACGCAGATACAAAATTGCCCCGCAGCCAGTTTCTTGTATCGCCTGCATAGCGGTATTGAGCTGTGGTCCGCAATCACATTTTAAGGAGCTAAAAGCATCGCCGGTCAAACACTCAGAGTGGATACGTATCAGAGGGACAGGGCGTTCTGCTAAAGTAGCATCTTGTTGCTCTAAAAGAGCATCAGGCGCGCGCAAGCTGTCAGCAATATCCGTTTGATCTACCACAGGCAGACCCACCGTCAGCATCACATGCTCTTGACCCTCATCGTTTTCAAAGATATGAATATCAAACTCGCCGTGACGAGTAGGCAATTTGGCGCTAGTAATAAATTGATATGACATTAATGCCCTGCATAAGCTGATCATCGTGGCGCTAACTGTCTGACATGGCTTTATAAGAATTGCTAAGTTATTGTAAGGTAGCAAGTGGGTAAAATAATAGTATGATCATTAGATTTATCATAAAACACACAAATTATAAAAACACACAAAGTTCACAGACGGCGCACGATGATTAAAGCGACAATTAAAAATAAATGCTATTATGCCATACTATTTTGACGGATACAGTGACAAGTCTTTGCCCTTACATTACTATGTCGTCACTAACGTCCGATATGGATGCAAAATAATAAGGCATAATAGCCATTGTTATAATCTTTAAGACAGCTGTGCAAGCGGTCTTTAGGCTTATAATTGCACGTTATTGTCTGGTATGAGATAGCATGTTTTGGGTTACTTGCAGCGATAAAAGCTGTATCACTAATTGTATAGTCGATGTCATTAACTGCATGATCAATCACATGGATGATGACATCACTATTATTAACGCCACTTAGACCATTGCTAAACCTTGTCTAAGGTAGCATCTGGTCAGCAGATTGGTAGGTATCGTACGTTTTATGCAGCAGTCACCTCATTCCCCACAGTCTCAGTCATTATCTGCGTCAGCTGTTGATTCTGCTGTGCCGCTATCAAACCTGCAACAGACGTATGCAGTAATCCCACGTGAGCGCCCACATACACCCTTACTCGATAGAGTCGACAGCCCTGCTGATCTCAAAGCTTTTAGCCGTGCTGATCTGATTACATTAGCGGATGAGCTGAGGCTGTTTGTCTTGTATTCAGCCGGTCAAAGCGGTGGTCATTTCGGTGCCAATTTGGGCGTGATTGAATTGACGATTGTGCTGCATCATTTGCTGGACACCCCGCACGATCAGATCGTTTGGGATGTGGGCCATCAAGCGTATGCCCATAAAGTACTGACGGGTCGCCGTGAGCAGTTGGGAACTATTCGCTCTAAAGCGGGCTTAACCGCTTTTCCAGAACGGGCTGAATCTGTCTACGATACCTTTGGTGTTGGACACTCTTCAACGTCTATATCCGCCGGTTTGGGCATGAGTTTAGCGCTACGTTCTCAAGGGCGCGTGCAAACGGTTGCTTGTATTATCGGTGATGGGGCGATGACAGGTGGCATGGCGTTTGAAGCAATGAATGACGCGGTGCAACAAGACGCTGATTTGATGGTAATTCTAAATGACAATGATATGTCGATATCCTGCTCGATTGGTGGATTCTCGCGGCATTTGGCGATGCTGTGGGAGTCGGGGTATCAGGTCGATATTTCTGATGCAGGCGAGCCAATCTTATGTCAGCGTCCTGATATGCAGGCTTTTGATCGACGTAAGCGCCACAAAGAGCAGCGTGAAGTACCGCAGCTAGAAGACAATCTATTTAAGGCGATTGGTTTTACTTACTTTGGTCCGTTTGATGGTCATAGTATTCCTGAGCTGCTGCGCGTCTTGTCGCGTGCTAAGCAGGTTAAAGGCCCAGTTTTAATTCATATTTATACCACTAAAGGTAAAGGCTTTGCGCCCGCTGAACTAGATCCAGTCGGCTATCACGCTATTAGTAGCTTACCTACTGAAGACAGCGAACCCAAAACTGAGAACATAGCCGCTAAGGCTTCTTTAAAGTACTCACAAGTATTTGGGCAGTTTTTATGTGATAAAGCGCAAAAGGACAATAAGCTGCTCGCTATCACTCCGGCGATGGAAGAAGGCTCGGGGATGATTGAGTTTGCTCGTCAATTCCCAGAGCGCTTCTTTGATGTGGCGATTGCTGAGCAACACGCTGTGACGCTAGCGGCTGGTATGGCAACCCAAGGCGTGAAGCCGATTGTGGCGATTTATTCAACGTTTTTACAGCGCGGCTATGATCAGCTGATACATGATGTGGCGTTGCAAAATCTAGATGTGATGTTTGCTATTGATCGCGCTGGCCTAGTTGGTGAAGATGGCGCAACCCATGCGGGCGTATTTGATTTTGCTTTTTTACGCTGCGTGCCCAATATGCTGATTGCCGCACCAAAAAATGAAAACGAATGCTATCATCTGCTCAATACTTGTTACGAACATCAAGGCTGTACCGCAGTGCGCTATCCGCGCGGTGTTGGTACTGGTGCTGCTATTACACAGCCCGCTCAAACTTATGAGATCGGTAAAGCCGTTATAGAGTCGGTATTTGGGGCAGACAATGCGCCCAAAAAATTGGCATTATTGGCATTCGGTACTATGGTCGAGACCGCTCAGCAAACGGCAGAATTTATGACGAATCAGTCGGAATTGACAGCAAACTGTCAGCTGCAGGTGGTCAATATGCGCTGGGTGAAACCTTTAGATACCAACTTGCTTGAAACCTTACTTGAGCAAGGTATCACTCATATCGCAACGCTAGAAGAGCATATGATCATGGGCGGCGCGGGTAGTGCGGTCAATGAATATTTATTAAATGAGTCGGCTGCCTTTAAAGCCCATCGTCCAGCGATCTGCAACATCGGTATTCCTGATCGCTTTGTGGCGCACGGCTCTCAAGCAGAGCAGCTGGCAGATTGTGGTTTAGACGTGGCAGGTGTGGTCAGTCAACTACAGCGGTTGCTATCTTAGGATATTTATTTCAACGTTTGAAAAACGAGGCAGCCGCTGTCTGCTACATTTTAAAAATAATAAATAACCCTAGTTGGCAAAAAGTTGATAAAATAGCTGGGTAAAAAAGAAAGCCTATATTTTTGTGCCAACATATCGCCTGCTTGCCGCAGGTGTGAACTATTTGACAACTTGAGCGGTGCGACCAATAGCAACCATATATTGTGGTTTGCTATGTGGCTTTATTTTTCATTGATTTTATTAGGTAGTGTCGGTGCTATCAGTAGCCCTTACTTTATATACTTTCTTTATTAACAAGCATCTATTGATAGTTGCTTATCCATTAATTAATAGTTATCTAGTCATATTCATTTATCAAACAAGTAGGTTATTCTATGGAACCCATGGTCGTCATCGCAGCGCGTGCTGCTGAAAAAGTCGGTAAAGAGATTTTGTACGCGCATCAAAACCGTCATAAAATTGAGCTAGATATCGAGTCAAAAGGACTAGATGGTCTTGTTACTCGTATTGATCGCTTTAGCGAAGAGCTGACGATTGAGACGCTAAAAGCCAGCTATCCAAATCACTCGTATTTGGGTGAAGAGTTTGGTATGCAAGAAGGTCGCGGTGAAGATGCAGATTGGTGCTGGATTATCGATCCCTTAGATGGCACCAAAAACTTTGTCCATGGCGTACCGCAGTTCTGTGTATCTATCGCTGTACAGCATAAAGGCGTGACTCAGCATGGTGTGATCTATGATCCTGTTCGTGATGAGATGTTCTCTGCAAGCCGTGGTAAAGGCGCGCGCTTGAACAATCGCCGCATGCAAGTGAGCGAGCGCAAAACCATTGACGGTGGCTTATTTACTACCGGTCATCCGCTTGAGCGTAAACGCAATGGCGAAGTCATCTCATATGCCAAGCAGCATTATGAAAGCCTACAAAAAATCTCAGAAGCAGGCGGTCAAGTTCGTCGTTTAGGCTCAGCTGCCCTTGATTTATGTTATGTGGCTGCTGGTCGTTTTGATGGCTATTTTGAGATGTCGATCAAGCCTTGGGATATCGCCGCAGGTGAGCTGATTGTTACTGAAGCACGTGGCGTGGTCGTTGATCATACAGGCGCTCACAACTCGATGACGTCAGGCTCTATCTTTGCTTGTAATGTAAAACTGCTCAAGCCATTGATGCAAGTGGTTGTCCCATCATGGGGTGACGCATTTTAAGTGCCATTTACGTGTCATGATTAAGACAACTGAATACTAAAAAGCTGGTGCCGTTATGGCGCCAGCTTTTTTATTTTATGTTTACCTTTTTTATAGCCGCCTTTATCTTCAACTGTAATGCCTTGAAACTTAAGTTCTTTACTGGTGGTTTCTAACAGCTGTAACTCTTCTTCGATAAGGGTCAGCATTTCTTGCACATGCGGTAATGCTTTACTACAAGCCGTAATCCCAAATTCGATCTTATCTAGATAGCTTGCCAGGGTAATATTCATTGCTTGACCATTGAACACAATGGACGCAGGATACAGCGATTGCAAACGCGCACCATTCCAATATAGCGGCTTTTCAGAACCAGGTACATTAGAGATAATCAGATTAAACGCCTGCTTTTTGGGAAATAAACTGGTCGCTAAGTTGATCCCTTGCCAGGCATAGGCAATCACACTGTAATTAATTACCTGAGCTTGATTCATGCGTCGAAAGCGGCGTTTGCCGTTATTCATACTGTTGTGAATCAGTTTGATGCGGCTCAAAGGATCATCTAAATGCGTGCCCAGATTGGCCAGTACAAAAGATAATTGATTGCCTGATACGCTGTCATCTGTCCGTAGCGACATCGGTACAAAAGCAATAAGTGGTTTGCTAGGCAAGGCATCCATGGCTATGAGATAACGACGAATGGCTCCTGCGCATACCGCCAGCACCACATCATTTTTGCTGATATGTAGCCGCTCAGCAATATCGTTAAAGCGATGTATATCATAAGACTGTGCAGCTATACGCCGTGATGCTGAGATGCGTTTATTCAGCACACTCATTGGTGCATCAAAGGTGCCGACATAACTGTCATCGCCATAATGTTTTAAATTATCCAGCAGTTCGGTAAACACAGGTCTAATGGTAGATATTTGCTCTTTAATAATGCGTAATGCCGAGCGCTCTTTGGGTAAAATGGCATCGAGTTGATTGCGATGGCGTGCCATTAATGACCAAATCGGTAGCGTTACCGGCTCATTGGGCGTTTGTGATAAGGATTTTTTGACCAGGCGCATGGCAGCGATACCATCGACCAACGAATGATGAATCTTGAAATATAGGGCAAAACGCTCGGGGCTGCCGTCACTTTCTGGTTGAATACCTTCGATAACGTGACACTCCCACAGCGGCATAGCACGATCCAGCAGCCGACCATGCTCTCTTGACACATACATCAATAGTTCGCGAACCCGTGCAGGCTTTGGTAGAGCAACATGATGCAAGTGATGTTCAACATCAAAATGTTTGTCCTTTTTCCAAAATACCAAATGCTCAAGCACTTGATTAAAAGGAAAGGTGGGCGGCACATCAGAATCTTGCATCTGTTTAACCAGTTGGCACACAAAATCGCTATCTGAGTTCTCTGGCAACTCAAATAGGAATAGACCTCCAACATGCATGGGCTGTTTACGCGACTCAAGAAGTAAAAACAACTGGTCGACTGCTGTGAGAAGCCGCATAATAAATCCTTTTATGATGATAAGGTGAGTAAGGGTTACTTCTATTTTTATTATTTTACAGCGGACTTTTTACTAACTGCTTTTAGATTGAATCAATGTCATAAAATTTACAAGCTATTGAAAAAAGTACCCGGTTTGCGGTGAGCTGGCAGCCGCCATTTTGCGCATGGGCATACGACCTGCCAAGAAAGCCTGACGACCTGCCCAGACTGCATGCTTCATGGCATGAGCCATCATAACGGGGTTTTGCGCATTGGCAATCGCTGAGTTCATCAGTACGCCATCACAGCCAAGCTCCATAGCAATCGCAGCATCAGAAGCCGTACCGACACCCGCATCAACCAATACCGGTACTTTGGCATTTTCAATAATCAAGCTTAGCGTATGACGATTGAGCAAACCAAGACCAGAGCCAATCAGGCTACCAAGTGGCATAATCGCCACGCAGCCCATGCTCTCTAATTCTTGAGCGACGATAGGGTCGTCTGAGGTATAAACCATCACCTCAAACCCATC